>VBMV01000056.1 GCA_005878835.1 Gammaproteobacteria bacterium | reverse complement strand
TGCCAGCGATAGCCAAGCGCCACATTGTGCCCGGCCGCCACTGCGTAATCCGCGTTCAGGTCCGCCTGGTTCAGCCGCCGGCTGTGGGGGCGGTTCTCGAAGATATTGACGTTGCTGCTCAGCGTGCCGGGGGCCAGCCCGAGCGCGGCGTTGAACGCCGACGGGTTGGGTCCGGGCTGCAGGTTGGCGTCGTAGAACACGTACCGCCCGACGCGGGTTCGGTTGTCCTGGTCATCGAAGCGGTACTCGGCCCCCAGATTCAGGGCCCGTGTCGGACGCGCCGTCAGCTTCACGTCCAGCGCGGTGCTGATGATCAGCGCATCGGCCGAGGAGGCCGGCAGGCCGAGCGGCAGCGAAGCATCGCTGAGGAAGGCTTCATTCTGCGTGCTGCGTCCATAGGAGCCCGCGACCGTGAGGCGCGTGCCGGGCGTGAAGCTGTATCCGCCGGCGATGTTGAGCTGATGGAACTGGTTGCTCGGCGCGCTCGACATGCTGGGCGTCTGCGTCGCGTCGGGCGGGTCACTCCAGGTGATCGATTTGATGTCGTTGTGGAAGATCGACCCGTAGTAACCGATGTCGAAGCTCGCGCGGCTGCTGGCGTAGCGGAAGCCCGCGTCGTACTGCTCGGTCACCGTGTCGATCGGCTCCGGCAGGATCACCGAGTTCTCCTGGATGCCGGATGAGACCGCGCCCAGCGGCTGCGTCCCGTCCTTGCGCTCCTGGCGTACCCCCGCGATGAATTGCCAGTGGCGCGACAGATTCACCGCCAGGCCGGCATTCCAGCGGTAGCGATTGGTATACAGGTTGTAGTTGTGAAAGGCCGGAACGTCGGCGTTGATGATGGCGTTGACCGCGGCGCGCTGTGTCGCGTCCGGTGGCGCCACCTGACCGGTCCTGGTCACGGCGCTCGCGAGTCCCGTGATCGGCGAGAGCGCCCGGTCGTTGAGATTATTGGGGTTGACCTGAGGCACGTTGGGTTTGAGCCACCCGGAGGGCAGCAGCAGCAGGTCCGTGCCGGCCCCGATATACGGCGTCTGGTAGGTATCGGAAATGTTGTGCCGCAGCTGGTCGTAGCCCAGGTCGATACGGAACTTGCCCTGCTGCGCGTAGTCCACGTCGAGCTGGCGTGTGTCGATCCCCAGATCGGCGCCGCGGGCTGACCAGCGCTCGAGCGAGTCGGAGTTGTAAAGCCCCCCGCCCGACAGGTCGAAGTTCAGAATTGGAAACGCGCCCTCGCGCTGCAGACCGTTGTATTCGCCGAACTTGTAGGAACCCTGGGTCACATCGCCCACACCGACCTCGAGCTCGCTCGTGGGCTGCGTCAGCTCGCGGATCGCCTGCTCGCCGCTCGCCGGCTCGGCCGCATCCGCTCGCCAGGCAAACGCCGTGCTCAGCAGCACGCAGTGAGTGAGGAGCGCCGCGCGGCAGCGGGTTTTCTTGTTAGCGTTCGTGGTCATGCTGGATGTTTCCGCGGTCATTTGCTAAATCGCGCCCCGGCCGGATGATTCGAACCGTGGACCATGGAGTGGCAGCTGAGGCAGTTGCGTGCGTTCAGCTGCGAACGGGGACTCTGATTCGCAAGCGGCAACAGCCCGTTCACGGTCGTGGCGTTGCCGCCCGGCAGGTTGGCGCCGCTGTTCATCGGCCCGGAATGGTCCGAGGTATGGCATTCCTGGCACAGCCACGGTGTCCGGGCCTTGAGCAGCGCGGGATTGTTCGAGCCATGCGGGGTGTGGCAGGTGGTGCAGTCCTCCTGCACCGGCTGGTGACTCCACAGGAACGGGCCGCGCCGCTCGGCATGGCAGGTGTAACAGGTCTCGTTGATCGAGTTCTTCGTCATGAGCACGGGTCCGATCGACCCGTGCGGGTTGTGGCAGTCCGAGCACCCCATCTCACCGACCGCCAGCGGATGCGCCGAGATCCGGTGGATCTGGGCACGCTGCGTCTTGTGGCAGGTGAAGCACGTCTCCTGCTGCGTCACGCGGTTCATGACACGATCCTGCGCCGCGTGGATCACATGGCAGGAGGTGCAGGGAACGTCGCGACGCTCGTGTTCGCTGCCCGCCCAGTGCTCGCGCTGTCCGCCAGTGTGACAGCTGAGGCAGGTTTCCGCCTGCAGGCGCGCGGCCGCCGCGCCTCTTACTCCGAAGTTGATATCGACCAGCGGGCGGGTCGAGGCGCCGTCGGGATTCTTGACATGCGCCACGCTCGGGCCGTGACAGGACTGGCACCCCGGCGTGCGTTCATCGGCCTTGACGCCATGCGGCGTCTTGTAGATCGACAGAACTGGCTTGGCTTCCGTCTCGTCATGGCAGTGCGTGCAAACCGCATCTCCCTTGAGGGTTCGGTCGGTTCCGGGGACGGCCTCTTCGGCTCGCGAAGCCCCGCCCCACGCACCGAGCAGCAGAACCGCCAGCAATGTGGCGCCGCGTAACATCATGGAGACCTCTCAGCTCTCAGCCGTTGTAACTATTCGTTCTTCTAACCGGCGCCCGGGCGGGCCAAGTCAGTACTTGGTGCCGCCCTGCAAGGTAAGAATCCAGGCGACCAGGTTCTTGGTTTCGTTCGGATCGCTGGTCTTGACCTTCTTGTGCTCTTCCTCATGCCCGTCTTCGAACTTCACTTTCTCGCCACTCGTCACGTGGTAGACCAGTTTTTCCTGCGCGTCGGCCTTGTCCTTGTATTTCGCGGCGGCGTCGCGCAGCGCTGGCCCGTCCTTCTTCTTGTCGACGCCGTGGCACTTGAAACAACCGCTCTTTTGCGCCAGCGATTGCGCCGCGGGCGCGTCGGCCGCCAGCACCTCTACCCGGATCGAGCCGCAAGCCACCACGATGAAACTGAGCACTCGCACAGCGGCAAGTACCCGGGTCGAACCCCGACCCGGTGTGTGGTTAAGGGTTGAGCGCTGCCGCGAAAACATGGCTCGCAAATTAGCCGCGAGTCCCGTTCGTTCACAGAGGGTCGAATGCGCCTTTTCTTGGGATGATACGGTAGGGCTTATCCGGAAAAACCCGATCGTGTTCCCGATCGGATCGTGATCCCACGGGGCGCGATGCCGCCGATACGGCCTTGCCCTTACGGGTCTGCTCGCGGCCAGGGGGCGCCCGGCCAGGTCGCGGCCCGTGGCCTGTGCTGTCAGGCGCACTTGATTTTGCACGCCGGCATACGACAGCATCAACGACGCGCCCCCGGCGGCGTCCGACAACCGCATCCCGCCCCGTGATGCCGCGCGAACGCGCGGCGGCTATCGCACGCGTCCACATGGAGTCGTACACATGAGCGATCCGCGCATCGGCTTCATCGGCCTGGGCAACGTCGGCGGCCCACTCGCCGGCAACCTGCTGCGCCACGGCATCGAGCTCACGGTGCGGGACCTGGACCCGCAGCGCGTGGCGTCGCTGGTCGAGCGTGGCGCCAGGGCGGCGAGCTCCCCCCGCGAGCTCGCCGCGGGCGTCGATCTGGTGATCACCTGCCTGCCCTCGCCGGCGGTCTCGGCACAGGTGATGGAGCAGCCCGATGGTGTGCTCGCCGGGCTCGCTCCCGGCAAGATCTGGCTCGAAATGAGCACCACCGATCACGCCGAGGCGCGGCGCCTGGCCGCGCGCGTCGAGGAGCGAGGCGCCACCGCCATGGATTGCCCGGTGTCCGGCGGCTGTCACCGCGCCGCCACCGGTAATATCTCGATCTTCGCCGGCGGCTCGCGCGCCGCCTTCGAGCGTGTCCTGCCGGTGCTGTCGATTCTCGGCCAGCGCATCCTGCACACCGGGCCCGTCGGCTCGGCTTCCATGCTCAAAGTCCTCACCAACTACCTGTGCACGGTGCATCTCGCGGCCCTCGCCGAGGCGCTCACGGTCGCCAAGGTGGCGGGCCTCGACATGAACACGACCTACGAGGCGATCCGCATCTCCTCCGGAAACTCGTTCGTGCACGAGACCGAGTCGCAGGTCATCCTCAACGGCAGCCGCGACATCAACTTCACCATGGATCTGGTCATCAAGGACGTGGGACTGTTCGAGGCACTCGCGAAGGACCTCGAGGTGCCGCTGGAGCTCTCCCCGCTGGTGCTCGGCATATTCAGGGACGGTGCGCGCCGCTACGGCGAGCGCGAGCTCTCCCCGAACATCATCCGGCGCCTCGAGGACGCCTGCGGCGTGCGGGTGCTGGGGGAGGGATTTCCGGCACAGATGGTCGACGACGAGCCCAAGATCCCCGGCTACGAGGTCGTGCCGCGACCTCATTCGCCTTGAGCACATGGGGAACGGCACGCTCATCGAAAAGCGCTCGATCGACTACGTGCCGCTCGCCGAGCGGCACGGCAAGGTCTGGCACCTGTGGCCGGTGTGGTTCTCCGGGGACGCGCACCTCGCCACGCTCGCCGTCGGCGTGCTCGGCATCACCCTCGGCGGCAACCTGCTGTGGACCGCGGTGGCGGTGGTGGCGGGGTGCCTGCTCGGCACGTTCTTCATGGCGTTCCACTCCACCCAGGGGCCGCAGCTGGGCCTGCCGCAGATGATCCAGTCGCGGCCGCAGTTCGGTTACCGCGGCGCGCTGCTGGTATGGGCGGCGGCCCTGGTCGCCTACATCGGCTTCAACGCGTTCAACCAGGTGCTCGCCGCCCAGGCGCTGCATCAACTCAGCGCGTCGATCTCGGCCACCTCCCCGGCGGCCATCGTCCTGTTCGCGCTCAGCGCCGTCGGCCTCGCCGCGGTCGGCTACGACAAGATCCATCTTGCGCAACGCGCTTTCGCCTACCTGATGATTGCGCTCCTCACGGTGTTTACACTCGGCGGGCTGTTGCTCCTCAGGTTCCCCGCTGCGCAGTGGGATGCGGCGGGTTTTCGCGGCGTACCGTTCCTGGCACAGCTGTTCGCCGCGGCGTCCTACCAGCTGAGCTGGTCGATCTACGTATCGGACTATTCCCGCTACCTGCCGCGCGACGTCGGCGTACGGGCGTCGTTCTGGTGGACCTACCTCGGGGCGTTCGTCGGTGGCGCCTGGATGATGCTGGTCGGCACGGTCGCGGCGGCCGCTGCGCCGACGCTCGACGTCGCCGCCGCCATGCAGCACGCCGCCGACCTCGTGCTTCCCGGTTTGGGCAAGGTGTTACTGGTGGGCGCCCTGCTCGGCCTGATCACCATATCGGCCCTGAACTTCTACGGCGCCTCGCTGACGCTGCTGAGCTGCGCTGACACGCTGAGACCGCTGCGCTGTACGGTGGGCAAGCGCCTGGCGAGTCTCGCGGTGGCGTTCGTGGCGAGCAACGCCATCGCGCTCGGCTCTTCCAGCAACTTCGTCAACCGCTTCCAGGATCTGCTCTCGCTGCTGCTGTACCTGTTCACTCCGTGGACGGCGATCAACCTGGTCGACTTCTACCTCGTGCGCCGAGGCCACTACTCGATCCGCGAGATCTTCAACCCCAGCGGCATGTACGGGCGCTGGAACTGGCGTGGCCTCGTGGCCTACGTGGTGGGCTTTGTCGTCATGATCCCGTTCTTCAGCTCCGGGCTGTACACCGGACCCGTCGCGCGCGCGCTCGGCGGCGCGGATATCGCCATGCTGGTGGGCCTGCCGCTCGCCGCCGGCATCTACCTGCTCGCCTGTCGCTCGCTCGACCTGCACCTGGACAGACGACGGGCGGCCGCCGCGGACACCGGCCTCGATCCGGACGACCGGGCGGCTGCCCAGAGCGCGTAATTGCCAGTACCATCGCCTCATGCCCAAGATCGTCGATCATGCGCAGCGCCGGGACGAGATTGCCCTGGTCGCCTGTCGGGTGGTGGCCGAGCACGGTTTCGACGGGGCCAGCATGGTGCGCATCGCACGCGCGGCCGGTTACACCACCGGCATGCTGGCGCACTACTTCGATACCAAGCAGGACATCATCATCGCGGCCCTGCGGCTCATTCTGCGGCGCATCGACGAGCGCCTGACACAGCCGGTGGCAGCCAGGGCCCGGCCGGATCTGCTGGCGCTGCTCACCGAGGCCCTGCCCGTCGATGAGCATCGGCGCACCGAGTGCGCGTTCTGGACCACCTTCTGGGGACAGGTCAGCACCGACAAGCGTCTCAAGCGCATCAACAGCTGGGTGCACCGCGAGTACCTGCGTCTGTTCGAGCGCTGCCTGATACAGTGCTGGCCGGAGTGCTCGCAGTGGTCGCCCGCCAAGCGAGAACAGGTGCTGCGCTCGCTGGTCACCTTCATCAACGGACTCACCGCGAGCGCGGTGGCCAACGAGCGCGACTGGCCGGCAGCGCGGCAGATCGAGCAGCTGCGCCTGCAGGTGCATCTGCTGCGCGCCTGGGCGAAGGGCGCCGCCGGCGCGCCCGTCACGCGGCAGGCAGCGGGCGCGTAGCGCCGACCGGCAGAGTATCCGCGGCCTGCATGTCCGGATCCCCAAAGGCATCCGGATGCTGCAGGTACTCGAGCGCCATGTCGAATGCGTCGTGCCCCCAGAAGAGCTCGTCGCCGATCACCAGCGTGGGCACGCCGAATACGCCCTGCGAGCTCGCCCAGTTGGTATTATCGCGCAGGCGTTGCTTGACCGTCGCGTCGCCGAGAGCCGCTTGCGGGTCCGCGACGCCCAACTCACGCGCGAGCTCGGCGATCACCGCCGGATCGGCCACGTCGCGCCCCTGGCGGAATACAGCGCCAAGCACGGTGCCGGCGGCGCGTCGATCGCTGCCTGCGGCGATGATCAGCCGCAGCGCGGCGAGCGGGTTGAAGGGATGCGCCGGCGGCATGCGCATCGGCAGTCCCAGCTGGCGCGCCCGCCACAGGGCAAAGCGGTACGTGAAGCGCCGCTTGGAGGGAATTTCCGCCGGTCCCAGCTGCCCGAAGTGCTGCAGCAAGCCCGCGAACAGCACCGGCACGAACTCGACGCCCACGTGGGCGGGCAGGCGCGAGAGCTGCGGGAAGGCGAGATAAGCGAACGGTGAGATGACGTCGAATACCCACGAGACTTTCACCACGTCCTGCATGAGCGTCACTCCGACACGCGCACGATGAGCTTGCCGAAATTCTCCCCGCGCAGCAGCCCCATGAGTCCCCGCGGCGCGTTCTCCAGGCCGTCGATGACTTCTTCGCGGTAGCGCACCCGGCCCTCGCGCAGCCATCCGCTCATGTCCTGTTGGAATACCGGCGCGCGGTGGTAATGATCGAAGATGATGAATCCCTGGATCTTCACCCGCTGGCGCAGCACCGTCGTCAGCAGTTGCGGGGTGCGGTCGAGCCCTTCGGGAAGCTTCTCGAGGTTGTACCAGGCGATGAGGCCGCACAGCGGCACCCGCGCCCCGATATTGAGCAGCGGCAGCACCGCGCCGAGAACCGCGCCACCGACATTCTCGAAATACACGTCGATGCCCTGCGGGCAGGCCGCCGCGAGCCGCCGTGGCAGCTCGGGCTCACGGTGATCGAGGCACTCGTCGAACCCCAGCGTCTTGAGCGCGTACTCGCATTTCTCGCGGCCACCGGCGACACCGACTGCGCGGCACCCCAGGATCCTGGCGAGCTGCCCCACGACCGATCCGACCGCGCCGGTGGCGGCGGCCACCACCACCGTCTCGCCGGCCCGGGGCTGTCCGATATCCAGCAAGCCTACGTAGGCGGTGAGGCCGGGCATGCCGAGCACTCCGAGGGCGTACGAGGGCTGCGGCATCGACGCGTCGATCCTGAGCAGATCGCTGCCGTCCGAGAGGCCGTAGTCCTGCCAGCCGACGTTGGCCAGCACCAGATCGCCGGCCTTGAAGGCGGGACTGTGGGAGTCTTCCACCATGCTCACCGTCTGACCGACCATGGGCGCGCCGAGCGCCACCGGCTCCGCGTACGAGCGTCCCTCATTCATGCGGCCCCGCATGTACGGATCGAGAGACAGGTAACGGGTGCGCAGCAGAACCTGGTTGGGACCTGCCACCGGCACCGGCTCACTCTCGAGGCGGAAGTCCTCCGCGCTCGGGGCGCCCTTGGGGCGGCGTGCCAGCACGATGCGGCGGCTCACCGCAGACCGGGGACTCATGGGGGCCCCTGTGCTTTCAACGCAGGAACTCGAGCGTCACACCGGGCGGTGCGCTCGCGCTGCGATCGATGAACAGGTCCGCCAGAAGCGTCCCCCCCGGCTCGACGCTGTAGACCCCGAAGTCGCGCACGCCGGCCTCGTACAGGACACTGTCGTCGATGAAGAACTGTCCGGTGCACTCGCGCGCCGGCCGGTTGAGGATCGCGTGGGCGGCGTCCGCCACGATCTCCGGCTTGCGTGAGCGGCGCAACATCTCAGGCCCACCCAGAGCGAACTCCACCGCAGCGGTGGCGATGGTGGTGCGCGGCCACAGCGCGTTGCAGGCGATGCCGGCGGCGCGGTATTCCTCCGCCAGTCCCAGCATGCACAGCGACATGCCGTACTTGGACAGCGAGTAGGCCAGGTGCCCGGCGAACCACTTCGGCTGCAGGTCGAGCGGCGGCGAGAGGCTCAGCACGTGCGGATTGGGTGCCTTCCTGAGGTACGGGATGCAGGCTCGCGAGGTGGCGAAGGTTCCGCGGGTATTGATCTGCTGAACGAGATCATAGCGGCGCATGTCGATCTGCTCGGTCGGCGCCAGGCTGATGGCCGAGGCGTTGTTGATGCAGATGTCGATACCGCCGAACTTCTGCGCGCAGGCGTGCACTGCCGCGCCGACGCTCGCCTCGTCCCGCACGTCCACCGCCAGCGGCAACGCCTTGCCGCCGGCGCGCTCGATCTGCTCGGCGGCGCTGTAGATGGTGCCGGCGAGCTTCGCATGCGGCTCGGTGGTCTTGGCGGCGATCGCGATATTCGCGCCGTCACGCGCGGCCCGCAGCGCAATGGCGAGCCCGATCCCGCGGCTGGCGCCGGTAATAAAGAGTGTCTTGCCCGCAAGGCTCACGGCTCCCTCCCCTGAGTTGACGGCTCCCTCTCCTGCCGTGGTGCGTCCGCGCGAGCACCCTTGAGCTCGATGCGGTTGCCGTCGGGGTCTTCGATGTAGAACGAGCGTCCCTCGCCCTCGGCGCCGTAGCGCGAGGCCGGTGCGATGACTTCGACGCCGCGCGCTGCCAGCCACGCGGACAGGTCCGCTTCGCTGAACGGCGCGAGCGCCAGGCAGAAATGATCGACGTTGGGTCCGGCGGCACCCGCCCCCGCCGACGCCCGGCCCAGCGGCCCCTCGAGTGTCACCAGGTCAATGAGGCTGCGCCCTGCACGCAGCTGCGTGAGGCCCAGCTCGGGCTGCTCGCGTTCCACACGACAGCCGAGCACGTCGCGGTAGAAAACCAGGGCGCTCGGCAGGGCACGCACCCGCAGCACGATGTGATCGATGCCGGTGACGGCAAACGGAGGATCGGACATTCGACAACTCCCGCAGCCCGGCTCCGGGCTACGACTTGCCGGAGTAGCTGCCGTCCAGGTAGTCGAGAATCTGCTTCGCCTCCTCGTCCGTGATCGGCGCGCCGAAGCGCTCCTTCATCTTCTGAATGCTCTTCTGCCACGCCGCACGATTCATGGCCGGCGCGTTGCTCGGTATGTACTCGAGGCTGTGGCAGATGATGCAGCGGCCCGTGGTCAGGTCGCGCCCGGGCGCGTCCTTGAGCTGTATCCCCTCCGCACCGGCCGCTGCCCACAGCAGCGCGCTGGCGCCGGCCAGCGCCGGCGCTGTCAGCAGCGCGGCCGCGCGCCTGGGAGCGCCTCTCATGCCACCTCCAGCCTCACGGTCTGCACGATGTTGTCGTGGTAACCCGAAGGGTTGGGGGTCAGTTTGTCGGGCTGCTTCGCGCCGCCGCGGCTGCGCGCCCGCACCGCCACGTCCAGCGGGCCGGGCCTCGAGGTGTCGAGGGCGAAGTGGAACTCGCGCCACGCAAAGCGTCCCAGATCAGGCTGCAGCGTCGCCTCACGCCAGCTCTGCCCGCGGTCGGCGGACACCTCCACCCCCTCGATGCCGGCGCCGCCGTCCCACGCCTTGCCGGCGAGCTCCACGCGCTCCCCGCGCCGCAGGCGCGCGCCCGAGACGTGGCTGGTGATCAGTGAGTTCACCATCAGCTCGGTGACCGGCGTCGTCTCGGCATTCTCCTGACTCGCGAAGCGGCGGCCGGGAAACGCCCCCGTCGGCACGCGGTAGGCGGCCTTCATCCAGAACCCGTCGAACGGCTGCGGCTCGATGCGGATCGCGGTGAGATGCTTCACCCAGTACGTTCCGACCCAGCCCGGCACGATGAGCCGTGCGGGGGCGCCGTTCCAGTGCGGCAGCGGCTGGCCATTCATCTCGAAAGCGATGAGCGTGTTTTCGTCGAGCGCGCGCTCGATGGGCAGGCTCTTCAGGAAATCCGGCGTCGCGGGCAGTACCGGGGAATCGGCACCGTCGAACACCACTTCCAGCGCGTCGGGCGCCACGCCGGCTCGCTGCAACACATCGCGCAGCCGCACGCCCCGCCACCGGGCATTGCCCATCGCACCGTTGCCCCACTGCACTCCGGGCACTCGCGGCGTGAACAGTCCGCGCCGGTTACCGGCGCACTGATTGACCGCGACCACACTGACGTGCTCGAAGCCACCCCGCAGCTCTTTCAGGGACAGGGTGAGCGGGCGTTGGGCGCTGGCGCCGGCTATCTGCAACCGCCAGGCGGCCGCATCGACGCGCGGAATGACCGCCAGGTGGTAGCGCACGAAGAACGCGTCGGTGCGCGTGAAAGGCGCCGCGAGATCCGCGAGCGGCGTCTCGAAGTTGGGTGGCCGCAAGGCGCGGCGGATGAGCGGTTTCTTGCCCACGAGAGCGGTGAGCGTATCTGCCGAGGCACTGCCGGCCGCCTCGCCCGCCCATACCTGCTCGACCAGCCACCCGCCCGCCGTACCGAGCAGCAGCTCACGCCGTGTCACCATGTGAGCAGATTACCGCAATCCCCGCGGCGGCGGTATCGGGCGCTCAGGCTGCGCGGCCGCGTAGTACCATCGCAGCGGATGAACTCGGGCAACGCCAGACTGTGGAGTCTTGTCGCGCTTGCGAGCGCCGCGCCGCACCTCGCCGAGGCGGCCTGGATGCAGCGCACGGAAGCGATCATGGGCACGCGCGTGTACGTGCAGCTGTGGGCGGACGATCCGGGGAAGGGCAATGCCGCGATGGATGCGGTCATGGCGGACATGCGCCGCATCGATGCGCTCATGAGCCACTACAAACCCGCCAGCCCCTTGTCACAGATCAACGCGCACGCCAACAGCGGGCCGGTGCAGGTGGACAAGGAGCTGTTCGATCTCATCAAGCTGTCGACGCACTACTCGCAGATCACCGAAGGCGCGTTCGACATCACCTATGCGAGCGTCGGTTACCTTTACGACTACCGCCGCCACATCCATCCGACCGAAGAGCAGATCAGGAAGGCGCTGCCGGCCGTCAACTGGCGCAACATGTTGCTCGATGAGGGGCATCACACCGTGCGCTTCGAGCATCCCGGCATGCGTATCGACCTGGGCGGCATCGGCAAGGGCTACGCCGTCGATCATGGCGTGGCGATCCTGAAGGCGCGCGGAATCCGGCACGCGGTGGTGACCGCCGGTGGTGACAGTCGCATCCTCGGCGATCACATGGGGCGGCCGTGGCTGGTGGCCATCCGTCACCCGGACGATCCCAGGAAGGTGGTAACGCGCATCCCGCTGTCCGACACCGCCATGTCGACCTCGGGAGACTACGAACGATATTTCGACGAAAACGGCGTGCGCTATCACCACATCATCGATCCGCGCACGGGTCACTCGGCCGGCAAGGTGCGCAGCGCCACGATCCTCGCTCCCACGGCCACCCAGACCGACGGCATGTCGAAGACCGCCTTCGTGCTGGGCCCTGAGAAAGCGCTCGAGATCATCAACCGCATGCCCGAATACGATGCGGTCTTCGTGTGCCCCGACGGGCGCGTGTTGTACTCGAACGGGCTGCGGCCGCCGCTGCCGCGACCGGCGGGCGCGCCGCCGGCTGCCGCTACTGCGACGAGCCCCCGTGTGCCACCCTGAGCAGCACGTCCACCTCGGCTTCCGCGGCCAGCCAGTCCTCGGTCTCGTGACCGGGCGCAAAGCCGCGCCGCTCGGCACGCAGATAAGCACCCTCCGCAATCATCGCGCGGCGCGCTTCCGGGGTGAGCGCCAGCCGCACGGGCTCGCTGGGTGAGCGGCGCACGTGCGCGCTCGGGCGCGGTGCGTCGGTGCGTACAGGGGGATTCTTCGCGGGGACATCGGTCGAACGACGAGTGGCCATCGGCACCTCCTGGGTAGAAACCCCACTTTGCGCGCCTGCGGTGCGCAAGCGCAAGCGCCGCTGCTCATGCGCGCCTGCAGTGCGCAAGCGCAAGCGCCGCTGCTCACCGGCCATCTGTCTTAATGAGGGCAGCCGCTGCCGTCGCTCACCGACACCAGCTTTTTCGCCTGCGCTTTCAGGGTGCGGCTGTAGCACCCGCCCGAGGAGTCCTGCGAGCGATACCTCTGGGTCGTCATGCTGCCGGAGGGGCCGAGGAAGTTGCCGGCGGCGTCGAAGTTGAGGGTGTCCGTTGCCCGCACCTCGTTCTCGAGGCTGCTGTCATGCACCTGCGAGCCGCCGCTGGCCGATTCACGCACCAGGTCGCCCTGCTCGCTGTCGCCCTGCTCGCTGGTGGTGGTCTGGGTCTGGCTGCCGTCGGCATTGACGACAAATGAAAAATCGATCCTCAGCGGATAGCTGAAGTGCTGCTCGCGCGTGCTGACCGTGGAGCCGTCGCGCGTACTGACACGGGAATCGACCGTGGTTGCCTGCTGCACGTTCTGGATGTCGGTGCTGGGACTGACGTCGAATTCCTGCCGGTTGAGGAAGCTCACGGTCTGCTCGAAGGTGGTCTGCACGCGGCCGTGCGAGGTGTCGACATAGCCACTGATGGCGAACTCACGCCTCGAGGAGACCGAGATGTTGCCGGTATAGGTCGGGCCGCTCGGGTTGACCTGGATGTGTTCCGCAACCACCGGCGCGGGCGCCGCCGAGAGCGTGCTGCTCAGGAGTCCGCCAGTGACGCGCCGTGCGCCGTGGTCCGTATAAAGGAGCAGATTGGCGGTGGCGAGAAAGTAGCTGTCGACGTTGTAGACGCTGATACCCAGTACGTGGGGATTGCCGTCGGCGAGCACGGCGGCAAACGGAGTGAGGTCGACCCGGTAGGGCCTGAAGTCGAGCGTCTGCACGCCCGGGATCGGTTCCCACAGGTACGGGTCGATGCCCCCCGTGTAGATCCACGGATATACCGGTGCGACGCCGGCGGGCTGCCCGTCGAGGGTCACCTCGGTCTCGCGAAACGGCGTATTGCCGCAACTCTCGAGGTTCGTGGCCTGATCGCTCGGCACGCAGAAGTACCAGAATTCGTCGTTCGACTGGCTCTGCGCGATGACATCCAGATAGGCGCGTTCCACGTTGGTGGGAAGAGTCAGTGTCTGCGTGATCTGACTGGTGCTGCTGCCGAGCGTGCCGGCGTCGCCCCCCGGGCCGTTGACGGGCACCACCAGGTCAGGTGTGCGCGGCGCGCGCTGCGCGTCCGAGGCGGGATAGAACTCGAGCGCCGCACTGGCATAGATGATGCCGTCGTAGGTCACTCCGCCCGATACGCCCACGAAGTTGCCGATGTTGGCCTCGCCCGTCTCGGCCGATTCAAAGATCGGTGTCAGGTCGGTGACGTCGCGCTCCACGTGCCACGATGGGCTCAGGGTAGCCCGCGGCTCGGCCGTGGTCCCGTAATAGATGTTGGCGTGGCCCAGGTAGAAGGCCGCGGTACGGTCAAACTGCCGCCCGGCGGTCACCGTGAAGTCCGCGCTGAGCACCACCCGCGCCCAGGGTCCCGGGCAGCCAGCGGGCGGGGCGTAAGCGAACACCTTGGGGGTGAAGTCGGCGAACCTCAGGCTTTGAAAGAGTTGCACTACACAGGGCTGCGTGTGCGGACGCGAGACCGGTGGCTCCGCGGTGATCGGGTTCGAAGAGCCGATCTGTGGCGAGGACGGCACCAGCACCACCTGGGCCTGCGCTGCCGGGGCGCTGCCGAACAGCAGGCACGCGAGGGTGACCAGACGGCGTCGCCGGTCGGGGAAGCAGGTGCGCGTCGTAGACATCCGGGCCTCCTGCGCTACGGGGACCTGCGCAGCGGCGCCTGGGCTTTGCGGCTCGGGCGCTTGCGGCGGGCGCCCGTGCGGCGCGGGCTCGCCTCCCCGCCGTCGAGGGCGCCACCGTTGCCTGCGGCGCCGCGGCGCGCCAGCGCCTCGGCGCCGGCCGCCAGGTCCAGACCCTGCAGATATCTGCGAAAGCTGCGCCCGAGCTCCGGGTGACCGAGCGCGTACTCGACCGTCGCCTGCAGGTAGCCGAGCTTGCTGCCACAGTCATAGCGCTTGCCGCTGAAGCGATAGGCGTACACCGCTTCCTCGCGCATCAGCGCGGCGATGCCGTCGGTGAGCTGGATTTCGCCACCGGTGCCGGAGCTCAGCTTCTCCAGGTGCTCGAAGATGGCCGGAGCCAGCACGTAACGGCCGACCACGGCGAGGTTCGAGGGCGCCACGGCGGGCCTGGGCTTCTCGACGATGCTGCGCACCCGGCTGGTCACCGCGCGGTCGGCCTCCAGCGCGACGATGCCATACTTCTCGGTGTCCTGGCGCGGCACCACCTGCACCCCGAGGACGCTGGCACGCTTGGCCTCGTAGACCTGCGCCATCTGCGCCAGGCAGGCGACGTCGCTGCGAATCAGATCGTCCGCGAGATGCACGAAGAATGGCTCGGCGCCCACCGCCGGCTGTGCGCACAACACCGCATGACCCAGGCCCAACGGCGCCGGCTGCCGGATGTAGATGCAGGACGCGTACGAGGGCAGCACGCTGCGCAGCTGGTTGAGCAGATCGCTCTTGCCCTGCTGCTCGAGCATCAGCTCGAGCTCCTGGTCGGAGTCGAAATGATCCTCGATGGCCCGCTTGGAAGCGCCGGTGATGAACACCAGGCGCCGCGCCCCCGCGGCGAGGGCTTCCTCGACCGCGTACTGGATCAGGGGCTTGTCGACCACCGGCAGCATTTCCTTCGGGCTCGCCTTGGTCGCGGGCAGAAAGCGCGTGCCGCGCCCGGCCACCGGAAACACCGCGGTACGGATGGCCGACTTCGAGCTGCTCCTCATCCACATTCTCCGCGGGCCTGCGGCCTCAAGGAGGCAAGTCTGGCCGCTGCGCATGGCGCCTTGATCACGGGCCGCCTCAGGATCTGGCGGCGGTCTGATCGGTGCGCTCGGCCCACTTGAAGACCGCCGGACGCATGCTGTCCCAGGAACGGCATTTCGGGCAGCGCCAGTACCAGCCGACGCTGTTGAGCCCGCAATCATCGCACTGATAGCGGCCGCCGGCATCCCCGATGCGGGTGAGAAGCGCGCCCAGCGAGCTCGCCTCGGCAGGCGACTGCACGCCCACGCCGAACTCCGCGGTAATGCCGGGAAGCCGCGCCACGTCCGCGGGCGGCATCGCCGTGGCGAGCAGCCATGCCAGCTGCCGCGGGGTGACCCGGCCGGTGTGTCGCAGCCGCGCGCACAGCTCGGTCAACATATCGGCGCGCCCGGTCTGGCGGGCGATGGCGAGCACCGAGGGAATGATCTCGAGCGCCAGGCCCGGCGCCATCTCCAGCGCGTGCAGGTACAGCAGCAGCGCGGCAGCGGCATCCCCGGCTCCTTCGCTGATGCGCGCGCTGAGGATGTCCGCGCGGGGCAACGCCGGCTGATGGGTGCGCGCCTGGCGCAGCAGCGTGCGCGCGCGCTCGCTGTCGCCCTGTACCAGGGCGTATTCGGCGAGCTCACACAGGTAGTGGGCCGCGATCCGCCCGCGCTCGAGCTGCACGGCCGGGGGCAGCTCGTGAAACACCTTGAGCGCCTTGGCCCAGTCGCCCTGGGTTTCGTAGATGCCTACCAGGTGATCGAGTGCGGCGTGACGATATTCGCGCGAGGCCGCGAGCTCCTCGAGCACGCGTTCGGCGCGATCCATGAGCCCCGCGCTCTGATAGTCCAGCGCCAGGGCGAATGCCGCCTTGTCGCGCGTGCCCGGGCCACCGTGATCGCGCAGGCGCGAATGGATGGCGATCGCACGATCGACCTCGCCGCGGCGCCGGAACAGGCTCCCGAGCGCGAACTGGATCTCGGCGGCATCGCCGTCGGCCTCGGCCATGCGGGCGAAGATCTCCGCGGCGTGGTCGAAACGGTCGTTGATGAGATGGTCGAGGCCGACGTAGTAGTCGCGCGGCAGGCGCACGGTGCGTGCCGCGCCGTTACGGCGGCCGAGAAAATAAGCGGCGAGACCGACGAGGACGAAGGCCAGCGCCAGCAGCAGTGGAGGCAGCTCGAACACTTCGCTGACGATATCAGGTCCGCGCCGCGGCTGCGCCCCGCACGTGAAAGGCGCCTGAGGTCAGTCGCGGATCGGCCGGTCGGCGCCGTCGTTCACCCGCTCGCGCAGATCCTTGCCGGGCTTGAAGTGCGGGACGTGCTTGCCCGAGAGCGCCACCGCCTCGCCGGTCTTGGGGTTGCGTCCCTGGCGTGGCGGCCGGAAATGCAGCGAGAAGCTGCCGAAGCCGCGGATCTCGATGCGCTCCCCCTGCGACAGCGCATCGCTCATGATCTCCAGAATCTGCTTCAGCGCGAGCTCCACATCCTTCGCCGGCAGGTGCTTCTGCTTGGCGGTGATCATCTCGATGAGCTCCGACTTGGTCATGCGCTCAACGCTCTCCGGAACCGATGTGCTCCTTCAGCAGATCCCCGAGGCTGGTGCCCGAAGGCGCCGCTTCCGAGCGGTAGCTCTGCACCGCCTCGGCCTCCTCGTGAGCCTCCTTGGCCTTGATCGACAGCGAGATGGTGCGCGACTTGCGGTCGACCCCGGTGAACTTCGCCTCGACCGCATCGCCCACCTTGAGCACCGCGCGGGCATCCTCCACGCGCTCGCGGCCGAGCTCGGAGGCGCGCAGCTGGCCCTCGACGCCGTTGCCCAGATCGATGACCGCGCCGCGGGGGTCGACCTCCTTCACCACACCCTTGACGATCGTGCCCTTGGGGTTGTCGGCGATATAGGCGGAGAACGGGTCCTTCGCCAGCTGTTTGATGCCGAGTGAGATGCGCTCGCGCTCCGGGTCGATCGACAGCACCATGGCCTCGAGCTGCTGGCCCTTCTGGTAGTTGCGCACCGCCTCCTCGCCCGGCTGGTCCCAGGAGATATCCGACAGGTGCACCAGCCCGTCGATGTTGCCCTGTAGCCCTATGAAAATGCCGAAGTCGGTGATCGACTTGATCTGGCCCGCCACCTTGTCGCCCTTGTTGTAGTTCTCGGCGAACTCCTTCCAGGGATTGGCCTGGCACTGCTTGAGACCGAGCGATATGCGGCGCCGCTCCTCGTCCACGTCCAGCACCATCACCTCGACTTCCTGCCCGGTGTGCACCACCTTGGCGGGATTGACGTTCTTGTTGGTCCAGTCCATCTCCGAGACGTGTACCAGGCCCTCGACGCCGTCCTCGATCTCCACGAACGCGCCGTAGTCGGCGATGTTGGTGACCTTGCCGAACACGCGGGTACTCGGCGGGTAGCGGCGCGCGATGTTCTGCCACGGATCCGCGCCCAGCTGCTTGAGCCCCAGGCTCACGCGCGAGCGCTCGCGGTCGAACTTCAGAATGCGCACCTCGACCTCGTCGCCCACCTTGACGACCTCGGAAGGATGCTTGACGCGCTTCCACGCCATGTCGGTGATGTGCAGCAGGCCGTCGATCCCGCCCAGATCGACGAACGCGCCGTAGTCGGTGAGGTTCTTGACCGTGCCGCGCACCACCGCGCCTTCCTGCAGGTTCTCCATGAGCGCGCTGCGCTCGGCGGAAAACTCCTGCTCGACCACGGCGCGGCGCGACACCACGACGTTGTTGCGTTTCTGATCGAGCTTGATGACCTTGAACTCGAGCGGCTTGCCTTCCAGATAGGAGGTGTCGCGCACCGGACGCACGTCCACCAGCGACCCCGGCAGGAACGCCCGCACGTTCTCGATCTCCACCGTGAAGCCGCCCTTGACGCGCCCGGTGATGACGCCGGTCACGATCTCGGACTTGTTGAATGCCTCCTCGAGTCGCGTCCAGGTGCGTGCCCGCTTGGCCTTCTCGCGCGACAGGCGCGTCTCGCCGGTACCGTCCTCGACCGAATCGAGCGCCACTTCCACCTGGTCGCCGGCCTTGACCTCCACCTCGCCGCGTTCGTTCTTGAACTGCTCGAGGGGAATCACGGCCTCGGACTTGAGGCCTACGTTGACGATGACGACGTCCGTGGTGACGTCGATGACGAGCCCGGTAAGGATCATCCCCGGGCGGATGCGCTGATTGGCGAGACTCTGCTCGAAGAGCTGGGCGAAACTTTCTGTCATACCTTCACTTTGCACGCGCTACCGGCGTGCCTGCACTGGACCCTCATCCTGCGGCCCAGGAAAAAAGCACCGGGCACCCGCATCCTGCGCGTGCCAACCTCGAATCACCTTCCGTGCGTATCGCGACGAGCGCCCTCAGCGCCACAAGCGCCGAGCGGCCATCAGTTCCAGCACCCGTCCCACCACCGCCCCGACCTCAAGTCCGGTCGAGTCGATCACACAGGCGTCGGGCGCAGGCCGCAACGGGGCGATCTGACGGGTCTGATCCCTCGAGTCCCGCTCGGCTATCTCGCGCGAAAGGGCGGGAAGGCTAACATCGGAACCCTTGTCTTTCAACTGCTTATGGCGGCGCAGGGCCCTCTCCTCGGGGGTGGCGGTCAGGAATATTTTCAGGTCCGCCCCGGGGAACACCACGGTGCCCATATCCCGGCCGTCGGCCACCAGTCCCGGGGGCCGCGCGAAGGCCCTTTGGCGCTCGAGCAACGCGGCGCGCACCCCCGGCCAGGCGGCCACCCGTGAGGCCCCCTGGCCCGCGGCTTCGGAGCGGAGCTCCCCGGTCACATCACGCCCGTCGAGCCGTACGCGCTCGCCGCCCCCCGGGTCCGAATCGAAGGCGACATCCATGCGCGCGGCGAGCTCGGCGTGCCGCTCCTCATCCTCGCTCGCCGCACCGGCGGCGAGCCCGGCGAGCGCCACCAGGCGATACAGCGCGCCGCTGTCGAGCAGATGCCAGCCGACCCGCCGCGCGACCGCGCGGCTGATGGTGCCCTTGCCCGAGCCACTCGGGCCGTCGATGGTGACGATGGGAGAGGCGCTGTGTCGGGGCATGCGGATCGGCTTGCCTCAGAGCGCTTCGAGATCCAGGCCGGCGGCACGCGCCGTGCCCACGAACCCAGGAAACGAAGTCGCCACGTTGGCGACGTCCCGGATCTCGATGGGGGCGCGCGCCCGCAGCGCCGCCACCGCGAACGCCATGGCGATGCGGTGATCGCCGCGGCTGTCGATCGTGCCGCCCCCGAGCGCCTCCGCGCCACGCAGCCACAGGCCATCGGGCAGCAGCTGGTGCTCGACGCCGAGCTCACCCAGCCCCGCGGCCATGGCGGCGAGCCGGTCACTCTCCTTGACGCGCAGCTCGAGTGCCCCGCGCACCAGGGTCTCGCCGCTGGCGCACGCCGCGGCGATGAAGAACACCGGAAACTCATCGATCGAGGCCGGAATGAGCGCCTCGGGCACCGTGATGCCGTGCAGGGCGCTACGGTGAACTTCGATGTCGGCCACCGGCTCGGGCGTCGGCCCCCCTGGCGCGGCGTGAGGATGCAGGCGGATGTCCGCTCCCATGCGCCGCAGCAGCTCGATGAGCCCGGTCCGCGTCGGGTTCACGCCGACGTGGGTGAGCGTGAGTGGGCGATCGGCCGCGAGGCACCCCGCCACCAGGAAGAACGCCGCCGAGGAGAAATCCGCCGGCACCGCTACCGGCGTGCCGTGCAGGGTCTGCCCGCCTTCCATCGCGATGGCGCGGCCCTCGTGCGACAGCTGCACCCCGAAGGCGCCGAGCATGCGCTCGGTGTGATCGCGCGAGGGCGCCGGCTCCGTCAGGTGCGTGCGCCCGCTCGCGGCGAGACCGGCGAGCAGGATCGCGGATTTCACCTGCGCGCTCGCCACCGGCAGGCTGTAGTGAATGGCCCGCAGATGCGGCGTACCACGAATCAGCACAGGTGGCCGGCCTTGCTGCGTCTGGATGCGCGCTCCCATCATCTGCAGCGGCACCGCGACGCGCTCCATCGGCCGGCGCATGAGCGACTCGTCGCCGATGAGCGTCGAGTCGAATCTCTGCGGTGCCAGCAGGCCCATCATCAGGCGCATCGCGGTGCCGGCATTGCCCATGTCGAGGGGCGAGCGCGGGGCTGCGAGGCCGTGTGCGCCCACCCCGCGCACCAGCACCTGCGCCTCCCGCGGCCCCTCGATGTGCACCCCGAGCCCCTGCAGCGCCCGTACCGTGGCGAGGCAATCCTCGCCGGCGAGGAAGCCACTGATGTGCGTGTCGCCCTCGGCGAGCGCACCGAGCATGAGCGCGCGGTGCGAGATCGACTTGTCGCCCGGCACCGTGAGCGTGCCGCCGACGCCGCCGCCGGGGCGGATGCGATAACGCTCGCCGCCGGAATGGCTCATTGCACCGCCCGTGGATAGGAGCCGAGCACGCGAAACAGCGAGGCGCGCTTTTTCAGCGCCGCCAGCGCCTTGGCGACGTGGGGCTCGTCGGCGTGGCCCTCGAGATCCATGAAGAACACGTAATCCCACTTGCGCCGCCTCGAGGGCCGCGATTCGATGCGCGTCAGGGACACGCGGTGGCGCGCCAGCGGCTCGAGCAGCCGGTACAGCGCCCCGGGCGCATCGGTGTGGCCCACGGACACCAGCAGCGTCGTGCGATCCTCGCCGCTGGGCGTGAAGAGCTTGCGCCCGAGCACCAGAAAGCGCGTGGTGTTGTCGGCGCGATCCTCGATCTCGGCGGCCAGGACCTTCAGGCCGTAGACCTCCGCGGCGGTCTCGCCGGCAATCGCCGCACTGCCCTTCTCGTCGCGCGCGCGCCGCGCCCCTTCTGCGTTGCTGGATACCGGCACCTGCTCGACACCCGGCAGATGCTCCTCGAGCCATTGCCGGCACTGGCCGAGGGATTGCGGGTGCGAGCAGACGCGCTCGACGCGCGCCAGCGCGCTCATGGCACCCATGAGGTGATGGCGCACGCGCAGCTCCACCTCGCCGCAGATCTTCAGCGGCGAGGTGAGGAAGCGGTCCAGCGTGTGGTTGACCGTGCCCTCGGTGGAGTTCTCGATGGGCACCACCCCGAAATCCGCGCTCGCCGCCTCCACCTCGTGAAACACCTCGTCGATCGAGGCGAGCGGCAGGGCGCGCACCGAGTGCCCGAAATGATTGAGCACCGCGGTTTGCGTGAAGGTGCCTTCGGGACCGAGGAACGCCACTTTGAGCGGCTCCTGCTGCGCGAGACACGCCGACATGATCTCGCGAAACAGCCGCAGCACCTCCGCGTCGCGCAACGGTCCCTTGTTGCGCGCCTGCGCGCGCCGCAGCACCTGCGCCTCGCGCTCCGGGCGATAGAAATCCACCGTGCGGCCGTCGCTGCTCTTGGAAATCCCCACCTGCTGCGCGAGGCGCGCGCGCTCGTTGATCAGCGCGTGAATGCGCTCATCGACCGCGTCGATGCGCTCGCGCACCTGCTCGAGGTTGAGCGGCGGCGGCGCTGCTGCCGGCGCTGTCGCCGCGGCGCGCGGTGTGGCCGCCGCGCGGGCAGCTCGTCCCGCGGCGCGCGCCGCCTTGCCGCTCTTACGGGCCATGGACGGGCGTTCCCAAGGGGCTGCCGTCACACGATGCGCGCCGACAGCACGCCGTCGATGGCGCGGATGCTCGCCAGCAGGTCCTCGCCGAGCGCGCCGTCGGCGTCGATGAGCGTGTAGGCGAATTCCCCGCGCGACTTGTTCAGCAGATCGGCGATGTTGATCCCGCGACCCGCGAGGCAGGTGGAAATCTGGCCCACCATGTTGGGCACGTTCCTGTTGGCGACGCTCAAGCGCGTGGTGTTGGGCACCCGCGGCAGCACCGCCTCGGGGTAGTTGACGCTGTTCCTGATGTTGCCGTTCTCGAGAAAGTCGCGCACCTGCTCCGCCACCATGACGGCGCAGTTCTCCTCGGCCTCGCCGGTGGAGGCGCCGAGGTGCGGCAGGGTCACCACCCGCGGGTGATCCTTGAGCGCGCGGCTGGGGAAGTCGCACACGTAGGCATGCAGACGGCCGGCATCCAGGGCCGCCAGCACCGCGGCGGTGTCGACGATGGCGGCGCGCGCGAAGTTGAGGAGTGTGACGTCGGGCTTGGCGAGCGCGAGACGCGCGCCGTTCACCAGCCCCTGCGTGCCCTCGTTCAGCGGCACGTGCACCGTGATCGCATCCGCGCGCGTGAACAGGTCCTCGAGCGACAGCGCCTGCTCGACGCTCGAGGACAGCTGCCAGGCGCGCTGCACCGTGAGCTGCGGGTCGTAGCCGAGCACCCGCATGCCGAGCGCCAGGGCGGAGTTGGCCACCTCGACGCCGATGGCGCCCAGGCCCACGACTGCGAGGGTGCGTCCGGGCAGCTCGAAGCCCACGAAGTTCTTCTTGCCCTTCTCGACCGCCGCCTCGATGGCCTCGTCATCGCCCGCCAGCTGGCGCGCGAACAGCCACGCCGGGGCGATGTTGCGCGCCGCCAGCAGCAATCCCGCCAGCACCAGCTCCTTGACCGCGTTGGCGTTCGCCCCCGGGGTGTTGAACACCGGAATGCCGCGGCGGCTCATGTCCGCGACCGGGATGTTGTTGACGCCTGCTCCGGCGCGGCCGATGGCGCGCACGCCGGGCGCAACCTCGAAGCCGTGCAGGTCCGCCGAGCGCACCAGGATGGCGTCCGGGCGCGTCACCGCGGCGCCCACTTCGTAGCGCTCGCGCGGCAGGCGCGCCAGGCCCCGGGGGCTGATGTCGTTGAGGGTGAGAATGCGGTAGATCATGCGCGCTCAACCGTGGCGGCGCTCGAATTCCTTCATGAAAGCCACCAGCGCCTGCACCCCGGCGAGCGGCATGGCGTTGTAGAGACTCGCGCGCATGCCGCCCACGGAGCGGTGACCTTCGAGGCCGGTCAGCCCGGCCGCGTGCGCCGCGGCGAGGAAGGCGCGCTCGAGCTGCGGCGCCGCGAGTGTGAACGGCACGTTCATCCACGAGCGGCAGGACACCGCCACCGGGTTGGCGTAAAAGCCGGACGCGTCGATCGCCCCGTACAGCAGTTGCGCCTTGGCACGGTTGCGCTCGGCGAGCGCCGTGAGCCCGCCCTGGGCCTTCAGCCAGCGAAACACCAGCCCCGCGCAATACCAGGCGAAGGTCGGCGGGGTGTTGAGCATCGAGCCCTCGTCGGCCATCGCCTTGTAGTCCCACACCGCCGGCGTGCCCGGGCGCGCCTTGCCGGTGAGATCCTCACGCACGATGACCACCACCAGTCCCGCGGGGCCGATGTTCTTCTGGGCACCCGCGTAGATGAGGGCGAACTTCGAGACCGCCATGGGGCGCGACAGGATGGTCGAGGACATGTCGGCCACCAGCGGCACTCCCGCGGTGTCGGGGACGTACGGAAACTCCACCCCGCCGATGGTCTCGTTGGGCGTGTAATGCACGTAAGCCGCCTGCGCGCTCAAGGCGAGCGCGTCCGCCGCCGGCACGGTGCTGTAGTTCGAGGCCGCCTCGTCGGCGGCGATGTTGACCTTGCCCGTGAGGCGCCGCGCCTCGGCGAGCGCTTTCTTCGACCACGCGCCGGTGTTCAGGTAATCGACCGTGGAGTCCGCACGCGCAAGGTTCATCGGGATGGCGGCGAACTGGCCGCTTGCGCCACCCTGCAGGAACAGCACTTTGTAATCCGCGGGCACCGCCAGCAGCTCGCGCAGCAGTTGCTCGGCTTCCCGTGCCACGCCGATGAAGGCCTTGCTGCGATGGCTCACTTCCATCACCGACATGCCGCAGCCCTGCCAGTCGGTCAGCTCCTCGCGGACCTGTTCGAGGACCTCCACCGGCAGCGTGGCCGGCCCCGCAGCGAAATTGAATACGCGCACGAGCACCCTTCCGGGGCAGTCTCACACCATGAGGGGACGGGCCTAGCTCTCCGCGGCCGGCTCGCCCGCGCCGGCCTGCGGACCACGCTCGGGCAGCGGCTCCTCCTCGCCGGTATCCAGGCTCTCGACGCGCTCGATGCCGACCAGCCGCTCGCCCTCCTCGAGCCGGATGAGCCGTACCCCCTGGGTGTTGCGTCCCTGCACGGAGACCTCATCCACCGTGGTGCGCACCAGCGTGCCGCTGGAGCTGATGAGCATGATCTCCTGCCCCGGCATCACCTGCAGCGCCGCCACCGTGACGCCATTGCGGTCCGATGTCTGCAGCGCGATCACGCCCTGGCCGCCGCGGCCGTGCGGCGGGAATTCCGCGAGCGGCGTGCGCTTGCCGTAGCCCGCCGCGGAGGCGGTCAGCACCTGACCCTCACCCACCACGATCAGCGCGATCAGATCCTGACCGTCCCCCAGACGGATGCCGCGCACCCCGGCCGCCTCGCGCCCCATGTAGCGCACTTCGCCCTCGTGGAAGCGGATCGCCTTGCCGCCGCTCGATACCAGCATGATCTCGCGCTCACCGTCGGTGAGCGCCACGCCGACGAGCTGATCGTTGTCGTGCAGATCGACGGCGATGATCCCGCTGGAACGCGGCCTGGAGAACGCCGCGAGCGGAGTCTTCTTCACCGTGCCGGCGCGCGTGGCCATGAACACGAAGTGCTGCTCGTCGTACTGCTTCACCGGCAACAGGGCGTTGATCTTCTCGCCTTCCTCGAGCGGCAGCAGGTTCACCATCGGCTTGCCGCGCGCGCCGCGTCCGGCCTGTGGCAGCTCGTACACCTTGAGCCAGTACACCTTGCCGCGGTTGGAGAAGCACAACACGGTGTCGTGCGTATGCGCGACGAACAGCTTCTCGACGAAATCCTCGTCCTTGACCGCGGTGGCGGTCTTGCCGCGTCCGCCGCGACGCTGCGTCTGGTACTCGGTGAGCGGCTGGCTCTTGGCGTAACCGGCGTGCGACAGCGTCACCACCACGTCCTGCGGCTCGATCAGGTCCTCGGTGGTGAGATCCAGATGATCGCGGTTGATCTCGGTCCGGCGCGCATCGCCATACGCTGTGCGGATCTCGAGCAGCTCCGCGCGCACCACCTGCGTGAGCCGCTCGGCGCGGGCGAGAATGTCGCTCAGGTCGCGGATGCTCTCGAGCAGCTCGCGGTACTCGGCGACGATCTTGTCCTGCTCAAGTCCCGTGAGCCGGTGCAGGCGCATGTCCAGAATGGCCTGCGCCTGCGCTTCCGACAGCCGATAAGCCCCGCCGCCCAGGCCCAGCTCGGCGGGCAGCTCCTGCGGTCGGGTGGAAATGGCGCCGGCGTGCTCCAGCAGCCCCGTGACCACCCCCGGCGGCCAGGCGCGCGCCTGCAGCGCCGTGCGTGCCTCGGGGGGCGAGGGCGCGGCCTTGATGAGCGCGATCACCGCATCGATGTTGGCGAGCGCCACGGCCAGGCCTTCGAGGATATGCGCCCGCTCGCGTGCCTTGGCGAGATCGTAGATGGTGCGCCGCGTGACGACTTCGCGGCGGTGCCGGATGAAGGCCTCCAGCATCTCCTTCAGCGACATCAGCTTCGGCTGGCCGTCCTGCAGCGCCACCATGTTGATGCCGAACACCGTCTCCATCGGCGTCTGCGCATACAGGTTGTTGAGCACGATCTCGCTGACCTCGCCGCGCTTGAGCTCGATGACCACGCGCATGCCGTCCTTGTCGGACTCGTCGCGCAGGCCGTCGGCGGCGATCCCGTCGATGAGCTTCTCGCGCACCAGCTGCGCGATGCGCTCGATGAGGCGCGCCTTGTTGACCTGGAAGGGAAGCTCGGTGACCACGATCGCCTGGCGATCGCCCCGGCCGACCTCCTCGATGCCGACGCGCGCGCGCACCGACAGTCGGCCGCGTCCGGTGCGGTAGGCGGTGGCGATCTCCTGCGCGCCGTTGATGATGCCGCCGGTGGGGAAGTCCGGCCCCGGCACGTGCTGCATCAACGCCGCGAGCGGCAGCGCCGGATCATCCAGCAGCGCGATGCACGCGTCGACGGTCTCGGTGAGGTTGTGCGGCGGGATGTTGGTCGCCATGCCGACCGCGATGCCGGTCTGCCCGTTGACCAGCAGGTTCGGGACGCGCGTCGGCAGCACCGAGGGCTCGAGCTCTGACTCGTCGTAATTGGGCGTGAAATCGACCGTCTCCTTGTCGATGTCCGCCAGCAACTCGTGCGCGATGCGCGACATGCGCACCTCGGTGTAGCGCATGGCGGCGGGCATGTCGCCGTCCACGGAGCCGAAATTGCCCTGGCCGTCGACCAGCAGGTAGCGCATGGAAAACGGCTGCGCCATGCGCACGATGGTGTCGTAGACCGCGGTGTCGCCGTGCGGATGGTACTTGCCGATCACGTCCCCGACCACGCGCGCGGACTTCTTGTAGGCCTTGTTCCAGTCGTTGCCGAGCTCACGCATGGCATGCAGCACGCGGCGGTGCACGGGCTTCAGTCCGTCACGCACGTCGGGCAGTGCCCGCCCGACGATCACGCTCATCGCATAGTCGAGATAGGACTGCCGCATCTCGTCTTCGAGACTGACCGAGAGGATTTCGCGGGCGATATCGGCCATGGAAGAGCGTAGTCCGCAACGCCCGGCCGGGCGTCAGAATAAAACGGTAATTCTATCACGAGGCGCGCTCGCGACCCGCGCCACAGGCGCACTTGCGGGCACCGCCTCGTCAGCGCAACCGCCGCCTGCGAGTCTTGAGCGCCCGCAGGCGGCGGGCGTTGGTCACTCAGGCGCCGGGGGCTCGATACGTGAGCTTCTTCGCCAGCGCGCGATCGGTCTCCTCGACGCTCAGCAGTGCCGTGGTGCTGGTTCTGGCGAGGCCGGTAGCCGATACCGCCAGAGAAAGCGCCGCGGCGCTGACGGCGTCGGGCAGCTCTGCAATGACGACGACGTCCTGCTCACCCAGCGCGAAGTAGAAGGCGTCGACCTTGCCTTCGAGGCTCTCCACAGCCTTGATGACTGCCTGCTTGCGACCGGAGGCCTTGTCTTTCTGCAGACCGCGCAAGCCTTCGGCCGAATAGGCCGCTTCGATGAGGTACTTGGGCATGGTGTGCTCCTTGCGTTGCGCGTAACCGCGCGAGGCACATTCTAAGCCCGGCCACGCACCGATATACTGGCAAACGATGCCCCGGGCGAAACGATGTCCATCGAAGAACGCGCCGACCTGCTGATCGAGGCCCGCTGGCTGCTGCCGATCGCGCCCGCCAACACCGCGCTCGCCCAGCACGCGGTGGCGGTGACCGCCGGACGCATCGTGGCCGTCGGTCCCGCGGCGCAGCTGCGCGAGCGCTTCGAGACGGGCGAGCGCGTGGTGCGCGAGCGGCATGCGCTGCTGCCGGGCCTGGTGAACGCCCACACGCGCGCCTGGCACACGCTGCTGCGCGGCTTGCCGGTGCGCGGCCCGCGCTGGCGCTGGCTGAGCGAAATCATGGGCCCGGTGGAGCAGCGCTGCCTGAGCGCGGATTTGGTGCGCGACGGCACCCGCCTGGGGGTGGCCGAGATGCTGCGTGCCGGGATCACCTGCTTCGCGGACCTGAGCCTGTTTCCGGAGGAAGCCGCGCGCGCCGCCGCCGCAGCCCACATGCGCGCGGCCATCGGTCTGCCGGTCGCGGACGCTCCCACGCCCTGGGCCGAGAGCGCGACCGCGCACCTGGCGAGGGCCGCGCGAGTCTGGGACGAGTACGCTTCCGATGCACGCATCAGCCTGTATTTCGCGCCGCTGGCGGTGCACGGCATGAGCGAGGCGCTGCTCGCGCGCGTGCGGCGCGTGGCGGATGAGCTCGACGCCCGCGTCGCCGTGCACCTGGCGGAGCTCGCCGGAGCTGCGCAATCCGCGCACGGCGCGCAGCTCACCGCCCGCGCGCTCGAGGGCGAGGGCGTGCAGGACAGCGCGCGCGCGCCCCGCTACGAGCGGCCGCTGCGCCAGCTCCACGCGCTCGGCCTGCTGCGCCCGGGATTCAGCGCCATCGGCGCCGGTAGCTGCGACGGCGCGGATCTGGAACTGCTGGCGCGCCACGGCGCGGGCCTCATCGCCTGCCCGCAGGCGGAGCTGCGCCTCGGGGCACGCTCGCCGGTCGCGGCGCTGGAGGGCAACCGCACCGGCCTCGGCACCGACAGCCCGGTCGCCGCCGGCGCGCTCGACCTGCTGGCGGAGGCGCGCGCTGCCGCGCTGCATTCCGGGCTCACGGCCGGGGAGGTATTGCGCATGGCGACGCTCGGAGGCGCCACGGTGCTGGGACTTTCGGCACAGATCGGATCGATCGAGCCTGGCAAGGCCGCCGATCTCGTCTGCATCGATCTCGGCGCGCTCGGCGGCCAGCCGGCCGCGGCCATCGCGGACGCCATTACCTTTGGCGCTACGCGCAGCCAGGTGAGCGATGTGTGGACGGGCGGGCGTCTCGCCGTGAGCGGTGCGCGCCTGGTGGCGCTCGACGAGGAGGAGCTGGCCGCTCTGCCCGCCCGCTGGGCACAGCGCGTACGGATGGAGGCCGCCGCGTGAACGCCGATAGCGCGGAACTGGCGAAGTTCGAGGCCAGCGCCTCGGCGTTCTGGGACCCCCACGGCGAATTTCGTCCCCTGCACCTGTTGAATCCGGTGCGCACGCAGTTCATCGCGGAGCGCACGGCGCTCGCGGGCCGGCGTGTGCTGGACGTCGGCTGCGGCGGGGGCCTGCTGGCCGAGGCACTCTCGCGCGCCGGGGCGCGCGTCACCGCCATCGATCTCGCCCCCGGCATGATCGAGGTCGCGCGCCTGCACGCCGCCGAATCCGCACTCGCGGTGGATTACCGCCTGGCCGCCGCCGAGGAGGTCGCGGCGGCCGAGCCGGCCGCCTTCGATGTGGTCACCTGCATGGAGATGCTCGAGCACGTTCCCCGGCCCGCCGCCATGACGGCGACCCTGGCGCGAGCGCTGCGGCCCGGCGGCGCCCTGTTCGTCTCGACCATCAACCGCAACCTCAGATCCTTTCTGCTGGCGATTGTCGGCGCGGAATATCTCCTCGGTCTGATCCCGCGTGGCACGCACGAGTACGAGCGGCTCATCCTGCCTTCGGAGCTGGCGCGCTGGGCGCGCGCCGCGGGACTCACCCTGCAGAGCCTCGTGGGCATCGAGCTCAACCCCTTCACCGGAGGCGTGGCGCTCGGCCGCGATGTCGCCGTGAACTACCTGGCGCATTTCCAGCGATGAGCACCCTGGTCATTTTCATCGTCGCCGGGGCTGCGCTCGCCACCGGCGCGCTGCTCGGAGTGCTGCTCACGCAGCTGCGCGCCGTGCGGCGCATCGAGACGCTGCGCATCGAGCTGGCCGCAGCTTCGGTGCGCCTGGAATCGAGCGCCCTGCAGGACGCGGACCGCCTGAAGCTCCTGGAGCAGTCCGAAACGCGCCTGCGGGCGGCGTTCGATTCGCTCGCCGGCGAGACACTGCGCACCAACAGCGAGTTGTTCCTGCGGCTCGCGCGCGAGGCCCTCGGGCGCGACCAGGTCCTCGCCCAGGGCGCACTCAAGGAGCGCGAGCTGGCCATCGCGCAGCTGGTGGAGCCGCTGCGCGCCGCGCTCGAGCGCACCGAGGCGCAGGTTCAGGCGCTCGAGCGCGAGCGCCGCGACGCCTTCGCGACCCTGCGCACCCAGATCGAGACGCTCGCCGGCGGGCAGGCGCTGCTGCAGCGTGAGACGCGCAATCTGGTCACCGCGCTGCGCCGCCCGGAGGTGCGCGGCCGCTGGGGCGAGCTCACGCTGCGCCGCCTGGTGGAGCTTGCCGGCCTCAGCGAGCACTGCGACTTCACCGAGCAGCTGCAGGTGGTCGGCGAGGAAGGCGCGCTGCGCCCGGATCTGGTCGTGCACATGCCCGATGCACGCGACCTGGTGATCGACGCCAAGACGCCGCTCGACGCCTATCTCGCCTCCCTCGACGCCTCGACGGACGAGGAGCGCCAGCTCTCGCTCCGGCGACACGCCCAGCAGGTCGAGACGCGCGTGCGCGAGCTGGCCTCCAAGAGTTACTGGACCCAGTTCGAGCGCAGCCCGGAGTTTGCGGTGCTGTTCCTGCCCGGCGATCAGTTTCTCGCCGCCGCGCTTGCCGAGCGCCCGGAGCTGCTCGAGACCGCGCTCGGCCAGAGCGTGATCATCGCCACGCCCTCGACCCTGATCGCACTGCTCAAGGCCGTGGCCTACGGCTGGCGGCAGTCGGCGGTGGCGCGCAACGCAGCGCTGATCCGCGACCTCGGCCAGGAGCTGTACCGGCGCCTCGGAACCTTCAACGGACATCTCGGCCGCATGGGGCAGCGTCTCGCCACCGCGGTCGAGGCCTACAACGCGGCCGTCGGCTCGCTCGAGCGCCAGGTGCTGCCGCAGGCGCGACGCTTCAGCGAGCTGGGCGTGACCGCAGACGCGCCGCTCGCGCCGCTCGAGCCGATCGGGCAACTGGCGCGCAACCCCGGCGCCCCCACCGCGGCTGAGCCGCCCGCCGCGCCCGAGCCGTGCGCCGCGGCCGAGCCGCCCGCCGGGACCGCGGGCGCGAGCAATGTCCGCAAGGCCTGAGTGAGTGCCGCGTTCGATCCCCGCACGCACATCCCCGCCGCCGCCGAGCTGGCGGGGCGCGTGATCGCCATCACCGGCGCGAGCGATGGCATCGGCCGCGCGGTCGCGCTCGCCTGCGCCCGGCATCAGGCGACGGTCATTCTGATCGGCCGCAACGAGCGCAAGCTCGAGGCGGTGCACGCCGAGGTCGGCGCCGGCGGCGCGCCCGAGGCCAGCATCGCGGTGCTCGACCTGGAGCGTGCGCTGGCCGCGGACTACGACCGGGTGGCCGATGCGGTGCTCGAGCGCTACGGGCGCCTCGATGGCCTGCTGCACAACGCCGCGCTCCTCGGCAGCCTCTCGCCCATCGAGCACTACGACGTCCCGACCTGGTGCCGCGTGCTGCACGTCAATGTCACCGCTGCCTTCGCGCTGACGCAGGTGCTGCTGCCGGCACTGAAGAAGTCCGCGGATGCCTCGGTGCTATTCACCGCCAGCACCGTGGGCCGCCAGGGGCGCGCCTACTGGGGCGCGTATGCGGTGTCCAAGTTCGCCCTCGAAGGGCTCTCGCAGGTGCTGTCGGCGGAGCTGGAAGGCATCAGCCGGGTACGCGTGAACACGCTGAACCCCGGGCGCGCGCGCACCGCCATGCGCCGCCAGGCCTACCCGGCGGAGGACATCGCGACCCTGCCCTTGCCGGCGGCGCTCACCGCTCCGTACATCGCGCTGTTGGGTCCGGCGAGCCGCGGCGTCAGTGGCGGATCCTTCGACGCTCAACCCTCGCCGCTCGCCGGGTAGTCCGGCAGCAGCCCGCGCAGCTCCTCCTGAGTGAGCGCGCGAAACTGACCACGCGCCAGCGAACGCTCGAGCCTGACGCTTCCGAGCTGCGTACGCAGCACGCGGCTGACGAGCGCACCCTGACGCTCGAACAGCTGCCGCACCTGCTTGCCGCTCGCGCCCTGCACGCCGAGCGTGTACCAGCGATTGGCGGCCTCCCCGCCGGCGGCCTCGCAGCGCTCGACCGCGAGGCGTGCGCCGCTGTCGAGGGCCCCGGCGCGAATGCCTTCGAGCTGCGCGGCGCTCAGCTCGCCGCGCACCCGCACCCCGAATTCGCTCCGCAGCGCGTGCACCGCGCGCTGCAGCCGCATCGCCAGCGCCCCGTCCGAGCTGACGAGCTCGAGGCCCCCGTCGACCCGCGGCATGGGACTCACCGCGATGAAGCGCCTACCTAAGCGGCGCGGCAGCCGCTCGAGCAGCGCCGCCCGCGGCGCTCGCGCCCCGGGCTCAGAGGCGGGCAACGCCGGCGTCCTCAAGGGTTCGCCCGCTGAGCGATGGCACAGGAATGCCCGCGCCCCTGCCTCGGCGGCGCGCGCGCGCACCAGACGCCCATCGAGACGCACCTCATCGCGGGGAGCGACGCGCGCGCCCAGCTGCGCCATAGTCCCGTTGATGGTGAGGCGGCCGGCACGGATCCAGGCCTCCGCCTCGCGCCGTGAGGCGAGGCCGGCACGGGCCAGCATCTTCTGCAGCCGCTCGGGCGTGGCCCCCCTCGAGCCCGGAGCGGCACGACGCCCGCCGCCGGTGCGCGCCGCGCTGCGCGCCATCAACCGTCCAGAGCGCGCGGTCCGGCCACCAGCTCGCGCGAGCCATCACCCTCGGCGGAGAGCTCGTCGTCCTCGGGGCTGTCGTCACCCTCGGGGCTGTCGGCAGCCGCGCCGCCCGGCGCGCTGGGGGCCGGCGCGGCCGCGGCGGCGTCCTCGCCGCCGAGTCCCAGCGACAGGTTGAAGTCGCCCATGGCCTTGACCTCGGCGAGCGGCGGCAGCTCATCGAGACTCTGCAGGCCGAAATAGTCCAGGAACTCGCGCGTCGTGCCCAGCAGTTCCGGGTGGCCGGGAACCTCGCGGTGACCGACGACGCGCACCCAGTTGCGCTCGATCACGGTCCTGATGATGTTGGGGTTGACGGTGACCCCGCGCACCGCCTCGATCTCGGCGCGCGTGATCGGCTGGCGGTAGGCGATCAGCGCCAGGGTCTCGAGCAACGCCCGCGAGTAACGCGCCGTGCGCTCCGGCCACAGTCGGGAGATTTCCGCCGCCAGCTCGCGCCGCACCTGGATGCGAAAGCCGCTCGCCGTCTCCTTCAGCTCGATGCCGCGCCCCGAGTACTCCGCCGCCAGGGCGGCGAGCGCCGCACGCACCTGCTGGGCGCTCGGGCGCGCGCTGTCCTCGAACAGCCGCGTGAGCTCCGCCACCGGCAGCGGCGTATCCGCGGCCAGCAGCGCCGCCTCGATGACGTTCCTGACGTATGACTCACTCATGCGGGATCCTCATCGGCGCGCGCGGGCGGCCCGCTGTCGGGTGCGCCCTCGACGGCGGGCGCCGCAGTTTCGGTACTGTCGCTCACCACGCGCAGCATGCGGCCCGCACCGACGGCGCGCACATGCAGCGGCGCGTAGGCCTGCGCCTGCACGATCTCGATCAGCCCCTCGCGCATGAGCTCCAGAATCGCGGCGAAGGTGACCGTGACACCCATGCGCCCTTCGGCGGGCCGGAACAGCTGCTGGAACGGCACGAACTCCGCGCGCGCACCGAGCTGCGCCAGGATCTCGCTCATGCGCTCGCCCACCGACAGCTGCTCGCGCTGAATGTGGTGGTGGGCGAACATCTCCGCGCGCACCACGACGTCCTTGAAGGCGAGCAGCATCTCCTGCAGCGCGATTTGCGGCAGCGTGTGCAGCAGCTGCCGTTCCTTGAGCTCGGCTGAGGTCGGCCACACGTCGCGCTCCAGGCGCGGCAGCGCGTCGATCCCGGCGGCCGCGCGTTTGAAGCGCTCGTACTCCTGCAGCCGGCGCACCAGCTCCGCGCGCGGGTCCTCCTCGCCGTCCTCATCGAGCCTGGGCCGCGGCAGCAGCATGCGCGACTTGATCTCCGCCAGCGTCGCCGCCATCACCAGATACTCCCCCGCGAGCTCCAGTTGCAGGCCCTGCATGAGCTCGATGTACTGCATGTACTGGCGCGTGATCTCCGCCAGTGGGATATCGAGAATGTTCAGGTTCTGCCGCCGGATGAGGTACAGCAGCAGATCGAGCGGGCCTTCGAAGGCCTCGAGAAACACCTCCAGGGCCTGCGGCGGAATGTACAGGTCGCGCGGCAGCTGCGAGATCGGCTCCCCGTTCACGATCGCGAACGGCATCTCCGCCTGCTGCGGCGGGGTCTGGGCAGGCGGCGGCGCCTCCGCGGCCGGCGGCGGCGCGTTGCAGACCACGATCTTCAGTTGCGGTTTGTGCTTCATGCGTGTTCCGGCGCCCGCGCCGTCAGTCGGGGCGCAGATGCATGGTGCGCCGCACTTCGTCGAGTGTCTGGCGCGCGACCTCGCGCGCCTTGTCGGCGCCCTCGGCGACGATGCCGCGCACCAGCTCCGGGTTGTCCTCGAACTCCTGGGCGCGCCGGCGCATGCCGCCGATCTCCTCCACGATCCTGTCGATCAGCGGCTGCTTGCAGTCCAGGCAACCGATGCCGGCGCTGCGGCAACCCTCGTTCACCCACTTGCGCGTGGCCTCGTCGGAGTAGAGCTTGTGCAGGTCCCACACCGGGCACTTCTCCGGGTCGCCCGGGTCGGTGCGCCGCACGCGTGCCGGATCGGTCTTCATGGCGCGCAGCTTCTGCACGACCTGATCGGGCTCCTCGCGCAGCCCGATGGTGTTGCCGTAGGACTTGGACATCTTGCGCCCGTCGAGACCCGGGACCTTCGGCGCCGCGGTGAGCAACGCCTGCGGCTCGGGCAGGATCGTCACTCCGGTGCCTTCGAGAAACCCCAGCAGCCGCTCGCGATCGGCCACGGTGATGCGGTTGTTGCTCTGCACCAGCGCCTGGGCGCGCTGCAGCGCTTCCCGTTCGCCGCTCTCCTGGAACTTGCGGCGCAGTTGCCGGTAGGCGGTGGAATTGCGTCCCCCGAGGCTCTTCACCGCGCGCTCCGCCTTCACCTCGAAGTCCGGCTCGCGCCCGTAGAGGTGGTTGAAGCGCCGCGCGGTTTCGCGGCTGAGCTCCACGTGCGCCACCTGGTCCTCGCCCACCGGCACGTAGGCGGCGCGGTACACCAGGATGTCGGCGCTCTGCAGCAGCGGGTAGCCGAGGAAGCCGTAGGTCCCGAGATCCTTCTCCTTCAGCTGCTCCTGCTGATCCTTGTAACTGGGTACGCGCTCGAGCCAGCCGAGCGGGGTGATCATCGACAGCAGCAGGTGCAGCTCCGCGTGCTCGGGCACGTGCGACTGGATGAACAGCGTCGCGACCCCGGGATTGAGGCCGGCCGCCAGCCAGTCGATGAGCACCTCGTGCACGTGCTCCTGCAGCTGCGCGGTCTCGTCGTAGCCGGTCGTGAGCATGTGCCAGTCGGCCACGAAGAAGAAGCACTCGTACTGGTACTGCAGCTCCACCCAGTTGCGCAGCGCGCCGTGATAGTTGCCGAGGTGCAGCCGCCCGGTGGGTCGCATGCCAGACAGGACGCGCCGCGCCGGCGCCGGCGAACTCACGTGCGTCGCCGCAGCGGGCCAGCGGGTGCGGGAGCGGATGCCGGCGCGCGGCCCACGACGATAAGGCTGTGGCTCACGAGCTGAATTATAGCGCACGCCCCGTGATCGGGCCGAGATCGCCCTTGCCCTTGCGTACGATCACCGGCGGCGTCACCGACAGATCGACCACCGTCGTCGGCTCGATGCCGCAGTCCCCGCCATCGAGAACCGCATCGATCTCGTGCTCGAGCCGCGCCAGGATCTCGCGCCCTTCGGTGAGCGGCTGCGCATCGGAAGCCAGCAGCAGCGTCGAGCTCATCAGCGGCTCGCCGAGCTCCACCAGCAGCAGCCGCGGCACCGGGTGATCGGGGATGCGCACGCCGATGGTGCGCCGTCGCGCGTGCTGCAGGCGGCGCGGCGTCTCGCGCGTGGCGCGCAGCAGGAAGGTGTACGGGCCGGGCAGGCAGGCGCGCAGGATGCGGAACTGCCAGGTGTCGAGGCGTGCGAAGCGCCCGACCTCCGCGAGATTGGCGCACACCAGCGTGAAGTGATGATGACGGTCGGCCTGGCGGATGCGGCGCACGCGCTCCAGTGCGCCCTTGTCACCGATGTGCCAGCCGAGCGCGTAACAGGAATCGGTCGGATAGGCAATGACGCCTCCGGAGCGCACCAGGTCCGCCGCGCGGCGGATGAGGCGCAGCTGCGGATCGACGGGGTGCAACTTGAAGTACTCGGCCAAGACCTGAAGCCAATGGAAGTTACGCGCGGCGCGTGACAATATACGCGGCCGTTTGCCGCGTATACCCTCGACTCAAGGACCCTCGCGCACCGCTCCCATGCAGGCTCTTACCGGCTTGGCGCCGCTCGTGGCGTTCTTCGTGACCTATCGTCTGCGCGGCCTCTACGTGGCCACCGCGGTGCTCATGGTGGCGATGCTCGCGCTGCTCGCCCTCGACTGGTTGCGGCAACGGCGCGTCCCGCCGCTGCACGCGCTGTCTGCCATGCTGGTGCTGATTCTGGGCGCAGCGACCTTGCTGCTGCACAATCGCCTCTTCATCCAGTGGAAGCCGACCGTGCTCTTCTGGGCAGTGAGCGGCGCCTTCATCGCGAGCTTCTGGGTCGGCGAGCGCACGCTCACGCAGCGCCTGCTCAGCGCGGCGCTCGAGGAGCGGCTGCGGGTGAGCGCGACGCTGTGGCGGTGGCTCAACCTGTGGTCGGCGGGGTTCTATGCCGCGCTCGGCGCGCTCAACCTCGCGGTGGTGCATTACGCCAGCGAGCGCGCCTGGGTCAACTTCAAGATGTTCGGACTGACGCTGCTGACCTTGCTGTTCGTCGCACTGCAGGTGCTGTGGCTCAGCACCCGCCCGGACCCGCTGCGCGCCGAACCCGGAGTTCCCCATGGATGAGCCGGTGATGGCGCAGTTGCGCGGCGCGCTCGAGCGCGCCCTCGCGCCCGCCGCGCTCGAGATAGTCGACGACAGCGCGCGGCACGCCGGCCACCCCGGCGCGCGCGGCGGCGGTCACTTTCGTGTCACGCTGGTGTCGGAGGCCTTCCGCGGCCGCTCGCAGCTCGAGCGTCACCGGCTGGTTTATGCTGCGGTCGCGCCCCTGATGAGCGGGGCCGTGCACGCGCTGAACATCATCGCGCGCACCCCCGAGGAAGGGCTCTGACCGCGGCCCCACCGCCATGATCTGCAACACACCGGAAACGTCAGTATGAAGCACTCGCGCATCCTCTTCCTGGCTGCCCTCGCGGCTCTGGCCGCCTGCCAGCCCAAGAGCGGGGTGACCACCGCCGACACTTCCCCACCGGTCGCCACCGTGGACGGCCGCCCCATCAGCCGGGATTTCTACGAGTTCTACATCAAGGGGATCACGAGCAAGAGCTCCTCCGAGCTCACCCCGCAGCAGCGCGAGCTGGCGCTCGACAACCTGATCCGCGCGCGGCTCGTGGCCGAGGAAGCGGCCAAGGAGGGTCTCGACAAGAGCAGCGACACCGCCTCGATGCTCGAGCTGTCGCGCCTGAACGTGCTGCAGCAGGCGGTGTCGGATCGCTACCTGAAGGACCGCAAGCCCAGCGAGCAGGAGCTGCGCGTGGAGTACGAGACGCAGATCGCCGCAAGCCCCAAGCAGGAATACCATGCGCGGCACATCCTGGTGGCCACCGAGCCGTTCGCCGAGAAGCTCGTCACGCGCCTGGACAAGGGCGAGAAGTTCGACGTGCTCGCGAAACAGGAGTCGATGGATTCCTCCAAGAGCAACGGCGGCGATCTCGGCTGGTTCACCCCCGATCGCATGGTGCCGGAGTTCGCCGGCGCGCTGGTCACGCTCAAAGCGGGGGAATACACGCACCGGCCGATACAGACGCAATACGGCTGGCACATCATCCAGCTGCTCGAGACACGCGGGCTGACACCGCCCCCGTTCGAGCAGGTGCGGGCGCGGCTCGAGCAGATCGTGCAGAACAAGAAGTTCCGCGCTTACTCGGACGAGCTGATGCACAACGCCAAGATCGAGAAGCTGCTCGACAAGCCGTCCTCCGGGCAGGCCGCGGGCGCACCCGCCGCCAAGCCCGCCGCCGAGACGACGCCCGCACCCGCCGCGGCCCCGGCGCTCGCGCCCGCGCCCGCGCCGGCACCGAAGGGCTGACGCGCCGCGCAGCCGCCGGCGGGTGCGCGCGGCCCGTCGCCTTGCGAGAGCGCTCGCGCCCGACAAACGCGCGCGGCTCAGCGGCTCTCGGCGCCGAGCAGGGCGAGCAGCTGCTGCTCGTCGAGCACCTGCACGCCCAGCTCTCGGGCCTTGGCGAGCTTCGAGCCTGCCTCGCTCCCGGCGACGACGAAGCTGGTCTTCTTCGATACGCTGCCCGACACCTTGGCGCCGCGCGCGGTGAGCGCCGCCTGCGCCTGCTCGCGGCTCATGCTCGCGAGTGTGCCGGTGATGACCACCGTGCGTCCGGCCAGCCCCTGCGGCCCCGCGCTCCCGGCCGCCCGCTCCATGTCAGGCCATTTCACACCTTTATCGGTTAAGGCTTTGATAACCCTACGGTGTTCGTCGGACGCGAAGAACGCGGCGACGTGCGCGGCGACCACCGGCCCCACGTCGGGAACCTGCTGGATCGCGCGCTCGTCCGCGTCCATCAGCCCCTCGAGCGTGCCGAAGTGCCGCGCCAGCGCCAGCGCGGTCGCCTCGCCCACGTCGCGGATACCGAGCCCGTACAGCAGCCGCGGCAGCGTCGTGTGCTTGCTCTTCTCGATGGCCGCCAGCAGGTTCGCGGCCGACTTCTCCCCCATGCGCTCGAGCTGCGCCAGCTGCGGCACGCTCAGTGCATACAGATCGGCGGGCGAGCTCACCTGTTCACGCTCCACCAGCTGCTCGATGAGCTTGTCGCCCAGGCCCTCGATATCGAGCGCGCGCCGGCTGGCGAAGTGTCTGAGCGCCTCCTGGCGCTGCGCGCGGCACGTGAAGGCGCCGGTACAACGCGCCACCGCCTCGCCCTCCACGCGCAACACCTGCGAGCCGCACACCGGACAGGACTGCGGCAGCTGCACGGGTACGGCATCCGGCGGGCGCTTGTCCAGGATGACGCTGACCACTTCGGGGATCACATCCCCGGCGCGGCGCACCACCACCGTGTCGCCGACCCGCACGTCCTTGCGGTGCACTTCGCCGATGTTGTGCAGGGTGACGTTACTCACCGTCACACCGCTCACGAACACCGGGGCGAGACGCGCCACCGGCGTGAGCGCCCCGGTCCGGCCGACCTGAAACTCGATTCCCTTCACGACCGTGAGTGCCTCGTCGGCGGGAAACTTGTGGGCGATCGCCCAGCGTGGCGCCCGCGACAGGAATCCGAGGCGCTCCTGGTCGGCGCGCCGGTCGAGCTTGTAGACCACGCCGTCGATCTGATAGCGCAGCGAGCGGCGCCGCTCGCCCATCTCGCGATAGTACGCGAGGCACCCCGTGACCCCGCGCACCGAGCGCGTGTCCGGGCACACCGGCAGGCCCAGCGCGCGCAGCCACTCGAGCAGCTGCCCCTGACGCCCGGGAAGGCTCGCTCCCTCGAGCGTCCCGAGGCCGTAGAAGAACGCCGTCAGCGGCCGCACGGCAGTGACGCGCGCATCGAGCTGGCGCAGGCTCCCGGCGGCGGCGTTGCGCGGATTCACGAACACCTTCTCGCCGCGCTCGCGCGCCTGCTCGTTCATGCGCTCGAAGCCGGCCAGCGGCATGAAGATCTCGCCGCGCGCCTCGAGCAGCGCCGGCGCCTGCCCGCGCAGCCGCTGCGGCACGGCGCGTATGGTGCGCACGTTGGCGGTGACGTCTTCGCCCGTGACGCCATCGCCGCGGGTGGCCGAGCGCTCGAGCAGGCCGTCACGGTAGATCACCGTCACCGCCAGCCCGTCGAGCTTCGGCTCCGCCACGTAGTCGAGCTCGCCCGCGACGCCGAGGCGCTCGTGGATGCGCCGGTCGAACCCCTGCACATCCTCCTCGGTGAAGGCATTGTCGAGCGAGAGCATCGGCACCTGGTGCACCACCTCCCCGAAGGCGGCGCTCGGCGTGCCCGACACGCGCTGCGTCGGGGAGTCCGGCGTGATCAGCTCGGGGTGCTGCGCCTCCAGCGCGCGCAACTCCTGCATCAGCCGGTCGTACTCGGCGTCGGGAATCTGCGGCTCATCGAGCACGTAGTAGCGGTAATCGTGTTGCGCTATCTGCGCACGCAACTCGGCAGCGCGCGCTGCCGGCTCGTCTGTCACGAAGCCGCCCCGGCACTCAGGCGCTCGCGCAGCAGCGCGATGCGCGCCGGAGTCAACGGGCTGCCTTGCTCGTCCTGCAGGATCCCGCACAGGCGCTCGTTGAGGTTGCGCGCGGTGACGATGAGCTCGTCGAAGACCTGCGGCGGGGGCTTGGGCCCCGGCAGCACCGCGAACAGCGACAGCCCGCCGTAGTGCTGCGAGTCCATGGTCTCGACATCGAAGGTGCCCGGCCGGCTGAGGCTCGCGGCGCTCAGCACGGCGCGCTGCTCCTCGTCGGGCTTGTGGAAGATCGCAAAGCGGCCGAGCACGAAGCCTTCCGCCGCCAGCGCCTGGCGCAACGAACGGCCCGCGAAGCGCTCCGGCTGCGGTGCAACCAGGCGCAGGGCCACGACGCGGCGGCGCTCGTCCGGCGGCCAGTCGACCCGCAGCGCGGCCGCCGGCGGCAGCCGCGGAAGAGACTCGAGCGGCACGCCCGCGGGCACGCCGTGGACCGCGTTCGCCGCGACTTCAGCGGCGCGCGCGGCGGCGATGACTGCGGCAGCGTCGCCGTCGGCCGCGACGGCGGCACGGTCTGCGGCCGGCTCAACCTGCGCCGGCGCGTTCCCGGGGCCCGGGAGCGGGGTCGCCGGCAGCTCGCGCGCCACCTCCAGGACCGGCAGATCGTGCAACAGCAGCGGGTCGCGGGCGCGCATCTGCGGCAGGCTCAGACCCGACTCACGCACTGCCCGAGGCGCGGCCTCCGCGGCCGGCTCGCGCGCGCCAGTGCGCTGCGCCGCGCCGTCGCGACTCGCCTGCCGCGGGCGATGCCGCTCCCACCAGGCGAGCGCGGCGATGAACACCACTCCGAGTATCAGCAGCGTCCAGCGCAGCTCCGACATCATGCCGTGGACACCGGGCGCGCTCACACCGCCGCCAGCCGCACGGCCTCGTCGACGTCGACCGTGACCAGGCGCGACACGCCCGGCTCGTTCATGGTCACGCCGATCAACTGCGAGGCGAGCTCCATGGTGCTCTTGTTGTGGGTGATGAACACGAACTGCACGCGGGTGGACATCTCGCGCACGATATCGCAGAACCGCCCGACGTTGTGCTCATCGAGCGGCGCATCGACCTCGTCGAGCAGGCAGAAGGGCGCCGGATTGAGATCGAAAATGGCGAACACCAGAGCCACCGCGGTGAGCGCCTTCTCGCCGCCGGACAGCAGGTGGATGGTGCTGTTCTTCTTGCCCGGTGGCCGCGCCATGACCGCCACGCCGGCGGTCAGCTTGTCCTCGCCCACCAGCTCCAGGTACGCGTGCCCGCCACCGAACAGGCGCGGGAACTTGTCGCGCAGGCCGGTGTTGATGCGCTCGAAGGTGTCCTGGAAGCGCGTGCGCGTCTCCTTGTCGATGCGCCGCATGGCCTCATCGAGCGTGGCGAGCGCGGAGGTGAGGTCGGCAAACTGGCTGTCGAGATACTCCTGGCGCTGCGTCTGCTCCTTGAGCTCATCGATGGCGGCGAGATTGACCTGGCCGAGCCGCTCGATTTCCCCGCGCGCCTCCTCCAGGGACTGCTCCCAGGCCGGCACGCTTGCTGCCGCGTCGAGGTTGGCCAGCACCTCGGGGAGCTGGCAGCGGGTCTGCGCGAACTGCTCGGCCAGGGCCGCGCGGCGCACGTGCGTCTCCTGCGCCGCGAGGCGCGCCGCCTCCATGGCCTCGCGCGCCGCGCTCACGCGCCGCTCGGCCGCCAGGCGCTGCTCATCGAGGCTGCGCAGTGCCGCATCGGCTTCCTCGAGCGCGCCGCGCGCCCCCGCCAGTTCCGCCTCCGCCGTGAGACGCAGCGCCAGCGTGTCATGCAGGAGTGCCTGGGCCTTCACGATCGGCTCATCGCCCGAGGCGAGCTCCTGTTCCAGCTCGGCACGCCGGCGCGTGAGCTGCTCGCGCTGCTCGCTCATGCGGCCCAGGCCCACCGCCATCGAGCTCTCGGCCGAACGGCGCGACTCGACCCGCACCTGCAGCTCGCGCGCCGCCGCTTGTGCCGCCTGCGCCTCGGCGCGCGCAGCGCCGAGGGCCGCGCGCCGTTGCTCGCGCTCACTGTCGAGCGCGCGCTGGCGCTGCTCGAGCTCGCCAGCCAGTGCCTGCGCGCGCGCCAGCTCGGCCGCGGCCCGTGCGAGAGCCTCCTCGGTCACCGCGCGCTCGTGCGTCACCGCGCCGGCGTCCTGCCGCAGCCGCTCGCCCCGCAGGCTCGACTCCTCGGCGTGCGCGCGGCCTGCCTCGAGCAGCCCGATGAGACCTGCGTGTTTCTGCTGCGCGCCCTGCAGCGCCGCCTGCGCCTGCTCGCGACGCTCTTCCGCCTGCGCCAGCTGCGCGCGCGCCGCGGCGAGCTCGCTCTCCGCCTGGGCGAGCTGTGCATCGGCCGCCGTGACTGCGGCACGCAGCCCCTTGAGGCGATGCTCGCGCCCGAGCACCCCGGCGCGCGGGTCCGCTCCCCGGCTCACCCGCAGCCAGTCGCGCCCCACCCATTCGCCTTCGCGCGTGACCAGAGAGCGTCCCGCGGCGAGCGCCGCGCGCGCCCGCAACGCATCCCCGAGTGATTCGGCCGTCGCCACCGCGGCGAGCCGCGCGCTCACCGCCGCCGGACCCGTCACGTGGGCGGCGAGCGTCGCCTCGAGGCCCGCGGGTGCCGCGCCGCCACTCTCGAGCAGCGTGACCCGGCCCGTGGCGAGCTCCCCGAGCGCACCCGACACCTCCTCCAGGCGCTCGACGCACACGGCCTCGAGATAGTCGCCGAGGACGGTTTCAACAGCCCGCTCCCAGCCGCTCTCGACCTCGAGTGCGGCCGCGAGCCGCGGCCGCGCCGCCAGTCCGGCGCCGCGCAGCCACTCCCCCGCCTGTCCGGCATGGTCGGAGAGCGCCGCCGCCTGCAGGGCCTCGAGGGAAGTGAGCCCGGTGCGCGCCTCCTCGCGCGCCGCGCGTGTCTGCTCCAGGTGCTGCTCGGCGGCCAGCTGGGCGGCGCGTTGCGCCTGCAGATGCGCCTGCGCCGCCGTGAGCGCCGTGGCGAGCTGCTCGGTTGCAGCGCGCGCCTGCTCTTCCTGCAACGCCAGGCGCGCGAGCTGCTCGCCGCCGTCCCGTGCGCCCAGAGTCTGCTGCTCGGCGGCCAGGCGCTCAGCCTGCGCGCACAGCTGCCGCTGCTGATTTTCCAGCTGCTCGATGCGCGCCCGCTCCACCTGCGCGGTCTGATCCGCCTCGCTCACCGCCCGGACGTGCGTCTCCCAGCGCTGCTGCCAGTCCTGCAGCGCCTGCTCGCTCGCCTCGAGGGCCGCGCCCGCGCGCTGCTCGGCGTGCTGGGCCGCCTGGAACGCGGGCGTTAGGTGCGCGACCTCCGAGCGCAGCGCCTCGAGCTCGCGCTCATCGCGCTCGAGGTGCGCGCCCAGATCACCGAGCGTGGTACGGGCCTGGGCGAGATCGGCGCGCTGGCGCTCGCGCAATTCGCGGGCGTGCTCGATCGACTGCTCGAGGCGCGAGATCTCGGCGCCGACCTCGTAGTAGCGGCCCTGCACCGCCGACAGCCGCTCGCTGTGTACGGTGTGCGCCGCGCGCTGCTTCTCGATCGCGCTTTCCGCGGCGCGCTGCTCGGCGAGTGCGCCCTGCATGGCGAGCTCGCGCTCGCGCACCGCCGCATCGTGTACTTGCGCGCCGCTGTCCAGATCGCGCAGGCGCAGCGCCAGCAGCTCCGCGGTCAGACGCCGCTCCTGCTCCTTCAGCGCCTGGTAACGCCGCGCGCTCGCCGCCTGGCGTTGCAGGTGGCGAATCTGCTTTTCCACCTCATCGCGCACGTCCTGCAGCCGCTCGAGATTCTCGCGGGTCTCGGCGACGCGCGCCTCGGTCTCCTTGCGCCGTTCCTTGTAGCGCGAGACACCGGCCGCCTCCTCGACGAAGGCGCGCATGTCCTCGCTCCTGGCGTCGATGACGCGCGAGATCATGCCCTGCTCGATGATGGCGTAGCTGCGCGAGCCGAGCCCCGTGCCGAGGAACAGGTTGGTGATGTCCTTGCGCCGGCAACGCACGCCATTGATGAAGTACGCCGAGGTGTCGTCACGCGCCACCTGGCGCTTGAGCGAGATCTCGCTGTAGCTGGCGTAGGCGCCGCCGATCTTGCCGTCCGCGTTGTCGAACAGCAGTTCCACGGAAGCCGTGCCGACCGGCTTGCGCGCGGTCGAGCCGTTGAACACCACGTCCGCCATGTTGTCGCCGCGCAGATGCTTGGCGGACAGCTCGCCCATCACCCAGCGTACGGCGTCGATGACGTTCGACTTGCCGCAGCCGTTCGGGCCGACGACACCGGTGAGATTACTCGGGAAGCTGATTTGTGTTGGATCGACGAAGGACTTGAAGCCGGCAAGCTTGATCTTGGTCAGCCGCATCGTAGGTTCGTCCGCCCCCTTAAGCGGCCCCGAGGATGGTGTAGTGTAGAGGAATATGCCCCTGACGCCCACCGCGCAGCTCGAGACCTTCGCCAACCCGGCCGCCGATCGTGACTACACGATCCGCATGCAGATCCCCGAGTTCACCTGCCTGTGTCCGCGCACCGGGCAACCGGACTTCGCGACGCTCGATCTCGAGTACGTGCCCGACCGGCTGTGCGTGGAGCTGAAATCCCTGAAGCTCTACATGTGGTCGTTTCGTGAGCGCGGCGCGTACCACGAGGCCGTCACCAACGAGATCGCCGATCATCTGCAGGCCACGCTGCAGACGCGCTTCCTGCGGCTCGCTGCGCGCTTCAACGTGCGCGGCGGAATCTACACCACCGTTGTCGCCGAGCGCCGACAGAGCGGCTGGCAGGCCCAGCCCCCCGTCCTGCCGTAATCGCCGCGCCCCTAAGCGGCAGAACACCTACCTGTACAGCGCGGGGTCGGCCGGTATAATCGCGCGTTCTTCACGAGGCTGATGCCGTTTTGAGGAGCCATTGATGCCGGGCAAAAGACCAGCGCCCAAGTCCGCAAAGGGCAAGAAGGCGCCAAGCCGGCCAGCGGTCAGAAAGGCGGTCGGCCACAAGCCCGAGCCGGTGCGTGTCAGGGCAGCACCCGGGCACGCGCGCAAGAGCGCGGCGGCGCCGAAAAAGCCGGTGGCAGCCCCGCCCGCCGCCGGGAGCGCCCCGCCTGTGGAGCTGAGAAAGCCCCTGCGTGTGGCCCCGGCGACGCCACCCCCGGCCACCGCGACCATGATCACGGCGAGCCGCTCCGCGGCGCACGCCGCGAATGCCGACGGCGACGACGGCGAGACGATCGAGCCGGGGAGCCTGCTCGCCGGTCCGCGCAACGTACAGCCGTACATCGCCAAGCGCGGCGAACAGTACATGAGCAAGCAGCAGCTCGAGCACTTCCGGCTGATTCTCAACAGCTGGAAGCGCGACCTCATGGTGGAGGTGGATCGTACGGTCACGCACATGAAGGACGAGGCGGCTAACTTCCCCGATCCCAACGACCGCGCCACCCAGGAAGAGGAATTCAGCCTCGAGCTGCGCACCCGCGACCGCGAGCGCAAGCTGATCCGCAAGATCGACGACGCGTTGAAGCGCATCGAGGATGGCTCATACGGCTACTGCCTCGAGACCGGCGAGGAAATCGGCATCAAGCGCCTGGAAGCGCGTCCCGTGGCCACGCTCAGCATCGAAGCCCAGGAGCGCCGGGAACGGCGCGAGCGCCAGTACGGCGACCGCGACGACCGCTATCGCTAGCGCTCGCGAGCCCAACGCGCCCCCATCCGCCGCGAGCCCGGGCTACGTCGGGCGCTTCGCGCCCTCCCCGACCGGACCGCTGCACCTCGGCTCCCTGGTCGCCGCCGTGGGCAGCTTCCTCGACGCCCGCAGCCGCGGCGGGGGCTGGCTGCTGCGGATGGAAGATCTGGATGCGCCGCGGGTGATTCCCGGTTGCGCGGACCAGATGCTGCGTACGCTCGAGAGCTTTGCCCTGCACTGGGACGGCGCCGTCGAGTACCAGAGCACCCGCACCGAGCACTACGCGCGCGCGCAGCAGGCGCTCACCGCGCTCGGACTCACCTTCCCATGCAGTTGCTCGCGGCGCGAGCGTACGTCCGAGGGCGGTTATCCGGGGACGTGCCGCGACGGTCCCAGGCGCCGCGGACCCACCGCCACGCGCTTCAGGGTCGAGGACGTGGTCGTGTCCTTCCAGGATCGGGCGCAGGGGGACTGCCGCTTTCAATTGCGCGAGCGCGGAGATGTCATCATCCGGCGCCGCGACGGGGTGTTTGCCTACCAGCTCGCGGTGGTGGTGGACGATGCGCTGCAGGGCGTGACCGATGTCGTGCGGGGGGCCGACCTTCTCGACAGCACGCCCTGGCAGCTGGCCCTGCAGGGCGCCCTTGGGCTCCCGACTCCCCGCTATGCGCACCTGCCGCTCGTCACCGAGCCCGGCGGCGCAAAGCTCGCCAAGTCCAGGCGCTCCGTCGCCCTGGATCCGACCCAGGCGGGCCGCCAGCTCCACGAGGCCCTCCTCCTGCTGGGCCAGGGCCCACCAGTTACGCTCAAGCTCGAGTCACCCCGAACGGTGCTCGAGTGGGCCTGCGCTCATTGGAGTCTGGACCGGTTCCACGGCGTGCGGCAGGTGCGTGCTGCACCCGCGGGGCGTTGCTGAGATTTTTGCAGCTTTCTCGCTTTCCGAGTTGGGTTCGACGTGCCGATGTAATATGGTATGTGCAGACGCCCTGCACTACGGAAGGTGCAACAACCCATAGTGAGGGATCCGTCCATGAGCGAACCGCGCACTATTAAGAAGTATCCGAACAGGCGGTTGTATGACACGGTCGAAAGCCGCTACATCACCCTCGCGGACATCCGCCGCCTGGTGATCGAGCGCGTCGACTTCGTGGTCATCGACAAGAAGACTCAAGGAGACATCACGCGCTCGATCCTGCTGCAGGTGATCGCCGAGCAGGAACACGACGGCGAGCCGCTCATGAGCCGCGACTTCCTCTCACAGGTCATCCGCTCTTACGGTGACGCCATGCGCGGCATGGTCGGCAGCTACCTGGAGCAGAGCCTGAAGCTGTTCGCCAGCGAGAACGCCGGGCGCGCACCGCCGCCGGGTTGAAGGCGCGGGGGCGCGCACCGCCGCCGGGTTGAGTGCGCGGGGGCCGCGCTCAGCCGGCCTCGACGTCGCGCATCGACAGGCGGATGCGTCCCTGGCGGTCGACCTCGAGCACCTTGACGCGAATCACATCGCCTTCCTTGAGCTTGTCACTGACACGCTCGACGCGCTCGTTGGAAATCTGCGAGATGTGCACCAGGCCGTCGCGGCCGGGCAGGATGGTCACGAAAGCGCCGAAATCCATCAGGCGCGCGACCTTGCCTTCGTACACCTGACCCACCTCGACATCGGCGGTGATGAGCTCGACGCGCCGCTGCGCCTCGCGCCCGGCGGCACCTGACACCGAGGCGATCTTGACCGTGCCGTCGCTCTCGATGTCGATGGTGGTGCCGGTCTCCTCGGTGATCTGGCGGATGACCGCGCCGCCCTTGCCGATGACGTCGCGGATCTTCTCCGGATCGATCTTGAGCGTGATGATCGACGGCGCCCACTCGGACATCTTGGCGCGCGGCTCGCTGATGACCCGGTTCATTTCGTCGAGGATGTGCAGGCGGCCGGCGCGCGCCTGCTCGAGCGCGACGCGCATGATCTCCGGGGTCACGCCCTCGACCTTGATGTCCATCTGCAGTGCGGTCACGCCGTCCTTGGTGCCGGCAACCTTGAAATCCATGTCGCCCAGGTGATCCTCGTCGCCGAGGATATCGGTGAGCACCTGATAGCGGCTGCCTTCCAGCACCAGCCCCATGGCGACACCGGCCACGGGAGCCTTGATCGGCACCCCCGCGTCCATCAGCGACAGCGAGGTGCCGCACACGCTTGCCATGGAGCTCGAGCCGTTGGACTCGAGGATTTCCGACACCACCCGGATCACGTACGGGAAGGCTGTCATATCCGGCATCACCGCTTTCACGCCGCGGCGCGCCAGATTGCCGTGACCGATCTCGCGCCGCTTGGGCGCGCCCATCATGCCGGTCTCGCCCACCGAGAACGGCGGGAAGTTGTAGTGCAGCATGAACGGCTCGCGGCGCTCGCCCTCGAGCGCGTCGATGATCTGCGCATCGCGCGTGGTGCCGAGAGTGGTCGCCACCAGCGCCTGGGTCTCGCCGCGGGTGAACAGCGCCGAGCCGTGGGTGCGCGGCATCACCCCGACCTTGACGGTGATCGGGCGCACGGTGCGCGTGTCGCGTCCGTCGATGCGCGGCTCGCCGTTGAGGATTCGCTGGCGCACGATGTTGCTCTCGAGCTTGAACAGCACGCTCTCGACCTGTTCGGCGCTCCACTTGGCCTGCTCGTCGCCGGCGAGCTTCGCGAGGGTCTGGGTCTTGATCTCGCCGAGGCGTGCGTGTCGCTGCTGCTTCTCGGTGATGCTGTAGGCCTGGGCCAGCGCGGCCTGCGCATGCAGCGTGACCGCGCTCGTCAGCTCCGGGTTCTCCGCCGGCGCCTGCCAGCTCCAGCCTGGCTTGCCCACCTGGGCGGCGAGCTCCTTGATGGCACGGATGGCGACCTGCATCTGCTCGTGTCCGAAGACCACCGCGCCCAGCATGACCTCCTCGGACAGGCCCTTGGCTTCCGACTCGACCATCAGCACCGCGTGCTCGGTACCGGCCACCACCAGATGCAGCTGCGACTCGCTCAGCTCGCTGGCCGTCGGGTTGAGCAGGTAGCGGCCGTCCTTCCAGCCGACGCGGGCGGCGCCGATGGGACCGCTGAAGGGAATGCCCGACAGCGCCAGCGCGGCGGAGGCGCCCAGCAGCGCGGGGACGTCCGCGTCGATGTCCGGGTCCATCGACAACACCGTCGCCACGACCTGCACGTCGTTGTGGAAGCCATCCGGGAACAGCGGCCGGATCGGACGGTCGATGAGCCGCGAAGTCAGCGTCTCCTTCTCGGTCGGCCGGCCTTCGCGCTTGAAGAACCCGCCGGGAATCCTTCCCGCGGCGTAGGTCTTTTCGATGTAGTTGACGGTCAGGGGGAAGAAATCCCGTCCCGGGGTCGGGGTCTGCTGTGCGCAGGCGGTGACCAGCACCACGGTATCGCCCACGCGGACGCGCACCGCGCCCTCGGCCTGACGGGCGATCTCACCGGTGTCGATGGTGACCGCATGCGGTCCATAGGAAAATGACTTGCTGGCGACGCTCAAGGCTCAATCCTCGAAAGTGGAAGGTTCAAGCACAAAACACAAAGGCCGCGCATGTAGCGGCGGCCCTTGGGTTCTCAGCGGCGAAGCCCCAGTCGCTCGACGAGCTCCTGGTACTTCTGGGGTTGCGTGGCTCTGAGGTAATCGAGGAGCTTGCGGCGTTGGTTCACCATCTTGACGAGCCCGCGCCGCGAGGAATGATCACGCTTGTGCGCGGTGAAGTGCTCGCCGAGGCCATTGATGCGCTCGGACAGCAGCGCCACCTGTACTTCCGGGGAGCCGGTGTCGGCTGGTGCGCGGCGGAACTGCGCGAGAATCCCGCCCTTTTTTTCGCTGGTTAGAGCCATGGCGCGATAATCCTAACTACTTGTCTTGAGAGCCCTTTTGATAAGCGCGGGATTGTACCCGGCCGAGCCGGCCTGCCACAAGCCTGCAAGCCCCGCGCCCACTGGCCGCGGACGAAAGCGCTCGGCGTCGTCGGCACGATGCGCTCGAGGATGCCCAGAAGTCGCCATACACGACCTGCCCCCTGAATGCGGTGAGGTCGAGCAGATCGTCGGCGCTCGCCGCGCTCCCCGCCGGCGACGCCAACACCGGCGAGCAGCACCATCACTGTGCCGAGCGCCTGCCGGCGTCGCATCGGCACGTGTTTCCAGGGCCTGGGGAATGCTGACTCCGACATAGGTCCCGTGCGTCGGGGCGATGAGCATAGCCCCTTCAAATCAATGACGTACGAATGCGGCGCGTCGCGGCGCCCCGTGACGTGCGTCGAGGACTGCGCGCGCCTGCGTCCCTAGGATTGTCAGCATGACGAACCTCTCCGAGACCCCGGATGCGCTGATCGAAGGGCTGCCCGATCTCGTGCTGCTCGTCCGACGCGATGGCGTCGTGCTGCAGTGTGGCGGCGGGCACGGCGTCCCCGAGCTGCGGCCGTCGCGGGGTCTCACCGGTCAGCGGCTCGAGGCCGTGTGGCCGCGACCCGTGGCGGCCCTGCTCAGGCAGCTCGCGCGCCGGGCGATCGCCTCGCGCGCGACCACGGAAGCGCGCTTCGAGGAAGGCGGATGCGCCTACGAGGCGCGCGCCAGCGCCCACGGTCCGGAGTGCGCGATCTGTGTCGTGCGCGCCGCGGCCACGGCGCCGGAGGATGCGCTGGATGCCACCGATGAGCGCCCCCGGCCGCAGCTCGACCGCCGCGGCTTCCTGCGCCGTTTCAAGGAGTCGATGTCCATGGCTGCGCTGCGCGAGATGCCGCTCGCCGTCGCCGTCATCCACGTCGATGGCATCGCCGATATCGCGCAGATCATCGCCCCCAAAGTCGCAGAGCAGATCTTGAGCGCGGCGATCCTGCGGCTGCCGGCCCAGGACCCCGGCGCTGAGAAAGCCTGGTGGTACCTGGGACAGTTGAGCGAGAGTCTCCTGGCGGTGGTGCTCGAGAGCTCGGATCGCGAGGCCATCGATGCCTGCCTCGGGAGCGTATGCGCCAGCCTGCGCGAGCCGGTCGCGACCCTCGGCGCCGAGTTCCATCTGACGCCCTACGCTGGTGTGGCGGTTCTGGGCCAGGATGCCTCCTCGCCGAAGCTGCTCCTCGATCACGCGCGCGCCGCCGCCACCGAAGCGCGCCGCTGCGGATCCTCCGCGGTGTGCTTCTTCACCGACACCCTGCGGCTGCGGTCCCTGGCGCGGCTCGACATCGCCCGTGAGTTGCGTGACGCCATTGCGAACCGCGACATCCGTCTGCGCTACGTCGGCCGTCACGACCTCGAGAGCGGTCGTCTGGTCACCTGGGTGGGATACCTGCGCTGGCTGCACCCGCTGCGCGGGGAGATCCGTGCGGCGGAATTCCTGAAAGTCGCCGAAACCACCGGTCTCGCCACGACGCTGTCGCGCGCCGTCCTCGGCGGCCTCGGCGAGGATTTCGCGCGCCTCTCGGCCGCAGCGGACGCGGACGTGCGTCTGTCCTTCGGCGCGCTGCGCCATCACGTGCTGCACGAGGATTTCGCCGCCGACATCGGCCGCATCCTGTCCGACGGCGCCGTGCCCGCCGAGCGGCTGGAGCTGCGCGTCTCCGAGCGTGCGCTCATTGCGCGCGACGCGGTCGACCTGCGCTGCCTGGGGCAGCTCGGCGTGCAGCTGGTGGTCGACGAAGTCGGCCGCGGGATGGGCTCGCTCGACCTTCTGGCCCGCGCACCGATCTGGGGATTGCAGCTCGATCGCGCCTGGGTGACCGCACTGCGCAGCGACGCGGTGGCACGCAAGGTGTGTCACGCCGGCATCGGCATGGCCACCGCGCTGGGGGTCACGCCCATCGCCACCGGCGTCGACGATCCCGAGCAGCGCGCGGCGCTGCTGGCGCTCGGCTGCCGGCTGGGGAGCGGCGACCTGTTCCGGGACGCCGCGGCTGACATCGCGACACCGCGGCGCGCGGCGGCCCGGGCCTGAGCGAGCCTCGCGCCCGCACCGCCGGGCGCAGCGGGGGATTTGACCGGACGTTATGCGACGCGCGTCACGATCGCGGGCGCGCGCCTGAGTTGAGCTCGACTGCGACGCACGTCACAGCCCCTGACAATGCGTATCGCATCGAGTCGTAAACCGGGACTGGCAGCGGCGCGCCTGAAGTCGGTCAACACATCGAGGGACGGCCTCGTGCATGGTAGGCGCATGAGCACGAACACCCATGGCGGCACCCGGTCTGCGACGCTGATCATCGCAGCGCTGTGCCTGCTGGGGGTGTGTGCCGGCGCGCACGCCGCGGACGCGCCGCTGGTGCTCGATCACCTGACGACCTCCGACGGCCTGCCGCAGGGGACGGTGTTCGCGACCCTGCAGGACGCGCAGGGCTTCGTATGGCTCGCCACCGAAGACGGCCTGGTGCGCTACGACGGCCATGAGCTGTTCCGCTACGCCTACTCGCGCAGCGCCCGCGGCGGGCTGCCGGGCAACTACATCCAGGCCATCGTCGAGGACCGGCACCACGATCTGTGGATCGCCATCAAGGACGGCGGCGTGGCGCGCTGGCAGCGCACCACCGACACCTTCATCGTCTACCGCCACGACCCGGACAATCCCGCCTCGCTCGCCAGCGACGCCGTGCACACTGTCATGGTCGATGGCGGCGATCGTGTCTGGATCGGAACCTCCAACGCGGGGCTCGACGTTCTGGAGCCGGCATCGGGGCGCATCGAGCACCTGCGCCACGATCCCTCGGACCCGAGCTCGCTGGTCGATGACCGCATCAGCACCCTGACCTTCGACCGCTCGGGGACCCTGTGGGTCGGCACCGAAGCGGGGCTCGATCGCTGGCAGCCCGAGCACCACGGGTTCCTTCATCTGCGCGCCCTGAGCGGCAGCCGCATCTCGCGGGTGCTGGAGGACCAGGCGGGCGCCCTGTGGGTCGGCAGCTATGGAGGTCTCGAGCGGATGGACCGCGCCGGCGGCGTACTGCAGCTGCTGCGTCACGATGCGGCAAACCCGGCTTCGCTCGCCAACGACGACGTGCGGGCGCTGCTCGAGGATCAGGCGGGTCACCTGTGGGTCGGAACCGCGGGCGGGCTGGATATGCTCAACCGCGCCACCGGACAGTTCAGCCACTACCGCCACGAGCCGAGCGATGCCGACTCGTTGCGCGACTCCTTCGTCATGTCGCTGTACCAGGACGAGACCGGCCTGGTGTGGATCGGAACGCGCGCCGGCGGCGTCAGCCGCTGGAATCCCCGCAGCTGGGAGCTCGGCGGGCACCGCCCGGCCTGGCTGGGAGACAAGCTGGTGACGGCATTCGCCGAGGCGCCCGATAACAAGGTGTGGATCGCGTCCCTCGGAGGCGGCCTCACCCTGTACGACGATGACAGCGGCAAGGCCACCGACATCGACGCCATCACCGGGCGGCACAATGCCATCGGCGATGCGCGGGTGATGTCGCTGCGCGAGGATCACCACGGCACGCTGTGGATCGGAACCTTCGGCAATGGCCTGCGCAAGCTCTCGCCCGACGGGCGGCTGCAGTCCATAGGCGTAAAGGCAGGCGATCCGCAGTCCCTGAGCGCCGCCGGCATCATGACCATTTTCGAGGCGCGCAACGGTGCGATCTGGGTCGGCACTCACGGCGGCGGCGCGAACGTGCTCGACCCCGCGAGCGGACGCGTCCGCCAGCTGCCTTACGGCTCCGGCGCGCCGGGCGCGCTCAGCTCCCCGCACGTCACGGCGATCGCGCAGGACTCGCACGGCAACCTGTGGATGGGGACCGACGGCGGCGGGCTCGACCTGGCGCGCGCCGACGGCACGGTCGTCAAAGTGTTCCGCCACGACGCGCGCGACCCGGGGACGCTGCCCGCAAACACGGTCTACGCGCTGGCGGTGGATGCGCGCGACCGGGTGTGGGTGGGGACCGACGGCGGCGGGCTCGCCCTGGTGCAAGGCTCCGCGGCGGCACCGGATGCGATCCGCTTCAAGGTGCTCTCGCGCGAGGAAGGCCTGTCGAGCGACACCGTGTACGGGGTGGTGGCGGACGCCGGCGGCCGCATCTGGCTGAGCTCGGACGCCGGCCTGGTGCGCTACGATCCCGAGAGCGGCGGCATCAAGAGCTATCACCGCGAGCACGGCCTGCAGGGCGAGGAGTTCAACTTCGGCGCCTACCATCGCCTGCGCGACGGGCGTCTGTGCTTCGGCGGGCCCGGCGGATTCAACATCTTCGATCCGTCGCGGCTCACCGAGAACCGCCAGCCCCCGCACGTGGCGCTGACCCGGGTCGAGGTCCTGGGCGTGCCGGCGCCGGGCCCGAAGCCCTACTGGCTGCTCGAGCGCATCGATCTCGGTTACCGGGCCAACATCCTGTCACTGGATTTCGGCGCGCTCGACTTCGCATCCCCGAAGCGCAACCGTCTCGCCTACCGCATGACGGGCCTGACCGATCGCTGGCTCGACCTCGGCGCGCAGCGGCGCATCACGCTCACCAACCTCGAGGCCGGCGATCATCTGCTCGAGGTGCGGGCGGCGAACTCCGATTCGATCTGGAGCGGCACGCCGCTCAGGCTCACCATCCATCGCGACCCGGCGCCGTGGAAATCGTGGTGGGCCTGCATCGCCTACGCGCTCGCGGCCCTCGCCGCGCTCGCCTACCGCGTGCGCCTGCAGCGGCTGAAGTTCCAGCGCGTCGTGAGCGCCCGGCAGCGTCTGGAGTCGGAGGTGGAGCTGCGCACCCGGGAGCTCACCGAGAGCAACCGCCAGCTCGCCGACGCGGTGCAGGCCAAGGGCAACTTTCTCGATCGCATGAGCCACGAGCTGCGCACGCCGATGAACGGCGTGGTCGGCATGACCGAGCTCCTCGCGCGCACACCCCTGTCCTCGACCCAGGCGCGCCTCACCGACACCATCCGCTCCTCGGCCCGGGTGCTGCTGCAGATCGTCAACGACCTGCTGGATCTGTCGAAGATCAATGCCGGCAAGATCGCGCTCGAGGAGCTGCCGTTCGATCTCGGCCAGGTGCTCGAGGAGTGCACCAGCCTGTTCGCGGGCGCCGCCCAGGCCAAGGGCATCGAGCTGATCGTGTGGCCACCGGCGCGCGAGCACTGCTCGCTGCGGGGCGATGCGCTGCGGGTGCGGCAGATCCTCATGAATCTGATCGGCAACGCCGTCAAGTTCACCGCCCAGGGCGAGGTGATCGTCAAGGCGGACGTGCACCCGCAAGCCCCGGGCGGCACGAGCCTCGATATCTCGGTGAGCGACACGGGCATCGGCATGGATGCGGCCACGATCGGCAAGATCTTCGAGCCCTTCACTCAGGCGGACGAGTCGACTACCCGGCGCTTCGGCGGCAGCGGGCTCGGGCTCGCCATCTGCCGCGAGCTCGCGCAGCTCATGGGCGGCAGCATCAGCGTCGACAGCCGCCCGCGGGCCGGCTCGACGTTTCATCTGCGGCTGCAGCTTCCGGCCGGGCCGGCAGCGGCCGCGCCGGCGCCGATGTGGCCGCAGCGCCGCGTGCGCATTCTGACCCGCCGGCCGGCGCTGGCCGAATCCCTCGCGCGGCACGCCCGCGCGCTCGGTCTCATGGTGCTCCCCGACAACGCCACCCCGCCCGCGGAGCAGGACCTGGTCCTCGCCGATGCCGGCAGCCAGCGTGACTACCTGAAGGCGCGCCTGGGCGCCGGCCAGGCGCGGCAGCGGAATCTGATCGTGCTCGCCACCGCCGCCGAGCTCGACTCACCGGACCTGGCGGGCCTCGAGAGCCAGGCCGTGGTGCTCAAACCCGTGCAGCGCGGCGCACTCTACGACGCCCTCGCCGCCGCCGGCGCTCGCACGCCGCAGGCGGTGGTTGCGCCGGCCGTGGCGCCCGCCGAGGCCCTGAGCGCGCACGTGCTGCTGGTGGAGGACGAGCCGGTGAATGCCGCGGTCGCGCAGGGCTACCTCACGGCTCTGGGTTGCACCTCGGTGTGGGTCAAGGACGGCGCCGAGGCCGTGGCCCGCCATGCCGCCGAGCGCTTCGACCTGATCCTCATGGACCTGAGCATGCCCGGCATGGACGGCTTCGCGACCACGGCCCTGATCCGCCAGCGCGGCGCGGCCGCCGCCCGGGTGCCGATCGTCGCACTCACGGCGCACGATGCGGCCAACTATCGGGACGCGTGCCTCACGGCGGGCATGGACGACATGCTGAGCAAGCCCTACACGCTGGAGGAGTGCGCACAGGTGGTGCGCCGCTTCGGCGTGCGCGGCGCGCTCGCGGCAGGCACGCGCGCGCCGAGCGATCCACTGGCGAGCGTGGACGCCGCGGCAGTGGCCACCCTGCGCCGCCTGCGCAGCGATGAGCGCGTCGACCTGTACTCGAAGCTCGTCGAGCTGTTTCAGGCCGGAGCCGCGCCGGCGCTGGCGCAGCTCGCCGCCGCGCTGGACGCGGCGGACCTCGTCGCAGCCGCCGCCATCTGCCACAAGCTCGGCTCCAGCGCCGCCAACGTCGGCGCGAACGCCTTCGCCCGCGATGTTCGCGAGCTCGAGCGGCTGTGTGCCGCCGGCGAGGCGCAACGCGCCCGCGAGCTGTACGAGCGGCTGGCGGCGGCCTACCCGGCCCTGATCGAAGAGCTGTCGGCACAGCGCCTGCGAGCGAGCGCATGAGCGAGGCACGCGCCACGGCGCCCATCGCGATCATCGCCGACGATGAGGATCTCGGCCGCCTGCTGCTCGCGGAAGCCGCCAGCGCCGGCGGCCTGACGCCGCTTGCCTTCGACAACGGCACGGCGGCGCTGGAGGCCGCCTTGTCGCAGGACGTCGCCATCGTGCTGCTCGACGTCGACATGCCCGGCATGGATGGCAACTCGGTGTGCCGCCGCCTGCGGGCGGAGTCGCGCTTCGCCACCGTGCCCATCGTGATGGTGACCGGCCACGAGGATTCGCCCGCCATCACCCGCGCCTTCGAAGCGGGGGCGACGGATTTCATCTCCAAGCCCGTCAACTGGGCGCTGCTGCCGCGGCGGCTCGAGTACATTCTGCGCAATGCCGCCGCCGCCGAGCGCATCGAGCGGCTCGCCTACTTCGACCCGCTCACCGGGCTGCCGAATCGACAGTACTGCATCGAGACCGCCGAGCGGCTGGTGCGCGATGCGGCACAACTGCAGGAGTCGGTCGCGGTCGTCTATCTGGACCTGAACAGCTTCAAGCGGGTGAACGACACCTTCGGGCACGCGGTGGGTGACACGGTGCTGCGCAACGTCGCCGGCAAGCTCAGCGGGCTGCTGGAGGGCTTCAAGGCCGAAGGCCAGCAGCTGGCCCTCGCCCGCTTCGGCGGGGACGAGTTCGTCATCCTGGTGCGGCACGCGAGTGCGCGCGCGCGCGCCATTCACATCGCGGAGGCGTGCGCCACGGCGTTCAAGGAGCCCATCCGCTACGACGGCCTCGAGTTCTACCCGGCGCCGAGCATCGGCGTGGCCGTCCACCCGGACGACGGCGCCGATGTCGCGACGGTGCTCAAGCACGCCGACACCGCCATGTACCAGGCCAAGACCGGCGCCGCGGAGTCGGTCGCCGTCTACACCCCCGCGATGAGCAGCCGGCTCGCCAACTGGCTCGACCTCGAGGCGCGCCTGCGCCGCGCGGTGGTGGAGGACCGTCTCAACCTGGTGTATCAGCCGAAGTTCCGTCTGCACGACAATCAGCTCGTGGGGGTGGAGGCGCTGCTGCGCTGGTGCGATGCCGAGCACGGTGAGATCCCGCCGCTGCGCTTCATCGAGATCGCCGAGGACAGCGGCCTCATCCTGGATTTGGGCAGCTGGGTGGTGCGCGCGGTGTGCCGGCAGCTGCGCAAGTGGATGGATCGGGGCTTCACCGTCCCGGTGGCCATCAACGTGTCCGGCAAGGACCTGCTGCACGGGGATCCGGCGCGCGTCATCCGCGCTGAAGCGGCGGCGGCTGGCGTTCCCGCCTCGCTGATCGAGGTCGAGATCACCGAATCGCTGCTGGTGAAGGACTCCGCCGCCGGGCGCAACGCGCTCAAGAAGCTGCGCGAGCTCGGCTGCCGCATTGCGCTCGATGACTTCGGCACCGGCTATTCCGCGCTCGCCTACATCACCCGCTTTCCCCCCGACCGCATCAAGATCGACAAGGCATTCGTGCGCGACGTGGACCGCTCGGCGAGCGATGCCGCCATCGCCAACGCCATCCTGTCGCTCGGCGAGAGTCTGGGCATCACCGTGACGGCCGAGGGCATCGAGCGCTCGGGGCAACTCGAATGGCTGCGCGGGCGCGGCTGCCAGGAGGCGCAGGGGTTTCTCCTCGCCCGACCCCTGTCGGCGGCGGAACTGGAGCGCCAGTTCCTGCAGCCGGCGGAAAGCTCGGCGGCGCCGCACAGGCGGCGGGGTTGAGGGCAGCGGCGGCGCGCTTCGGGCAGGAACGGCTGTCGAATCGGGGGGCCGTTTGCGCGGTATTCAGGCCGGCACTAGGATCGAGCCGAGGTGACTGCCATGCTGACGAAACTCCTCATCGGCGCCTTCCTGGTCCTGCCGCTCGCGGCCTGCACGACCGCGTCTGCGACCCGTGAGCCGCCGAAGAGCGCTTCGCTGGCGCTCGCGCGCACCCCGGGCTGCGTCCCGGATACGGCCACGCGCATTCCGGTGAAGGAGGCAGACTGCGCCGGACTCGGCCGCACTTATACCCAGGAGGACATCCTGCGCACCGGCGCGGCCGACGCCGGCCAGGCCCTGCGGCTGCTCGATCCCGCGCTGACGGTGCACGGGCACTGAGGCTCAGAGCGCGGCGTTGAGGAGTCTGCGCGGGCGCACCGCGCCGCGCCCGTCGGCCTCGCCGAGGCCGAGGAACGTGCCGGCCTCGTCGTACAGACGCACCGCCGCCGCACCGGCCACCTCCACCATGACGCTCTGACCGCTGAGCAGGCGTCGCGCCTCGCTCGCGGTGAGGCGCACCGCGGTCAGGTGCCCGAGCGGCCAGTCGCTGGACAGCAACCGCGGCCAGTCCCCGCGCGCACGCGTCGCGGCCACTGACTCGAGCGTGTGCATCGGCTCCTTCTCAAAGGGCTCCACGTACAGCCGCCGCAGCGCCGTGACGTGCCCACAGGTGCCGAGCGCCGCCGCCAGATCCTCGGCCAATACCCGGATATAGGTACCCTTGGAGCACAGGGCCTCGAGCTCGAGGCTCGCGGGGCCGAGCGCGAGCAGCGCAAGCTCGAACAGCTCGATGGCGCGCGCCGCCCGCGCCACGGTCACGCCGGCGCGCGCGAGCTTGTACAGCGGCTGGCCGGCGCGCTTCACGGCCGAGTACATCGGCGGAGTCTGTGTCTGCGGGCCGCGGAAGCGCGTGAGGAGCGCCTCGAGCGCCGCGCGCTCGAGCGGCGGCACCGGCGCCGTTGTCGTGACCGCGCCTTCCGTATCGCCGGTCGCGGTCGCGGCGCCGAGCGCCACCGTGAAACGGTAGCGCTTGCGGCCGGCGAGGATCTGCCCCGCGATCTTGGTGGCCTCGCCCAGGCAGATCGGCAGCATGCCGGTGGCGAGCGGGTCGAGGCTGCCGACATGTCCCGCCTTCTGCCGCAGGAACAGCGTGCGCACACGCTGCAACACCGCGTTCGACGACAGGCCGAGCGGCTTGTCGAGCAGCAGGATGCCGCTGGGCATGAGCGTGCGCGTTCAGCGCCGGGAAGTGTCGGCGCCCGCCGGCGGCCCGGAGCCCGGCTCCGGGGCGGACGGCGCGGCCGCGCCGGCACGGTCGCCGGCGACGGCGCGGTCGATGAGGCTGCTCAAGCGGGCCGCGCCCTCGACGCTCTCATCGAACACGAATTCCAGCCGGGGCGCGTGCCGCAGCGACAGCCGCCGGCCAAGCTCCCCGCGCAGGAACCCGGCGGCGTGGGTGAGTCCGATGCGCACCTCGTGCGGCGGGTGGCGCGAGGCGAACGGGGTGAAGAACACGCGCGCCGTGCCCATGTCGGCCGCGACGCTGACCGCGGTGATGGTCACGTTGCCCACGCGCGGATCCTTCACTTCGCGCGCGATCAACGCCGCGAGCACCCGCTGGATCTCCGACTCGATGCGTTGGGCGCGGGCCTGCGGCATTACTGCAGCGTTCTCGCGACCTCGACGCGCGCAAAGCACTCGATCTGGTCGTTGACGCGCACGTCCTGGTAGTTCTTCACGCCGATGCCGCACTCGGTGCCGGCACGCACCTCGCCCACGTCGTCCTTGAAGCGGCGCAGCGACTCGAGCGCGCCCTCGAAGATCACCACGTTGTCGCGCAGCACGCGAATCGGATTGTTGCGCTTCACCAGGCCCTCGGTCACCAGGCAGCCGGCCACCACGCCGAACTTGCTCGAGCGGAACACCTCGCGCACCTGCGCCACACCCACGATCTGCTCCTTGATCTCCGGCTGCAGCATGCCGGTCATCATCTGCTTCACGTCGTCGATGGCTTCGTAAATGATGCTGTAGTAGCGCACCTCGACGCCGGTCTCCTTGACGGCATCGCGCGCGCCCGCATCGGCGCGCACGTTGAAGCCGATGACCAGCGCCTTGGAGGCCGCGGCGAGCTGCACGTCGGACTCGGTGATGCCGCCCAGGCCGCTCGCGATCACCTTCACCTGCACCTCCTCGGTGGACAGCTTGGCGAGCGCATCGCGCAGCGCCTCGGCGCTGCCCTGCACGTCGGCCTTGATGAGCACCGACACCAGGCCGGCCTTCTCCTCGCCCATCTGAGCGAATGCATCCTCGGGACGGGCGCTCTGGCGCGCCAGCTTCACGTCGCGGAACTTGCCCTGGCGGTAGAGCGCCACTTCGCGCGCCTTGCGCTCGCTCTCCACCGCCAGCAGCTCATCGCCCGCGTTGGGCGCGCTCGAGAGTCCCAGCACCACCACCGGCATGGACGGCGGGGCTTGCGCCACCTGCTGGCCGTTCTCATCGAACAGCGCGCGCACGCGCCCGTACTCGGAACCGGCGATGATCGGGTCGCCCATGCGCAGCGTGCCCTTCTTCACCAGCACGGTCGCCACCGCGCCGCGGCCCTTCTCGATGCTCGACTCGATCACCACCCCGGAGGCGAGCCCGTTGCGCGGCGCTCTCAGCTCCAGCACTTCCGCCTGCAGCAGGATCGCTTCGAGCAGCTTGTCGACACCAGCACCGGTGCGCGCCGATACGCTGACGAACATGTTCTGCCCGCCCCACTCCTCGGCAATGACCTCGTGCTTGGACAGCTCGGTGCGCACGCGGTCGGGGTCCGCGTCGCTCTTGTCGATCTTGTTAACCGCCACCACGATCGGCACGCTGGCGGCACGCGCGTGCTGGATGGCCTCGATGGTCTGCGGCATCACACCGTCGTCGGCGGCGACCACCAGCACCACGATGTCGGTGGCCTTGGCGCCGCGCGCACGCATCGCCGTGAACGCGGCGTGCCCGGGGGTATCGAGGAAGGTGATGACCCCCTTCGGGGTTTCGACGTGATAGGCGCCGATGTGCTGGGTGATGCCGCCCGCCTCGCCCGCCGCGACCTTGGTGCGCCGGATGTAATCGAGGAGCGAGGTCTTGCCGTGATCGACGTGGCCCATGACGGTGACCACCGGCGGGCGCGGCGCAGCTTCCGCCTCGGCCTGCGCGCCCTGCAGGTCCTGTTCGATCTGGTTCTCCTTGAGCACCTTGGGCGTGTGACCCATCTCCTCGACCACCAGCACCGCGGTGTCCTGGTCGATCGGCTGGTTGATGGTGGCCATCACGCCCATGTTCATCAGCGCCTTGATGACCTCGTTGGCCTTGACGGCCATCTTCTGCGCCAGCTCCGCCACCGTGACCGTCTCGCCGATGCCGACCTCGTGCACCACCGGCGCGGTCGGCATCTCGAATCCATGCCGCCCTTCGGCGGACGCCGGAACGGGGCGCGCCTTGGTGCGGCGCTTCTTCTTGTAGCGCGAGCTGACATCTCCGGTGACGTGCAGCTCCTGACGGCCATAGCGCGTGTGCTGCTTGTCGTCCGCCACCGGCGCGGCGGGGGCGGCGGTGGCCGGGCGTTCGCGCGGCGCCGCCGGCGGCGGGGTGAGCGCCTGCGGCCGCTCACGCTCGCCGGCGTGCCGCTCGTGCTCCTCGCGCTCGCGGGTGCGCCGCGCCTCGTCGTCGCGGCTGCGCTGTTCGGCCACCCGGCGCGCGTCCTCCTGGGCGCGGCGGCGCGCATCCTCTTCCTCGACGCGGCGGCGGTTCTCCGCCTCGAGCCGCTCGCGCTCGCGCCGCTCGGCTTCGGCGCGCTCATTCTCGGCGCGCGCCGCCGCTTCGGCTTGCTGACGGCGGTGGTCGAGCTCGTCCTGCTGGACGCGCGCCTGCTCCTCGAGCACGTCGCGCTTGATGTAGGTGCGTTTGCGGCGCACCTCGACATTGACGGTGCGCGCGCGCCCCTGCGCGCTGGCGAGCTTCAGCTCGCTCTGGGTCTTGCGCCTGAGGGTGATCTTGCGCGGCGCGCCGTCGCTGTCGGCGTCGCTCCCGTGGCTGCGGCGCAGGTGCGTGAGCAGCTCGAGTTTGGCGTCGTCGCTGATGCGCGCGTCCGGACCGGACACCTTGATGCCCGCCTGATCGAGCTGTACCAGCAGCCGGTCCACCGGCACCTTGAGAACCTCGGCAAACTGGGAAACGCTCACTTCGGCCATAGGCTTGAACCCTCGTCCCGTTGCTGTCAGTTACCCGCCTCGAACCACGGCGCGCGCGCCGTCATGATGAGCGTGGCCGCCTTGTCGGCGGCCAGCCCTTCGATGTCGGCCAGCTCATCCACCGACTGCTCGGCGAGATCCTCGCGGGTACGCACCCCGCGGCGCGCCAGGGTCAGCGCCAGGTCCGGGCTCATGCCCTCGAGCAGCAGCAGATCGTCCGCCGGCATCGACTGATCGAGCGTCTCCTCGCTGGCGATCGCCTGCGTGAGCAGCACGTCGCGCGCGCGGTTGCGCAGTTCCTTGACGATATCCGCGTCGAACTCCTGTATGGCGGCCAGCTCCGCCTGCGGGACGTAGGCGATCTCCTCGATGGTGGAGAAACCCTCCTGCGCCAGGATGGTCGCCACGTCCTCATCGACATCCAGCTGCTTCATGAAGTTCTGCACCAGCTCCTTGGACTCGGTCTCGCTCTTGACCTCGGCGTCGGATTCGGTCATCACGTTCAGGTCCCACCCCGTGAGCTGGCTCGCCAGGCGGATGTTCTGGCCGCCGCGGCCAATGGCCTGCGAGAGCTTCTCCTCGGAAACGGCGATGTCCATGCTGTGCGAATCCTCGTCCACTACGATGGACATCACCTCGGCGGGGGACATGGCGTTGATCACGAACTGCGCCGGGTTGTCGACGTGGGGGATGATGTCGACGCGCTCGCCGGCGATCTCGTTGGAGACCGCCTGCACGCGCGAGCCGCGCATGCCGACGCAGGCGCCGACCGGATCGATGCGCGGGTCGTTGCTCTTCACTGCGATCTTGGCGCGCACCCCCGGATCGCGCGCCGCGCCCAGGATGTGGATGAGCCCCTGCCCGACCTCCGGCACCTCGAGCTTGAAGAGCTCGATGAGGAACTCGGGCGCGGTGCGGGTGAGGAACAGCTGCGGGCCGCGCGGCTCGGAGCGCACTTCCTTGAGGAAGGCCTTGATGCGGTCCTGGGGCTTGGCCTGCTCGCGCGGGATCATGTCGGTGCGCGGCACGAAGCCTTCGGCGTTGCCGCCCAGATCGATATAGATGCCGTTGCGGTCGACGCGCTTCACCACCCCGCTCACCAGCGTGCCGACGCGGTCGCGGTAAGCGCCGACCACCTGGGCGCGCTCGGCTTCGCGCACCTTCTGCACGATCACCTGCTTGGCCTGCTGGGCCGCGATGCGCCCGAAGGCCACCGATTCGACCGGCTGTTCGACGTAGCCGCCCACCTGCGCCTGCGGGTCGAGCTCCACAGCATCCTCGAGGCGCAGCTCGTGCTCCGGGACCTCGAGCTCCTTGGAGTCGTCGGCGAACACCTTCCAGCGCCGGAAGGTGTCGTAGTCGCCGCTCTTGCGGTCGATCGACACGCGCGCGTCCCACTCCTCGCCGTGCTTCTTGCGGGTCGCGGACGCGAGCGCGGCTTCGAGTGCCTCGAAGATCACTTCCTTGTCGACGCCCTTCTCGTTGGATACGGCATCGACCACCATCAGAATTTCTTTGTTCACTGTCCCGCGTACCTCTTAAGACGCCAGCCTTGCCTTGCCGATCTCCGCGAACGCCACCGCCACACGCTCACGGTCCACCTCGAGTGCGATGCCGGTGTCATCGACCGTCAGGAGCTTGCCGGTGTAACGCCGGCGCCCGGCGCGCGCCTCGCGCAACTCCACGAACACCCGCGAGCCGACGAAGCGCCCGAAGTGCGCCTGGGTGCGCAGCAGCCGGTCAAAACCCGGCGACGACACCTCGAGGGTGTAGGCGCACGGGATCGGGTCCTCGACATCGAGGAGCGAGGCGACCGCGCGGCTCACCCGCTCACAGTCCTCGAGGCTCACGCCCGCTTCCCGATCGATGTAGAGGCGCAGCAGTGCGCGCGCGTGCGCGGGAGCGTACTCGAGCTCCACCAGCTCGAAGCCCAGCCGCCCCAGCAGGGGCTCGATCAGTGCGCTCAAGCGCTCGCGCAGAATCACCGTCACCGCCTCTTGCGGCACCCGCAGGCCCGCTGCAAATCAGACCGCTGTAAACAAAAATGGGCCCCAAGGCCCACCAAAAAGCAAAAAGCCCCACGGGGGGCTTGCCGATCACACCTCTTTCGGGGGCGCCACGCGTCGAACCTGCACCCGCGCGACACCCGCCACCCGTCCCCGCGCGGCATGCAGCCCACCGGGGGCCGGGCATTCTACCGGAAATCAGGGCCAGGGAACAGCGAGCCGACGGCGCCGCCGTGCCGCCATGGGGCTAGACTGGCCGCCAACGCCCGCCGAGGTAACACCATGCCCGAGCCTACCCCCCGCCCGCCGCTGCGCGCCCCGCGCGGCTCGAACCTCAGCTGCCGCAGCTGGCTTTCCGAGGCGGCGCTGCGCATGCTCATGAACAACCTGGATCCGGAGGTCGCCGAGCGGCCGCAGGATCTGGTGGTGTACGGCGGTATCGGCAAGGCGGCCCGCAACTGGCGCTGCTTCGAGCAGATTGTGGCCGCGCTGCGCGCGCTCGAGGACGATGAGACGCTGCTGATCCAGTCGGGCAAGCCCGTCGGTGTGTTCCGCACGCACGCCGATGCGCCGCGCGTGCTGCTCGCCAACTCCAACCTCGTGGCGCGCTGGGCCGACTGGGAGCACTTCAACGCGCTCGACCGCAAGGGACTCATGATGTTCGGCCAGATGACGGCCGGCTCGTGGATCTACATCGGCACCCAGGGCATCGTGCAGGGCACCTACGAGACCTTCGTGGAGATGGGCCGCCAGCACTTCGGCGGCGACCTCGCCGGCAAGTGGATCCTCACCGCGGGCCTGGGCGGCATGGGCGGCGCGCAGCCGCTCGCCGCCACCATGGCGGGAGCCTCGATGCTCGCGGTGGAGTGCCGCCCGGAGCGCATCGCGAAGCGCCTGCAGACCCGCTATCTCGACATGCAGGCCGGGAGCCTGGATGAGGCCCTGGAGAGCCTCGCGCGGGCGCGGCGCACCGGCAAGCCCGTGTCGGTGGGCCTGCTCGGCAACGCCTGCGAAGTGCTGCCGCAGCTGCTGCGTCGCGGCGTGCGGCCCGATGCCGTGACGGACCAGACCTCGGCCCACGATCCCGTCAACGGTTATCTGCCCGAGGGGTGGACGCTCGAGAAGTGGGACCGGCTGCGCCTCGAGAACCCGGCGCAGGTGGCGCAGGAGGCGTGCGCCTCGATCGCCAAGCACGTCGAGGCGATGCTCGCCTTCCAGAAGCTCAAAATCCCGGTGTTCGACTACGGCAACAACCTGCGCCAGGTGGCCTTCGACGCCGGCCTCAAGGAGGCGTTCGCCTTTCCGGGCTTCGTGCCCGCGTACCTGCGGCCGCTGTTCTGCCGCGGCATGGGGCCGTTTCGCTGGGCGGCGCTGTCGGGCGACCCCGAGGATATCTACCGCACCGACGCGAAGGTCAGGGAATTGCTGCCCGACGACGCGCACCTGCATCAGTGGCTCACCATGGCGCGCGAGCGCATCCAGTTTCAGGGCCTGCCGGCGCGCATCTGCTGGGTGGGTCTGGGTGACCGGCACCGACTCGGGCTGGCGTTCAACGAGATGGTGGCGCGCGGGGACCTCAAGGCGCCGATCGTCATCGGCCGCGATCACCTGGATTCCGGCTCGGTCGCGAGCCCCAACCGCGAGACCGAAGCGATGCGCGACGGCTCCGATGCCGTGGCGGACTGGCCGCTGCTCAATGCGCTGCTCAACACCGCCAGCGGCGCGACCTGGGTGTCGATCCATCACGGCGGCGGAGTCGGCATCGGCTACTCGCAGCACGCCGGCGTCGTCATCGTGTGCGACGGCACGCCCGCCGCCACGCGCCGCATCGAGCGCGTGTTGTGGAACGATCCGGCGAGCGGGGTCATGCGGCATGCGGACGCCGGCTACGAGAGCGCGATCGAGTGTGCCCGCGCGCGGCACCTCAACCTGCCGTTCCTGCAAGGCTGAGCGGTAAGAGCGCGTGTCCGAACCGCTCAAGCTGTGGCGCAACGCGCAGCTCGCGACCTGCGACGCCGCGGCGCGCGTCATCGCGCGCGGCGCGCTCACGACCCGCGCCGGGCGCATCGAGTGGGTGGGGGAGGAAGCGGCGCGGCCGGCGGCGGCGGCGGATGAGGTACATGATCTGGCGGGCGCCTGGGTCACGCCCGGGCTGATCGACTGTCATACGCACCTGGTGTTCGCCGGCACCCGCGCCAACGAGTACGCCGAGCGGCTGCGCGGGCGCTCGTACGAGGAGATCGCGCGCTCCGGCGGCGGCATCCTCGCCACCGTGCGCGCGGTGCGTGCGGCGAGCGAGGAACAGCTGTTCGATGAGAGCGCGCCGCGGCTGGCGGCGCTGCTCGCCGAGGGCGTCACCACGGTCGAGATCAAATCCGGCTACGGCCTGACGCTGGCGGATGAAGCGAAGATGCTGCGCGTCGCGCGCCACCTGGGAAGGGCGTTTCCGGTCACGGTGCGCACGACGCTCCTCGCCGCCCATACGCTGCCGCCGGAATACCGCGACCGCGCCGATGAGTACATCGAGGCCATCGCGCGCGAGTGGCTGCCGCAGCTGTGCGCGCAGGGCCTCATCGATGCCGTGGACGTATTCTGCGAGCACATTGCCTTCAGCGTCGCGCAGGCCGAGCGGCTGTTCGCGGCGGCGCGCGCGCTGGGGCTCCCGGTCAAGATGCACGCCGAGCAGCTCGGCAACCTCGGCGGCACGCTCCTGGCGGCGCGCCAGGGCGCGCTGTCGTGCGATCATCTGGAGTACGCCGGGGAGCGGGAAGCGGCGGCGCTCGCCCGCGCCGGCACCGTGGCGGTGCTGCTGCCGGTGGCCTTCTACTGCCTCGGCGGTGAGCGCCGCCCGCCGATTGCGGCGCTGCGCGCGCACCACGCGATGCTTGCCATCGCGAGCGACTGCAATCCCGGCTCCGCCCCCGGCGCGTCGCTCCTCACCGCGATGAGCATGGCGACGCGGCTGTTCGGCCTGACGGCGGAGGAAGCGCTGCTGGGCGTCACGCGCCATGCGGCGCGCGCGCTCGGGCTCGAGGGCGAGCGCGGTGCGCTCGCCGCCGGGCAGGTAGCCGACTTCGTGGTGTGGAACCTGCGCTCCATCGAGGAGCTCGGTTACTGGATTGGCTTTAACCCGCGCCGGACCGTGGTCCGCGCGGCAGAGGTCCTGCGATGGCCGAACCCGATTCTCTGAAGCTTGGCTCCCGGCCGCTGCGGCTCGCCGACCTGCGACGGGTGTACCAGGGCCCGGTCAGCGTGCAGATCGACGCGGCGGCGCTCGGCGCGGTGCGCGACGCCCATGCCGTCACCATGCGGCTCGCCGCGGCCGATGCGCCCGCTTACGGCATCAACACCGGCTTCGGCCTGCTCGCGAACACGCGCATTCCCCCCGCGCAGCGCGCGTTGCTGCAGCGGAACATCATCCTGTCGCACAGCTGCGGCGTCGGGCCACTGCTCGATGATGCGATCGTGCGCCTCACGCTGGTGCTGAAGCTCGCGAGCCTGTTGCAGGGCTTCTCCGGGGTGAGCCCGGAGCTGGCACGCTTTCTCGAGCGGCTCATCAACACCGGCCTGTGTCCGTGCGTGCCGGCGCAGGGGTCGGTTGGAGCCTCGGGAGATCTCGCGCCACTGGCGCATCTGTCGCTGGCGGTGCTGGGACTGGGCGACATCCGCCGCCACGGCGAGGTGTTGCCGGCGGCCGAAGCTCTGGCGCAGGAGGCGCTGGCGCCGCTTGCGCTCGGGCCCAAGGAGGGATTGGCGCTGCTCAACGGCACCCAGGTGTCGACCGCGCTGGCGCTCGCCGGGCTGTTCGAGATCGAAACGGTGTTTGCGGGCGCGGTGGTGAGCGGCGCGCTGTCGCTCGATGCGCTGCAGGGGAGCGATGCGCCCTTCGATCCGCGCATGCACCACCTGCGCGGCCACGACGGTCAGGCGCGCGTCGCGCAGGTGTATCGCGAGCTGCTCTCGGGGAGCGAGATCCGCGAATCACACCGCACCTGCACACGGGTGCAGGATCCGTACTCGCTGCGCTGTCAGCCGCAGGTGATGGGCGCGTGCCTCGACCTGATCACGCAGCAGGCGGCGACGCTCACCATCGAGGCCAACGCCGTCACCGACAACCCGCTGATCTTTCCGGACACGGGCGAGGTGCTGTCGGGCGGGAATTTCCATGCCGAGCCGGTGGCCTTCGCGGCCGACATCCTCGCGCTCGCCTGCGCGGAGGTGGGCTCGATCGCCGAGCGGCGCCTGGCGCTGCTCGTCGACCCGAAGATGAGCGGGCTACCGGCGTTCCTCGCCCCCGACAGCGGCGTGAACTCCGGCTTCATGCTGGCGCAGGTCACCGCCGCCGCGCTGGTCGCCGAGAACCGCATGCTGTGCCATCCGGCGAGCGTCGACAGCATCCCCACCTCCGCCAACCAGGAGGACCATGTGAGCATGGCGACGCACGGCGCGCGGCGGCTCCTCGCCATGGCGGGCAACGCCCTCAACATCGTCGCGCTCGAGTTTCTCGCCGCCTGCCAGGGCGTGGACCTGCGGGCGCCGCTGAAGACTTCGCGGCGCCTGCAGGACGCCCACAGCGCCCTGCGCCTCAAGGTGCCTTTCGCGCAGACCGACCGGCTGCTCGCGCCCGACGTCGCCGACGCCGCCGTCACCGTGCGCCGCTCCGAGGTGCAGTCGCTCGTCGCCCCTCTGCTACCGAGCTTCCGCTGACGCAGGCCCAGGCGCGCCGCTGGCGCAGGCCACCTCGACGGTGTCTCAAGCCCTCGGTGCGCACCGCCCAAGGATGCGGTCTACAGGTCTTCGCGGCGATTCAGACCGGCGCGTACTCGGTGGCCTTGGGCTTGTCCGAGAGGTCCGACTGCTGCTCGCGCTTGATGCGCTCGTAGATCTCTTCCCGGTGCACGGCAACGCTCTTGGGCGCGTTGATGCCGACCCGTACCTGATTGCCCTTGACCCCCAGAACCGTAATGGTCACGTCGTCGCCGATCATGACGGTCTCGCCAACCCGGCGTGTGAGAATGAGCATCTTCCAATCCCTCTGTCGTTATAGTTAGGTGTGCCACCGCGACTTGAAGTTCGCTCCCGACACGTTTTTATCCTTTCGTAGGGTACGCGGAAACCGGCGCAAAGAGAATCCGGCCCTGTGCAGCAGGGGGGCTTGAACGTTCGCGCCATGGGTATACCACCCACCACCCATACACCCCCTACCCCAGCAGTCTCTTCAGCCCCGCACACGCTGCCTCCGCGGCAGGACCCACGATCACGTGCACACAGCCCGCGACCGGTGTCGCGATGCCGCGCAGCCCGAGGCCACGAATGGCGGCGCGGTCGATGAGCGCGGCATCGCCCACGCTCACGCGCAGCCGACTCGCTGCGGTTTCCACCGCGTGCACGTTGGCGCGGCCGCCGAGCGCGGCCAGGAGCGCCTCTGCATCCGGGGCCACCAGCGCGGGCGTCTGCGCGGCCGGCGCGGCCCGCGCAGACGTGCCCGGCGCGACGGCCTCGGGCACTGCGGCGCAGCTCGTGGACTGCAACGCGCTGCGGATCTCTCCGGCGATCTGATCGGCGACGGCACCGACCACCACCTGCAACGCGTTGGCCGACGGTCGCACGAGCCCGCGGACGCCGAGTCGCTTCAGCGCACCCTCATCGACCGCCGCCTGATTCGCAACCAACAACCGCAGGCGCGTCGTGCACGCGTCTACCGACACGAGGTTGGCCGCGCCGCCGAGCGCGCCGATCCAGGCACGCGCGCGCTCGGCCGGCGGCGGCGGCGCCGCCGCGGTGCTCTCCAGGGCGTCGCGCCCCGGGGTCTTCAGATCCAACCTGACGATGACCAGGCGGAACAGTCCGTAGTACAGCGCGAAGTACAGCGCGCCCACCGGCAGCAGCCACAACGGCCGCGTGGCGCGGCTGAAGTTCAGCACATAGTCGAACAGGCCGGCGGAGAAGCCGAAACCGAGTCTCACGTGCAGGGCGTTCATGATGATGAACGCGACTCCGGTGAGCAGCGCGTGCACCCCGTACAGCACCGGCGCCAGGAAGATGAAGGTGAACTCGATCGGCTCGGTGACGCCGGTGAGGATCGAGGTCAGCGCGATGGAGGCGAGCAGCCCTCCTACCGCGCGGCGCCGCTCGGGGACAGCGCTGTGATACATGGCGAGACAGGCGGCCGGCAGACCAAACATCATCACCGGAAAGAAGCCCGACATGAACGCGCCGGCACTCGGATCGCCGGCGAAGAAGCGCTTCAGATCGCCGGTAACGCCGTGGTAATCGCCGAGCAGGAACCAGGCGATGTTGTTGATGATGTGGTGGAGCCCGGTCACGATCAGCACGCGGTTGAGCACGCCGTAGGCGAACAGGCCGAGCGGCCCGGCGTGCAGCACCGAGCGGCTGAGCGCATCCATCCCCTGCTCGAGGTGCTGCCACTGGGTGCCGAACGCGCCGGCCAGCAGCAGCCCCGCGAAGCCACTCGCAATCGGCACGAACCGCCGCCCGCCGAAGAAGGCGAGGTAACTCGGCAGACTGATGTTGTAGAGGCGGTTGTAGAGCGCTCCGGCGGTCAGGCCCGAGAGGATGCCCGCCGGCACACTGAGCTTGGCGAGCTCGTGCGCCTTGTACGCCGCGACCGCCAGCTCGCGCGCGCGGCCGCTGAAATCGGCCACCGCCGCCGACGGCACCGCGATCAGTACCTCCGCCCCCTTGGTCGCCACCAGATAGGCGACCACGCTCGCGAGTCCCGCCGCACCGTGATTCTCGCGCGCGAGTCCCACCGCCACGCCGATCGCGAACAACAGGCCGAGATTCGAGAAGATGGCCTCGCCCGCCGCGGCCACGGAGGCCGAATCGAGCAGGTCGGGCTGCCCCAGGCGCAGCAGCAGGCCCGCGATCGGCAGCACCGCGATGGGCAGCATCAGGGCGCCGCCCACCTTCTGCAGTCCCGCGAGCCCGAGCTTCACGACAGCGTCCCCGACAGCAGCGCCGCCAGCGCCTGCACGGCGACCGTGGCGTCGGGCCCGGTGGCACGGATCTCGATCTCCTCCCCGCGCTCGACCCCGAGCGCCATCAGCGCCACGATGCTGCGCGCATTGGCCTCGCGTCCATGCGCCGCGATGCGCACGTCCGCGGCGAGACTCCTCACCGCGTCCGCAAGCAGCGCCGCCGGCCGCGTGTAAATGCCGTGCTCAACGCCGACCTTGAGGCGCCGCACGGTTGTCGCATCGCCCGGCGCCGCCGGCGCGGACACCTCCTGCGCTTGCGAGGCGACTTCCATGAGGAGGTTCCCGACCGCGAGCTCGCAGCCCGAGCTGCGGCGCACAATCCGAAAGCCGCTGTCGGCGGTCACGATCACCGGGGTGAGGACGCTCCTGGCGCGCCGCGCGAGGAGATCCAGATCGAAGCTGAGGAGCCTCTCGCCCGCTCTAACGCGCGCGCCCTGCTGCGCGTGCAGCTCGAACCCCTGCCCCCCGAGCTCCACGCTATCGATGCCGACATGCAGCAGCACCTCGCACCCCTGCGGAGTGCGCAGCGTCACGGCGTGTCGCGCGGCGGCGATCACGATCAGCTCCCCGTCACAGGGGGCGCAGAGCGTGGCCGAGGTCGGATCGATGGCCAGTCCGTCGCCGAGCAAGCCTCTGGCGAACACCTCATCGGGCGCTTCCTCGAGAGGGGTGCTCCAGCCGGCGAGCGGCGCGAGCAGCCTCACGGTGCGCACCGGCGTCATGGCAAGAGCTGCACCCAGTCGAGCGCCCATAGCGGATCGAGCGTGCGCTGGGTGAAGCGGAAGCACAGGTCGTGCGGCCCGGCCGCGCCCGGCAGCGGCACCGCCGGCAGCGTCGTCACCGCGTCGTTGTCGGCCGCCGGTGCGAGTGGCAGCACCGCGACGGGCTCACCCTGGCAGCCGTCCAGACGCACCTCGAGCTCCCCGGCGGGCGTGTTCGGCGCATTGAGTTTGATGGCCTCGATGTCCTTGCCGATCTGGAAGTTGAACGGCACCTGCCCCACCGCGGCGGTCAGCGTCGACCCGTGAGACAGATCGGCGGCCGGCAGAATCCAGCAGGGATTCATGATGTCGATGAGGAACACGGCGCGCGCCCCCTCCATCGGCGCGTCATCCTCGAGCGACAGGACCAGCTTGTCGGTGCAGGTCTTCAAATCCTGGCTCATGTGGCGCTCGTGCGGCCCCACGGTGTGAGGCGGCGCGAGCGCATCGTCCGAGTAGTGCACGCCGAGCCCACTCAGGCGGCGGAACTCCGCCGGCAGCCGGGCGAGAAAATCCGGCCAGTCGAGGCGCGCGGGCGGGGACCAGCCGATCTCGGCGAGGGCGGCCGCGCGCGGCCAGGTCATGTAGGCGGCGCGCTCTTCGGTGCGCACGTGCTCGGTCCAGAGATTCGCCTGCAGCCCGAGCACGTGTCGCCCATCGGCCGCGAGGGGTCCGGGCAGCGGGTCGAAGTGATAGACGTCGGCGAGCGTCTCGACCGTGCCGCGGCCCGGCGGCTCGCTCGGCGAGCGGCCCTGGCGGCTATCCAGGTACAGCGTCGGGTCCGGGGACAACACTGCGTCGTGTCCGGCGGCGGCGGCGGCGATCGCGCCCTGCACGCCGCGCCAGGACATAACGGTTGCGTCCGCCGGCACGCCGCCCTCGAGGATCTCATCCCAACCCACGAGGCGCCGGTCGTGCGCCCGCAGGTACTCCCCCATTCGGTGAGTGAAGTAGCCCTGCAGTGCCTCCTCGTTCGCCACACCCAGCTCGCGCATGCGCGCCTGCACGCGCGCGGACGCCTTCCATTGATCCTTCACCGCCTCATCGCCCCCAACGTGGATATATTCCCCGGGAAAGAGTCCCATCACTTCGGCGAGCACGTCCTCGAGAAAAGCGAAGGTGGATTCTTCCACGTTGAAGAGATTCGGGTAGATGCCCCAGTCAGCCGGCACTGCCTGCGGCGGCTCATTCGTCGCACCCAGCTGCGGATAGGCGACGATGGCCGCGGTCGCATGCCCGGGCATGTCGATCTCCGGCACGATGGTGACGTTGCGCGCCTGCGCGTGCGCGACGATGCGGCGCACGTCGTCCTGGGTGTAGAAGCCGCCATACAGACGTGGCCGAGCGGTGGCCGGATCGATGTCGCGCGCTGCCGCGCGGCCCGCCGGCACGCGCCAGGCGCCGACGCTGGTGAGGCGCGGATACTTCCCGATCTCGAGCCGCCAGCCCTGGTCATCGGTCAGATGCCAGCCCAGCACGTTGAGCTTGTGCAGCGCCATCCAGTCGATGTAGCGCATGATGAACGCGGGCGATTGAAAATGGCGCGCCGAGTCCAGCATCAGGCCGCGCCAGCGAAAGCGTGGCGCATCGACGATGTGCAGTGCGGGCAGCGTGATGCTGCCGTGTACGGGGGCGCTCGCGGTGCACAGCTGCCACAGGGTGACGGCGCCGTAGAACAAGCCGCGCCGATCGCCCGCTGACACGACGACTCGCTGCGGTAACACGTCGAGTCTGTAGCCCTCCGGACCTGATCTCACGTCTCCCGCGTCTGGCTTCGCACGGTGGGAAACGAGTGCGAAGACGATCGCACCCGCGGGCGGGTTCGCGCCCGTGCGTTCCACCACCTCGAGCGCAGTTCCGCGGGTCTGCAACAGCAGAGCAGCGAAATAGCGCCCAATCCGCGCGGCTTGAGGATCTCGGGGGATTGACACTTTTGTTCCGGTGCGGAGCGCGAAAACGCCGCGACCGGGCAGTACCTGCGCAGGTGCCGGGATGACATCGGCGATTGAATTGAAGCGGTCAGCCGCGCGCGAGCCTGCTGGCGTGCCAATGCCCAGCAACACAATTGCCGCCGCCGCTGCGGCAAATGACTTCCGTCCTGCGCCGGCCATCAAGCAATGCCCTAAACAAGCCGCCTGGAAGCGGGCACCATAGCGGGTATGAGCAGCTGAGTCTGCATCCGTCTCCCGAGGCTTGCTTCATGGCAACCGCGCCCCATCCCCTTATCCTTCGCGGCCGCGAGGCCCTGCAGCGCGGCGACCTGAGTGGCGTTGAAGCGGCCGCCGAAGAGCGGCTCAAGACCGCAGCACGAGACGTGACCGCGCTCGAGCTGCGCTCCATCGTCCAGCGCCGACGCGGCCAAATCGGCGAAGCCGTGCACACGCTGCAAACCGTCATCGGCATCGATTCGCGGGCAGATTGGGCCTTCAACGATCTGACTCAACTCCTGCTCACGCACGGGCGCCGTGCGGATGCCGAACACGTGGCGCGGGCAGCCCTGCGGGCCAACCCCCACAACGCTCAGGCGCACAACCTCTTCGGCCTGCTGCTCTCGGAGCTCAACGATTTGCCGTCCGGGGAGTGGCACTTCCGCCGCGCGTTGGAGCTCGCCGGCCCCCAGGCGCCATTTCTCATGAACCTCGCCCTCAACCTGTTGAAACAGGGCCGCACGGACCTTGCCGACCACTACTTCGCTCATGCCCACGAGCTGGCTCCGAGCGATATGAAGACGCTCGCCTACTGGTCCACCCTGTATGAGGTACGCGGAGACCTCGCGCGCGCGCAGAACCTGCTCGATCGGGCACAGGCGCTCTCCTCTGCCGCAGAGGTTAACCTCCTGCGGAGCAATTATCTGGCGCGCGCAGGTCGCTATGCAGAGGCGCTCGCGATTCTCGATGCCGCAGTGACCCTCGCAGGCGATGGGCAGCTGGCACGCGGGCGTTTGCATGAGCGCCTCGGCAGATATGAACAAGCCTGGCAAGACTTTGTGGAGGGCAAGCACAAGCTGGCCCAGGAAGGCGGCGGACTGGACTACAAGGCAGACGCGGTCGCCGGGTTCTTCGGACAGCTCGCGCGGTTCTTCACGCGGGAGAACATCAAGCTTCTGCCCCGAGCCAAGCCGCGCACCGATGTGACGCAACCGATCTTCATCATGGGCTTTCCGCGCTCGGGCACGACTTTGGTCGAACAGATTCTCTGCAGCCACCCGGCAGTGCTGGCCGGCGGCGAGCTCCCCTTCCTTGGCGAGCTGCGCAAGCTCGCCAAGGACCTGTTCCCTGGGCCGGAACCATTTCCGGAAAATCTCGCGCAGAGCTGGACGGCCGATCACCGCTACGCCGCGACTTTGTTTCGCGACTACTATCTCGCGCGCGCTGAGCAGTACGGGCTTGCGCACAGCGGCAAGGCGTTCTTCACCGACAAGATGCCGTTCAACGAAGTCTATCTTCCCCTCCTGAAGATGGCATTTCCGGAGGCGAAGATCATCCACGTGGTGCGCCATCCATTGGATGTGTGCGTCTCGATGATGTCGAACAACATGACGCACGGCTTCAACTGCGGCTACCGCATCGAGGATATCGCGCATCACCTCGCCGCCGTGTTTGAGCTGGTCGAGCACTATCGCCGCGAGCTCGCGCCGGACGACTTCGTACTCAGATATGAATCTCTCGTCGAGGATCAGAATGGGCAGACCGCGAGCCTCCTCGACTATCTCGGCCTGCCGTTCGAGGATGCCTGCCTGCGCTTTCACGAGAATCCACGTTATGCGCCCACGCCAAGTTACGCGCAGGTCACCGAGAAGCTCAACGACCGCTCAATCAATCGCCACGTGCACTACACGCAGGCTCTGAAGCCATTGGTACCTCGGCTCGCGCCAATCATGACCGCGTACGGCTACAGGTGAAACGGCCACGGACACCATGCCCATGGCCGTTGCCCTTTGGATCAGAACCTCGCCTTCGCGCCCGCGTAATACACCCGACCATTGTCGTAGATCGCGCGCGGTCTTGAGAGGTTATCCGCGAACTGCACGATCTTGTCATCTGTCAAGTTAAGTCCGTCGAAGGTCAGTGCGATATTGTCGGTAATGTTCAGCGCAACCGATGCGTCCAGCGACTTCAGCGCGGACTGGTCGAGGTGCGTCGAGCGATCGAAGGTGACAAAGAAGTCCGATCGGTAGGTGTACGCGAGGCGCGCACTCAGGCGCTTATTCTCGAAGAAGCCCGTCACGTTGTAGGTGTTCTTCGAGTCGCCCGGGACCGGATCACCGCTGTCCAATTTCGAATCCGAGTAGGTATAGTTTGCCTGCAAGCCGAAGCCACCCCAGATCGGCTTGGTGAATCCAAGCTCCGCGCCCCGAGCCTTGCCGCCGCCGCCGTTGGCACGCTTATTGATCGTGAATGGACAGTTGAACAGGTTCGGAGTGCTGGTCGGCGTGCAGGCCGCATTCGGCTGAGTCGCCGATTGGATGGGAAAATTCCCGGCTACCGGCACGTCCACGATGAACGACTTGATGTCCTTGTTGTAGAGCGCCAGGGTGAACGCCGTATCCCTGTCCGGGTACCACTCGACCGCCAGGTCTTCCTGGGTCGCACGGTAGGGGTCGAGATCGGGGTTGCCAGCCGCTCCTGTCAGCGCGCCGGGGTTGAGCGTAGTGCGCGGCACGATGTCGGTGTAGTCAGGCCGCGCCATCACTTTGGCCGCCGCAAAACGCACGACGACGTCCTTCGTCACATCGTAGGCCAGGTTCAAGGAGGGCAGCGTATCCGTGTAGTTGCGCTCCGCGGTGGTCGGAATGAAGCGGCCGAACGGATTATCGATCGAGCCGGGTCCGCCGGCGAAGACTGCACCGTTTGTGGTCTGCTCCGTGCGAACGATGCGCAGGCCGAGGTTTCCGCGCCAGTGATCGCCCTCGAAGTTGCCCATGACAAAGCCGCCCGTGGTCTTCTCCTGTGCAGAGAAGCTCTGCTGCGGATACAACACGCGTCCCGAGTGTTCAAGCTCAGCAAAGAGCACGCGCTCCACGGCACCTGTGTTCACCTGCCAATAGCTGGTCAAAGTGCCCGGGCTGGAGGTGTTCTTGAGGTAGTCCCCCGGCGTTAAGCCCCCGGCGAACGTTGAGGCCGGCAGCGTGTTTATGGGGACAAAGACTCCGCCGTAGGTCGTCGCGTTGAACGTCAGGTCCCGCTCG
>VBMV01000055.1 GCA_005878835.1 Gammaproteobacteria bacterium | reverse complement strand
TGTCCCCTTTGCCGGCCTTGCGTGCCCGGGAGGAAGCGATGGCGCCTTTCAGGCCACCGATCACCGGCTTCACGAGCTTGATGAGTGTCCAGATGGCGGACACGGCGATGGCACCGGCGCCCACGTAACGGACATAGTGGCTCCAGGTGGCATGCGCGAACTCTCCCGCATCGCCTGCGGACGCGTGCAGAGCGCTGAAGTGCGGCACCCCCCAGCCCCAGCCGATGAGGGCGCCCACGAACATGGCGATGCCGCAGCTGATCCCCACCAGGTGGCCGATGCCGAACAGCGCGCAGGAGAGCTGAAAATCGAAGCCGCTGACCGGCGCCTGTTGGTCGCTGCCCAAGCGGAAGCTGTGAGCCACGTCCCCCAGGAACAGCCGCGTCTGCACCATTACCAGCAACAGGGCGGAGACCAGCGAACCCACCAGCACAGCTTTCAGGCCCTTGCCGCTGGATTCCACCGAATCCGGGTCCGTAACGTCGCCGGATCCGACCTTGATGACCTCGGCGCAGGCGGTGCCCTCGGGATAGGGCAGATCCGAGTCCGTCACCAGCGCGCGGCGCAGGGGGATGGAATACATGACCCCGAGGATGCCGCCTGCGGCGCAGATGGCCACCGACTGCCAATAGGGGAAGCCGCTCCACCACCCGATCATGATGAAGCCGGGCAGCACGAAGATGATGGAGGAGAGCGTGCCGGCGGTGGAAGCCACCGTCTGCACGATGTTGTTCTCCTGGGCGGTGGTGTTGCCGAGCCAGCGCAACAGCGCCATGGAGATCACTACCGCGGGGATGGAGGTGGAGAAAGTGAGCCCGGCCTTCAGCCCGAAGTAGACGTTGGCGGCAGTGAAAACCACGGTGAGCACCACGCCCAGGACAAGTCCGCGCAGCGTCAGCTCGACGCGCGATTCCGTCTTCATACCGCGCAGCGTCAGCCCGACGCTCGATTCCGTCTTCATAGGCTCGACCCCCAGGTGTTGGTGTTATATCCGGCGCTTCAGGTGCGCGCGCCGAGAGCCTCCTCGAGCACGGTGGTCAGCGGCTTGAGGAAGAAGGACTCCTCCGGCATGAGACGCGCGCTGACGCCGTGGCGCTCGAGCGCCCCCGCCACCACCGGACCCACCGCGGCGACCAGGGTCTGCCCGAGCGCCGCGCACACCGTGGCGGCGGGCGCGACCGCGAACAGCCGCTCGACCTGCGGCGTGCTGGTGAAGGCGATCGCGTCCACCTCGCCGGCGCTGAGGCGCGCGATCAGCCCCTGCACCGCGGCAGCGTCGGCGGCGTCCGCATACACATAGGGCGCAACGCACCGCACGGTCGCGCCCGCGCGCTCGAGAAACTCCACCAGCGGGGTGTTCGGCTCGGTGCCGTAGAGCTGCACGCCCACGCGGCGGTCCTTGAGGTCGAGGCCGCCGAGCGCGGCGATGACGCCGGCCGTGGTCGGCGTCGGCGCGGGCAGGTCGGGCTTCAAGCCGAGCTCGCGCAGCGCCCGCGCCGGCTTGGGTCCGCGGGTGATCCTGCGCACCCGGGCGAGCGCTTCGAGAAAGCCCGCCCGCAGCTGCGGCTCGTGCCGCTCGATGCAGGCGAGGATGCGCCGCAGGCCCTCGCCGGTGGTGAGGATCAGGTCATCGCAGGAGCCGCCGGCGAAGGCCCGGGCGAACGCGAGGACGGGCGCCGGATCGGGGGCGTCGCGGATGGCCACCAGCGGGCAGCGCACCACGCTCGCGCCGCGCCGCTCGAGCATCGCGGCGAACACCTCGAGCTCACGCGTTTCCGGCACCGCGATGGTGCGGCCGGCGAGTGGCTGCGGATCCATACCCAGGCATCTTAGCCGCGCCGCGCTCGCGGCGCCCGCTTGCCGCGCCGGGTGTGCTGCCGCGCCGACTGTGCTGCCGCGCCGGGTGTGCTGCCGGGCCCGGGGGTGCTGCCGCGCCCGGGAGTGCCCGCTCACCGCGCCCCTGCGCCGTCATGGGAAAGGTGCGCGGGCGGTGGCACGCGTTATGCTAGCGATCATGGTCAAGATGCTCGCCGTGCTCGTGGTCCTCATCGCCGCGCTCGCGGGCTACACCTGGGTCACGCTGCACTGGTCATATTCAGACGGCGAGCGCGCCGGCTACGTGCAGAAGCTCTCGCGCAAGGGATGGCTGTGCAAGACCTGGGAGGGAGAGATGGCGATGGTGACCATGCCGGGCACGGTCGCCGAGAAGTTCGCCTTCACGGTGCGCGAGCCTGCGGTTGCCGCCAAGCTCAACGCCAACGTCGGCAAGCGCATGGCGCTGCACTACGAGCAGCACAAGTGGATTCCAACCTCCTGCTTCGGCGACAGCGAGTACTTCGTGACCGATGTGCGGGTGACGGAGTAGCGCGGCCGGATCCCGCCACCGCCGGCTGAGCGCACGTCCCTGTGCGCGCACAGTTGCGGAACTACTGCCTGTCGAACACCAGCGTCTCGTCGCCCTCGGCGCCGCTCAGCTTCGCACCCGTGTTGTGTACGGTCAGCGTCTTGCCGTCGGCCGATACGACACGGTGAACGTGGCCAACAACCTTGCCGGCCTTCTTGAGAACAAAGTCCCAGGTGTTTGCATCGATCTTCTTCGCGACCGTCGCGTCCGAGGTTCCTCCCGGGGCCTGCTTTTCCTCCTTGCCGTCGCGGTATTGTGCGTGGTTGGACTTCTCCTTGCCGTCTGCGCCTGTCAGCTTCTGATCCAGGGTGTACAGCCCGTTGGCTTCCGTGTAGACCCGGGTCCCCCCGGTCAGGGCCTTGTCCGCGAACTTCGATTTCGCGACGTTGAGCGTCCAGCTCCCGACGATCGGATCTGCAGCGAAGGCAGGTGCGGCGAAGAACACCGCCGCGAGCAATATGAGTGACAGTAGCCTCTTCATGTGATCCCCCTTGGGTTATGGCGTGGACTTTTTGTTGCAACGCGCTCGGGTACGGACCTGAGCGGGCGTGCGAGGATGCGCGCGCGCGTTGCGAAGATCAAGAATGGGGCTGCCGGGGCCGCTATCTCACCCCAGCCATCATGCGTTTCACGAACGGCGTCAGCAGCACCATGACGGCCCCGCCGATCACACCGTACCAGAAGATCTTCAGGAACAGCGCCGGCAGCGACTCCAGGTGCGTCGCGTCGTACTGGCCGGTGAGCTGCCCCGCGAGGTTGCTCCCGAGCGCCAGCGACAGGAACCACACGCCCATCACCTGGCCGACGAAGCGCGGCGGCGCGAGCTTGGTCATGTAGGACAGTCCCACGGGCGAGAGGCACAGCTCCGCGAAGCTGTGCAGCAGGTAGGTGAGCACCAGCCAGGTGGGCAACACGGTCTCGCCGGCGAGCACATACTGCGAAGCGAAATACATGACGATGAATCCGAGGCCCAGCAGTATCAGGCCGGCGCCGAATTTTGCGGCCGCGTTGAAATCACGGCCGCGCTTGCCGAGGGCGATCCACAGCGCCGCGAACACCGGCGCAAACACGATGATGAACAGCGGATTCACCCCCTGCAGCACCCCGGCCGGCATATCCCAGCCGAGGACGTGCCGGTCGGTATAGCGGTCGGCGAACAGGTTGAAGGAGGCGCCGGCCTGCTCGTAGCCGGCCCAGAACATGACCGAGGCGGCGACCAGCGCCACCATCACCAGTACGCGGTTGCGCTCGACTCGCGTGAGCCTGGCGAAGAACAGCAGGTACACGAAGTAGGCGACTCCGAGGGCCAGCATCGCCCAGGAGGTGGAGTCGGCGAGCACCACCGCATCGATTCTCAGGAGCCCGGTGAGCAGCGCCAGCGCGACGCCGGCGAGGAGCGCGAGGAACACGATCACCGGCGTCCAGGAACCCCGCTCACCCTCCGCCGCGGCAAGTCCCGCCGTGCCCAGGTAGTGGCGCGTCCACAGAAACTGCGCCAGCCCCAAGCCCATGCCGAGAGCGGGCAGCGCGAAGCCCCAGCGCCAGCCGAGCCAGGCGGCGAGCAGCGGCACGAGGACCGAGCCCAGGAGCGCCCCGAGGTTGATGCCCATGTAGAAGAAGGAGAAGCCGGCATCGCGCCGCGAGCCGCCCTCCGGATAAAGCGCCGCCACCATGGCGCTCACGTTGGGCTTCAGGAGCCCCACCCCCATGACGATGACGAGCAGGCCGAGGAAAAACACCGGCGTGTTGCCGAGGGCGAGCATCGCGTTGCCGAGCGTGATGAGAAGGCCGCCGCTCAAGACCGCACGCTGCGCGCCGAGCAGCCGGTCGGCGACCCAGCCGCCGAAGAGGCCGAGCAGGTAGGTGCCGCCGAGGTACAGCCCGTAGACCGCGCTGGCGGTCTTGTCATCGAACCCGAGCCCGCCCTGCTTGACCGCAGCCACCATGAACAGGATCAGCACCGCGCGCATGCCGTAGAAGGTGAAGCGCTCCCACATCTCGGTCATGAAGAGGGTCACCAGCCCGCGCGGCTGGCCGAGCACCGTGCGCGCCGGCGCGGCGGGGACGAGGGTGGCATCGGCGGCCTGATTCATGGTCGATTCCGGTCAGCTGTCGCCGGCCTTGGCCGCGGCTTGCGCGCCCTTGGGGCGTGACAGCAGGCGCGCCATCAGGATCCCGCCTTCGTAGAGCAGGTACATCGGTATGGCGAGCGAGCATTGCGAGATGGCATCCGGCGGGGTGAGGAGCGCGGCGAGGATGAAAATGCCGATCAGCACGTAGCCGCGGTGCTCCTTGAGCTTCTCGAGGCGTACGATGCCCATCACCACCAGCAGCACCACCGCCACCGGCACCTCGAACGCGAGTCCGAAGCAGAAGAACATCGTGAGCACGAAGTCCAGGTAATTGTTGATGTCGGTCATCATCGCCACGCCCTTGGGCGTGGTGCCGGCGAAGAACTGAAACATCACCGGAAACACGAAGTAGTAGGCGAAGGCGATGCCGACGTAGAAGAGCACGATCGAGGACACGAGCAGCGGCACCGCAAAGCGGCGCTCGTTGCGGTACAGGCCCGGAGCGACGAACGACCACAGCTGGTAGATGACGTACGGCATCGCGATGAGCAGGGCGGCGAAGAACGACAGCTTGAAGGGTGTCGTGAAGGGTGACATCACCCCGGTGGCGATGAGGTTGCTTCCCTGCGGGAGCTTGGCGAGCAGCGGCTGCGCGACGAAGCTGAACAGGTCGTTGGAATAAAAGACGCACGGTGCGAACGCGATCGCCACCGCCACCAGCGCGCGCAGCAGCCGGTCCCGCAGCTCCAGCAGGTGCGAGATGAGCGTGCCTTCGGCGAGCTTTTCAGGTTCCTCGCTCATCGGCGCTCGCGTCGGGCCGCACGGCTGCGGGGTCCGCGCCGGTGGCGTCGGTGGGGTGGGCGTGCGAGAAGGTATCGGGGGGCACAAGCGGAGCTTCCGTGGCCGCCGCGCTCAGCGGTGGCACCGGCGGCGGGGGCGCAGTGGCGGCCGGTGCCTGCGCCTTGCGGGCCTGCTCGAGCTGCACCTCCTCTTCGAGCTGCTCGCGGAACTGGCGCGCCATGGCGCGCGCCCGCCCGACCCAGCGGCCAATCTCGGAGACGACGCGCGGCAGCTTCTCCGGTCCCAGCACGATCAGCGCCAGGACGAAGATGATCAGGATCTCCGAGAACCGGCCCTCGAACAGATCAGCTGCTCCGTTCGTTCTTCGTGTCGCTCTTCTTCGCGACCTCCGGGAACTCCGCGTCCGTGCCCTCGGAACGGATCTGCTTCGGCGGGGCGCCCTGCTCCTCCTCGCCCTCGCTCATCGCTTTCTTGAACCCGCGCACGGCGGCGCCGAGATCCGAGCCCACCGTGCGCAGCTTCTTCGCGCCGAACACGACGAGCACGACGAGCAGTATCACCAGGAGCTCGCGCATTCCTAGTCCACCCATGGCTCACGACTCCACGTAACTCTCCGCCCGCGCAGAGAAAACAATCGGATGATAGGTCAAATGAGCCCCCGGAACCCCACAAGTTCGACCGATTCCGCTACCCATGTCACGCCCGCGGCCTAGGGGGTCTCGAGCCAGAACGTCACCGGGCCGTCATTGACGAGCGCCACCTGCATGTCCTCGCCAAATACGCCAGAGGAAACAGGGGCATAGGCGCTGTGAGCGCGCTCCACGAGATACGTGAACAGGCGCTGCGCCTGCGCGGGTGCGGCGGCCAGGCTGAACCCGGCGCGGGTGCCCTTGTGGGTGTCGGCGGCGAGGGTGAACTGCGGCACCAGCAACAGCCCTCCGCCGACCTCGCGCAGCGCAAGCCCCATCCGCCCCTGGGAGTCGGGGAAGATACGGTAGGACAGCACGCGCTCGAGCAGCCGCTGCGCCGCCTCCTCGGTGTCCTGCCGCCGCACGCCGATCAGCGCCAGCACGCCGCGGCCGATGGCGCCGACCACCTCGCCCCCGACACGAACCTCGGCCTCGCTGACGCGCTGGATGAGAGCGATCATGACACGGGGATTGTGTGGCATTCGGCCCGGCCAGTCCGTAAGATTCGGGGCCGTTTTTTGCTGGCGGAGACACCGATGCAGGGGCGCGGTCGCGGGTCTGCAGTGCACGCGGGACTTGCGATCGCCGCGGCAGTGGGCTTAGCGGGCACGGCGTGGGCGCAGGGCGCCGCCGCGCAGGGCGACGCCAGGCACGGCAAGGCCATCTCCTACACCTGCCTCGGCTGCCACGGCATCGACGGCTACAAGAACGCCTATCCGATGTACAGCGTGCCGAAGCTCGAGGGACAGAACCCCGATTATCTGGCGGCGGCGCTGCATGGCTATCGCGACGGCGACCGCGCGCACGTGACGATGCATTCGCAGGCCTCGGAGCTCACCGACCAGGACATCCTGGACATCGCCGCGTATTTCGCCGGCAAGCCGCTCACTGCCTCCGGCAAGGCGCAGGGGAGCGTGCCGCAGGCGGCGGCGCTGTGCGTCTCGTGCCACGGCCAGGACGGTGTCGCCATTGCGCCGCTGTACCCGTCCCTCGCAGGTCAGCACCAGGATTACCTGGTGCGCGCGATCGACGAGTACCGCAAGGGCGGACGCAAGAATCCGGTCATGAAGGGCTTCGCGGCGAGCCTCAAGGACGAGGACGTCGAGGTCATTGCGCGGTACTTCAGCCACCTCACTCCCGCGCTCAGTACCGAGTCGCGACCCTATACCCGGCTCACCGCGCACTGAGGCGGGCGCGCGGGTTACCGCAGGCGGCGGGAACTTACCCCCGAGCGCTGCGGTATTTCATAACGCAGGCAAGAAAGCAGGCAGGCCCGGTAGAGCCTTAAGGCTCCCATAAGGCGCCTTCCCTAAGTTAGCAGGCAAGGCCCCTTACCTTACGGAGTGCTGCCATGAATCTGCCGAGTGTGATCAGAAAACCGCTCATTGCCGCCATCCTCGGCGCGCTCACCATTGCGGTGCCGGCCGGTGCGCTGTACCTGGCGGGAGCGACGCGCGCGGTGGCCACCGCACCCAGCGCCGCAATGGCAATGACCGGCGGCGCGACCGGCACCAGCGCAGCCGCGAGCCCGGCGACGCCGGCGCCCGCCGCAGGCCCCGCGACGATGCTGCCGGACTTCAGCAGCATGGTGCAGAAGTACGGTCCGGCCGTGGTCAACATCAGCGTGGTGAGCAAGGTGTCGACCTCCTGGAACTCGGGCGACAACTCCGACGACAACCCCAACGACAATCCCAACGACACCAATCCCTTCGGTCCCAACAGTCCGTTTGCGCCGTTCTTCCGCGGCCTGCCGTTCCAGATGCCGCAGCCGCAACCGATGCGCGGTGAAGGCTCGGGATTCATCATCCGCCCGGACGGCGTCATCATGACCAATGCGCACGTCGTCGACGGCGCGAGCGAAGTGACCGTGCGCCTCACCGACCGGCGCGAATACACCGCCAAGGTCGTGGGCGTGGACCCGAAATCGGATATCGCGATCCTGCGCATCCCCGCCAAGGATCTGCCGACGGTGAGGATCGGCGACTCGCGCGGGCTCAAGGTCGGGGAATGGGTGCTGGCGATCGGCGCGCCGTTCGGCTTCGAGAACAGCGCCACCGCGGGCATCGTGAGCGCCAAGGGCCGCACGCTCGATTCCGGCTACGTGCCCTTCATCCAGACCGACGTGCCGATCAACCCGGGTAACTCCGGCGGCCCGCTGTTCAACATGCGCGGCGAGGTCGTCGGCATCAACTCGCAGATCTACAGCCGCAGCGGCGGCTACATGGGCGTGTCGTTCTCCATCCCGATCGATGTCGCCATGCAGGTGGGCGAGCAGCTGCAGACCACCGGCCACGTCACCCGCGGCAAGCTCGGCGTGGTGATCCAGCCCGTCACCCAGGGACTGGCGGACTCCTTCGGCCTGCCGCAGCCCGAAGGGGCGCTGGTGTCGAGCGTGGAGAAGGGCGGGCCGGCGGAGCACGCCGGAATCGAATCCGGGGATGTGATCCTCAAGCTCAACGGCGCCCCGCTCAAGGACTCCAGCGAGCTGCCGGTGCAGATCGCGGCCATCGCCCCGGGCACCAGCGTGACGCTGGAGATCTGGCGCAATCACGCCACGCGTGAGATCACGGTCAAACTCGGCACGGTGGCCGACAAGCGCACCGCCGCCAACGGCGGCCCGCACCCTGAAGGCGGCAAGCTGGGACTGGCGGTGCGTCCGCTGACCGCCGACGAGCAGCGTGGCGCCAACACCAGGGGCGGGCTGGTGGTCGAGCGCGCCAGCGGTCCGGCGGCCGAGGCCGGCATTCGCCCCGGGGATGTGGTGCTGGCCGCCAACGGCTCCCCGGTGCACGACGCCGAGGAACTGCGCAGCGCGGTGGAGAGATCCAAGGGCCACGTCGCGCTGCTGATCCAGCGCGGCGACGCGCGGCTGTTCGTGCCGGTGCGGGTGGGCTGAGCCTGAGCTGCCCAGGCTAGGCGGCCGAGCCGCTGGTCACCAGCGCCGCCATCAGCTCGTTCACCGGCAGGTCATCGAGCGCGGCGGCCTTCGCGAACAGCGCCTTGACGCGCTCGGCCTGCCTGGGCGCGAAATGCGCATCCACCGCGGCGCTGAATTTGCCGACCAGCAGCGGCATGCCCTCGGCGCGGCGCTTGCGGTGGCCGATCGGGACATCGACCTGCACGCGCGCGGTGGCGCTGCCGTCGCGGAACAACACCTGCACGGCATTGCCGATGTAGCGCTTGTCGGCGGCGTAGTACTCCTGCGTGAACGTCGGGTTCTCGCGCACCTGCATGCGCTCGCGCAGCGCGTCGATACGCGCATCGGCGGCCACGGCGTCCTCGTAGTCCGCCGCGCCGAGGCGCCCGAAAATCAGCGGCACCGCGACCATGTACTGGATGCAGTGATCGCGGTCGGCGGGATTGGCGAGCGGCCCTACCTTGTCGATGATGCGCACGCCCGGCTCCTGGGTCTCGATGACGATGCGCTCGATGTCGGCGAGCCGCTCCCTGACCTGCGGATGCAGGGCCATCGCCGCCTCGACTGCCGTCTGGGCGTGGAACTCGGCCGGGTAGGAGATCTTGAACAGCACGTTCTCCATGACGTAGCTGCCGAAGGGCTGCGGCAGCGAGAACGCCTTGCCCTTGAAGAGCACGTCGTAGAAGCCCCAGGTCTTCGCCGACAGCGCGGAAGGGTAGCCCATCTCCCCGTTGAGCGCCATGAGCGCATGGCGCACCCCACGGCTGGTGGCATCGCCCGCCGCCCAGCTCTTGCGCGAGCCGGTGTTGGGGGCATGCCGATAGGTGCGCAGCGCGCCGCCGTCGATCCAGGCGTTGGACAGCGCGTTCACGATCTGATCGAGGCTGGCGCCGAGCATGCCCGCGACCACCGCCGTCGAGGCGACGCGCACCAGCAGCACATGATCGAGTCCCACGCGGTTGAAGCTGTTCTCCAGCGCCAGCACCCCCTGGATCTCGTGCGCCTTGATCATGGCGGTGAGCAGTGCGCGCACGCTCGGCGGGGTCCGGCCCGACATGACGGCGTTGCGCGCGAGGTAATCCGCCACCGCGAGGATGCCGCCGAGATTGTCCGAGGGATGGCCCCACTCGGCGGCGAGCCAGGTGTCGTTGAAGTCGAGCCAGCGGATCAGCGTGCCGATGTTGAAGGCCGCCTGCACCGGGTCGAGCTCGAAGGAGGTGCCCGGGACGCGCGCGCCGCCCGGCATGACCGCTCCGGGCACCACGGGACCCAGGAGCTTGCGGCAGGCCGGAATCGCGAGCGCCTGCAAGGCGCAGGCGAGGCTGTCCATGAGGCAGTAGCGCGCGGTCTGGTACGCCGGCTGGCTCTCGACGGTGAAATTGCGGGCGTAGTCGGCGATGGCGCTGAGCACCCCGTCCGGTGCCGGACGCAGCGCGGACTTGACCAGGTGTGCGGACATGTGACCTCACGCTCGAGCGCGCACCTTCAGGGCCGCTGCCCGATGGGCACGAACTCGAGGCTCTCGGGGCCGGTGTAGTGGGCGGCCGGCCGGATGATCTTGCCGTCGGCGCGCTGCTCGATGACGTGCGCCGCCCAGCCGGTGGTGCGGGCGATGACGAACAGCGGCGTGAACATCTCCTTCGGTACGCCCATCATGTGGTACGAGACCGCCGAGAACCAGTCGAGGTTGGCGAACATGCCCTTGAGGTCGCGCATCACGGTCTCGATGCGCTCGGCGATGTCGAACAGGCGCTCATTGCCCGCCTCGCGCGCCAGCTCGCGCGCCACCTCCTTGATGACCTGGTTGCGCGGATCGGCGAGAGTGTAGACGGGGTGCCCGAAGCCGATGACGAGCTCGTGGCGCTCGAGGCGCGCGCGGATGTCCGCAGCGGCGGCCGCCGGGCTGTCGTAGCGTTGCTGGGTCTCCAGCGCCAGCTCGTTGGCGCCGCCGTGCTTCGGTCCGCGCAGCGCGCCGATCGCGCCGGTGATGCAGGAGTACACATCCGCGCCGGTGCCGGCGATGACACGCGCGGCGAAGGTGGAGGCGTTGAATTCATGCTCGGCGTACAGGATCAGGGAAGTGTGCATGGCGCGCACCCAGGAGGCCGGCGCGCTCTTGCCTTGCAACAGGTGCAGGAAGTGCGCGCCGACCGAGTCATCCTCGGTCTCGACCCGGATGCGCTTACCCACGCGGCTGAAGTGGTACCAGTAGGTGAGCATCGACCCCAGGCACGCGATCAGCCGGTCGGCGATCGCGCGTGCCCCGGCCGCGCCATGATCCTGCGGCTCCGGCTCGAGGCACCCGAGCATCGAGGCGCCGGTGCGCAGCACGTCCATCGGGTGCGCGCTCGCCGGCAGCACCTCGAGCAGCGTGCGCACGCCCTCCGGCAAGCCGCGCAGTGACCTGAGGCGCGCCTTGTAGGCGCCGAGCTCGGCGCGGTTGGGGAGCTTCTCGTGGATCAGCAGGTACGCGATCTCCTCGAACTCGCAGACGTTCGCCATCTCCAGGATGTCGTAGCCGCGATAGTGCAGGTCGTTGCCGGTGCGCCCGACCGTGCACAGCGCGGTGTTGCCCGCGGTCACGCCCGAGAGCGCCACCGACTTCTTGGGCCTGAAGGGGCTCGCCTCAGTCATCGCTCACTTTCCCGAACAGCTCATCGAGTTTCTTCTCGTACGCGAGGTAGCCGAGCACGTCGTAGAGCTCGGCGCGGGTCTGCATCAGATCGAGCACGCTCTTCTGCGTGCCGTGCCGGCGGATGGCGCCGTACACCGTGGCCGCAGCCCTGGCGGCGGCGCGAAAGGCGGACAGCGGATACAGCACCAGGCGCACGCCCGCGCCGCCGAGCTCCGTGCTGCTGAAGAGGGGGGTCTGGCCGAACTCGGTGATGTTGGCGAGCACCGGCACCTCGAGGCTCGCGGCAAACTGCCGGTACTCCTCCAGGGTCTGCAGGGCTTCCGCGAAGATCATGTCCGCGCCGGCTTGCGCGTACGCCGCCGCGCGCTCCAGCGCCGCGCTCTGGCCCTCCACCGCATGCGCATCGGTGCGCGCCATGATGACGAACTCGCCATCGGCGCGTGCGTCGACCGCGGCCTTGAGCCGATCGACCATCTCGGCGGCGGACACCAGGGCCTTGCCCGGGCGGTGGCCGCAGCGCTTGGCGGACACCTGATCCTCCAGATGCATGCCGGCGGCTCCGGCGCGGATCAGCTCCCTGCAGGTCCTGGCGATGTTGAAGGCGCTACCGAAGCCGGTATCGGCATCGACCAGCAGCGGCAGCGGGCACGCCGCACTGATGCGCCGCACGTCCTCGCAGACCTCATTGAGCGTGGTGATACCGAGGTCCGGCAGCCCGAAGGAGGCGTTGGCGACTCCCGCGCCCGACAGGTAGATGGCGCGAAAGCCCGCGTTCTGCGCCAGCAGCGCCGCATACGCGTCGATCGTCCCGACGAGCTGCAGGGGGCGCTCGGCCTCGACCGCCTCCCGCAGGCGGGTCCCGGCGCTGACTGATCGCTGCGACATGACAGGACCTCGAAACGGGGCCGATATTCTATACGCGGCGCGCGCCGGCGGACCAGCCGCGCCGTATCCTACTGGCGGGTAGGATGGGGCGCGGCATCAGGCGATGCGCACCACCGTGCGGCCGGTGACCGCGCCTTCGAGGTAGGCGGCAAACGCGCGCGGCAGCTCATCGAAGGCGATGGTGCGCGTGACGATGCGCTCGAGGTGCCGCGGTCGCAGGTCGGTGGCGATGCGCTTCCAGACCGCCAGCCGCCACTCGCGCCGCGTCGCCGAGGAGTTGATGCCGAGGAGGTTCACGCCGCGCAGGATGAAGGGCATCACGGTGGTCTTGAGCTCGGCGCTCCCCGCCATGCCGATGCTGGCGATGTTGCCCCAGAAGTCCACGCTGCGCGTGAGCCAGGCGAGCACTTCGCCCCCCAGAGTGTCGATGGCGCCGGCGAAGCGCGCATTCTCCAGCGGCCGGGAGCCGAGCTCGAGGTCCTGGCGGGCGAGCACCTGCGCCGCGCCGAGCTCCTTCAGGTACTCTGCCGCGGCCGCCTTGCCGCTCACGGCCACGACCCGGTAGCCGCGGGCGGCGAGCATATCGACCGCGATGCTACCCACGCCTCCGGAGGCGCCGGTGACCGCGATCGGCCCGCCAGCCGGGGACTGGCCGTTGTGCTCCAGGCGGTGGATGGCGAGTGCCGCGGTGAACCCGGCAGTGCCGAGCGCCATGGCAGTGAAGGCATCGAGTCCCTCCGGCATCGGAATCACCCAGTCTCCCGGCACGCGCGCGAACTGCGCGTAGCCGCCATCGTGGGTCTCGGACAGCCCGCAGCCGGTCACGAGCACCGCAGCGCCGGGCCGGTAGCGCGCATCGCTCGAGGTTTCGACGACACCCGCCAGGTCGATGCCGCCCACCAGCGGGTAGCGGCGCAGGATCTTGCCGGCCCCGGTCGCGGCGAGCGCGTCCTTGTAGTTGATGTCGGAGTGGCTCACCCGGATCACGACCTCCCCGGGGGCGAGCTCATCGAGCGTGACGGGCTCGAAGCGGGCGGCAATCCGGCCCCCTTCGGAATGAATGCGGAACGCCTTGAAGCTGGAAGTCATGCTCGCACCGCCACCGCGTCCTTGACCTGCGAAGCCCGTGCAGACCCTAACGCCGTGCCCCGACGGCGGCAAGCGCGCGCGTCAGTGCCGGCCGAGGCGCTTGAGCCACACCATGAGACCCTGGGTGTTGAGCTCGAGGTCGCCCTCCAGGACCTTCTCGATCTCACCATCGCTGAGCGCGCAGCCGTGACCGTGCGCCAGATCGAGCCACAGAGCGCGCATCGCGGCGCGGATGCCGGCGGCGGGGTCGGGGTCCTGCGCGTGAGCGCGCGCGATGCGGGCCAGCTCACGCACCTGCGGCTTGAGCAGCTCGCCCAGACGCGGCACGCCGGTCACGCGGCTGAAGTGCATGAGGTATACGGACTCGGGGCGGTACGCCAGCATCCGCTCGATGGAGGCGATGAGCTGCTCCGGATCGAACTGCGAAGGGGGCGTGGTCGGGGTGATGAAGGCGCCCTGCGCGCTGTCGAGCGAGCGGTAGGAGATGCCGAAGGTGTCGCCGGCGAAGATGCTGGCGTGCGCCGGGTCCACGACGGCGTAGTGGTGCAGCGCGTGCCCCGGGACGTGGATGAGCTCGAGCGTGCGGCCGCCGAGGCGCACCCGCTCGCCATCCTCGACCACGCGCACGCGCGCGGCCGGGATCGGCAGCAGCTGCCCGTACAGCTGCTCGAGGCGCTCGCCGTAGACCGCGCGCGAGCCCTCGATCAGGCGGCTGGGGTCGATCATGTGCGGCGCGCCGCGCGGATGCAGCACCGCCACGGCGTTGGGGAGCTCCTGCATCAGCCGCCCCGCCCCGCCGGCGTGGTCCAGGTGCACGTGCGTCAGCAGCACGTAGTCCACCGCCGCGCGCGCGATGCCAAGCTCGGCGAGCGCCGCCAGCAGGTAGGGGACGGAAGCGTTGGTGCCCACATCGACGAAGGCCGCGCGACCGCCATCCTCGATGATGTGCGCGGCGGCGTGCCCGGGATAGAGGTACTCGGCATCGACGGCGCAGACGCCGTGCGGGTGTCGATACAGTCGCGGCTTCAAGGGAACGTCGACCTGTGCGCTGCGTCGCGGATGGCGTGTCGCGAATGTACACATCGTAACCTGTAGGCTAGCTTAGAGGCATGGCCGATCAGTGCTCCCTCCCGGCGGCGCTCGCCGTATGCGCCGCAGCGGGTGTCGCCGCGCTGTGCGCATCCGCCTCGCTCGCCCAGCAGCCGGCCCCGGCGCACCGCGAGCTCGGCAATCTCGTGCTCGAGAGCGTTCCGCTCCCGGATGCGGCGCTCATGGCGCGGCTCGAGCGCTACCAGCAGTCGCGGCAGGCGACGTTCCTCGACTGGCTCGCCGACGGGGGACTGCTGGTCGCGACGCGCTTCGGCGACAGCGAGCAGCTGCACCGCGTTGCCGCCCCGCTCGGCATGCGTGAGCAGCTCACCTTCTACCAGGACCCGATCGAGTGGGCGCGCGCGCCGCGCGGCGGCAGCGGCTTCGTGTTCCTGAAGGATCAGGGAGGCGATGAGAACGCGCAGGTGTACTACCACGGCGGCGGCGGCGACGTGCGTCAGCTCACCCACGGGGCCTTCATCCACGGCAGCCCGGTGTGGGCCCACGACGGCCGGCGCGTGGCCTTCTACGGCAATGACCGCGACTCGCTCAGTTACGACGTGTACGTGGCGGATGTGACCAGCGGCGCCGCGCCGCAGCTGCTGGTCGGCGGGCACCAGGACACCTGGTACCCCCTCGACTGGTCGGCGGACGACCGCCAGCTGCTGGTGTGGAAATACGTCTCGATCAGCGAGAGTTATCTGTACCTCGCGGATGTCGCGACCGGAACGCTCACGGCGCTCGAGGACAGCCCCCGCAAAGTCGGCATCCGCATGGCGAAGTTCGCTCCCGACGGCCGCAGCGTATACGTGCTCACCGACGAGGACGGGGAGCTCGTGCAGCTCAAACTCAAGGATCCGGTCACACACCAGAGCCGCAGCGTCACGCCCGCCGCCGGCTGGGACGTGGAAGACTTCGACGTCAGCGGCGACGGGCGCTACGTGGCTTACGTCGTCGATGACGACGGCCGCAGCCGTCTCACGGTACTCGATACCCAGGCGAAACTCGAGCTCGCCCCCGTGGGCCTGCCGGAAGGCCGCATCGGCAACCTGCGCTTCGACCGCAGCGGGCGCAGACTCGCGCTGTCGGCGGAATCGGCGCTCGCGCCCCGCGATGTCTACGTCTACGACCTCGAGCACGGCAAGCTCGAGCGCTGGACCCGCAGCGAGCCCGGCCCGCTCGACCCGAGTACGCTCACCACGCCCGAGCTCATCCACTATCCCACCTGGGATCGCACCGGCGTCGGCCGCCACGCGCGCATGCTGTCGGCGTACCTCTACCGGCCGCGCACGGCGGCCCCGTGCCCGGTGGTGATCGACATTCACGGGGGGCCCGAGTCGCAGTACCGCCCGGGCTGGGACCCGTTCGTGCAGTTTCTCGTCAACGAGCTCGGCTACGCCGTGGTCGCGCCCAACGTGCGCGGCTCATCCGGTTACGGCAAGAGCTTCCTCGCCCTCGACAACGGCGTGCTGCGCGAGGACGCGGTGCGCGACATCGGCTCGCTGCTGGTGTGGATCGGCGTGCAGCCGCAGCTCGATCGCGAGCGGGTCGCGGTGATGGGCGGCTCGTACGGCGGCTACCTGGCGCTCGCCTCCCTCATCGCCTATGGCGAGCGGCTGCGAGGGGGGATCGACCTCGTCGGGATCAGCAACTTCGTGACCTTCCTGCGCAACACTGCCGCCTACCGGCGCGATCTGCGGCGCGCCGAATACGGCGACGAGCGCGACACCAGCATGCGGGTGTTCCTCAATCGCATCTCGCCCCTGACCAACGCGAAGCGCATCAGGAAGCCGCTGCTGGTGGTGGCGGGGGCCAACGACCCGCGCGTGCCGGTGTCCGAGTCCGAGCAGCTGGTGTGGAGCGTGCGCGCCGCCGGCGGTGAGGTGTGGTATCTGCTCGCCAAGGACGAAGGACACGGCTTCAGGAAGAAGGCCAACCGCGACGTGTACCTGCAGACCGCGGCGAGCTTTCTGCAGAGGCTGGCGCATTAGTCCTCTCGCGGGAAGCTCACCGTCACAGTGAGCCCCTTGCCCGAGGGCCCCTCGGCGAGGCTGATGCTCGCGCCGTGGCTTTCCGCGATGGTCTTGACGATCGACAGCCCGAGCCCGCTGCCGGCAGGCGCCGTTCCGGCGCGACGGTAGAAGCGATCGAACACCCGCTCGCGCTCGGCCGGTGGAATGCCGGCACCGTCGTCGCTCACCGTGAGGCGCGCGCCGCGGGTGTCATTCGCCTCCTCGACCGCGACGTCGACCCGGCCGCCTGCGGGCGTGTAGCGCACGGCGTTGTCCACCAGGTTGCGCAGCAGCGTGCGCAGGGCGTCCGGCTCCCCGTGCACGCTCGCAGGCTGCGCCGCCGAGACGCCCACGTCGATGCGGCCGGCGTCGGCGAGCGGCACCAGCTCGGCGACGATCTCGCGCGCCAGATCATCGAGGCGCACGGCCACGCGTTGCGCTTCGGCCCGCGGCTCCTGGCGGGCGAGCGCCAGCATCTGCTCGACCAGGCGGATGGCGCGCTGCACGCCCGCCGACAGGGTTTCCATCGCCGCGGCGCGCTCGGCGTCTCCGCTGGCCCGCGCGAGCATGGCCGTCTGCAGGTGCAGCGCGGTGAGGGGTGTGCGCAGCTCGTGCGCGGCGTCGGCCATGAAGGCGCGCTCGCGCTCCAGCGCCGCGCGCAGCCGTGCGAGCAGATCGTTGAGCGCGCCGATGAGCGGCTGCACCTCGTCCGGCAGGCGCGTGTCGGGGAGCGACTCCAGGGCGTTGACGCGGCGCGCCATAACCTGCGCCGTGAGGCGCTGCAGGGGCTCGAGCGCGTGCCCGACCGCCAGCCAGATCAGCAGCGCCAGCACCGGCAGCAGCAGCGCGAACGGCTTGAGCGTCTGCAGCGCCAGCTCCGCGGCGCGCTGCTGGCGCACGCTCATCGGCTGCGCCACCTGGATGACCTTGGTGAGCGCCTGCACCCCGAACACACGCCAGCGCCCTTCGCTGGTGGCGACGGTGGCGAACCCGAGCGTGGTGATCTGCGGCAGCACCGCGTGCGGCCGCGACAGGTACACCCGCACGCCATCGAGCGACCAGACCTGCACGACGAAGTCGTAGGCCGCGTCCGCCGGCGGCAGCTGCGGCGCGAGCAGGTACTCGACCGGCTGGTCGCGCAGGATGAGCGCGGTCTGGCGCAGGTGGTAGTCGAAGAACGCGTCCGCCTCGCTCAAGGCGTTGCGGTACACGGTCCAGCCGCCCGCGGCGCCGACGAGCACCACGCCGCCGAGGAGCCACGCCAGCAGCCGCGCACGCAGCGAGCTCATGGCGCGGGCCTCACGCGATAGCCAACGCCGCGTACGGTGAGAATGAACTGCGCCCCGAGCTTGCGGCGCAGCCCGTGAATGTGAACCTCCACGGCGTTGCTCTCCACTTCCTCGCCCCAGCCGTACAGGCGCTCCTCGATCTGGGCGCGCGACAGGATCACTCCCGGGCGCTCGAGCAGCAGTTGCAGCAGCGCGAATTCCCGCGGCGAGAGTGCGATCTCGGTGCCGTCGCGCGTGACGCGATGCGCCGCCGGGTCCAGCACCACGCCCAGGTACTCGATGCTCGGCGCCGAGCGGCCGGCCTTGCGGCGCAGCAGCGCCCGGATGCGCGCCGCGAGCTCGTCCAGATCGAAGGGCTTGGTGAGGTAGTCGTCCGCCCCCGCATCCAGGCCGGCCACGCGATCGGACACCGCGTCGCGCGCCGTGATGATGAGCACCGGCACGGTGAGGCCGCGCTCGCGCAGGACCTTCAGGAGCTCGAGCCCGTCGCTCCCGGGCAGACCCAGATCGAGCAGCAGCAGCTCGAAGGGCTCGGTGCGCAGCACCTGGGCGGCGGCCTCGGCGTCGTGCACCCAGTCCACGGCGAAGCCCTCGCGCTTCAGTCCCGCGCGGATCGCCTCCCCGATCATGGCGTCGTCTTCCACCAGCAGCAGTCGCACCTGCGAAGTATGATCAATCGCGCGGATGAGCGTGCGAGGAGCCTTGGGTTGAGTGCCGTGGAGCTGAGTGCCGCCGAGCACCTGGTCGAGGATGCGGCCAGCCTCGGTGTTCGCCTGAGCGATGCCGACGCGGGTCGGCTGCTCGCGCTCCTCGAGGAGCTCGCCCGCTGGAACCGCCGCTACAACCTCACGGGCGTCCGCACGCTCGGCGCCATGGTGACTCATCACCTTCTCGACAGCCTCGCCATCCACCCCGACCTCGAGGGCACGCGCATCGCGGACGTCGGCACCGGCGCGGGATTTCCGGGGCTGCCGCTGGCGGTCGCAAATCCCGCGCGGCATTTCACTCTCATCGACTCGACCGCCAAGAAGATCCGCTTCGCGTCGCACGCGGCGGAGACGCTCGGGCTCGCGAACGTGACGGCGCTGCAGGCGCGAGTCGAGACGCTGCGCCCTGCCGAAGCCTTCGACACGGTCGTCGCGCGCGCGTTCGCACCGCTGCCGAAGCTGCTCGCGCAGGCGAGGGGGCTCGTCGCCGCGCACAGCCGCCTTCTCGCCATGAAGGGCCGCTGGCCCGAAAAGGAGCTCGAGGCGCTGCCCTCGTCCTGGCGGCTCGTCGGCTCGCGCGAGCTCACCGTGCCCCGTCTCGGGGAGGCGCGCTGCGTGCTCGTGCTGGCGCTCGCGGTGGACTGAAAGGCCGCCGCCCGTGAATCCGCTCCTCGCAACCTGGCCGCTGCTCCTCGGCATGGCCATCCTCATGCTCGGGGCGGGACTTCAGGCCACGATCCTCGGGCTGCGCGCCACGCTCGAGGGATTCCCGACGCCCGTGACCGGGCTCGTGATGTCCTGCTACTACGTGGGCTATCTCCTCGGCACGCAGATTGCGCCGCGGGCGCTGCAGCGGGTCGGGCACGTGCGCGCCTTCGCGGCTCTCGCGGCGCTCGCCTCCGTCGCGAGCCTGGTGCATGCCTCCTGGGTGCATCCGCTCCCCTGGGCGCTGATGCGCCTCGTGTCCGGGTTGTGCTTCGCCGGGATCTATGTGGTGGCCGAGAGCTGGCTCAATCACCGCGCGAGCCGCACCAATCGCGGGCGCCTGCTCGCCATCTACATGCTGGTGCTGTACGTCGGGCTCGGGTCGGCGCAGTTCCTGCTGGTGCTCACGAGCCCCGAGTCGCCTGCCCCCTTCATGCTGATCTCGGCGCTGATCTCGCTCGCGATGGTGCCGATCGTCGCCTCCGCGCAGCACACGCCCGAGCCCGCCGTGCCGCACCGGGTGCGCTACCGGGATCTCTACCGCAACTCCCCGCTCGGGGTGGTGGCGGTCGCGGCCTCGGGACTGATCTCCTCCATCATCTTCTCGATGGGCCCGGTGTATGCGCGCCTCTCCGGCAACGGCCCGCGCGGGGTGGCGGCCTTCATGGCGGTGAGCATTCTCGCCGCGGTCCTCACCCAGTACCCGGTCGGACGGCTCTCCGATCGCGTCGATCGGCGCACCGTGATCGCGAGCGCCTGCACACTCGCGACGCTGGTGGCGGCGAGCATCGTCTTCCTCGGCCCCTTGCCGCGGGGGCTCTTCCTCGCGCTCACCGCACTCTTCAGCGGCTCGGCGCTGACGCTCTATTCGCTCTCGGTCTCGCACGTCAACGACAAGCTCGAGCCGGCGCAGATGGTGGACGCGAGCAGCGCGCTCCTCATGATGAACGGCATGGCGGCCGCCGCGGGCCCGGTGCTCGCGGGGAGCCTGATACACGCCTTCGGGCCGCGGGCCTACTTCGCGACCCTCGGCACACTGACCGGCGCTCTGACGATCTACGACCTGTGGCGCAAGAGCCGGCGCGCGGCGGTGCCGCGCGAGCTCAAGGGTCCGTTCATCAACACGCAGCAGATCGTGACCTGCGCCGGGCTCGCGGATGCCGAGCGCGGCGCGCAGCTGGCGCCGGTCAAAGCTGCAGAGGCAGCGCCGTCGTCGCCTTGATGACGGCGAGCGCAATCGAGGAGTTCACCGACTGCACGCCGGGAAAGCGCGACAGGTGATCGAGGAAGAAGGCCTCGTAGGCCTTGATGTCCCGGCACACGATCCGCAGCAGGAAATCCGTCTCCCCCATCAACGTGTAACACTCGAGGATCTCGGGGTGCGCACGCACCGCCTGCTCGAAGCGCAGCAGGGCCTCGCGCCCGTGAGCGGCGACCTTCACGTGCGAGAACACCATGACCGAGAGCCCGAGCTTCTCGCGATCGAGCAGCGCCACGCGCTTGACGATGACGCCGAGCTCCTCGAGACGGCTGATGCGCCGCCAGCAGGTCGATGCGGTCATCCTCAAGCGCTCGGCCACCTCGGCGGCCGAGAAGTGGCCGTGCTGCTGGACCAGATCCAGAATGCGCAGATCGGCCCGGTCCAGGTCGGTGTGCACCATTCACCTCGAAACGCTACTGTTCATGCAATATACATTTCGCCAATAGCCGTGGGGAAGCAACTTTTGTGACGTTGCGTGCACCTCGGGAGAGCTAGCCTCGAGGGGTCTGCCTGCGCGCCCCGGCGCCTTCGAGCTCTCCCATGGAAATCTTCGACCTGCGCGAATTCGACGGCCACGAGCTGATCGTGTTCGGGCACGACGCCGCCACCTCGCTGCGCGCGATCATCGCCATCCATTCCACCGCGCTCGGCCCCGCCGCCGGCGGCTGTCGCATGTGGCCGTACGCCACCACCGCGGATGCAGTGTGCGATGCGCTGCGCCTGTCGCGCGGCATGAGCTACAAGAACGCGCTGGCCGGCGTGCCGTTCGGCGGCGGTAAGGCGGTCATCATCGGCGAGTCGCGCCAGGCGAAGACGCCGCAGCTGTTCGAGGCGTTCGGCCGCCTGGTCGACTCCCTCGGCGGACGTTACCTCACGGCCGAGGACATCGGCACGACGACCGCCGACATGGCGAGCGTGGCGCGCGCGACGCGCCACGTCGCGGGCCTCGGGCGCGCGCCGGGGGAGGCGGGCGGGGATCCGGGGCCGAAGACCGCGCTCGGGGTCTACCTGGGTATCGAGGCCGCGGTCCGCTTCAGGCTCGGGCGGCAGGATCTGCAGGGTCTCACCGTCGCCGTTCAGGGCGTGGGCGGCGTGGGCTACCACCTGTGCGGCCTGCTGGCGGGGGCGGGCGCGCAGCTGCGCGTCGCCGACGTGCGGGCGGCGGCGGTGCAGCGGGTGTGCGAGGAATTCGGCGCCCGAGCCGTGCCGGTCGAGGAGGTGCTCGCCGAGGAGGTCGACGTGCTCGCCCCGTGTGCGCTGGGCGCGGTACTGAACGCGCAGTCGATCCCGCGGCTGCGCGCGCGCATCATCGCCGGGGCCGCGAACAACCAGCTGGCGCAGGGACAGGATGGCCAGGCGCTGCAGGCGGCCGGCATCCTCTATGCCCCGGACTACGTGATCAATGCCGGCGGCATCATCAGCGTGTCACGCGAGTTGCACGGCGGCGGCACCGAGGAGCAGGTCATCGCCGACATCCAGGGCATTCCGGCGCGGCTGACGGAGGTCTTCGAGCGCGCCCGGCGCGAGAATCGCCCCACGAACGCGGTGGCGGACCAGATGGCGCGCGAGCTGCTGACCGGGCGGCGCCGCAAACGGGTGGCCTGAGCGCCCCAAAGGAGCGGGTCTGAGGCCCATCCACCGGCCCGGGCGCGGCGGTGAAGTACACTGTCGCCCCATGAAGCGGGTCATCGCCATCGCGAACCAGAAGGGCGGCGTCGGCAAGACCACCACGGCGGTCAATCTCGCGGCATCCCTCGCCGCCACCCGGCGGCGCGTGCTGCTGATGGATCTCGATCCGCAGGGCAACGCCACCATGGGCAGCGGCATCGACAAGGTGCAGCTGCAACGCGGCGCCTGCGAAGTGCTGCTCGGGGAGTCCGAGCTCGCGGCCGCGCTCGTCCCGGTGGCGGAGGGCGACTTCATGCTGCTGCCGTCCAATCAGGATCTCACCGCCGCGGAAGTGCGCCTGCTCACTCTGCCGATCGGCCGGGAGATCAAGCTGCGCCAGGCGCTGCAACCCAAGCGCGAGGCCTTCGACGTCATCCTCATCGACTGTCCGCCGGCGCTCAACATGCTCACCGTGAACGCCCTGGTCGCGGCCGACAGTGTGCTCATCCCCATGCAGTGCGAGTACTACGCGCTCGAGGGGCTGTCGGCGCTGCTCACCACCGTGGACCAGATCCGCGAGGCGGCCAATCCGCAGCTCTCGATCGAGGGCGTGCTGCGCACCATGTTCGACCCGCGCAACAACCTCGCCAACGAGGTGAGCGAGCAGCTGGCCACGCACTTCGGCGACAAGCTGTTTCGCACCATCATCCCGCGCAACATCCGCCTCGCGGAGGCGCCCTCCTTCGGCAAGCCGGCGCTGTTTCATGACCGCGAATCCCGCGGCGCGCTGGCGTATCTGGCGCTCGCCGGGGAGATGATCCGGCGCGAGGAGGAGGCTTTCGCCGCCCAGGCGCAGGCGGCGGTCGCTCAGGACAGCGCCTTTGCGGCCGCGGCGGGCACGGCTGCCGCGCCCGAAGCGCCCCCGGACCACGCGATCGGCGAGGACACGCCATGATTCATAGAAAGCCTACCCTGGGCCGGGGCCTCGCGGACCTGCTCGGCACGCGCGCCTCGGCCCCGGCCGCCGCACCGGTCGGGGAGCAGCTGGCGAAGCTACCCCTCGAGCTGCTGCAGCGCGGCCGCTACCAGCCACGCATCGACATGCATCCCGAGTCACTCGCCGAGCTCGCCGACTCCATCAAGGCACAGGGGGTGGTGCAGCCCATCGTGGTGCGCGCGCTCGGTGCGCCGGACGGGGGCGCCTCGCAGCGCTACGAGATCATCGCCGGCGAGCGGCGCTGGCGCGCCGCCCAGATGGCAGGGCTCACGGAGATTCCGGCGGTCATCCGCCACGTTCCCGATAACGCCGCGATCGCGCTCGCCCTGATCGAGAACATCCAGCGCGAGAACCTGAACCCGCTGGAGGAGGCGCGCGCACTGACGCGCCTGATCACCGACTTCGGACTCACGCACCAGGAGGCCGCCGATGCGATCGGCCGCTCGCGCGCCGCCGTCAGCAACATGCTGCGCCTGCTGGAGCTGGCGCCGGAGGTGTGCGAGCTGCTGGAGAAGCGCACCATCGAGATGGGCCACGCGCGAGCGCTGCTCTCGCTCACCCAGCGCCGCCAGCAGACCGAGGTTGGACTGCTCGTGGCCAAGAAGGCCCTGTCGGTGCGCGAGACCGAGGCGCTGGTGCGCCGCCTGCAGGCCCCGGCACAGCGCGGGTCCGCGCAGGCAGCCGCTTCCCGCGACCCGAACATCGAGCGCCTGGAGCAGGAGCTGGCCGAGAAATTGGGCGCCCGCGTCGCCATCCAGCCGGCCAGCCGGGGCGGCGGAAAGCTGGTGGTGAGCTACAACAACCTGGATGAGCTCGACGGGATCCTCGCGCACATCCGCTAGGCGCGAGCACCAGCGCTCCGGCGCGCGCGCACTGCGAAAGCGGCGCGTACGCGTGCACTGTGGACTCACGCGCGCACGCTCTCTATAATTCCGCGGCTTTTTTGCCGTTGCTAAGTGACTGAACGGCCGAAGTAAATGTCAAGCCCTTGCGTTCAGCTCAGGGCGCATGACCGGCGGCTCTCCAGAGCCGCTCGAGCGGGACTTATATAAGGTGTTGGCGACCGATCTGCCCCACGCGCGGCGGCTGGCCTTCGGCGTCGTGCTGGGTCAGGCGGGCGTGACTGTGGCGGCGGCGCTGTGCGCGTGGGGCATCGCCGATCGGCGAGCGGCGCTCTCGGCGCTGCTCGGTGGAGGGATCGCCACGGCGGGGAGCCTGGTGATGGCGCGCCTGGTGTTCGGTGGCGGCGCAGGCGCTGATGCGCGCCGCGCGCTGGGTGCGCTCTACCGCGGCGAGGCGGTGAAGCTCGCGGTGGTGATCGCACTGTTCGTTCTGGTGCTGAGGTGGGTGAGGGTGGCGCCGCTGGCGATGCTCGCCGCGTTTGCCGCCACATTGCTGGTGTACTGGATTGCGCTGCTGGCCGCGCCGCCGACCTCGAGGCGGTGCGTGCCGCGGCGCCTGGGGTGACGGGTCGACGGATGACAAGCATGGCAGCACAGCAGGCCCCGGGCGCGACGCAGTACATCCTGCACCACCAGGCGTTCCTGTCGAACAAGGCGCCGCACGGGATCATCGACTTCTCGGTCATCAACTACGACACCGTGTTCTTCTCGGTGTTGCTCGCGCTGGTGTTCTTCGGGCTGTTCCGGTGGGTGGCAAGCAGGGCGACCACGGGCGTCCCCGGGTTGACGCAGAACATCATCGAGTGGATCGTCGAGAAGGTCGACGAGCAGGTGCGCGACACCTTCCACGGCTCGAGCCGCCTCATCGCCCCGCTCGCGCTCACCATCTTCTGCTGGGTGTTCCTGTTCAACTTCATGGACCTGGTGCCGGTCGACCTGCTGCCCGCGGCGGCGCGGGGCGCCGGCTTCGAGCACCTGAAGGTGGTGCCGAGCACGGACCTGAATGCGACGTTCGGCCTGTCCCTCACGGTCTTCATCCTCATCATCTTCTACAGCCTGAAGATGAAGGGATTCGTCGGCTTCATCAGTGAGCTGACCCTGCAGCCCTTCAGCGCCAGGAACGTGCTCGTGCAGGCGCTGCTGGTGCCGGTGAACTTCATCCTCGAGTCGGTCACCTTCCTCGCCCGCCCGGTGTCGCTGTCGCTGCGCTTGTACGGCAACCTGTACGCCGGCGAGATGATCTTCCTGCTGCTGGCGGCTCTGACGCTGTCGCATGGACTCGGGAGCCTCGCGACCGTGGGTGGCTGGCTGGGGATCATCGGGCAGTTCGTGCTCGGGCTCGCCTGGGCGATCTTTCACATACTCATTATCCTTATCCAGGCCTTCATATTCGCGGTGCTGACGGTCGTCTATCTGTCGATGGCGCACGAGCATCACTGACGGGCGGGGCGAGGCTCGTGCCAGAGGGTTTTGCTATCTGTCTTCGAGGAGATTTGCATGGAAAACATTGCACACATCGAGGCCATGACCGTACTGGCCGTCGGCATCATCTTCGGCATGGGAGCCCTCGGCACCGCCATCGGCTTCGGCATCCTGGGCGGGCGCTTCATCGAGGGCTCGGCGCGCCAGCCGGAGCTGTTGCCGGTGCTGCGGGTGCAGATGTTCCTGGTCGCGGGCCTGCTGGACGCGGTGGCGATGATCGGCATCGGCTTCGCGCTGTTCTTCACGTTCGCGAACCCGTTCGTGAGCGCGCTGCAGGCGGCGCACTGACACGCACGCAGTGACAGCGCGAGCAGGAGAAAAGCCCGTGAACATCAATCTCACGCTCTTCGTGCAGATGCTCGTGTTCGCCTTGCTGGTCTTCGGCACGATGAGGTGGATCTGGCCGCTCATTCTCGGCGCCATGGAGGAGCGTTCGCGCAAGATCGCGCAGGGACTCGCGGCCGCCGAAAAGGGCGAGCAGGAGCTCGCCGCCGCGCGCGACCGGGCGGAGGCCATCGTGCACGAGGCGCGCGGACGCGCCAACCAGATCATCGAGCATGCGCAGCACCTCGCTCACGAGCTCGTGGAGCAGGCCAAGGGCGCCGCCAGCAGCGAGGGCGCGCGCATCGTCGCGGCCGCACAGCAGCAGATCGAGCTCGATACCACGCGGGCGAAGGAGAGCCTGCGCCGGGAAGTGGCCGCCATTGCGGTGCGCGCCGCCTCCAAGCTCCTCGAGCGCGAGATCGACGCGCGCACGCACGCCGACCTCCTGGACAAGCTGGCGGCGCAGATCTGACGGGGAGCTCATGACCGACCGGCTCACCATCGCACGACCCTACGCGCGCGCGGCCTTCGAGGAGGCGCAGGCCAACAAGCGCCTGGCGCCCTGGTCCGAGGCGCTGCACGTGGCCGCTGTCGTGGTGAATGATCCGCGGGTGCGTACACTGCTCGGCAACCCGCACGTGACGCCAGAGGAGCTGGCGCAGCTCCTCAGCAGCATCGCCGGCCCCGGGCTCGGGCAGCAGGGCACCAACTTCGTGCGCACGCTCGCCGCCAACCGGCGCCTGGGCTACCTGCCGGAGATCGCTCGGCAGTTTGATACGCTGAAAGACGCCGCCGAGGGCGTGGCCGATGTCGCCGTGACCTCGGCCGCCGCGCTCGACGAGGCGCGCCGCACCCGGATCGCCGCGGCGCTCGAGCGCCGGCTCAAGCGCCGGGTGCGCGTGCACTGCGAGGTCGATCCCAAACTCGTCGGCGGTGCGGTGCTGCGCTCCGGGGACCTGGTGATCGACGGCTCACTGCGCACGCGCCTCGAGCGCATCGCCTACGAGCTGACTGCGTAAGAGAAAGGTTTCACAAGGGACAAGCGCTATGGCCATCAAGGCAACCGAGATCTCGGAACTCATCAAGCAGCGGATCGAGAACTTCAAGTCGGTCACCGAGGCGCGCAACATCGGCTCGATCGTCTCGGTCACCGACGGCATCACCCGCATCCATGGGCTGGCGGATGCCTGCTACGGCGAGATGCTCGAGTTCCCGGGCAACACCTTCGGACTCGCGCTGAACCTCGAGCAGGATTCGGTCGGCGCGGTGGTGCTGGGCGAGTACAAGCACCTGAAGGAGGGCGACACCGTCAAGACCACCGGGCGCATCCTGGAAGTGCCGGTGGGGCCGGGGCTCCTGGGGCGGGTGGTGGACGCCCTGGGCCTGCCGCTCGATGGCAAGGGCCCGGTCAAGGCCGAGCGCACCTCCCCCATCGAGCGCGTCGCCCCGGGCGTCATCTACCGACAGTCGGTGAGCCAGCCGGTGCAGACCGGCTACAAGGCCATCGACGCCATGGTGCCGATCGGCCGCGGGCAGCGCGAGCTGATCATCGGCGACCGCCAGACCGGCAAGACCGCTCTCGCGGTCGACACCGTCATCAACCAGAAGTCCTCCGGCATCAAGTGCATCTACGTCGCCATCGGCCAGAAGCAGTCGACCATCGCCAACGTGGTGCGCAAGCTGGAGGAGCACGGCGCGCTCGCGCACACCGTGGTGGTCGCCGCCTCGGCCTCGGTGCCCCCCGCCCTGCAGTACATCTCCGCCTACTCGGGCGTCACCATGGGCGAGTACTTCATGGACAAGGGCGAGGATGCGCTCATCATCTATGATGACCTGTCCAAGCAGGCGGTCGCCTACCGGCAGATCTCGCTCCTGCTGCGCCGTCCGCCGGGCCGCGAGGCGTTCCCCGGGGACGTGTTCTACCTGCACTCGCGCCTGCTCGAGCGCAGCGCGCGCGTCAACGAAGAGTACGTGGCGATGGTCAGCAAGGGCGCGGTCAAAGGCAGGACCGGCTCGCTCACCGGGCTGCCGATCATCGAGACCCAGGCGGGCGATGTGACCGCGTTCGTGCCGACCAACGTGATCTCGATCACCGACGGGCAGATCTTCCTCGAGACCGACCTCTTCAACGCCGGCATCCGCCCGGCCATGAACGCCGGCATCTCCGTGTCGCGCGTCGGAGGAGCCGCGCAGACCGACATCATCAAGAAGCTCGGCGGCGGCATCCGCCTGTCACTCGCCCAGTACCGCGAGCTGGCGGCGTTCTCGCAGTTCGCCTCCGATCTGGACGAGGCGACCCGCCGGCAGCTCGAGCGCGGCCAGCGGGTCACCGAGGTGATGAAGCAGAAGCAGTACGCGCCCATGTCGGTCGCCGAGATGGCGCTGGCGATCTACGCGGTCAACGGCGGCTACCTGGACAAGGTGGAGCTGAAGAAGGTGGTGGCGTTCGAAACGGCGCTGCAGGCGTTCGCGCACAGCGGCTACCAGTCGATGCTCGATGCCATCAACTCAGCCCCCAGGCTCACCAAGGAGAACGAGGCGGGGATGAAGAAGTGCATCGAGGACTTCCTCGCCACCGGCACCTATTGAGCCGCGTGCGCCGACTACCGTAACGCGAGCCCACCATGCCCGGCACCAAGGAAATCCGCTCCAAGATCGCGAGTGTCAAGAGCACTCAGAAGATCACCAAGGCCATGCAGATGGTGGCCACCAGCAAGATGCGCCGTGCGCAGGAGCGCATGCGGCTCGCGCGCCCGTACGCGCAGAAGATGCGCAACGTCATCGGCCACCTGACGGAAGCGAACCCGGACTACCGCCACCCGTTCCTCATGACGCGCGAGCCGAAGGCCGTCGGCATCGTCGTGATCTCCACCGACCGGGGACTCGCCGGGGCACTGAACGCCAACGTCTTCAAGCAGACCCTCATGCTCATGCGCGAGTGGCAGGGCAAGGGTGCGCGGGTGAGCCTGTGCCTCATCGGCGTCAAGGGCCTCACCTTCTTCCGGCGCCTGTCGGTGCCGATCCTCGCCAACGTCTCGCACCTGGGTGACAAGCCGCACGTCAAGGACCTCATCGGCACCGTCAAGGTGATGCTGGATGCGTACCGCGCCGGTGAGCTCGACCGCTTGTTCCTCGTGAACGCGCAGTTCGTCAACACCATGACGCAAAAGCCGGCGGTCGAGCGCCTGCTGCCGATCGAGGCGCTGGATACCGAAGCTCTGCAGGAGCACTGGGACTACATCTACGAGCCGGACGCCGCAGGGATCCTCGATGGCCTGCTGATGCGCTACATCGAGTCGCAGGTGTATCGCGGCGCGGTCGAGAACGTCGCCTCCGAGATGGCGGCGCGCATGGTCGCCATGAAGGCGGCCTCGGACAATGCCGGCAAGCTGATCACCGAGTTGCAACTGATCTACAACAAGGCCCGCCAGGCTGCGATCACGAAGGAGCTTTCGGAGATCGTGGGCGGCGCCGCCGCGGTTTGAGGAACGCTACCATGGCCACTGCGGAGGGACGGATCACCCAGATCATCGGCGCCGTCATCGACGTCGAGTTTCCGCGCGAATCGATCCCCAGGATTTACGAGGCGCTCAAGCTCAGGGACGTGGACCTGACGCTCGAGGTGCAGCAGCAGCTGGGAGACGGTGTGGTGCGCACCATCGCCATGGGCTCCTCGGAAGGCTTGAAGCGCGGCCTCGCCGTGGCTGCCACCGGCGCGCCGATCTCGGTGCCGGTGGGCAAGGGGACGCTGGGGCGTATCATGGACGTGCTGGGTAAGCCGCAGGACAACCGGGGACCGGTGCAGGCCGACGAGTATCTGCCGATCCATCGCCCACCGCCCTCGTTCGAGCAGCAGGCCGGCGGCCAGGACCTGCTCGTCACCGGCATCAAGGTCATCGACCTCCTCGTGCCGTTCGCCAAGGGCGGCAAGGTCGGCCTGTTCGGCGGCGCCGGGGTCGGCAAGACCGTCAACATGCTCGAGCTCATCAACAACATCGCCAAGCAGTACAGCGGCCTGTCGGTGTTCGCCGGCGTCGGCGAGCGCACCCGCGAGGGTAACGACTTCTATCACGAGATGATCGAGTCGGGGGTCATCGACAAGGGGAACCTTGCCAACTCCAAGGTGGCGATGGTGTACGGGCAGATGAACGAGCCGCCGGGCAACCGCCTGCGCGTGGGGCTCACCGGACTCACCATGGCCGAGTACTTCCGCGACGAGACGCGCGAGGACGGCGGCAAGGGGCGCGACGTGCTGTTCTTCGTCGACAACATTTACCGTTACACGCTCGCGGGCACCGAGGTGTCGGCGCTGCTCGGGCGCATGCCCTCGGCGGTGGGCTACCAGCCGACGCTCGCCGAGGAGATGGGCGTGCTGCAGGAGCGCATCACCTCCACCAAGACCGGCTCGATCACCTCCATCCAGGCGGTCTACGTGCCCGCCGATGACCTGACCGACCCCTCACCCGCGACCACGTTTGCGCACCTGGACGCCACGGTGGTGTTGTCGCGCCAGATCGCATCGCTCGGCATCTATCCGGCGGTCGATCCGCTCGATTCCACCAGCCGCCAGCTCGATCCCCTGGTGGTGGGCGAGGAGCACTACAACACGGCGCGCGGCGTGCAGGCGGTGCTGCAGCGCTACAAGGAGCTGCAGGACATCATCGCGATCCTGGGGATGGACGAGCTTTCCGAGGAGGACAAGCTCACCGTGTACCGCGCCCGCAAGGTGCAGCGCTTCCTGTCGCAGCCCTTCAACGTGGCCAAGGTGTTCACCGGCCAGGACGGCAAGATCGTGCCGCTCAAGGACACCATCCGCGGCTTCAAGGGCATCATCGGCGGGGAGTACGATGCGCTGCCCGAGCAGGCCTTCTACATGGTCGGCTCGATCGATGAGGCGCTCGAGAAGGCGAAGACGCTGCAGTAATGGCCGAAGCACCCACCATCCACGTCGACATCGTCAGCGCCGAGGGCGAGCTGTTCTCGGGCCCCGCGGCGGTGGTGTTTGCGCCGGCCTCCCAGGGTGACCTCGGCATCCATCCCCGGCACGCGCCGCTGCTCACGCTGCTGAAGGCCGGTGAGGTGCGAGTGCGGACCCCCGACGGCGAGGAGCACCACTTCTTCGTCGGCGGCGGGGCTCTCGAGGTGCAGCCGACCCGGGTCACGGTGCTCGCCGACACCGCACTGCGTGCGAAGGACATCGACGAGGCGGCGGCGCTCGCCGCCAAGCAGCGCGCCGAGGAAGCGCTCAGGGACAAGGCCGGGCACATCACGATTGCCGAAGCGCAGGCCGAGCTGGCACGCGCGATGGCCCAGCTGAAGGTCCTTCAGCGCCTGCGCAAATTGCGGGGTTGAGCGCTGGAACCGTCACCGGAGCGTCCGGTCCCTTCCCCGGCAGCACCCGCCGCGGCGCCGCCCGGGCTGCTCGCAGGCCTGGCACGCAACCTGAGCGGCGGCCTTGCGCTGCTGGCGTTGCGGCGCCGCTGGCCACCGCGCTTCGTCGTGAACTTCGACCAGGTGGTCGCGCTGCTGATCCTCGACCTCGCCGTGTGGGTCGGGCTGGACGCCGTGCACGCCGAGGCGCATGCGCCGCTCGCTCTGGATGGGCTCTTCGGCTGGGGCTGCTATCTGCTGCTGGCGCTGGGGGCCTGCGCGCTGGTGGCGCGCGCGCACAGCCGCGCGGCCGAGACCCGCGCGCTGCTGGTGCCGGCGCTGTCGGTCGCACCGTTCGTGCTCACTGTCTTCTGGCTGGCGAGCGACCGCACGCTGGTGCAGGCGCGGCCGGTCACGGCACTGGTGCTGACACTCATTTACATGGCGTTGCTGTGCGTGCGCGTGCTGGGCGCGGCGTACGCCGTGGCGCGCACGCGCGCGACGCTCATCGCGCTGGCGCTGGTGCTCGCCTCGCCCTGGGTGATGGGGTTCCTGAACTTCGACACGCGCCTGTGGGTGGCAGAGGAGCCGGAGCAGCCCCAGGAGGCGGATGACGCCGATCAGGCGGAGGCCCTGTTCTACGACCAGCCGGCGCAGATCGCCGCCGCCGTCGCGCGCGTGCAGAGCGCGCCAGCGGGCAAGCCGGGCGTCTACTTCGTCGGCTTCGCCGGTGATGGCGAGCAGGGGGTGTTCAAGCGCGAGACGCTGTTTGCCAGCCGGGTGTTCGCCGAGCGCTTCGGCGCAGGCGAGCGCTCGGTGCTGCTGGTGAACGACGTGGAGGACCGCGATACGTATCCGCTGGCGAGCGTCTCGGGACTCGCCCAGACGCTGAAGCTGCTCGCCGCGCGCATGCATCCGGACGACGATGTGCTGGTGCTGTTCCTCACCTCGCACGGCTCGCCGGACGGGCTGGAGGTCGAGAACGGCTCGCTGCCGCTCTCGCAGCTGGCGCCCGCGGATCTGCGCCAGGCGCTCGATGATGCCGAGATCCGCTGGCGCGTGGTGGTGGTGTCGGCCTGCTACGCGGGCGTCTTTCTCGATGAGCTCAAGAGCGACACCACGGCGATCATTACCGCAGCCGACGCCACGCACACCTCCTTTGGCTGCCAGGACGACCGTGAGCTCACCTGGTTCGGCGAGGCCTTCCTCAAGGACTCGCTCACCGGCAGCCCCTCGCTCGAGGACGCCTTCCACAAGGCCGCGGGGCTGGTGGCGCACCGCGAGGACGCCGAGCACGAGGCGCATTCCAACCCCCAGCTGTACGTGGGACCGCTCATGCGCCGCAAACTCGCCGAGTTGCCCCTCGGTCGGCCCGGGCACGATCAGCGCTCATTTACCGTAGCACGATGAGTACAATCCCGGCCATGCGCACCACCCGGGCATCGAAGCGCGGCCGCGCTGTGCGGCGCCGCGGGGCTGCACGCGGCAGCGCTGCGCGCGAGGTCTGTTCCGCCCCGCTGTCGGTGGTGATCCTGGCGGCCGGGGAGGGCAAGCGCATGCAATCGGCTCTGCCGAAGGTGCTGCAGCCGCTCGCCGGCCGGCCGCTGCTGAAGCACGTGATCGACACGGCGCGCACGCTCGCGCCCGCCGCCATCCAGGTGGTTTACGGGCACGGGGGCGAGCAGGTGCCCGCCGCACTCCAGGACGAGCCGGTCTCCTGGACGCTGCAGGCCGAGCGCCTGGGCACCGGGCACGCCGTGCTGCAGGCGATGCAGCACATCCCCGACCAACACCTGGTGCTGGTGCTCTATGGAGACGTGCCGCTCATCGGTCGCGCCCAGCTCGCCGAGCTCGTGGCGCTCGCGGGGCCGCGGCGGCTGGCGCTGCTCACCATGAAGGCTGACGATCCGCAAGGCTACGGCCGCATCGTGCGCAGCGCCCGGGGGCTCGTGCAGCGGATCGTCGAGCAGCAGGACGCGACGCCAGCGCAGCGCGCCATCCGCGAATGCAACACCGGGGTGCTCGCCTGCCCCGCGCAGCTGCTGCGCGGCTGGCTGGCGCGATTGAAGCCGGACAACTCGGCCGCCGAGTACTATCTCACCGACGTCATCGCCATGGCGGTGAGGCACAAGATCGCGGTCCGGCCGCTCGTTGCGCCGCAGGCCGGTGAAGTGCTGGGGGTGAACGACAAGGCGCAACTCGCGCAGCTGGAAGCGGTATGGCGAGCGCGGTGCGCGCGCGCGCTGCTGCTGGCGGGCGTGACACTCGCCGATCCCGCGCGCCTGGACGTGCGCGGCGAGCTCGCCCACGGCACGGACGTATTCATCGACGTCAACGTGGTGCTCGAGGGCAGGGTGGTGCTCGGTGACCGGGTGCGCGTGGGTGCGGGCTGCGTGATCCGCGACAGCGAGATCGGCGCCGACACCCGGGTGTTCCCGCACTGCGTGATCGACGGCGCGCTCATCGGTCCCGGCTGCAACATCGGGCCGTTCGCGCGCCTGCGCCCGTCCGCCACCCTGGGCAGCGGAGTGCACATCGGCAACTTCGTCGAGGTGAAGAACTCGCGCCTCGGTGCCGCCTCGAAAGCGAACCACCTGGCCTACGTGGGCGATGCGCGCCTCGGCGAGCGCGTCAATATCGGCGCCGGCACCATCGTGGCCAACTACGACGGCGCCAACAAGCATGCCACGCTCATCGAAGACGACGTGCACACCGGCTCCAACAGTGTGCTGGTGGCGCCCATCACGGTCGGCGCGGGCGCCACCATTGCCGCGGGCTCCACCGTGACCCACGCGGTGCCGGCGGGCAAGCTCACGGTGGCGCGTGCGCGCCAGGCGACCATCGAGGGCTGGCATCGGCCGGTGAAAAAGCCACCTTGATCACGGCTTTCGCGGGCAAAATCAGCGTTCTGTGTCCGTTTGAGGCAAAATGCGGCTCCAGCCCCTACCGGCGGGACGGCGTGGGCCCTGCAAATCGAGGCGCGAGCCGATGTGTGGAATCGTTGGAGCGGTCGCCGAGCGTGATGTCGTCCCCATCCTGATGGAGGGCCTGCGGCGGCTGGAGTATCGCGGCTATGATTCAGCGGGTCTTGCCGTCCTCAACGGCTCGAAGCATCTGACGCGCCTGCGCACCGTCGGGAAGGTGCACATGCTCGACGAGGCGCTCGCGCAGACGCCCACCGCCGGCCACGTCGGCATCGCGCATACGCGCTGGGCCACGCACGGGGTACCGAGCGAGCGCAACGCCCACCCGCACATCTCGCGCGATGGGCTCGCGATCGTGCACAACGGCATCATCGAGAACCACGATGAGCTGCGCGCGGATCTCGAGCGCCGCGGCTACCGCTTCTCCTCCGAGACGGACACCGAGGTCATCGCGCACCGCATTCACTACCACTTGCAGAGCGTGCGGGACCTCTTCAAGGCGGTGCGTGCCACGGTGGCGGAGCTGCAGGGCGCCTATGCGCTGGTGGTCGTGAGTGAGCACGAGCCCGAACGGCTGATCCTGGCTCGCGAGGGTTGCCCGGTCGTGATCGGCCTTGGCGCGGATGAGAATTTCGTGGCCTCGGACGTGGCGGCGCTCCTGCCGGTCACACGGCGCTTCATGTTCCTCGAGGAGGGGGATGTCGCCGAAGTGCGCCGCCAGGCCGTGCGCATCATCGATCGCAACGGCAGCACCGTGGAGCGCCCGGTCCGCGAGAGTGAGCTGTCGGCGCAGGCCGCCGAGCGCGGGCCGTACCGGCACTTCATGCTGAAGGAGATCCACGAGCAGCCGCGCGCGATCGCCAACACCCTGCAGGAGCGGGTCGCGAACGGACGCCTGCTGGAAGCGGCGTTCGGCCCGGCGGCGACGGAGGTGTTCCGGCGCACCCGGAACGTGCACATCGTGGCCTGCGGCACCAGCTTTCATGCCGCATGCTGCGCGCGCTATTTCATCGAGCAGGTCTGCAAGGTTCCCTGCAGCGTGGATATCGCCAGCGAGTACCGCTATCGCAACCCCCTGGTGCCGGCGAATTCGCTGTTCGTCAGCATCTCGCAATCCGGGGAGACCGCGGACACGCTGGCCGCGCTGCGCCTCGCCCGCCAGTCCGGCTACCTGTCCTCGCTCGCCGTCTGCAACGTTCCCGAGAGCTCACTGGTGCGCGAGTCCGAGCTCGTGATGCTGACGCGCGCCGGACCTGAGATCGGCGTGGCCTCCACCAAGGCGTTCACGACCCAGCTCGCCGCGCTCGGCATGCTGGTGATCGCGCTTGCCCGGCACGGTAGCGCGGACGCCGAGCGCGAGCGCGGCCTCATCACGCGCTTGATCGAGCTGCCGGGGCTGGTGGAGAAGACGCTCGAGCTCGATGCGGTCATCGCCCGCCTGGCGGAGCGCTTCGCCGACAAGCGCCACGCGCTGTTCCTCGGCCGTGGCGCGCTCTATCCCATCGCCATGGAAGGCGCGCTGAAGCTCAAGGAGATCTCCTACATTCACGCGGAAGCCTATCCCGCGGGGGAGCTCAAGCATGGGCCGCTCGCGCTGGTGGACGCCGACATGCCGGTGGTGGCGGTCGCGCCCAACAACGACCTGCTGGAGAAGCTCAAATCCAATCTCATGGAAGTGCGCGCGCGCGGCGGCGAGCTCATCGTGTTCGCCGATCCCGAGTCGGGCATCCGCTCGAGTGACGGCGTCACCGTCATCGAGATGCCGCGGCACATCAGTTACGTGCAGGCTCCGGTGGTCTACACCATCCCGCTGCAGCTGCTCGCCTACCACGCGGCCATCTTGAGGGGCACCGACGTCGATCAGCCGCGCAACCTCGCGAAGAGCGTTACCGTCGAATAGTCAGCCTTCTGCTCGCCCGATTGGGCGAATAGACGCCTGAAGCGTCTATAAATCGTCCATTCCGTCGAGTAATCAATATAACTAAGTTGTGATATAATTCGCCTGTAAAGGCGAAAAGTTGTCGATTTCTAATTTTACTCGCTGCCAGGGACGAGTTATGAAACTCACCACCGAGATGACTGATGCCGCAGTTCTAGAGGAGCTCGGCGCGCGCCTGCATCGCCGGCGCATCGACGCCGATCTCACGCAGGCGCAGCTGGCCGAGGAAGCGGGGGTTTCCAAACGCACTGTAGAACGCATCGAGGCCGGACACAGCACTGACCTCGCCATGCTCATTCGCGTTCTGCGCGCGTTGAAGCTCATCCACGGCCTGGAGAGCCTGATCCCGGATCGGACGCAGAGTCCGATCGCCCTCCTGAAGCAGAGAGGGCGTGAGCGCAGGCGCGTGGGTCACCCGCGCGGGGAGCCTGATCGCGCCCCGGCGCCTAAGGCGTCCGTCCCCTGGAAGTGGGGCGAATAGACGATGGCCACCGTTGCGGAGGTGCGGCTCTGGGGCAGGTCGATCGGGGCTGTTTCCCTGGAAGATGGAGCGCGGATCGCAGCGTTTCAGTACGACCCTGCCTTTGTCGCGAGCGGAATCCAGCTCTCGCCGGTGGTCATGCCGCTGTCCGCGCAGGTGTACCAGTTTCCGTCGCTTCCTGAAGTGTCGTTCCACGGCTTACCAGGACTGCTCGCGGATTCGCTTCCGGACCGGTTCGGAAACGTGCTGATCGACGCGTGGCTCGCGACCCAGGGCCGAAGGCCCGAGAGTTTCAGCGCCATCGAGCGGCTCTGTTACGTCGGCGTGCGCGGCATGGGCGCGCTCGAGTTCGCGCCCGTGATCGGCCCGCCGCTGCGACGCTCGGCCACCGTCGAGGTGGATGCGCTCGTGGCTCTCGCCTCCGAAGTGCTCACCCATCGCAACTCACTCCAGGTGTCCTTTGCGCCCGAGCAACGCCACGAGGGGCTCGAGGAGCTTCTGCGCGTGGGCACCTCGGCCGGCGGGGCGCGTGCCAAGGCCATCATTGCCTGGAACCCGCAGACGAACGAGGTGCGTTCCGGCCAGGTGAAGGCCCCGCACGGGTTTGGTTACTGGCTGCTCAAGTTCGATGGTGTCAGCGCCAACAAGGACAAGGAGCTCGAGGACCCGAAGGGCTACACGCTGATCGAGTATGCATACGCACTCATGGCCAAGGATGCGGGCATCCACATGAGCGACTGCAGGCTCCTCGAGGAGGGCGGCCGAAGCCACTTCATGACGCGGCGCTTCGATCGGGAAGGCGATGGCGGCAAGCTCCACATGCAGTCACTCGCCGCGCTCGCCCATTTTGATTTCAACACGGCCGGGGTATACGCCTACGAGCAGGCCTTCGATGTGATGAAGAGACTCGAGCTGCCGAAGCGCTTCCTCGAGCAACAATTTCGCCGCATGCTCTTCAACGTGGTCGCGCGCAACCAGGACGATCACGTGAAAAACATCGCCTTCCTGATGAACAAGGGCGGCGCCTGGTCGCTCTCGCCGGCCTTCGATGTGACCTACGCGTACAACCCGACAGGCGTCTGGACCTCGCGCCATCAGATGACCATCAACGGCAAGGCGGACGGCTTCACCCGGGCGGATTTCCGCGCTTGCGCGCAAGTTGCAGGGCTCAAGCGTGCACGCGATGAGGAAATTCTGGCCGAGGTCATCGGCGCTGTCGAAAATTGGCGGCGCTACGCCATTGAGGCCGGTGTGCTTGCGAAGCAACGCGAGCACATCGCCCGTACGTTGAGGCTGCACTTTGGCGCCGGCCGGCGCACGGCGAGTCACTAGAGTTACCTGTCGCCGGCTCACCCGCTCTCATCCGGCGCGGGCATCCTGCCGATGGCATCCAGATGCTGCTGGAGCTTCAGGCGGTCGATCGAGGCAATGGGGAGGCTCGTGAAGATCCTGATGCGGTTCTCCAGTGCCCTGAACGCGGTGCGAAACGCAAGCCACTGCTGCGTCTCCGACCCCTCGACCGCCGCCGGATCCGGGACGCCCCAGTGGGCCGTCATCGGCTGCCCGGGCCAGTAGGGACAAACTTCCCCGGCGGCCTGGTCGCATACGGTGAAGACGAAATCGAGCGGCGGCGCGGCAGGGGCCGCGAACTCATCCCAGCTCTTGCTGCGCAGCGCTGCCGTCGGAAGTCTCATCTGCCTGAGCAGCTCGAGGGCGACCGGGTGCACGGCGCCGCGGGGATGACTGCCGGCGCTCAGTCCACGAAAGCGCCCCCGGCCCCAATGGCTGATCAGGCTCTCCGCCAGGATGCTGCGCGCGGAATTTCCGGTGCACAGAAAGAGCACGTTGCAAGGCCGCTCCGCCACCGGCGTGGCGAGCGTCTTGGACATGCAGGTGGCGGATGTCGGACACAGCGAACGAAACTCCTCGCTCGCCTGCACGGCTCGAGGGACGCTGTGGCGCTCGAGCGCACGGTAGCCCTGATGCTCGAAGAATCGCCGCGCCGTCTGAGTGAGCAGCACCAGCTGCGTGACGTGCGCGGCACGGGCGCGCCGCTCCAGCTCCTGGACCATGAGGCGGCCGATGCCGCCACCGCGCCGGCCGGAGCTGACGGCCACCGAGCGCAGCAATGCGATCGTCTCAAAACGCTGCAGGGCGCCCGTGCCTATGAGCTCGGCATCCTCGTAAGCGACGATGAACTCGGGCTTCGAGGAGGTGAGGTCGCTCGTGGGCAGGCCAGCGCGCTCGAGCAGGATGCGGATGCTCTCCGCGTCCTCCGCGGTCGCAGTCCGTAGCCGGGGGACCGTGAGTCTCACACTGCCGCGCAGGTGCAGCAGTCAGCGAAGCCGCGCGCCGGCCGTACCCGTGCCCGCCAGGCAGCGGGCGGTTGCGTCACGGCCGCATGGCCGCGGAGGCGGGCGAGGCGCGTGGCGTCTGCAGCAGCGCGTGCAGGGCTTTCGGACCCGCCGCCTTGTCGATGCAATCATCGAAGCCGGCATCGCGCGACAGGCGCAGGGTGGTGTCATCGAGCGTCATACCGCTCAACATCACCAGCCGCATGTTGGGGGGTGCCCGCGCCTTCAGCGCCTGGGCGAGCCGGTAGCCGTTCATCCCCGGCAGGTGGATGTCGATCAGCGCCACATCGGGTGCGGCCTCGACCGTCGTGCGCAGCGCCTCTTCCGCGTTGCCGGCTTCCGACACCGTGTAACCCAGGGCAGCGAGGGCTTCGCGGTAGATGACCCGGACTTCGGTGCTGTCCTCGACGATGAGAATGCGCGGGCGCGGCGGGGCACTGCCGCTTGCGGCGCGACCTTCCTCGTTCGGCGCGGCCGGCCGCGAGCCGCCGTCACCAGCGGACACGCCCCCGGCGCCGACGGGCGCGAACGCCGCCACCAGCTCGCCGGCGCCAGGAGAGCGCAGGGTGAGATCGAGGCTTCCCTGCTGCAACCTCATGACATGGCGCGCCGTGCGCAGCGCCATGCGGCTGCCGCGCGCGCGTGCGCCGTAGCTCTCGAACCAGTGCTCGGCGACCGGGTCCGGCGTCTCGATGGAGAAGCGCACGCGGATCTGCGGCCCCGAATCCCCGTCGGCCGCCTGCACTTCTATGACCGAGCGCGGCGGCGCGACCGCGCTCGCCTGCTCCAGCATTGCCCGGATGACCCGCAGGGACTTGGCGGCATCGGCCAGCGCCTCGACCGGGCGCGTCGGCGGCGGGAACTCACAGCGCTGTGCGCGCCCCGCGAGCAGCGGCGTGAGCGCGGTGCGCGCGTCTTCGACGATCTGGACCAGGGAAATGGGCGCCACGGCGACCGTGAGCGTGCCGCTCTCCGATTGATCGGCGGCCACAAAGGCATCGACTGCGGCCAGCGCGGCATCGAGCCCCCGTTCGACTTTCTCCGCCACGCGCCGGCTGACTTCGGTGTCGAAGTTGCGCAGGCGTAACAGGTCGATCGCCGCGCGAATCGGACTGAGCGCGTCGCGCAGCTCGTGCGCCAGCTCGCGCATCAGGGAGGGCCGATCATCCATGCTCGCAAGTTAAGATATCCGGCACATGACAACAAGAGCTTCCAGCGCGGACCTGCTCGCGGGGCTGTCTGTCGCGGGTCTGCTGTTGCCCGAAGCGGTGGCGTATTCGGGGGTTGCCAACCTGCCCCCCGGGCGGGCATGTTCGGCCTGTTCGCGGGACTGCTGTGTTACGGTGTCGTGCGCCGCGGTGCTGGCCTCTGCCACGCTCACGCTAGGTGGGATCTCGGTGAGCGCGTGGCGCTCGCTTCGATCCTGTTGGACCAATGGAACTTGAGCGCGACAGCGCTCCCGCCCGGGCGCGGCCCTTCGTGCTACGCTTTACATGTCATTTACATATCACGGCACACGCGGTCCCCGCGGCTTCACGTGCCCCGCCAAGAAAATGTAATGAGAGGTTTCCAACAAGTAAAGCAACCCCTGACTGAAGTCAGAGGCTTTATTCTGAGGAGCAAGCAGACCTTGCAGAATTCCCCGAACATGCCGGAGCTTTACACGAGAGCCGAAGCTCCCGGCCCAACCTATTTCCTTGTCGGGCTACACCGGTTGTTGGATCGTGCCGAGCGCGTCAACGTCCTTTGCCGTACTTCGACGACGGGCCGGCTTGCGCCAACAATCCCCCGATATTCGGCTGTGCCGCCATGCGTCGATAGGGATACGCGCGACGGGCAAGACTGTAGCGCAATTCCTCCCCTGACTGAAGTCAGGGGTTTCCTTGCGGAGACTCTATGAAAAAGCACTCTGTCTGGCTGCTGGCGCTGGCCGCCGTGCTCGTCGTCGGTTGTGCGAACCAGAAGGGGCCGGCCGAGCAGGCGGTCGCGGGCGCGGAAACGGCCCTGGCCGCGGTACGTGACGAGGCGCAGAAGTACGTTCCGGATCAGCTGCAGGCGCTCGACGCGCAGCTCGCGGCGCTCAAGGACAGTCTCGCCAAGGGCGACTACAAGGCCGTGCTGACGGGGGCGCCGACCCTCAATTCCGCGATCAGCTCCCTGAAGGATGCGGCGGAGGCCAAGAAGGCCGACGCCGAGGCAGCGCTCGCCAGGGCGAAGGATGCCTGGGGTCCGCTCAGCGCCGAGGTGCCCAAGATGGTCGATGCGACCGAGAACCGCGTCACTGCCTTGTCCACATCGCACCACCTGCCCAAGGGCGTCACCAAGGAGGGCCTCGCCGCGGCCAAGTCGGGCGTTGATTCGCTCAAGTCGATGTGGAGTGAGGCCTCGAACGCGTCCGCCTCGGGTGACTTCACCACCGCCGTGACCAAGGCTCAGGCGGTGAAGGACAAGGCCGCGGAGATCATGAGATCGCTGGGCATGTCTGCGGGCTGAAGTCTCTTTGCGAGCGCGCCGGCCGCCGCGCGCGATCTAAGCGAGGCGGCCGGTGAGATCGTAGTCGTCCGCGGCCACGATGCGCACCTCGGCCCAGTCGCCGGGGCGCAATGTGCCGGCGTTTTCGATCCGCACCACGCCATCGATCTGCGGCGCGTCTGCTTCGCTGCGCGCGGTCGCCGTGCCATCCTGCACCGCATCCACCAGCACCCGCAGCTGCCGGCCGACCCGCTGCGCCAGGCGCCGCCGGCTGATCGCCGCGGCACGCTCCATGAAGCGCGCGTAACGCTCCTCCTGCAGCTCGGGCGCCACGTGGTCAGGCAGCGCATTGGCGGCGGCACCCGCCACCGGCGAGTACTTGAAGCAGCCCACGCGATCGAGCTCGGCCTCATCCAGCCACGCGAGCAGCTGCGCGAACTCGCCGTCGGTCTCGCCCGGGAAACCCACGATGAAGGTGCTGCGGATGGTGAGATCCGGGCATTGCGCCCGCCAGGCGCGAATGCGCGCCAGGGTGTTTTCCGAGTGCGCGGGGCGCCGCATGCGCCTGAGCACCGAGGGGCTGCCGTGCTGGAACGGGACATCCAGATACGGCAGCACGCGCCGCGCGGCCATCAGCGGGATCACCTCATCGACGTGCGGGTAGGGATAGACGTAGTGCAGGCGCACCCAGGCTCCCAGCTCCGCCAGGCCCCGGGCGAGGTCGATGAAGCGTGTCTGATAACTCGCGCCGCGCCACGCGCCGCTCGCGTAGCGCAGGTCCGCGCCGTAGGCGCTGGTGTCCTGCGAGATCACCAGCAGCTCCTTCACCCCGGCCGCGACCAGGCGCTGCGCCTCGCGCAGCACCTCGTCGATACGACGGCTCGCGAGGCGGCCGCGCAGGGAGGGGATGATGCAGAAGCTGCACTTGTTGTTGCACCCTTCCGCGATCTTCAGATACGCGTAGTGCCGCGGTGTGAGCCGCACTCCCTCGGGCGGCAGCAGATCGAGAAACGGGTCATGCCGCGGCGGCAGGTGCTCGTGCACCGCGCCCACCACGTCCTCGTAGGCGTGCGGACCGGTCACCTTCAGCACGCGCGGGTGACGCTCGAGGATGCGCTCGGGCCTCGCGCCCAGGCACCCGGTCACGATCACGCGGCCGTTGTGCTCGAGGGCCTCCCCGATCGCATCGAGTGATTCGTCCACCGCCGCATCGATGAAGCCGCAGGTGTTGACCACGACGACGTCGGCGGCTTCGTAGGTCGGTGCCACCTCGTAGCCCTCCGCCCGCAGCTGCGTGAGGATGCGCTCCGAGTCCACCAGCGCCTTGGGGCAGCCGAGGCTGACGAAGCCGACTCGCGGCGCACGTTCCTGTGGTGCGCCGGCCCCGGGACCGCGACGCGCTCGTGTGCGGGTGCGCGGCATGAGCGCTTCAGCTCATCCCGGGCGCGCTCGCCGTGCGCGCCGGCGGTGGCGCCGCAGGAGCTTTCGGCCGCTGGTGCACCTTGAAGAGCGCGTAGAACACCAGCAGCACGATGGCCGGCATCAGCAGCCAGGGCCATATCGCCGGCCGCCGGTCGCGCGGGCCGCTAGCGGCCATACACACCCATGAGCTCGGCCTTCGCCAGCGACTGGCTGCGCACCGTGAATCCGATATAGGCGGCGGTCGCATCGGCGGGCACGTCGAGCCTGGTCACCTTCAGCGCGTACAGGCGCAGGTAATAGCGGTGCGGCTTGCCGGGCGGCGGACAGGGCCCGCCGTATCCGGGAGTGCCGAAGTCGGTGCGCCCCTGCAGCGCACCCGCGGGCAACAGGCTCTTGTGCGGGTCGCCGGCGCCGGCGGCAAGCGAGCTGACGCTGGCGGGGATGTTGTAAAGGACCCAATGCCACCAGCCGCTGCCGGTGGGCGCGTCCGGGTCATGCATCAGCAGTGCGAAGCTCCTGGCGCCGGGGGGCGGATTGCTCCAGGACAGCGCCGGCGAGACGTTGCCGCCCTTGCAGCCGAAGCCGTTGAACACCTGGCTCTCGGCAATCTGTCCGCCGGCGGAGATATCCGTGCTGCTCAGCGTGAACTTGCCCGCCGCACTGTCGGGCGGGGTCTGGGCGGCGCTCGGGTGCGCCGCCAGCACAGCTGCCGTCGCCACAGCCGCCGCGGCGAGCCCCAGGCCCGCTCTGCCTGTCCTTCTCATGGGTCCGCTCCTCGTGCTTGCACCGCAAGCGGCGCAGTGTGCAGCGCGGCAGACGTGGAGCGCAAATTCGGGCGCCCGCCGCGCGCCGGCGAGCGCGCATCGCGTGCGGCCAGGATCGCAAGCGGTAGCATACACACCCACCATGCGCTTCGGCCGCGAGTACTACCAGCGCTACTACTTCGATCCGCGCACCGCGGTGGCGACGCGCCGCGAAATAAAGGCGCGGGCGCGCCTCATCGCCGCGCTCACCGGGCACGTGGGGCTGCCGGTGCGGCGCATCCTGGAAGCCGGTTGCGGCACCGGCATGCTGCGCACGGCGCTGCGGCGGCTGCTGCCGCGCGCGCACTACGTGGCACTCGAGAGCAGCGAGTACCTGTGCCGGCGCTACGGTTGGCAGCGCGGCCGCATCGAGACCTACCGCGCACCAGCGCCCTTTGACCTGGTGATCTGTTACGACGTGCTGCAGTACCTGGAGGCGGCGGCGGCGCGGCGGGCGCTCGCGAATTTCGGCCGGCTGTGCCGCGGCGTGCTGTACTTCAGCGCCCTCACGCGCCTGGACCTCGAGCGCAACTGCGATCACGAGCGCACCGATGCTGACGTCCACCTGCGCAGCGCGCACTGGTACCGTGCGCGCCTGCGGCGCCAGTTTCGCGAAGCGGGGCTGGGGTTCTGGCTGCGCCGCGGCGCGCCGCTCACGCTCTGGGAGCTGGAGGCGGAGTGAGGGCGGCCGCCGCGGCCTCGCCCGCCGCCGGCGGCCGCTGCAGGCGGCGCTTGCGGAACAGCGGGTACAGCGGCATTCCCAACAGGATCAAAACCACCGTCGCGATGCATTCCTTCGGAGTCGTGAGCAGCGCGCTGATCACGATCCACACCATGACCAGCATGAACACCAGCGGCACGAACGGATAGCCCGGCAGGCGATAGGGCCGCCTGGCGTGCGGCAGCCGGCGGCGCAGCACCAGCACCGCGAGCATCACCGGAATCCAGAACAGCGCGTACGACATCACCGCCATGTTGGTGAGCTGATCGAAGGTGCCCGAGACCGCCAGCAGCGCGGCCCAGATGCACAGTAGCACCAGCGAGGTGAGCGGCACGCGCGTGCGCGGGCTCAAGCGCCCGAAGCCGGCGAAGAACAGCCCGTCGCGCGCCGCGGCGTAGGAGACGCGCGCCCGCGCGAGGATGGTGCCGTTGAGGGAGCCGACGGTGGAGATCAGGAAGATCAACGCCGCGACCGCCGCGGCGCGGCTGCCGAGGAAGGTCTGCACCGCGCGGGCGGCGACCGAGGGGGCTTCCGGGTAGGCGGTGGAGTTGGCACTGGCGACCTGCCAGAGCGGCAACGCGTACAGGTACGCGGTGTTGACGGCCAGGTAGATCGCGAGCACCAGCAGCGATCCGCCGATGATGGCGCGTGGCAGGTTGCGCTGCGGATCCTGGACCTCGCCCGCCGCCATGGGCAGGTACTGCCAGCCGCTGTAGGCCCACAGGGCCGCGAACATCGCAGCCCCGAAGCCGGCGAGGCCGCCGCTCGCGCTGCCCGTGGGCGCCGCCAGGTTCGACCAGTCGTGCACGTCGGCGAAGGCGAACGCCCCGGCGGCGACCGCGATGATCGCCGCCACCTTGGCCACCGCCAGCAGCGTCTGCACGCGCCCACCCACCATGACCCCGGCGCAGTTGATGGCGGCGAACACGCCGATCACGCCGATCGCGATCAGCTGGCGCGTCCCGAACTGCCAGGAGTAATCGGCGCCGAACAGATGCAGGGTGTACGCGAACCACTGCTTGTCGAAGGTATGGATGTCGGAGACGAAGATCGCGACCGCGGCGCCGTACGCGGCGATGCTCGCCCCGCCGAGCACGAAGCTGTTGCAGGCGTACAGGAATCCGGGGACCTCGCCGAAGGCGGCCCGCAGATACACGTACTCGCCGCCGGCCTCCGGGAGCAGCGCGCCGAGCTCCGCGAAGCACAGGGCGCCGAACATGGCCACGACGCCCGCCGCCACCCACGCCGCCAGCACCAGCGCCGGCGTACCCACCGCCTGGGCCATGGCGGCGGACTTGAGGAAAATGCCGGTGCCGATGGTGATACCGACCACGAGCGAGGTGGCGTGCGTGAGCGTCAGGTCGCGGCGCGGCTGCAGGTCGGAGGGACCCATACGCTATCGTACAATCCCGCGCACCGGCGCACGGAGGTAAAGCGATGGCGGGGCACGAATACCGGGCCAGTATCCACTGGGCGCGCGGCGCCGCGGCGTTCACCGACAATCGCTACAGCCGGGCGCACACCTGGCGCTTCGACGGCGGTGTCGAGGTGCCCGCGTCGTCCTCGCCGCAGGTGGTGCGGGTGCCGTTGTCGGTCGAGGCAGCGGTCGATCCGGAAGAGGCGCTGGTCGCGGCGCTCTCGAGCTGCCACATGCTGTGGTTCCTGTCGCTGGCCGCCGCCGGCGGCTGGCGGGTCGACGATTACAGCGACGATGCCCTTGGGGTCATGGGCAGGAACGCCGCCGGACGGACCGCCATGGTGTGCGTCACGCTGCGCCCGCGCGTGGCGTTCTCGGGCGAGCGGTTGCCCGCGCGCGCGGACATCCTGCAGCTGCACCACCGCGCGCACGACGAGTGCTTCATCGCGAACTCGGTCACCAGCGAGGTTCGCTGCGAGCCGCGGTTCGATGCCTGAGCCGGTGGTGACTTTCCGCGGTGCGGTGCGCTGCCGGCGCGCGAGCGGGCCGCTCGGTCTCACGCTGATCGGCGGCACGCCCGAGCGCCCCGGCGAGACGACCGCGCTCGCCTTCAGCGCCGCGGCGCCGGCCGCATTCCCCGACGCGCTCGACGATGTCGTGGTCGAGCGATTGGGCGCGAACCAGTATCGGATATACAGTCCACCGCGCGAGTGGCTGATCGCCGCCGCCGCCGTGCACCTGCACCGCGAGATCGCCGCGCAGTTCTACCGCGCGCTCCCGCCGCGAACGGTGCCGGCACCGAAGCGCTGGATGTGGAGAATCGTGCTTGCGCTCGCCGCGACCCGCGCCGGCCTCGCGGTGCTGCGCGCGCTGCGGCGCTGAAGTGTCAGGCGCTCCAGGCTCAGGAGGTTGGCGTCGGCGTGCCGAGCTCGATGATCTGCGCCGGCGCGAGCGGCAGCCGGCGTGCGCCGAGGAGGGACGCGTACGCGGCGAACTGGCCGTGGAAGGCGCGCTGCCAGGTGAACTGTCTGAGCACGCGGGCGCGCGCGGCGGCGCCGAGCGCCTCGAGGTCACGCTCGTAGAGAGCCGCGATCGCTTCCGCCATGCCGCAGGCGGAGTTGGGCGCGGCGAGCACCCCGACGCTCTCGTCGATGAGCTCCGGAAAGGCGCCGGCGCGCGCCGCCACTACCGGACGAGCGCACGCCATGGCCTCCAGGATCACCAGCCCGAAGGTCTCCTTGGTGCCGGCGTGGACCAGCGCGTCGGCGGAGGCGATCCATCGCGCCAGCTCGAGGCTGTCGCGCCGGTAGGGGAGCACCGTGACGTTGGCGGCGGGGCGCGCCGCGCGCTGCCCGCCGATCAGCAGCAGGTGGTACGGAGCTCCGAGGCGCGCGAAAGCCTGCAGCAGCAGCGGCAGGTTTTTTTCGCCGGCGAAGCGGCCGGCGAAGATCAGCACGCGCGAGTGCGCCGGCAGAGCGAGCCGCGGACGCAGCGCCGGTGTGCGCCGCCGCGGATGAAACACCTCGGTATCCACCCCGAGCGGCTGGTGCATGACATGGTGCACGCCGAGATCCTCGAGGTACTCGCACATCACCCGGCTCGGTGCGAACACCAGATCGAAGCGCTCGTACAGACAGCGCACGTAGCGGCCGATCAGCGGCTCGGCGAGCGCGCCGCCGACACGGCGCCCGATGATCTGCGGCACGTTCGAGTGATAGAAGCCCACCACCGGTATACCCCGGCGCCGTGCGACCTGCGAGGCGCACCACGCGGGGTGAAACGCGTCGCCGGCTTCGATGAGCGTCGGCTCGAGCGCTTCCAGCAGCCGGCTCCAGCGGCGCGGATTGAGCGGCAGGCGGTAATTGAACGTGGCGGGGACCGGGTAACCGGACAGCGTGCACAGGCCGCCGCGCTGCAACCGGTCCTCGCGTCCCGGGACCACGATGGTGTGCTCCCACGAGCTGTGCGCGGCGAGCCAGGCGTGCTTGGCCGTCAGATAGCGTTTGACGCCACCGCTGGTGGGTGAATAAAACAGCGTGGTATCAACCAGATGCATGGATTCTGTTATCGCCCTTCGGTCCCCCGGCCGGACGCGGCGTCGGCACCGCGCATTGCACCTTCATGAGGATTGAGTGTCAAGCGCTGCAGCGCGCGTACCGCGAGCAGCGCCGGCGGAGCGACGCTCTTGCGCCGGCGCAGGTCGGAAGTTGGTTCGGGCCGTTATGCGGGCTTTATGTTGGCGTTGAGGCGGAACAGGTTCGCCGGATCGTAACGCTTCTTGAGCGCGGCAAGCCGCGGGTAGTTATCGCCGTAGGCTGCGTGCACGCGACGCTCGTGCTGGTCCTGCTCGCTGAGGTTCACGTAGTAACCGTCGGTAAAGTGCTCGAGCTTGTCCCATCCGGCGCGCACCCACTGGGTGTTGGCGGCCGCGCCGTCGCCGGGCACCTTCCAGAGCGCCAACACCATCAGGTTGTACAGCGCCTTGCGGTTCCAGTACGCGGTGGCATTGGGCGCCACGCGGGCGATGGCGCCGCCCTGGTGCTGGAAGACCACCATGCCGCTCGGCAGCGGCGTGCTGTCGAAGTGATCCACGAGCGCAGCGACCAGAGCCGGGCTGATGTCGCGGATGAGGCCTCCCTTGATATAGGCGGCGTTGTCGTTGACCTGCGGCGCGTCGGTCGCGCCCTGCAGCTTCACGTAGGGCGCCGGCGCCAGACGATCCTGCAGCGGCTTGCCGAGCTTGCGCAGCGGCGCCACGACGTCTTGCGCCCTTGCCGGGGGGCCGCAGTAGCAAACGTCGAATTCCACGATGCGCTGGCCGCCCGCGCCCGGCTGCAGCGCGACGTCCACGTACAGCTCATCGGGCGCGCCCGCGATGAACTCGCTGAAGCCGCGCAGCACCTGATGCGCCTGCGCGAAGGGGTAGTCGATGGTGCCGCCGAACAACATCGGGCCCACCGCGTGCAGGCGGTACTCGAACGAGGTAACGACGCCGAAATTGCCGCCGCCGCCGCGCAGCGCCCAGAACAGATCCGGGTTCTCCGTGGCGCTGGTGCGCGCGAACCGCCCGTCCGCGGTCACCACATCGACCGCCGTCAGGTTGTCGCACGAGAGGCCATACTTGCGCCCGATGCGCCCGACGCCGCCGCCGAGCGTCAGTCCCGCGACGCCCGTGTCCGCCGCCGTGCCGGCGGTGGTTGCGAGCCCGAAAGCCTGCGCCTCGCGATCGAACTCCCCGAGCAGCACGCCGGACTCGACGCGTGCACGCCGGGCGAGGGGGTCGACCCGCACGCCGCGCATGGACGACACGTCCACCACCAGACCGCCGTCGCAGCCGGATTGTCCTGACAGGCTGTGGCCGCCGCCGCGTACCGCGGTCAGCAGGCCGTGCGCGGCGGCGAAGCTTACCGCGTGCATCACGTCTGCCGCGCCGGCGCAGCGCGCGATCAGCGCCGGCTTGTGATCGAAGGCGGGGTTCCAGAGCCTGCGCGCCGTGTCATAGCCCGCAGCGTCTGCGGTGAGCAGCGCGCCGCGCAGTGCGGCGCGCAGCTCCCCGAGCTCGCTGGGCTTGAGGTTCAGCTGGCGCCCGTCCAGGCCGGTGGCCGCGAGCTCGCCGTCGGTGGCTGCCAGCAAGCGACGGCAGGGCAAGGTTGCGGCGGCCAGCGCGGCGACCCCGGCCGCACAGAAAGCTCTTCTTTTCACGTTTTCCCCCCAACAGTGTCACGCAAGCGTGCTCCGCCCGCGTCCCGGCCGTCAAGCGCAGGTCGCGCCCGCGCTAAGGCTGCCGGGGCTGTGGCACACTGGCGCCCCACGCGCGGGTGAGACTGACCGTTGGCTGATCGCCTCGTGAGCCAGGTGCTGCGGCGCCTCATCATCCTGCAGCCCGGTGAGGCGCCCGCGCTGCTGGCGTCGTTTACGACGCTGTTGTGCATGTTTTCGAGCTACACCATCCTGCGGCCGGTGCGCGATGCCCTCGGCATCACCTCGGGGCTGGAAAACATCCCCTACCTTTTCTGGGGCGTGTTCGCCGTCATGCTGCTGCTGCAGCCGCTGTATGGCTGGCTCACCTCGCGCTTCCCGCGCTCGGTGTTTCTGCCGTGGGTGTACGGTTTCTTCGCCGCCAACCTGCTCATCTTCTGGGTGTGGTTCCGCGTGCAGGCGGACCACACCTGGATCGCGCGCACCTACTTCGTGTGGGTGAGCGTGTTCAATCTGTTCGTGGTGGCGGCGTTCTGGAGCCTGATGGCGGATGTGTTCAGCCGTGAGCAGGCGGGGCGCCTGTTCGGTTTCATCTGGGCGGGCGCCAGCACCGGCGGCCTGATTGGCCCGTTCATCGACCGCAAGCTCGCCGTGCCGCTCGGTGCCGTCAATCTGCTGCCGCTCTCCGCCGGACTGCTGCTGGTGTCGCTGCTGTTCATGGCGCAGGTCATCCGCTGGCAGCGACGGCAGGGGGCGCGCGCGCCGCCGCCCACGGCCGCGATGCCGGACCGCGTCGTCGCGCCAGGCGCGGACGGCGCGCTCGGGAGCGGGGTGTTCGCCGCATTCGTGCAGGTGGTGCGCTCGCCCTACCTGCTGGGCATCGCGGCGTTCGTGCTGCTGATGACCTGGGTGTCGACGTTCCTGTACCTCGAGCAGCAGGCGTTCGTCGCCAGGGCGTTCGGCAGCGCAGATGAGCGCACGCGCTTCTTCGCCGGCATCGATTTATGCGTGCAGGCCGCATCGCTGACGATCCAGTTCCTGCTGTTCGGCCGGCTGTTCAGGTGGCTCGGCATGCGCTCGCTCCTGGCCTCGGTGCCGCTCATCATGACGGCCGGCTACGCGCTGTTCGCGCTGGTGCCGGTCTTCGCGGTGCTGGTGTCGGTGTACGCAGTGCGCCGCGTGGCCGACTACGCCATCACGCGCCCGTGCCGCGACTCGCTGTTCACAGTGGTGAGCCGCGAGGAGAAATACCAGGCAAAGAGCCTCATCGACACCTTCGCCTATCGCGGCGGGGATGCGCTCTCCGGCTCGCTCTACAAGGGGCTCGCCGGCGGGCTCGGCGCAGGTCCCACGGCGATCGGCTGGCTGGGCGCGGGGATTTCGGCCCTGTGGAGCGTGCTGGCGCTCGCGTTGGGACGCGCCTTTGAGCAGCGTGGTCGCAGCGCGCGAGCCAATCCCTAGGCCGCGCTCGACTGCGCGTCGCCTGCGGCGCCCGCGCGCAGCGCGGTAGCGGCGGCGATGATCTCCTGAGCGCTCCCCGGGCGCTCGGCGCGGGACTTCGCCAGCAGCCCCGTGAGCAGCGGCTGGTAGCGCGCCAGCCCGGCCGGCAGCAGCGGCAGCGGTGTGCTGACGTGCTGTTGCAGCACTTCCATGGCGGTGTTGCCGGTGTAGGGCTTACTCCCGGTCAGCATCTCGTAGCAGATGACTCCGAGACTGTAGAAATCCGAGCGCGCATCGAGCGGCTCGCCGAGCGCCTGCTCGGGGCTCATGTAATAGGGCGATCCGAGCAGCACACCGGTCTGCGTGCTCACGGTGCTGCCGTCCAGGGAGCGCGCCAGGCCAAAGTCGATGAGCGCCACGGTGCCGTTCTCGCGCAGCATCACGTTCGGCGGCTTCAGGTCGCGGTGCACCAGGCCCGCCTCGTGCACCACCTGCAGGGCCGCGGCGATCTGTGTCACGAGATGCAGCGCCTCCCGCTCGCTCACGCCGCGCTGGATACGCGCCTTCAGATCCCCGCGCGGCAGGTACTCCATCGCCAGGTATTCGAAGCCGGCGTGCACCCCGTAGTCGTAGATCTCAACGACCAGCGGGCTCGTGACCGCCATGACCGCCGTGTACTCGCGCTCGAGGAACTGGCGGCCGGCCGCTTCGTCGCGCAGCGTCTTGCTTACCTTGAGCGCGACATTGTGTCCGCGGTGCGCGCTGGTGGCGAGGTACACCACCGCCTTTGCCGACTCGCCGATCTTCAGGCGCAGCGTGTAACCCGGAATGACCTCGGCGTTTGCGCCCGCGAGCAGCCCCACCACGCCCGCGCCCTGCAGCGGCTCGGACTCGGGGGCCGCCCCGGCGGCGGGTGCGGCGGGTGCGGCGGGTGCGGCGGGTGCGGCGACGGGTGCGGCGGGTGCGGCGGCGGGTGCGGCGGCGGATGCGGCGGCCTCGGCGGCGCTCAGCGCGGAAAGCTCGCCCGCGGACGGCGGCGCGCCGGACTCCAGCGCCGCCTCTGGCGCGGCGCCCGCGCGCAGCGCCTGGTCGCGCGACAGGTTCGCCAGGCTCGCCAGACGCCGCGCCACGCGCCGTTCGATGCGCCGCAGCGCCACGCGCACCGCGGTACTCAGACGCTCGGGCGTCAGCAGGCGCTTGGGCAGGTAGTCGAGCGCACCGAGGTGCAGGGCGCGTACCGCGGTGAGCTCGTTACCGTCCTCGGCCAGCGCGATGACCGCGGGCATCGCCGGCTGCTCGCGCAGGCGGCGCAACAGCGACAGCCCCGGGGACTGCGGGTCATCGGGGCTCGAGCCGAACACAGCCGAGAGCAGCAGCAGCTCGCAGTCGCGGCCCGAGAACTGGGTGCACCAGCGCTCGAATTCGCTGCTATTGAGCATGCTGACGCTCGAACGGGGCAGGAGCACGTCCAGGTGATGGCGCAGCCACTCGCAGTAGCGCACGTCATCGTCGACGACCAGCACGCGGGCCGCAGTGTTCATGACTTGCGCGCTCATCGCTGCATGGCAAAGCGCAGGCGCACCCGCGCGCGCTGGCTGACGGCCTGCCCGTCGCGCATCACGGGCTGGTAGTGCCAGTGGCGCACGGCATCGAGCGCCGCCTGTTCGAAGATGCCGACCGGTTGGGCGCCGACGATCGTGAGCTCGCCGACCGAGCCGTCGGTGTTGACGACGAACTGCAGGTCCACCCAGCCATCGATGCCGCGCCGCCTGGCGTCGAGGGGAAACTGCGGCTCCACGTAGTGCGTGCGGGTCATGGAGCTCGCGCTGACATAGCTGGCGCGCTGCGCCTGATCCTGAGCGGCGCCGATGGCGGTTTCCACGCCTGCGATGCTCGCCGCGTCGGCGCCCGCGGCACGGGCTTCGGTGAGCCAGCGGCGCGCGAGCGCATAGTCCTGCGCGCGCAGCGCGCCGCGCGCTTCATCGAGCACGCGGGTGTCGAATGCGGTGCGCGCGAGCTGCGTCGTCGGGTGGTCCGGATCGGCCTGCAGCAGCTGCGCCAGGTAGAACTTGGCGCTGTCGGCGGCGGGGTCGGTGATCCTTCCTGCGGCGAGGCGCTCGTTGAAGCTGAGTGCGAGACGCGCCAGCGAGTCGGCCTTGCCGCCGGCGCGCTGCCGTTGTGCCTCGGCACGCAGTGCCGCGACGTCGGCCCGTTGCGCGCCCGCCGCGGCGGCCGCGGACGTCCAGCTGTCCGCCTGGTCCGGGTTGCCGGCGCTGAGCGCCTTGCCCGCCTCGGCCTGCAGGCGCGCGATGAATTCCTGCGTCGCCTGCTGCACCCGCGGATCGCCGGGGGCGAGCGCGCGCGCCGATTCGATGAAGAAGCGCGCGCTCTCTGCGGGCGGGTCGATGAGCTGCCCGTGCAGCAGCGCCTCGCGGCCGCGCCTGACAGCCTCCGCCACGCGCTCGTCGACCTGCTGCTGCGCGAGCTGCTGGCGCGCCTGCTCGACGACGGTCGATTGACGCCCGCCGCGCGTGGCGTCCTCGAGCGCCGCGAGGGCGCCGGCGACGTTGCCGGTGGCGGCGGCGTGGTGCGCCTTGTCGAGCACCAGGCGTTCGCGCTGCGCGCCGATCTGCGCCAGGAGGAACGCCACGCGCGGGTGCTCGGGGCCGATGGCGTGCGCCGAGTCCGCGAGCTGCTGCGCATCCTGCAGGTGTCGCTCCTGCAGCGCGCCTTCCGCGTCCGACACCAGTCTGTCGATGGTCTGCTCGAGGCCCTTCGCGGCGCGCGGATCGCGCGCGTTGCCGCGCAGGGCCTCGCGGTACAGGTCCGCGGCGCTCGCCCCGGGCGGCGCCACCAGCTCACCGGCGGCCAGTGCGCGGTCGGCTCGCGCCAGCAGAGCCTCGAGGGCCGCATCCGTGGGGGGGGCGGCGCGCCCCGCGGTGGCCGGCGCCGGGCGCAGCGGTGTCGGGGGAGCGTTCAGGCCGACCCACAGGAATGGTGCGGCCAGCGCCGCCAAGCCCGCGGCGAGCAGCCACCATTTCGCGCCCCGAGGGACGCGCGCGGTGAGCGCCGCGGCCGTGCCTGCGGGGCCGCCGGGCCCTTCGGCATGGCGCCGCCAGGCCGCCTCGACGAACAGCCGCACGCGCTGCTCGGAGACGGGCTTGTGCAGGAAACGATGCACCGAGCCGTCGGTGATCTGGGCCGAGAGAGCCACCTGGTCCTCGGCGCCGCCCGCCACGATGAGCACGATGTCCGGGAACTGCGCGTGCAGCCGCGCCGCCAGCTGCCCGGCGGAGGTGGCGAGCGCGGCGACATCCAGGACCACGACCCCGGTGTGATGTGCCATCAATGCACCGGCGAGATCGATCTCGGAGCCGGCGGCGTACACCTCGTGCGCGGGGTCGGCGACCTGCCTGAGGGTCTGGATGAGCTTGCGGTCCTGGGTCAAGGCCAGGAGTTGCTTGCCGATGAGGGTGAGCGGCGGCGCGACGCCCGGGGGTGGCGTAGCGGCCGAACTCTGCGCTTTGGTGTGGGAAGCCACGGCTGTCAAAATCTGAAACCCGCCCGTTGGGCTCGGCGCCCGGCCGCGGGAATTACCATGACGTAATGCACGCGGGCTGTCGCTAACGGCCGCCGGATTCTGTGAAACTGGTCATACGTGGGGTTGACCGAAGTCACAGGCGACATATCCTGAAGGTGTGATGCGACACGTTCCGCCGAGGTGTGCGTGGGCCTGGGCAGCCTGGCTGGCGATCGTGCCGGCCTGCCCGCAGGCGTGGGCGGCGGTCAGCGCCACCGGGGTGAGCATGAGCCAGAAGAACGCGGCGCTCGAGTTTCTACAGGCCGTCGCCAGCGGCGATCCGGAAGCGGTGGCGTTCGCGATGCATCCGGATGACCTGCGGGCCCTGCGGCTGCGGATCCTCACCCTGCTGCACGAGGAGGCGAAGCGCGGCGACAGCACGGTGCGCAACCGGCTGTTTGGTCCGGCCCGACCGCTCGACGAGATCGAGCACCTCACCGACACCGGTTTCTACGCAACCCTCGCCGACCGGCTGTATCTGCCCGGTCGGGAATACGACGGCGGCGAAGGCATCGCGAGCATTGCGGACAAGGACGGCAAGGTCGAGGTGCTGATCCGCGGCCGCCAGCCCCGCGATCGCGGCAAGGTGCAGGTGGTCAACGTCGTCACCCTCAAGCCCTTCGGCAAGGACTGGAAAGCGGCGCTGCCGGCGGAGATCGAGGCGCAGATCGAGGATCTCATCGCCGGCCGGCACGGCACCTCCGCCGCGGCGCGTACGCCCGCCGCGCTGCGCGGCGGCGGCCGCAGCACCGCCCCGGCGCAACCCGGGATCATCGAGCTGCTCGCCACCTCGGAGAAGCTGCTGTCGGAGGGCAAGTGCGACCTCTACTACGGCAAGCAGATGAGCCCCGAGTTCCGGCGCGTGACCGGCAAGAAGGCGCTGGCGGCGCTGGTGGCCGCGTGTCAGAACAGCCTGGGCACGCGCGAGATGCTGCTGGCGACCCTGCACATCGTGCAGGGGCTCGAGCCGCGCTATGAGTACGAAGGACAGCGCGCGACCTACGATCTGACGGGCCAGGGGCTGCCCTTCGATCACTTCGTGCTCGAGCAGGTCGACAAGCACTGGTACGTCGCCGAGTAGCCGCCGCCTCAGTCCCGCGGCAGCAGGAATCGCGCTGCGCCGTACGACAGCACCGCACCCTCGGGTGTGATGCTGTCCACGTGCACGCCCTCGGGAAGCGAGTCGCCTTCGCGCAGCTTGTGCATGTTGATCATGACGAAGCGATCCTGCGGGCGCTGCGCGAACACGTGCAGATCCAGCCGCAGCTGCGGGATGCTCGCGCCGGCAGTGGCCGCCGCGTCCTGATACAGGGGCACGCCGTCCGCGGTGGCGCGCCGCACGCGGTTGCTGAGCGAGGGCGCGGCCGCCGGTTCGGCCGCCGGCGCGTAGTCGTCGGGATTGTCGCCGGCGCCGCTGGCGACAGCGGGGGTTGGCGGCAGCGCGGGCGCCGCTGGGGACGCAGCGGGCGCCGTCAGCGACAGCGGCGGCGGGGCGGGCGTGCTTGCGGCTGCGGCCTGTGGCCCCTGGGCCGCCAGGCGGGTAGCGGCCGTGCTGCTGTCGGCGCTGCGCGCCGCCGGATGCGGCCACAGCATCCACATGAGGATCGCGAGGTTCACCACCAGCAACGCCGCAACCGCGACGGCCCACAGCGGCAAGGCGCTGCGTGGCGGGGCGACCTTGACCTCGAAGAGCGCCGGGCCGCTGTGGCGCTGGCGATCGCTCTCGGACTTCTTCAGGGCATCGAGGATGAAGGACATCGATCACCCGCCATGATGATCAGTATCGACGGCGGACAGCAGCGGCGTGTCGGGAGCGCCGAGGGCGCCGGCGACGGCAATCTGCGTGCGCACACCCGCGATGCCGTCGACGGCGAGCTGGTGCCGGCGCTGAAAATCGCGCACCAGTGCGGCGAGCTCGGCGTCGAACAGGTCGCTGACCGGAGCGTCATCGGCCACGCCGTGCAGGCGCTGCAGGCTGCGGCGCAGCCAGCGCACCTCGGCGCCGCGCATCCCGGCCGACAGCGCCTTCACCGGCGAGCTGGCCGGCCGCCACAGCATGACGAAATCGCCCAGCCAGAAGTGCGACAGCTCGCCGAGGCCAACGCTGCGTGTGCCGCCGAGCTCGATGCGCGCCTGCTCGTCGTCGAGCGCGGTGAGCACCACCTCGTGACTCGTGCCGGCGCCGTCGCTGAGCATGAGGATCGCCGGGCGGTTGTACAGACGCAGCTGGCCGAAGGAGCCGCGCTCGATCACGCACTCCAGGCCCTGTTGCGTCGCCTGGCTGCACGGATCGGTGCTGTTGGCCTGGTACTTGGCGCCCCACAGTGCGAGGAGCCGCGCGAACGCGCTGTCGGTGTCGGTCTCGGCGGCGTGCTGCGCCAGGAGCTCCGCGAGGTGCGGTGCGGGCGCAGGCGTCACCGCGGCCGGCGCGGCGCCGGTAAACGCCGCCTCCCCGCGCGACAGGCGCGCTGCGCCCGAGCGCGTGCTCCACGGCTGCAGGCTCCACAGCGTCACGGTGGCGATGCCGAGCAGCGCGGCGATGCCGGCCGTGAGGGCCCAGGGGAGCCAGTGCGGCGTGCAGCGCCGGCCGAAGACCTCGGCGGCGGCGGCGCGCACCAGGTTCGTGGTCACGCGGTGCCGGTCGAGCGAATAGGCGCCGAGGAGCGCGCGGTCGCAGATGACGTTGATGACGCGCGGCACGCCGTGCGACAGCCGGAATGCTTCATTCAGCGCCGCGGGTGCGAAGATGTCGCTGGTCGCGCCCGCGACCCGCAGCCGGTGGCGCACGTAGGCGACGGTCTCGTCGTGCGACAGCGGATTGAGGTGATAACGGCCAGTGATGCGCTGCGCCAGCTGGCGCAGCTCGTTGCGCGACAGCAGCTCGCGCAGCTCGGGCTGGCCGATGAGGATGATCTGCAGGAGCTTCTGCGTGTTGGTTTCGAGGTTGGTGAGCAGGCGCACCTGCTCGAGCACGTCCGGCGACAGGTTCTGCGCCTCGTCCACCACCAGCACGACTCGCTTGCCCCTGGCGTGGGCGCGCAGCAGGTAGTCGCTGAGGATGTCGACCAGATCCTTCAGGCTCCCGCAGGCGGCGTCCGGCACGCCGATGCCGAGCTCCTCGCAGATGGTCAGCAGGAACTCCGGCGCCGTCATCCTGGGATTGAGGATGAGCGCGATTTCGGCGTTCTTCGGGGTCTGCGCCAGCAGCGAGCGCACGATCGTGGTCTTGCCGGTGCCGACCTCACCGGTGAGTTGCACGAAGCCGCCCGCCTCGTTGATGCCGTACAACAGGTGCGCCAGGGCTTCGGCGTGCCGCTCGCTCAGGTACAGGTAGCGCGGATCGGGCGTGATCGCGAAGGGCTTTTCGTTGAGGCCGAAGAACGTCAGGTACATGGGTCGATGCTACCCGATGGTGCTGCCGCGGCGCAGTGCCCGGGGACCGAAGCGCGCCCGCGCCTCGTCCAGCGCCGCATCGAGACCCCCCGGGCGGCCCGCCGTCTCGAACAGTCCCAGCTGCGAGGCGGGCGTGAGCTCGGTGAGGACCACGCCCAGCAGGCGAAGTTTCGCACCCGGGTTGCCGGCGAGCCAGCGGCCGAGCAGCTCCGCCGCCACGCCGGCGATGGCGCGCAGCTCGCAGGTCGGCGGGGCCACGGCGCGCTGGCGCGTAAAGGTGGTGAAATCCTCGCGCCGGATCTTCACCCCGATGCAGCCCGCCACCAGCTGCCGCGTGCGCAGCCGCGCGGCGGCCACATCCGCAAGACGCGCCAGCTGTGCCTGCAGGGCGCGCGGCTCGCCGAGGTCGTGCTCGAAGGTGTCCTCGGCGCTGAGGGATTTCTCCTCGACATCCGGCAGCACCGCCCGCTCGTCGATCCCGGAGGCGCGCTCGCGCATCCAGGCCGAGTAGCGGCCGAACAGGGGCCACAGCACCGCATCCGGGGCGCTGCGCAGCTCGCCGAAGGTGCCGATCCCGGCCGCTTCGACCCGCTCGCCGGTCTTGCGCCCCAGGCCCGGAAGCCGGCGCACCGACAGCGGATCGAGCACCGCGCGCACGCGCTCGGCCGTGACCACGGTGAGGCCGTCGGGCTTCATGAGATCGGAGGCGATCTTGGCCACCAGCTTGTTGGGCGCCACCCCCACCGAGGCGGTCAGTCCGGTGAGCTCGCGAATACGGCGCTTGATGCGCCGCGCGATGTCGACGGCGCCGCCGAGCAGCTCCTGGCTCGCCGTGACATCCAGAAAGGCCTCATCCAGCGACAGCCCCTGCACCAGTGGGGTGACCTCGTGAAACACCCCGAACACCACCCCAGACACCTCCTGGTAACGCTGCATGCGCGGGCGCACGCACACCGCCTGCGGGCACAGCCGCAGCGCGGTGCGCACCGGCATCGCCGAGCGCACGCCATACCGGCGCACCTCGTAGCTGGCCGCCGCCACCACGCCGCGGCCGCCGTCCCAGCCGACGATGAGCGGCTTGCCGAGCAGCCGCGGGTCATCGTGCTGCTCGACCGAGGCGTAGAACGCATCCATGTCGACGTGCAGGACGGCGCGCGTCATGGCGGCGCTGCGTGGCGCTTCCGCGGGCGCGCTAGCGCGTGACCGTGATGGTGATCTTGCCGGAGATCACCGGCGGGTTGTGCGGCACGTGATTCTGGTCGCCGAGCAGCAGCTGCAGGGTGTGCTTGCCGGGGCTCAAGGGCACGCTCGCCTCGGTCTGGCCTTTACCGAAGTGCACGATCTTGTCGGTCGCCGGGAGCGGCGCGCCCGGATCCGCGGGGGCGTCGGTGTCGATGAGCAGGTGGTGATGCCCGGTGTTCTCGAACTTGACCCCCGCGGGCGCGACACCCATGCCCTTCAGGCCGAACTGCACCCGTACCGGGCTCGTCACCGTGGCGCCGTCCCTGGGAGAGATGATGTAGGCCTCGGCGCCCGGCGGCGAGGCGGTGCGCGGCAGCGCGGCGGCGGGAGCCGGCGACGCTGGCGCCTGAGCGGCGGCGAGCGGGGCGGCGAGAATCAGGGCGGCAATGAGCAAGGTACGCATGCGCATCTCCTTCACAGACGACTCCTTGGAAAGACGGCTCAAGCGACGTGGGCGCTGGACCTCGCCGCGGACTGCGACGCCGGGACACTGTGAGCGGCGAGCTCCTGCGGCTCGAAATCATCGACGTGAATCAGTTCCATGACCTTGCGGTCGTAATCGCGCAGCGCCGCGGCCTCGGTTTCCGAGACGATGCCGGCGGCGAGCGCCTGCTGGATGCGTCCCGGCAGATCCAGCGCGGTGACCTTGCCGGTCTTGACGCCCTCGACGCGGATGCGCTTCTCGAGCGGCTCGAGCTGCACCGCGAGCAGCAGCGCTTCCTGCAGCAGTCCCAGGGGGTTGGCGGGCTCGAGCGTCCAGTAGATGTACTGGCACAGCCGCTCGCGCGCCTCGGTCGGACTGGTCACCAGGCCCGCGACCTTGCGCCCGAGGCGGTCATCGGGGGCCGAGTACACGCGACCGCGCGGGAAGATCAGCGCGCGCATCAGCGCGGCGAGGGCCCGGTTGGGGAAGTTGCGCAGGAAACCGTGCAGCTGCTCCTGGGCGTGGTACAGCAGGTTGCGGCACGCCCACTCGACTATGACCAGGTCCTCTTCCTGACGGCCCTGGTTCTCGTGATGCTTGAGCACCATGGAGGCCAGATACATGCACGACAGCACGTCCCCGAGCCGCGCCGACAGGCCTTCCTTCTTCTTCAGGTAGCCGCCGAGCGTCAGCATCGCCACATCCACCGCGAAGGCGAACGAGGCGGAAAAGCGCACGATGTGCTGGTAGTAGCGCGCGGTGGAATCCTGCACCGGCGCGGCGGTGAAGCGCGCGTGGGTCAGAGCCATGATGAGCGAGCGCACGGCGTTGGAAATGCTGAAGCCGAGGTGCGCGAACAGCGCGCGGTCGAACTCATCGATCCCGGCGGCGCGATCGGGATTGCGGGCCGCGCTCATCTCGCGCAGCACGAACGGATGGCAGCGCACCGCCCCCTGGCCGAAGATGATGAGGTTGCGCGTGAGGAGGTTGGCCCCCTCGACGGTGATCGCCACCGGCACCACCTGGTAGCCACGGCCGAGATAGTTCCTGGGACCCAGGCAGATACCCTTGCCGCCGTGCACGTCCATGGCGTCGTTGGCCACCTGGCGGCCCATCTCGGTGACGTGGTACTTGAGCATCGCGGAGGGCACCGAGGGCTTCTCGCCGCCATCGATCGCCCCGGCGGTCACCGAGCGCGCGGCGTCCATGGTGTAGGTCAGGCCCACCATGCGCGCGATCACCGCCTCGACCCCTTCGAACTTGCCCACCGGCATGTTGAACTGGTTGCGGATGCGGGCATAGGCGCCGGTCGCCCATACGCCCGCCTTCGCGCCGCCGGTGGCATTGGAGGGCAGCGAGATGCAGCGCCCGACCGACAGCTGCTCCACCAGCATGCGCCAGCCGCTGCCGGCCATGCGCGGGCCGCCGATGATGAAATCCAGCGGCACGAACACGTCGCGGCCGAGGATGGGTCCGTTCTGGAACGGGACGTTGAGCGGGAAATGGCGCCGCCCGATGCTCACTCCCGGCGTGCCGCGCGGGATCAGCGCGCAGGTGATGCCGATGTCGGTCTTGCCGCCCAGCAGCCGCTCGGGATCGAACATGCGGAACGCCAGACCGATGACGGTGGCCACGGGGGCGAGGGTGATGTAGCGCTTGGAGAAGTTGAGCTTCAGCCCCACGATCTCGCGCCCCTGCCACGGCCCGCGGCACACCACCCCGGTGTCGGGAATGGAACCGGCGTCCGAGCCGGCGCGCGGGCCGGTGAGCGCGAAGCACGGCACTTCCTCCCCGCGGGCGAGGCGCGGCAGGTAGTGGTTCTTCTGTTCCTCGGTGCCGTAGTGGTTCAGCAGCTCCGCGGGACCGAGGGAGTTGGGCACCGCAACCGTGGAGGAAACGGTGGCGCTGCGGCTGGAGATCTTGGCCAGCACGCACGAGTGCGCGTAGGCGGAGAACTCCAGGCCGCCGTACTTCTTCGGAATGATCATCGCGAAGAAGCCGCGGGTCTTCAGGTATTCCCACACCTGCGGCGACAGGTCGGCGCGCTCGTGCGTGATGTTCCAGTCATCGAGCATGCGGCACAGCTCCTCGCACGGGCCGTCGAGGAAAGCCTGCTCGGGGCCCGAGAGCCGCGGAGGCTTTGCAGCCAGCAGCTTCGGCCAGTGCGGCGCGCCGGTGAACAGCTCCCCGTCCCACCACACCGTGCCCGCCTCCAGCGCCTCCCGCTCGGTCTGTGACATGGACGGCAGGAGCTTCAGGTAGGTCTTCAGGAACGGGCGTGTGAGCAGCGCCTTGCGCAGGGTGCGCACGTTGAGCAGCCACAGCCCCGCGAGCAGCAGCGCGAGGAACCCCTTCCAGATCCCCGCCGGGGCGCCCAGCAGCGTGTAGGCGAACAGCAGCACCGTGAACGTCACGGTAAAGGTGAGCAGCGACAGGCGTCGGTAGGCGAGGAACAGCACCGCGGCGATGAACAGCAGGGTGATGATTCCGCCCACCTGGGTGACCGCGTAGGCGGCCGCCACCACGAGCGTCAGGGAGACGATAGCGCCCAGCATGAATTCCTCCGCGTCGCGCGGCGTCGCCCGACTATAGCTTGCCGGGGCGCGGCTGCGCGAAACTTCAGGCGAGCAGGCTCCTCACCCCGTCGCGCTCCTCGCGCAGCTCGGCGTGCGTCGCCTCCATGCGCTTGCGGCTGAAGTCATCCACGGCGAGGCCCGGCACGATGCGGTACTCGCCGTTGCTGACGGTGACCGGATAGGAGTAGATGACCCCCGCGGCGATGCCGTAGCTGCCATCGGACGGCACGGCCATGCTGACCCAGTCGCCCGCGCCCGTGCCATGGAGCCAGGTGTGCACGTGGTCGATCGCGGCCGAGGCGGCCGAGGCGGCCGAAGAGGCGCCGCGCGCCTTGATGACCGCCGCGCCGCGCTGCTGTACCAGCGGAATGAACGTCTCCTCGATCCACTGCTGGCTCACGAGGGACTTGGCCGGCTTGCCTGCGACCTCGGCGTGGCGCAGATCGGGGTACTGGGTGGCGGAGTGATTTCCCCAGATGATCATGCGGCGCACCTCGCTCACGTGCGTCTCGGTCTTGTGCGCCAGCTGCGACAGCGCGCGGTTGTGATCCAGGCGCGTCATGGCCGTGAAGTTGCGCGGATCGAGATCGCGGGCGTTGCTTGCGGCGATGAGCGCGTTGGTATTGGCGGGATTGCCGACCACCAGCACCTTCACGTCGCGGTCGGCGACTTCGTTGAGCGAGCGGCCCTGCACGGAAAAGATCTGCGCGTTGGCGAGCAGCAGGTCCTTGCGCTCCATGCCCGGGCCGCGCGGGCGCGCGCCGACCAGCAGCGCCACCTGACAGTCGCGGAACGCGAGGCGCGCGTCGTCGGTCGGCACCACCTTCCCGAGTGTTGGAAACGCGCAGTCGTGCAGCTCCATCACCATGCCCTGCAGCGCGCCGAGCGCCGGGGTGATCTCGAGCAGATGCAGGTTCACACGCGTGCCCGGCCCGAGCAGCGCACCCGCGGCGACACGGAAGGCGAGGGCATAGCCGATCTGTCCGGCGGCGCCGGTGATGGCAACGTTCACGGCGGATGTCATGGCGGGCGCTTCGTGCTCAGGGATTGAGGCCTTGGGAAAGGGGCCAGGAATTCTAGCGTCTGAGCGCCGCTTCAGGTCCTTCAAACCCTGCGGGCGGGCTCGCTCTCCAAGGCCGTGGATGACCCGGCGACTGATTTGGTGAAATAGCTTGACACTGAAGTAGTGTTCTACTAATGTATATCACTAAGGGAGGCGGCCTTTTCAGCAGCCCCCGAGACAGACCAAGACCCACAGCCAAGGAGACGACCATGAACAGCTTCGCTTCGACCCTCTACCGTGACCTGACCTGCGCCGCCGGGGCCGCCCTGATCACCCTGGTGCTGAGCCTGAGCTTTGTGCAGTCCACCTCCGCCGCCCCCTTTCATGTCGCCCCCGCCGTCCAGGCGCACAGCGCCTGAAAGGGGAGCGCCCAACCCCCAGACCGTCAAGGAGCCGATCATGAATACGTTCGTTTCCGAGCTCTATCGTGATGTCAGCTGCGGCGCCGGCGCCGTCCTGATCACGCTGGCCCTGAGCGGCGCCTTCGTACAGGCGACCTCCGAGGCGCCGGGCACGCGCCATGGCGCACAGGCCATGCAGTTGACGCACGGCTGGTTCGGCCAGCCTGAGCCGGCCGTTTTGGTAGATTAGTCAGCTACCCTCCCGTTACAGGCGCCGTGCAAACGCTCATGGACCCGCAGTGGGACGACAGCCTGCCGATCTATCGGCAACTGCGGGACCGGGTGGTAGCGATGATCCTCGAAGGCGTGCTCAAGGAAGGGGATCCGCTCCCCTCGGTCCGCAGCGTCGCCGCGGACTTCCGCGTGAACCCGCTCACGGTGCTCAAGGGCTACCAGCAGCTCGTCGACGAGCAGCTGGTGGAAAAGCGCCGCGGCCTGGGCATGTTCGTGAGCCCGGGTGCACGCAAGGCGCTGATGAAGGACGAGCGCCAGCGCTTCCTCGAGGAGGAATGGCCGAAAGTGTATGCCACCATCCAGCGCCTCGGGCTGACCCAGGAAGAACTGCAGCGCGTGGGCGCCGCAGCGCCTGCGGCCTGGCCGGCGCCCAAGGCCGGGCCAGCGGCACCAGGTGAAAAAGATGACAGCAGTAATTGAGGCGCGCGGCCTCGCCAAGGCCTACGGCGCGACCCGCGCACTCGATGGCGTGAGCTTCAGCGTCGAAGCCGGCCGCATCGTCGGCCTCATCGGTCCGAACGGCGCCGGCAAGACCACCGCCCTCAAGGCGATCCTGGGACTCACCCCCTTCAGAGGCGAGCTGCAGGTGCTCGGCCTCGATCCGCGCACGCAGCGCGATGAGCTGATGCGCGAGGTGTGCTTCATGGCGGACGTCGCGGTGCTGCCGCGCTGGCTGCGCGTCAGCCAGGCGCTGGAGGTGGTGGGCGGGGTGCATCCGCGCTTCGATCGCGCGCGCGCCACGGAATTCCTGAGCAAGACCGACATCCGCATGCAGAGCCGCGTGCGCGAGCTCTCCAAGGGCATGGTGACGCAGCTGCACCTGGCGCTGATCCTGGCGATCGATGCGCGCCTGCTGGTGCTCGATGAGCCGACGCTCGGGCTCGATCTGCTGTACCGCCGCAAGTTCTACGACACGCTGCTCAACGACTATTTCGACAAGGAGCGCACCATCCTCCTCACCACCCACCAGGTGGAGGAAGTGGAGAACCTGTTCACCGACGTGATTTTCATCAACCACGGCCGCGTGGCCTTGAGCTCCTCGGTCGAGGCGCTCGGCGGCCGCTATCAGCAGCTGAACGTGAGCGCGGAAGCCGCGCCCACGGCGCGCGCGCTGCAGCCGTTCTACGAGCGCGAGGTGTTCGGACGCGTGGCGATGCTGTTCGAGGGCCGTTCGGCCGCGGAGCTGCGCGGCTTCGGTGAGCTGCGCACGCCCTCGATCGCCGACCTGTTCGTCGCCAAGATGCAGGGGACACCAAGCACATGAACAGCAAGCTCGCCGACGCGGCCGCCGGGGAAGGCCCGCGGGAAGCAGCGCCCGCCGCCCGCATCGGGACCGCCAGCACGCTCCTCATGCTGGTACGCCGCGAGCTCTGGGAGCACCGGGCGCTGTGGATCGCGCCGCTGGTGGTCGCCGCGCTGATGGTGTGCGGCGCCGTCGTCGCGGGCCTCAAATACCACCTGACGCACGGCGACATGTCGGGCGAGGATCGGCCCGGGGGCATGGCGATGTTTGCCGTCATGCAGGGCGCGGCTTCCACGCCCCTGTCGGTGGTGTCTCTGATCGTGCTGGCTTTCTACCTGCTCGACTGCCTGTACGCGGAGCGCAAGGACCGCAGCATCCTGTTCTGGAAGTCCCTGCCGGTATCGGACGACAAGACCGTCCTGTCGAAGCTGCTGGTCGCGCTGCTGGTGGTGCCGCTGGGCGTGTTTGCGCTCGGGCTGCTGCTGTCGCTGCTGTTCACCGGCATCTGGGAGGTGAACGCCGCCTTCGGCCGCGTGCCGCCCATCCCGGGGTGGGACATGCTCGGGTGGCTCAAGGCCGAGATCGCGCTGCTCGCTTGCCTCATCGTGGGTGTGCTGTGGTACGCGCCCTACGCCGCGTACCTGCTGCTGGTGTCCGCCTGGGCGCGGCGCACGCCGTTTCTGTGGGCAACCCTGCCCCCGGTGGTGGCGCAGATCGTCGAGCACTTCACTTTCGACACCCACTACCTGCGTGACCTGCTCGTCTACCGCACCTACGGCATCTGGCCGACGCTGTTCGGGCACATGCAGGTCGGCCGCGGGCGCGCGTTCGCATTGGGCGCGGCGCTCGATCGACTGAACCTCGGGGCCGCCCTCACCGACCGCAACCTGTGGATCGGACTGGCGGTCGCCGCGGCAATGGTGTTCGGCGCGATCCGCCTGCGCCGTTACCGCGACGACACCTGAGGGCGCGCGGTCAGGGCAAGACTGCGGCGATAGATCGCGCTTATCATCGCGATCCGGACAGGCGATTGGCCTTCCCGTGCGCCGCGATGTTCCAATGCGGCCATGCAAAGGAGACTGAGTATGTTTGACACCAGGAACGACCTGCCGGCCAACACCCGGACCAAGGTGATCGAGCTCTTGAACGCGCGCCTTGCGGATGCCATCGATCTGGGCACGCAGAGCAAACACGCGCACTGGAACGTCAAGGGCCCGAGCTTCATCGCCCTGCACGAGCTGTTCGACAAAGTGGCCGAGAACATCGAGGAGCACATCGACACGCTCGCCGAGCGCGTCACGGCGCTGGGGGGCACCGCGCGCGGTACGCTCGCCGCGGTGGCGCGCAGCACCAGTCTGCGGCCCTACCCGGAGGACATCAGCGAGGGTCTCGCCCACGTGGATGCGCTGTCCGCGGCGCTGGCCGACTACGGCGCCAAGGTGCGCGCCGGGATCGACGCCGCCGCCAGGCTTGGGGATGCCGACACGGCCGACCTGTTCACCGGTATCTCGCGCGACAACGACAAGTATCTCTGGTTCCTCGAGGCGCATCTGCACGCCAAGCGCTGATCCGGCCCGCCCCCGGCCAAGCATGAGCCTCGAGGTTCGGCGCACCGACGAGGGCCTGGAGCTCGAGCTGACGGGCGAGTGGGTGGCACAGCGGGTCCCGGCCATCGAGAGCGGGTTGGCCGCGGTCGATCTGGCCGCGGCGCGGCAAGTGTCGATTGCGACGCAGCGCCTCAGCGCGCTGGATCTCTCGGGCGCCTGGGCGCTGCGCCAGCTCCTGAGCCGCGCGCGCGCCGCCGGCGTCGCGGTGAGCTTCCGGGGGCCACCGCCGGATCAGCTGCGCCTGCTGGAGGAGATTCTCGCCGACACGAGCCCCGCGGGCGCGTCGGCCGCCTCCGGCCCGCCCGCCCGGCAGCCGCTCACCGCGATCGGACGCAACGCGGTGCTCGCCGGTCGCGACCTGCTGCAGGGACTGGCGTTCGTCGGCCGCGCGAGCACCACGTTGCTGCGCGGCCTGGCGCGTCCGCGGCGCCTGCGGCCGATTTCGATCGCCCGCCACGTGTATGACACGGGTCTTACCGCCGTGCCCATCGTGGCGCTCATCGCGTTCCTCATCAGTGTGATCATCGCCTACATGAGCGCCAAGCAGCTGCGCGGGCTCGGCGCGGACATCTACGTGGTCGACCTGGTCGCCATCGGGGTGCTGCGCGAGCTGGGAGTGCTGCTGACCTCGATCATCGTCGCCGGCCGCTCGGGGAGCGCGTTTGCCGCCGAGCTCGGCTCCATGAGGCTCAACGAGGAGGTGGATGCGCTCATCGCCACCGGCGTCGATCCGTTCGAGGTGCTGGTGCTGCCGCGGGTGCTGGGACTCACCATCGCGCTGCCGCTGCTCACCATCATCGCCGATCTGACCGGACTCACCGGCGGGGCGCTGCTGTGCCGCTATCTGCTCGACATGCCGCTCACCCAGTACGCGAGCCGCGTCACCGAGGCGATCGCGTCCACCACCTTCTGGGTCGGCCTGGTCAAGGCCCCGGTGTTCGCGGTGCTCATCGCGCTCGCCGGCTGTTATCGCGGCCTGCAGGTGCGCGAGTCGGCGCGCGAGCTCGGCCGCCTGGTCACCGTCGCGGTCGTGCAGGCGATCTTCTGCGTGATACTCGCGGATGCGCTGTTCGCGGTGCTGTTCATGGAGATGGACGTTTGAGGCTGTACCCGGTGCTGCAGGTGCAGGGGCTGGTGAACCGCTTCGGGACCCAGGTGGTGCACGACGGGCTCGACATGGAAGTGCGCGCCGACGAGGTGTTCGGCATCGTCGGCGGCTCCGGCGCCGGCAAGTCGGTGCTGCTGCGGACCATCCTCGGACTGCAGCGCCCGATCGCCGGGGTGGTGCGCATCGACGGCGGCGACATCACGCGCATGAGCGGGGCGCAGCTGCGCTCCGTCAAGGCGCACTACGGCGTCACCTTCCAGGCCGGCGCCCTGTACACCGGACTGACGGTGCTGCAGAACGTGCAGCTGCCCATGATCGAGCACCTCGAGCTCGAGCGCTCGGCGCTGCAGGAGCTGGCGCTGCTGCGGATCCGCCTCGTCGGGCTGCCCGCCGAGGCGGCCCGCAAGTACCCGGCCGAGCTCTCCGGGGGCATGGTGAAGCGCGCAGCTCTGGCCCGCGCCCTGGCGCTCGATCCGCGCCTGTTGTTTCTCGATGAGCCCACCTCGGGCCTCGATCCGGTGAGTGCGGCCGCGTTCGATGAGTTGGTGCTGTACCTGCAGAAACAGCTGCGGCTCACCATCGTCATGATCACCCATGATCTGGACAGCATCTTCCGTACCTGCAATCGTGTCGGGGTGATCGTGGACGGGCGCATGGAATCGGACACGCTGCAACGCATCGTCGACCACCCGCACCCGTGGATCAGGGCCTATTTCCACGGCGAGCGTGCGCGCGCACGCCGGGGAGCTGCGCATGGAGCGTGAGGCGAGCTACGCCGCGGTCGGGGCGTTCGTGCTGCTGGCGGCACTGCTGGGAGTGCTGTTCGTCTACTGGTATTCCGACACCCGCGAGCATCGCGACTACAACCGCTACGAGATCTACTTCACCGGCAGCGTCAGCGGCCTCGACCGCGGAGCTGCGGTGCGTTACCTCGGTGTCGGCGTGGGGCGCGTGGTCGAGATGCGCATCGACCCGCGCGATTCCAGCCGCGTCGAGGTGATCGTCGACATCGACGCGACCACGCCGATATCGGGGCATACCGTCGCGGAGCTGCAGCTGCAGGGAGTCACGGGGCTGCTGTACATCGACCTGCGCGAGGATCGCAGCGACAAGCGCCCGCCGCAGACGGTGGCGGGACTGAAATTCCCGGTGATCCGTTCGGCGCCGTCGGGTTTCGATGTGTTTCTGGCGAGTCTGCCGGAAGTGGTGGCGGCGGCCGGCAGCGTGGTGCAGCGGGCCGGCCTGCTGCTGAGTGACGCCAACCTGCACGCGGTTGCCAGCACGCTGGCGAGCCTGGAGCGCTCGAGCAGCGAGCTGCCGCAGACCATGCGCGACCTCAAAGCCCTGGTCGCCGAGCTGCGCGGCGCGAGCGCCGAGCTGGCCGCATCCGCGCACAGCGCCCACGCGCTGATCGATACGGCCGGGCCGGACGTGGAGGGCGCCGCGCGCCGCTTACACCTCATTGCCGACCATCTGGCGAGCGCCAGCGAGCAGCTCGACCGGCTGATCGCGGAGAACCGCGAGGACGTGCGCTCGTTCACGCGCGACGGGCTGCCGGAGCTCGAGCGCTTTGCGCGTGAGGGGCGCGAGGCGGCCGAGGACATCCGTGCACTCTCGACCAGCCTGCGGGAGAATCCCGCCCAGCTCATCTATCAGCCGCAGGAGCGCGGTGTGGAGATCCCACGGTGAGAATTGCGCCACCGGTGCGGCGCGCCGTGCCCCTGCTGTGCATCCTGAGCGGCGGCTGCTCGGGACTCTTCCACAGCAGCGCGCGTCCCGAGCAGACCTACTACCTGCGCGCACCCCCCGCCGCGGCCGCCACCCTCCCCCCGACCGCAGCCCGCGGCGCCCCGGGCTCGCCCCCGGCGCTGGCGGCGTCGCTCCGGGTCGGTCATCCGCAGGCCGACCCCGGGCTCGACTCCTCGCACATCATGCTGGTGCAGGCCGATCATCGCATGAACTTCTACGCCGGCAGCCGCTGGCCGGGACCGGTTGCGGACCTGATCGAAGCGCTCGCCGTCGAAACGCTGCGCGCCTCGGACGCGTGGCGGTCGGTGGAGGACTCCACCAGCCCGTTCCCGTCCGACTACCTGCTGCAGGTCGCGGTGCGGCGCTTCGAGGCCGACTACACCGCCGGGGGCACGGTTCCCGAGGTGCACGTGACGCTCGACTGCATCCTCGGCCGCCGCGAAGGGCGCGACGTGCTGGCGACGTTCGTCGCTTCCGGCGCCGCGCTGGCCAGCGCCAACCGCCTGAGCGAGGTGGTCTCCGCTTTCGAGCAGGCCACCGGCGCCGCTCTCGGGTCGCTGTCGCAGCAGGCGCAGCAGGCGGTGCGCGCCGCCGCGGAGCGCGCGGCTCAGAACGAGGACCGGCCCGCGCCCCCCATCAGCCGCCACAGCCAGTAGTGCGCGCCCTGGCAGGCCGGGCGTGGCCGAACCGGCTTCAGGCCGTGCGGGAGGCCACCGCGTCGGCGCGCTGCAGCAGGTGCGCAAAGGGTGCGCTGCCGGCGGCCTGGCGTGCGAGCAGCCCCAGCAGATCCTCCGCGGTGCACGGCTCGCCGAACAGCCGCCCCTGGCCGTAGTGGCAGGCGTTGCTGCGCAGGAACTCCAGCTGCCGCTGCGACTCGACGCCCTCGGCGATCACTTCCATGCCGAGACTGCGCCCCATCTCGATGATGGTGCGCACGATGGTGGCATCGCCGGCATCGTCGGTCGCGTCGCGTACGAAGGACTGGTCGATCTTGAGCGTGCCGATCGGGAACTGCTGCAGCGCCGAGAGCGAGGAGTAGCCGGTGCCGAAGTCATCGATCGACAGGTGCAGGCCCATCGCGTACAGCTCATCGAGGAGGCGCACGGTGCGCTGCGGATCGGCCATCAGCGTGGTCTCGGTGATCTCCAGCTCGAAGGCGGTCGGGGACACCTGGTGGCGGCGGAATACCGAGCGGCAGCGCAGGATGAAACTCGCCTGGCGCAGCTGCTTGAGCGACAGGTTGAGCGAGATGCGTCCCGGATCGCCGCCCTTGCTCTGCAGCTGGCGGTAATCCATGCACACGCGGTTCAGCACCCACTCGCCGATATCCAGAATGAGGTTGGTTTCCTCGGCCAGCGGGATGAAATGCGAGGGCGGAATGTCGCCGTGCCCCGGCAGGCGCCAGCGCAACAGCGCCTCGGCGCCGATGATACGGCCGTTGCGCAGGTCGACCTTGGGCTGGTAGCGGATCTCGAGCTCGTCGCGCTCCAGCGCGCGCCGCAGCTTGCTCTTCAACATCAGCCGCTCGACCGCGGCGGCGTTCATTTCCGGGGAGTAGAAGGCGAAGGTGTTGCCGCCGTTCTGCTTCGAGTAGTACATCGCCGCATCGGCGTTGCGGACCAGGTCGATGACGTTCTCGGCGTCGCGCGGGCAGAAGGCGATACCGACGCTCGCGGTGAGGAACACCTCGTGCTGGTTCAGCTGGAACGGGCGGCACACGTCGGTGAGGAGCGAGCGTGCCAGCTGCGCAATCGGTCCGCGGTTGTCGGCATCCGCCGGCAGGCCCTCCACGAACAGCGCGAACTCATCCCCGGCGAGCCGGCCGACCACCGTCTCCTTGGGCAGCGAGCGCGCCAGCCGCTCGGCCAGCACCTCCAGCGTGCGATCGCCGGCGCCGTGGCCGAAGGTGTCGTTGACTTCCTTGAAGCGGTCCATGTCCAGGTACAGCACCGCCACCACCTGCCCCGCGCGCAGCGCGCGCGCGATGGTCTGCTGCAGCAGGTGGTGGAACTGCATGCGGTTCGGGATCTTGGTGAGCGCGTCGTAGCGCGCCAGATAGCGTATGCGGCGTTCGGCGCGCTTGCGGTCGGTGATGTTGCGCGCCACGAAGATGTTGCCCTGGAACTGCGGGTCGTCGCTGTCGATGCGCGAGCCGGTGAACGACACCGGGATGGTCTGACCGCTGCGCGTGCGCACCACCGTCTCGCGCGTCTCCTGCGCCGCCTGCAGCAGATCGAAGCCGGCGCGCTCACGCTCCTCGAGCACCGTCAGGATGCCGCGGCCGAGCAGCTCCTCCTCGCCGAAACTCAGCAGCTTGCAGGCCGCCGAGTTGGCCATCTTGATGACCCCGTCCGGGGAGGTGACGAACACCGCATCGGTCATGCTGTTGAGCACGCTGTGCAGGTAGTTCTTGTTGATGGTCGACTGACGCAACCGCGCGCGCATGCGCTCGAGCGCCTGCTGCAGGTCCGCGAGCGCGTCGTTCCTGCGCACCTCGACCGGTCGGGTGTAATCGCCCTGGCCGATGCGCTCGGCGCTCCTGATGAGCGAGTCGACCGGCCGCTGCAGCTGCCGCGTGAGGCGCCAGGCGAGGGCCGCGGCGGCGAGCCCGCCGGCCGCCGTGAGCGCGAAGCCCAGCAGCCATGCGAGCCGCCAGCGTGCGGCGCCGGCCGCTTCCAGCCGTCCGCCCAAGCTCACCTCGGACACCGGCGCCGCCTGCTCGAGCACCACGGTGAGGGTGGCGAGGGTCTCGGGGGTCACGGCGCCGGGGATCCTCTCGACGAAGGTGCGTACCGGAGCGACCACCTGCACGGTGAGCGCGCCCGGGGTCGCGCCGCCGCTGCGCCGCCAGTTGAAGATCCGCTTTCCCGAGCGCGTCGACACGCTGACGGCGGCGACCGTGTGATCCTCGATGAAGGGCTGGAGCCTGCGCAGCACGCCGCCCCCATCCCCGGCGCGCACCGCTCCGGCGATCGCATCCGCCGCGTGCGCCGCGATGCTCTGCGCCCGGGCCTGCAGCTCCGGATCGACCCGCTCGCGCGCGGCGCGCTCGGCGAGCGCGCTGAGGGTGCGCGTGTCGGCCTGGTGGCGCACGAGCAGCACGGTCGCCACCGCAGCCGCAGCGAGCACCACCACCAGGAAGGCGGCGCCGGAGTACTTGAACTTGAAGGTGGCGGCGGTCACATACGTCTACGCCCGCCGGGGGCTGCACAGGGCCTGAGGCGGTGGATCCCCTGTATTTTGGGGATTCATATTAACCGCCGCCTGGGACTCAAGGCTAGGCGCCTTTAGGGGCCAGGCGCCTTTAGTTGCCGGACCAGACTCTTTTTATATGCCCGAGCATCAGCCCGCGCATCGTGGCCATGGGGTCGTTGCTGGCCGCGTCGTTGCTGGCCGCGAAGATGGGCGGCCGGCGCCGCAGCAGCTGCCAGCTCTCGCTGCGCAGGACCTGGCGCAGGTACTCGACATTGCGCTCGATCGCTTCCATGTAGGGATTCCCGCCCCCGAAGAGGACTTCCAGGTAGCGGTAGGCTGCACGGAAATCCCCATCGAGCCGCTTAGCGCGCACCTCCGCCACGAACTCCGGGGTCTGGCGCAGCAGATCCAGCCCCGAGGCGTACTTCACCCGGGGGTTGCCCTCGCTGAAGGGCAGGGCGACGCCGCCGAGCACGAACTCGGCGTACAGCCGGTCACGGCATTTCTCCAGGTAACAGCGGTCGGCCATCTGGGCGATCATGTCCGCCGTGCCGAGCAGGTGGCCGACCGTGATGTCGCGCGGATCGGAAACCGTCTCCTCGATGCGCTCGAACGGCACTTCGTAACCGGTGTAGTGAATGATCTCCGAGGCCACCGGCACCCAGGAGCGGAAGCCCAGCACCGGCAGGTACTCCTGCAGGAAGCGCGCGCCGCGCGATACGTGCGTGCGGGTGAACTCCGCGCCGTTGCGCGAGTCCTTGTCGTCGGTACGGCGCAGGTAGCCGACGTCGTGAAACAGCCCGGTGACCAGGCCGACCACGGCGCGCGCGCCTCCCAGGCGGGTGGACTCTTCCTGCTGCCGCTCGTAGCCCACGATCAGGCGCGCGAGCGCGAGCGTGATGTCGAGCGTGTGCTGGCGGTCGTGGTACACGGTGTCGACGCCGTGGTAACCGGCCACCTTGCCGGCGAACAGGCGCTCGAAATGCTCGAAGGCGCGCCCCAGCGGCTCCATGGACAGCCCCGGCCACGTCGGCCGGTAGAGTGCCTCGACCGCGGCGAGCACGGCGGCGGGCGAGCTCACCTGCACGCTGTTGGTAACGTCGAAATCGCTGCGCCGGGTACTGGTCATGGTGGACAAAGGGCGACGCGGCGGCCGTCCCCTGACTGGCCTGACCGGTGCCTTAAATTCCAGTGTAGGCAGTTCCGGCGCCCCGGCACCGCGACGCGGCGCACACTTTGAGAGCCTCAGCCGCGCGCTAATAGATGCGCAGGCCCCCGTACTTGCGGCGGATGTGCCGGTCGAGCACCAGGGCTCCGAGCGCAAAGCCGGCGCACAGGGCGAGCAGCGCCGCACCGAGCACCCACGGCCACACCCGCCGCGGACTGTCCTGCTCCGCGGCGGCGAACAGCGCCTGCTGCGGCGCTGCGGCGGGGTCCTCCGCGGCGGGCGCGCTCGCCGGCGCCGCGGGCGAGGCGGCCCCGCCCCCGCCGCTCGCCGTGGTCGAGGCGGTGCGCGCCGCATCGAGCTGTGCCTGCAGGCGGCTCACCTCCTCCTTGAGCTGCGCCACCTCCGCGGTGCGTTGCGCGAGCCGCGGCCGCAGCGGCTCCTCGGCCGACAGGTAGCTCGCCCTGATCCAGCCCTCCTTGCCGCCCGCGGTGCGCACGTGGACCTGATCGCCCGAGCGCTCCAGGACCTCCAGCGCATCGCCGCTCCTGACCGAGGCGACACGCTCGCCGCCGCTGTCGGGCGCGCTGTTGACACTGACCACCAGTTGCTCGATGACGTAGAGCGTCTCGGCGCGCGCCGCGGGCGAGGCCACGGCGCACAGCAGCAGCAACGGCGCCGGCAGCACTCGCGCGCTGAGCCTTCTGGTCACGCGGCGAGCTCGCCCGTGGCGACGATGCCGTGCTGCTTCAGCAGCGCCGCCACGTCCGGCCGGCGGCCGCGAAACTCGATGAACGCCTCCAGGGCGTCACGACTGCCGCCGCGGCTGAGGATCGCCTCCAGAAAGCGCTGTGCGGTCGCGCGGTCGAACACTCCGCTTTCCTCGAACGCGGCAAAGGCGTCCGCCGCCAGCACCTCCGCCCACTTGTAGCCGTAGTAGCCGGCGGCGTACCCGCCGGCGAAGATGTGGCCGAAGCTGTTCGCAAAGCGGTTCCACTCCGGCACCGGCACGACGGCGGCCTCGTCCCTGACCTCGCGCAGCAGCTGCTGCACGCGAGCGCCGCGCTCGGGCGAGTACTCGGTGTGGAGGCGCAAGTCGAACAGGGCGAATTCCAGCTGCCGCATCATCTGCAGCCCCGCGTGGAAGCTGCGCGTGGCGATCAGCCGTGACCGTGTCTGCGCGGGCAGCGGCGCACCGCTCTCGAAGTGCCCGGAGATGCGCTGCAGAACCTCCGGGTGCCAGGCGTAGTTCTCCAGGAACTGGCTCGGCAGCTCCACCGCGTCCCAGGCCACGCCGTTGATGCCGGCGAGGCTCGGATAGTCGACCCGCGTCAGCAGATGGTGCAGACCGTGGCCGAACTCGTGGAACAGGGTGAGCACGTCGTCGTGCGTCAGCAATGCCGGCCGCCCCGCCCCGGGCGGCAGGAAATTGCACACCAGGTAGGCAACCGGCAGCGCCGCGCCGCTGGTGAGCCGCTTGCGGCCGACGCACTCGTCCATCCAGGCGCCGGCACGCTTGTGGGGGCGCGCGTAGGCGTCCAGATAGAAGCTGCCGACCGCCTCACCGGCGCTGTCTGCGATCTCGAAGAAGCGCACGTCCGGGTGCCACACCGGGGCGCCGGCGCGCTCGCGCACCGCCACGCCGAACAGCCGCTCGGCGACCTCGAACAGTCCGGTGAGCACCCGCGGCAGCGGGAAGTACGGCCGCAATTGCTCCTGCGACACCGAGAACCGCTCACGCTGCAGCCGCTCGGCATGGAAGCCGACGTCCCAGGCGGCGAGCCGGTGGCAGGCGAACGCCTCGAGCTCGGCGAACTCGCCGAGCGCCGCGGGGCGCGCGGCGCGCGCCAGCTCGTGCAGGAACCCGAGCACTTCATCGACGCTGTGCGCCATGCGGGTCGCGAGCGCGTACTCGGTGTAATTGCGAAAATCCAGCAGCCGCGCGGCCTCGTGGCGCCGCCGCAGGATCTCTTCCATCACGTTCGAGTTGTCCCAGCGGCCGGCGCTCGGGCCGCAATCCGAGGCGCGCGTCATCCACGCCTCGTAGAAGGCGCGGCGCAGGCTCTCGGACTCGGCGTCGGTGAGCACCGCGACGTAGGTCGGCTGGTCGAGGGCGAGGACCCAGCCGGCCACGCCGCGCTCGTGCGCCCGGCGCCGCGCCTGCTCGATGAGCATGTCGTTCAGTCCGCGCAGCTGCTGCGGATCCTCGACGTGGCGGGTCCAGGCGTTGCTGGCATCCAGCACGTTCTCCTCGAACTTCGCCTGCAGCTGGCTGAGCTCGAGCATCGCGGACTTGAAGCGCTCCTTGCGTGCGGCAGGCAGACCCACCCCGGCGAGGCGAAAGTCACGCAGGGCATGCTCGATCACCTGGCGCTGCACCGGGGCGAGCGCGCCGCCCTCCTGGTCGGCGACCGTGCGATAGGCGAGGAACAGCGGCTCGCTCTGCGCGAGGTCGGTCTGGTAGGCGGACAGCAGCGGCAGGCAGGCGTTGTAGCCGCTGCGCAGGGCGTCGGAATTGAGCACCGCGTTCAGGTGACTCACGGGCGACCAGGTGCGCGCAATGCGGTGCTGCAGCTCCTCGAGCGGCTCGATGAGCGTCGCGAAGGTGGGTAGCGGCAGTGAGGCGAGCGCCTCGAGGCGCGCGCGGTTCTGCGTCAGCACTTCCCGCACCGCCGGCTCGACGTGCTCGGGACGGATCTGCAGGAACTGCGGCAGCGGCTGCTCGCCGAGGAGTGGGTTTTCCATGCGGTTTCGCGGCGTGAACGTCGGCGCCATTGTAGCGGCCCCGGGCGCGCCCGGCGCTGCGGGATGGAACCGCAGCCGCGCATCCTCATATAACATGGCGTCGGCCAAGCGCTCGAGGGTGTATGAGCGAGAAATTCGACCTGGTGGTGATCGGCGGCGGCAGCGGCGGGCTGGCCGCAGCGCAGCGCGCCGCCGAATACGGCGCGCGGGTGGTGCTGGTGGAATCCGGCCGCCTGGGCGGCACCTGCGTGAACGTCGGCTGCGTGCCGAAGAAGATCAACTGGAACGCGGCCGATCTGGGCGGCGCGCTGCACGACGCCCCGGACTACGGTTTCCGGTTGCAGGTCGCCGGGCACGACTGGGCCTTGCTCAAGCAACGGCGCGACGCCTACATCCTCAAGCTGAACGAGGCGTACGCCGCGAACCTGGCGCGCCACAAGATCGAGCTGGTACGCGCCCGGGCGAGCCTCCTCGATGAGCACTCGGTCACGGCCGCCGGGCGCCGCCTGCAGGCCCCGCACCTCATCCTCGCCACCGGTGGGCGGCCGCGCCGGCCCCTGATTCCCGGCGCCGAGCTCGGCATCACCTCCGACGGCTTCTTCGAGCTCCCCGAGTGCCCGCGGCGCGTCGCGGTCGTGGGCAGCAGTTACATCGCCGTCGAGCTCGCCGGCATTTTCGCCGGCCTCGGGGCCGGCACCACGCTGGTGCTGCGCGGCGACACGGCGCTGAAGAGCTTCGACGACATGCTCGGCGAGGCGACGCTCGACATGCTGCGCGAGGAGGGCGTGCAGATCGTCACGCACGCCTCGCCCGCGGCGCTGGCGCGCGGCGCCGGCGGCGCGCTCGAGCTCACCGCGCGCGACGGCCGGGGTCTGGGCCCGTTCGATTGCGTGCTGTGGGCGGTCGGACGGATGGCGGCGGTGGAGGACCTGGCGCTCCCCAAGGCCGGGGTGGCGCTCGATATCCAGGGCTTCATCGCCACCGACACCTACCAGGCGAGCAGCGCGCCCGGGATTTATGCCATCGGGGACGTGGCGGGGCGCGCGCAGCTCACGCCGGTGGCGATCGCGGCGGGCCGGCGGCTGTCGGACCGGCTGTTTGGCGCTCACAGCGACCGGCACCTGGATTACGAGAACATTCCGACGGTGATTTTCGGCCGTCCGCCGATCGGCACCGTCGGGCTCACCGAAAAGGCGGCCCGCGAGCGCTACGGCGCCGACAGCATCACGGTGTTCAGATCCAGCTTCGTGCCGCTGTATCACGCCCTCAGCACGGCCAAGCGGCGCTGCGAGATGAAGCTCGTGACCGCGGGCCCCGAGCAGCGCATCGTCGGCCTGCACGTCGTGGGCGCGGGCGCGGACGAGATGCTGCAGGGGTTTGCGGTGGCGGTGCGCATGGGGGCGACCAAGAAGGACTTCGACGACACGGTGGCGATACATCCAACCTCTGCGGAGGAGTTCGTCACCATGCGATGATCCCCAGCGGAGGAATTCGTCACCATGCGCTGAGCACTCAGGCGCTCTCGCCACGCTCCTTGAGCGCGGCCAGCACCTGCGCGGTGTCGGGACGTATGCCGCGCCACACCCGAAACGACTCCGCGGCCTGCTCCACCAGCATGCCCCAGCCCTGCAGCGCCCGCGCGCACCCCTGGCGCGTGGCCCACTCGAGGAAGGCGGTCGCGGAGCTGCCGTAGGCCAGGTCGTAGCACACCGTCTGCGGACCGATGACCGCCGGCGGGAAGGGCGGCAGCTCACCGGCGAGGCTGGCGGAGGTGGCATTGACGATCAGGTCGAAGGGCGCGTCCGTCAGCTCGGGGAAAGCCACGCCGCGCACGACGCCCAGCTCGCTGAACGCCGCGGCGAGCGCGTGGGCGCGCTGCGCTGTGCGGTTGGCGATCACCAGCAGCTCCGGCCCGCGGCCCAGCAGCGGGCCCAGGATCCCGCGGGTCGCGCCGCCTGCCCCGATGATGAGCACCCGGCGGTGCGTAATGGCCACTCCGAGGTTGTCGCACAGGTCGCGCACCAGGCCGGCGCCGTCGGTGTTGTCGCCGAGGATGCCGTCGGGGCGCGCCGCGAGGGTGTTCACCGCCGCGGCGTACGCGGCGCGGGGCGTCAGCTCATGCGCCACCTCCACCGCCGCGATCTTGTGAGGCAGGGTCACGTTCAGGCCACGGCCGCCCTGCGCGAAGAACGCGCGCACGCGCTGGTGAAACTCGGCGGGCGGCACGTCGTAGAGGCGGTAGCTGATCCTCTGACCGGTCTCACGGGCAAACATGCCGTGAATGAACGGCGAGAGGCTGTGACCGACCGGATGGCCGACGACCCCGTACTGATCCAGCGCGCTGCCCATCAGGGGGATTGTGACAGCATCCGCGCACTCGCGCCCCCGCAGGGCCCCACGGCCAGTGCCGACCCGAGCTCCGGCAGCCAGGCCTGCAGGCGCTCGAGCGTGAGGTAGGGCGGGTTTGCGATCAGCAGGCCCGAGCCGTTGAGCCCGACCTGCGAGTCGCGCGGGTACAGCCACAGCTCGCACACCAGCGCCGGCGCCCGCAGGGTGCGCGCGCAGTCGGCCTGCCACAGGGCGGTGCGGCGCTCGTCCTTGATCGGATACCAGGCCGCGAACACGCCGGTGGGAAAGCGGCGCAACCCTTCGGCGAGCGCGGCGGTGACCTGCCCGAAGTCCTGCTCGGTGTGCTCGTACGGCGGGTCGATGAAGGTGAGCCCGCGCCGCTCGCGCGGCGGCAGCCAGGCCCGCAGCCGCTCGAAGCCATCGCCGCGCTCGATGCGCACACTGCGCGGGGCGCCGCCGGGGGCTGGCGCGAGGCTGCCGAGCGCGGCCTCGAGCGCACGCGCTTCCGCGCCCAGGAACTCGATGAGCACCGCGCGGTCCTGCGGCCGCAGCTCACTCGCCGCGATCAGCGGCGAGCCCGGGTACAGGTGCCGCTGCCCGCGGCGGGCGCGAAACTGCGTGAGCAGCGCGGCGTACCGGCGCAACTCCGGCGCGCTGGGCTCGAGGCTCGCGAAGCGCCCGATGCCTGCGGCCGCCTCGGCCGAGGGGCTCGACAGGTCGTAGCTGCCGCGGCCGGCGTGGGTATCGAGGTACAGGAACCCCTTGTCCTTCTTCTTCAGCGCCGTGAGCAGCTGCAGCAGCGTCACGTGCTTGTGCACGTCCGCGAAGTTGCCGGCGTGGAAGCTGTGGCGGTACTTCATGGCCTGCTATCGTGCGGACGGATGGAATGTATCACTTCGGGAAAGGAGGCCGCGCTTGGCCGAGTACTGGTTCGACAGCCACGATGGCCTGAGGCTCTACAGCCGTGTGTACGCCGCCGCCGCGGACTCACCGGTGGTGCTGTGCCTGCACGGGCTGATGCGCAACAGCCGCGATTTCGGCGCGCTGGCGGCGCAGCTGGCCGCGCGCTACCGCGTCATCGTGCCCGACGTGCGCGGCCGCGGCTTCTCGGCGCGCGATCCGAATTTCAACAACTACCAGATCCCGGTGTACCTGCAGGACGTGCTGACGCTGCTCGCAGGTCTGGGCGCGGCCCGCGTGAGCATCATCGGCACCTCCATGGGCGGCCTCATGGCGATGCTGCTGGCGGCGACGCACCCCAAGCTCGTCTCACGCATCGTGCTCAACGACGTCGGCCCGCAAGTCGACCCCGCGGGGCTCGAGCGCATCCGCGGCTACGCCGGCCAGGCCGCGCCGGTGCGCAGCTGGCCCGAGGCCATCGCGCAGCTGCGCGCCGACTACGCAGCCGCCTGGCCCAACCTGAGCGATGCGCGCTGGGATGAGATCGCACGCCTCAGCTACCGCGCCAACGCCCAGGGGGTGCCGGAGGTGGACGCCGACCCGCTGATCCGCGAGCCGCTCAAGAGCAGCGCCGCGGCCGCGCCGGATCTGTGGCCGTTGTGGCGCTCGCTCGCGCGGGTGCCGATCCTCGTCATCCGCGGCGCGCACTCGGACATCCTGAGCGTGACGACGCTCGCACGCATGCAGCGCGAGCGGCCCGGCCTCGAGGTGCTCACCGTTGCCAATCGCGGCCACGCGCCGCTGCTCGATGAGCCCGGCTGCGTCGCGGCGATCGAGCGCTTTCTGGCGGGCGCGTGAGGCGCGTGCGCTACTTGAGGCGCCGCGCGCGGCCGTTGGCCGCCGGAGCCGTGGGCCGCAACTTGCCGGCGGGGGCCTTGCGGGCCGCGCTCCTGGCGCGCGCGCGCGGCTTGCGGGCGGCGTGGGCCCCGGCCTTGGGTTTGGCTGCCGGGGCAGGCGCGGCCGACAGATGGGCCGCGGCCACGGGCTGCGCGCGCACGCCGCGCGCGCTTTTCCTGCCGGCACCAGCCACTCGCGCGCCTGTTGCGGGCGCCTGCGGCGCGCCCGCGCCGTCCGCCGGCGCGGCAGTGGCGGCACGCTTGCCCTTGCCCCAGCGTCCGAAGCGTGCGCCGCGCTCGGGCGCCGCCGCGAGCAGCGCGCGGCATTCCTCGAGCGTGAGGGCCTTGGGGTCGCGGTCCTTGGGTATCTTGGCGTTCTTCTTGCGATCGGTGATGTACGGGCCGTAGCGGCCGTTGAGCACCTGGATGCCTTCGGCGGGGAAGTCCTGGATGATGCGATTGGCGTCCGCTTCCTGCTTCAGGCGTATCACCTCGCGCGCCCGCTCGAGCGTCACGGTGTACGGGTCGTCCTCCTTCAGCGAGGCGTACTTGCTGCCGTACTTCACGTACGGGCCGAAACGCCCGACGTTGGCGAGGATGGTTTCCCCGTGCGCGGTTTCCCCGAGCGTGCGCGGCAACTTGAACAGCTCCATGGCGTCGGCGAGCGTGATCGCATCCATCTTCTGCCCCGGGCGCAGGCCCGCGAAGCGCGGCTTCTCCTCATCGTCCTTGGTGCCGATCTGCACGAACGGGCCGTAGCGGCCCATGCGCACGGCGATCGGCTTGCCGGTGGCGGGGTCCCGGCCGAGCTCGCGCGCCTGCGCCACCTGCTCGCGCGTGACGGTGCGCTCGATCTTCTCGACCTGGTGGATGAAGGGCTTCCAGAACTTGTCGAGCGGGGTGGTCCACTCTTCCTCGCCGCGCGACACCGCGTCCAGCTCGTCCTCCATCGCCGCGGTGAAGCCGTACTCGACGTAGCGATGGAAGTGATGGGTGAGGAAGCGGTTGACGATCTTGCCGATGTCGGTCGGCACGAAGCGCCGGCTGTCCATCTCGACGTATTCGCGATCCTGCAGCGTGGAGATGATGCTCGCATAGGTCGAGGGGCGGCCGATGCCGTGCTCCTCCAGCGCCTTGACCAGTGAGGCCTCGCTGTAGCGCGGCGGCGGCTCGGTGAAATGCTGGTTGGCGGCGAGCGCGGTGAGCTGCACCGCATCGCCTTCGCTCATCGGCGGCAGCACGTGATCGGAATCGTCCGCGGCCAGGGCGTCATCGGTGCCTTCCTGGTACACCGACATGAAGCCGGGCTTCACCAGCGTCGAGCCGTTGGCGCGCAGCAGGTGACGCTGCGCCCCGTCGGGCCCGGCGAGCAGGTCCACGGCGACGGTGTCGAACAGCGCGTGACTCATCTGCGAGGCCACTGCGCGCTTCCAGATCAGGGCGTAGAGGCGGGAGAGGTCATCCTCGATCCTGCCCTCCACCTCCGCCGGCGTGATCGCCGCCGAGGTGGGGCGGATGGCCTCGTGCGCCTCCTGTGCATTCTTCGACTTGGTCTTGTAGATGCGCGGCTCCTCCGCGACCTCCTGCTGACCGTAAAGCCGCGCGGCCACTGCGCGTATCTCGCCCACCGCTTCGGCGGCGAGTGACACCGAGTCGGTGCGCATGTAGGTGATGAGGCCGACGCTGCCTTCGCCCAGATCCTGGCCCTCGTACAGCTGCTGCGCGAGACGCATGGTGCGCCGGGCATTGAAGCCGAGCTTGCGGGCCGCCTCCTGCTGCAGCGTCGAGGTGGTGAAGGGCGGGGCCGGATTGCGGCGGCGCTGCTTGCGATCGATCGCCAGCACGCGCAACTCGCCGCCGCCAGCGGCGCCGGCCGCCGCGCGGATGGCGCGCTCGACCTCGCGCGCTTCGGTTTCGTTGGTGAAGCTGAACTGCTCGACCTTGCCGCCGCGATACTCCAGCAGCTTCAGCGGGAAGGACTGCTCACCGTGCGCCCCCTCGCCCTCGATGGTCCAGTACTCCTGCGCCAGGAACGCGCCGATCTCCTCCTCGCGCTCGCAGATCATGCGCAGCGCCGGGCTCTGCACGCGCCCCGCCGACAGTCCGCGGCGCACCTTCTTCCACAAGAGCGGGGAAAGATTGAAGCCGACCAGATAGTCGAGCGCGCGGCGCGCCTGCTGGGCGTTGACGAGCTCGAGCGACAGTCCGCGCGGCTGCCCGACCGCCGCGCGGATGGCGTTGCGCGTGATTTCGTAGAACACCACGCGATGCACGTCCTTGCCGTCGAGATCGCCGCGCGCCTGCAGGATCTCCTTGAGGTGCCAGGCGATCGCCTCGCCCTCGCGATCCGGGTCGGTCGCCAGATACAGCGCCTTCGCCTTGTGCAGCGCGCGCGCGATGGCCTCGACGTGCCGCTCGTTCTTGTCGAGCAGCTGGTACTTCATCCGGAAGCCGTCGTCGGGATCGACCGCGCCCTCCTTGGGCACCAGGTCACGCACGTGCCCGTAGGAGGCGAGCACCTCGAAATCGCGGCCCAGATACTTCTTGATCGTCTTGGCCTTGGCGGGCGATTCGACTATGACCAGATTGTCTGCCATGAGTTAGGTAAAAACACTCGCGCCTGAGACGAAAAACCGCGGACGAGCCGCGGACCTGACCTCACCTCGCGGCGCCGCGGCGCGCTCAATGCGGAGCATGGGTGCGCACATCCGCCACCAGACCGCCGAGCCGCTCGACCGCCAGCTCACTCCCGGGCTGACTCGAGAGCACCATGAGCACGACCCACTTCAGCTGCTCGGTGTCGGGCTCGTCGGCTTCCAGCGCCAGCATGCGTTCGATCACGATCTCGCGCTGTTGCGGCGTGATGACACGCGCGCGCTCCAGCGTCAACAACAACCCGCGGCACTGCGACGACAGGCGCAGCAGCTCACTGTCGGCAAAAACCCGCACGCCGCGCGGCGCGGCGCCGTCACGCGCCGTCGGCGGCAGCGCTGGCCGCTGCTGTCCGAAGGCGAGCTCGGTGAGCCAGTCGAGCGCCCGCTCGACGTTGGCGCGCCCGAAGCCCGCCCGTTCCAGATCGCGCGCCAGCTCCTCACGCTCGGGCACTTGCGGGGGCGCTTCGAGCATGTAACGGTCGAAGACGTAGATCAGGATGTCGAGAACGCTGCCAGTCATCATTCAAGGTAATCGGCCATAGCGGCCGCCCGGAAGTGCCGCCACACGCCCCTGCAGCTCGAGTATCAGCAGCATCGAGGCAACTGACTCGGGGGCCAGGTGGGTGCGCGCGACGAGAACATCGATGGTCGCGGGTTCAAAGCCGAGCGCATCTAACAGCATTTCATACTCCTTGTCCAATACCGGCTGCCGTGGCAGGTGCCCGGGCGCGGTCGTAAGTGTTTCTTTCGGAACCGAAATCCGCAGCTCCGCCAGAACGTCCGCGGCTTCCTCCACCAGCTTCGCGCCGTCGCGCAGGAGTTGGTGGCAGCCGCGCGAGAGCGGACTGTGGATGGAGCCCGGGATCGCAAACACCTCGCGCCCCTGTTCCCCCGCCAGGCGCGCGGTGATGAGCGAGCCGCTGTGGCGCGCGGCCTCGACCACCAGCGTGCCGAGCGCAAGCCCGCTGATGATGCGGTTGCGCCGCGGGAAGTGCTGACGCAGCGGTGCGGTGCGTGGCGGGAACTCCGACACCAGCGCGCCGCGGACCCGGATACGCGCCGCGAGGCCCTCGTGCTGTTGCGGATAGACCCGATCGAGGCCGGTGCCGGACACGGCCACCGTGAGTCCCTCGACCGACAGCGCCCCTTCGTGGCTGGCGGCATCGATGCCGAGCGCCAGTCCGCTTGTCACGGTGAGCCCGGCGCGCGCAAACCACGCCGCGAACTCGCGCGCCGTGGAGCGACCGCTCGGCGTGGGGCTGCGCGAGCCGACCATGGCGAGCTGCGGGGAGCTGAGCGCCGCCGCCGATCCGAGCAGGTAGAGCGCCGCGGGCGCGCCGGCGCTCTGCCCGAGCAGCGGCGGATACTCCGGGTCGGTGCACAGAATGATGCGCGCGCCGCTCGCGGCGAGCCAGGCGAGATCCGCATCCAGCGCCGCCTCGTCGGGCGAGCCCAGAAAGCCGCGCGTGGCGGGGGGCAGCTGCACCTCGCGAGCCGCGCGCCGCTCGGCCGCGCGTGCCGGCTCGCCGCCGGCTGCGAGCATCAGGGCCCGCAGGTGCTCGGCGCTTAAGCCCGGGGCCCGTGCCAGCAGCGCGCGCGCACGGATCGCATCCATGCGCGCGAGCATAAAGCAAAGCCGCTCAGGGGCTACGCACCACGTCGGCGACGTGAATGGTGTCGGAGGCGCCGACGATCAGCCCGAAGCTCACGCGATCGAACACCTTGAACACCAGCAGCGTTCCGCTGCGCTCGTCCGGCAGTTTCACCTTGGGCGCGAAGGAAGTGCCGACGCCGCTGCCGATCTTCTTGCCGCCGCGGTACAAGTCGCGCACCACCGCGCCCGCCTGGTCGACGGCGAGGATGTTGCCGGGCTCGAGTCCGTGGCGCTTGCCGCGGTTGATGACGACCACCTCGTACGGCCCGACGAGGTCGGTGCCACCGACCACGTTGATGATGCGCCCATGCACTTCGCCCGCCGGCGAACGCAGCGCGAAGGTGACCGGGGTCTCGCTGACGTCGGCGGACAGCAGGCGGTCGCCGCGCAGCGTCTCGCGCGCCGGGTCGATCAGCAGCGCCTTGGCGGGGTCTCCGGCGCGCTGCACCAGCGCGGTGGCGGTGTAGATTCCGACGTAACCGACGAGGTCGCCGTCATCCGGGTCGCGCAGGGGATCGGCCACGTGCACCACGGCGAAACGGGCATTCTCCCCGGCCGCGAGATTGCGTACGTACACTTCGTTGCCGGAGCCTGCGATCTCGTGCATGTCGCGGAACGCGAACACATACGGCGCGTCACGGATCTGATCGGCGCTCATGACCGTCGGCCGCGACAGGAACGCGGCGATGGCGGCGTAGGGAATGGTCGGGATGGCGCTGTCGAGCGGGCTGCTGCGCAGGCGCGCATCCAGCCGCACGGCACCGGCCTGCTCGAGGCTCACCTGCGGCCGGCCGTCGGCCCCGTGGGCCAGCGCCAGGGTGTCGCCCGGATAAATGAGGTGCGGATTGGGCACCTGTGGATTGATGATCCACACCTCGGGCCACAACCACGGATCGCGCAGGTACATCGTGGCGATGCCCCAGAGCGTGTCGCCGCGTTTGACCGTGTAGTGCTTCGGCGCGCCCGGCTTGAGCGCGGGGCCGGTTTCGACCGGCGGCGCAGCCGGAGCCACCGCGGTGGCCCCCGCGGCGTTGATGGCTGCCTCGGTCGCCGTCATTTCCGGCTCGACGGGGACGGCGCGCGCTTCGCCTGCCGCCTGCGTCACCGGCGCGGGGGCGGAGGCTTGGGCCTGCGTGCGCCGCAGATGCGAGCAGCCGCAAACCGCGATCGAAACGATCAGTAAGCCCGCCGCCAGGCGAGCTCCAAGTACTTGATTCGAGACCATCCTCCACTCCTCAAATGCGCGAGGTGGACCACACGACCTGCGCCCGAGATTCTAGTTGTTATACTGGCATGGCGCCCGCTCGGCATGCGAATTAATGTCGAGTTTGTGCGCTGGATCACGGGCGGCCCCGCCCCCACATCAGCAGGCCATGGCCTCAAGAACCATCCTCGAGTTCCCCGACCCCCGCCTGCGCACCCGTGCGCAGCCGGTGAGCGGCTTCGATGCGGCCCTCGGCACGCTCATCGATGACCTGCTCGAGACCATGTACGGCGCTTCCGGGATCGGGCTCGCCGCGACCCAGGTCGATGTGCACCAGCGCGTCATCGTCATCGACGTCTCGGCCGAGCACAACCAGCCGCTGGTGCTCGTCAACCCGCAGATCCTCGCGCGCGAGGGGGAAGCGAGCAGCGAGGAGGGGTGTCTGTCGGTGCCGGGGATCTTCGATGAAGTGAAGCGCGCGGCGAAGATCCGGCTGCGCGCGCAGGATCGCAGCGGCGAGCCGTTCGAGCGCGATTACGACGACGTCCTGGCGGTGTGTATCCAGCACGAGATCGACCACCTCGACGGCAAGCTGTTCGTCGACTACCTGTCGGATCTGAAGCGCGAGCGCATTCGCAAGAAACTCGAGAAGGAGCGCAGGGAGCGCGTCTCGCATGCGGCCGCGGCGAGCTCGGGCAGCGCGCGCCGCGCGTACTGACGTTGCGCGTCGCCTTTGCCGGCACGCCTGAATTCGCGCTGCCAGCCCTCGCGGCGCTGCTCGCGCGACACAGCGTCGTCGGGGTTCTGACACAGCCGGACCGGCCCAGGGGCCGCGGCCGCAGACTCGCTGCGAGCCCGGTGAAGAGCGCCGCACTCGCCGCGGGGGTGCCGCTCGCGCAGCCGCAGACTCTCGACAGCCCCGAGGCGCGCGCGGCGCTTGCGCAGTGGCAGCCGCAGGTGCTGGTGGTCGTCGCCTACGGACTGATCCTGCCACGCGAGGTTCTCGCGCTGCCGCCCCTGGGGTGCCTCAACATCCACGCCTCGCTCCTGCCGCGCTGGCGCGGAGCGGCGCCCATCCAGCGGGCAATCCTCGCCGGCGACACCGAGACCGGGGTCACGATCATGCAGATGGACGCGGGTCTGGACACCGGCCCGGTGCTGCTGCAGCGCCGGCTCGCCATTGCCGCGAGCCACACCAGCGGCTCGCTCCACGAGGCACTCGCGAGCCTCGGCGCCGCGGCGCTCCTCACGGCGCTCGATGGACTGGCTGCCGGCCTCGGGGGGCGCCCGCAGCCCCCCGAGGGCGTCACGTATGCACCCCGCATCGAGAAGGCCGAGGCGCGCATCGACTGGAGCCGCGACGCCCTCGAGATCGAGCGCCAGGTCCGGGCCTTCAATCCCTGGCCGGTGGCCGAGACGGCACTCGAAGGTGAGGCGCTGCGTATCCTGGCTGCGCGGGCAGAGCCCGCCGCGGCACCACGCGATAACGACCCAGTAAAAGACGTTAAAAGCTCCGATCCTGGTGTGATCATCGCCGTACACGATGATTTCATGCTTGTGCGCTGTGGTCGTGGCTGCTTACGTGTGACCGAGGTGCAGCGCCCCGGGCGCCGGCGGATCGCCGTCCGCGACTATTCGCACAGCGTGGCCCTCACAGGGCGGCAGCTTGGCTAGGACTCCCTGGGCCCCTGGGGCGCCGGCCCTGGCGACGGCGGCGCGCGCGGTCGACGAGGTGATCACCTGCGGCCGCTCCGCGGGCGCAGCGCTTGCGAGCCTCGCGAATGCCCCGGACCGCGCGGCGATCCGCGCCATCACACTGGGGACGCTCCGCTGGTACCTGCGCCTCGCACCCGCGGTCGAGCAGCTCCTCACGCATCCTTCGGGTGTGGCGAGCCCCATCCGGGCGCTGCTCGCCGTGGCCGCCCACCAGATCGAATACTCGCGCAACGTGGCGGAGGCGACCGTGCACGCGGCGGTCGATGCGGCGCGGCTGCTCGGCGCGCAGTGGGCCACCGGACTCGCCAACGCGGTGCTGCGACGGTTCGTCGCCGAGCGTGCAGCACTCCTCGCCCGTGTGGATGCACAGCTGCCCGCGCGCACGGCACACCCGGCCTGGCTCGTTGAGCAGATCGCAGCCGCCTGGCCCGGTCAAGACCTGGCCATACTGGCCGCCAACAACGGCCATCCACCCATGACCTTGCGCGTCGACGCCTCGCGCATGGACGCGCGGGCCTATGTCGCCGAGCTGGAGGAGGCGCAGATTGACGCGTATCCGGTACAGTGGGCCAAAAGCGCGGTTACTTTGAATCAGCCGATCGCCATGAGCCGCCTCCCGGGCTTCGGCGAAGGTCGCGTCTCGGTGCAGGACGCGGGCGCGCAGCTCGCGGCGCCCCTGCTGCGGGTGCGCGGCGGCATGCGGGTGCTCGATGCCTGTGCCGCTCCCGGGGGCAAGACCGGCCACCTCCTGGAGCAGGCCGGCGCAGGCGCGGATGTCACGGCCGTGGACATCGACCCGGACCGGGTGGGATTGATCGAGGAGGGTCTGCGACGGCTGAAGCGCAGCGCGCGGGTGGTGGTGGCAGACGTTCGCGATCCGGGCAGCTTCTGGGACGGTCGGCCGTTCGAGCGGATTCTGGTGGACGCTCCCTGCTCCTCGACCGGGGTGATCCGCCGTCACCCGGACATCAAGCTGCTGCGACGCCCGGGCGATATCCCCGCGCTTGCGGCCGGACAGCTCGCGATCCTTCGGGCCGCGGTCACCATGCTCGCTCCCGGCGGGCGCCTGCTGTACTCGACCTGCTCGATATTGCCCGCGGAGAACGAGGAGGTCGTGACCCACCTCCTGGCGCTGGAGCCGCAGATGGCACGGGCCACGATGCCCGAAGCCGGCGCGCTCGCGCCCGGCGCGCTCGATCGCACGGTGGGCGTGCAGCTGCTGCCCGGAGCAGAGGCGCAGACGGACGGCTTCTATTATGCTTGTCTCGAAAAGACAACGGCCGGAACCTGACACGCGCCTCCGGTCGCAGATCCACGGCAGTCTGTCGTTGCATCCATGCTACGCGGCGATCCGACAAGGGATGGTTTGATCCGGGGCGGGCTGCTCACGACGGTGTGCATGATGGCCCTGGCGAGCTGGGGCCTCGGGCGGGCCGACGCGCTCGACGGGGCACTCGAGGTGCGTTCCGCCTACGTGAACCTCGACAAGGGGGTGTTTCTGCTGCATGCGCGCATCGAGTACCCGATGGGTCCGGCCATCCGCCGCGCGCTGCGTGACGGCCTGACACTCACGTTCGAGCTCGAGGCGCGCGTGGACCGTGAGCGGCGTTTCTGGTTCAACCTGAATGTCGTCGAGTTGACCCTGCGGCGCGAGCTCAGCTACCACGCCGTGAGCGAGCGTTACGTGGTGCGCGACACGAAGAGCGGCGATCAGGAGAGCTTCGCCACCCTGGACCAGGCGCTGGACTACCTGGGCAAGGTGGATGCCTGGCCGATCCTGGTGGAGCCGCAGCTCGATGGCGGCAACTACACTATCAGCGTGCGCGCCGGCGTGCGCCGCGGGCACCTGCCGGCGTCGCTGCGCGTGATTCTCTTCTGGACCAACGACTGGGCACGGGTGAGCGAGTGGTACTCATGGTTACTCCCGGTGTGAACGAGCGCCCGCGGCGCCTGCGCCGGGTGGCGGTCGCGCAGGCGCTGCTGTGGAGCGCCATCGGGCTGGGAGCGTTCCTGCTGCTCGCCGAGAGCGTGCAGAACTCGGCCGCATTCGACCGCCTGCGGCCGTGGATTCTGCTGGTGGACTTCGGCGGCGTGATCGCCCTCAGCGTGCTGCTGGCGCGCAAGCTCTGGCGGCTGGTGCGCGACTATCGCGCGCACGTGCCCGGCTCGCGTCTCACGGCGCGCACCGTGGGCATCTTCGGGGCGCTGGTCATTGCGCCGCTGCTGATCGTGTATCTGTCGTCGCTCGAGTTCATCAATCGCGGCATCGACAGCTGGTTCAAGGTGGAAGTGAAGCAGGGACTGAACGACGCCCTCGGGTTGTCGCGCGCGGCGCTCGACCTGCGCATGCGTGAGTACTCGGTGAGAACGGTGGCGCTGGCCGCGGCCCTGACCGACGCTGCGCCCGCCGAGGTGCAGTCGAGGCTCGATGCGGAGCGGCGCGCCAGCCAGGCGACCGAGATCGCCCTCTTCGGTGCACACGAGCGCATCCTCGCCACGAGCTTCGACAGTCCCCTGGAGGGCCTGCCCTCGCAACCCCCCGCGGATCTGGTACGACAGGTGCAGCAGCACCGCCCGTACGTCAGTCTCGAGCCGCGCACCGGCGGGCACTACCTGATCCGCACCGCCGCGGCGCTCGGCGATGCCGGCGCAGGCCACGACGGGCGCTTCCTGGTGGCGGTCTACCCCGTGCCGGCGCAGCTCGCCGCGCTGTCGGAGGCGGTGCAGAGCTCCTACCACCAGTACAGCGACCTGGCCGCGCTGCGCGAGCCCTTGAAGACCAGCTTCCGGCTCACCCTCACGCTGGTGCTGCTGCTCGCCATGCTGGCGGCCATCTACGGGGCGATCTTCTCGGCGCAGCGCCTGGTGCGTCCGGTGCAGGATCTCATCGAGGGCACGCGCGCGGTCGGCAAGGGCGACTTCGGCACACGCCTGCCGCTGCCCTCGCGCGACGAGATGGGCTTCCTGGTGCACTCCTTCAACGACATGACCAAGCGCCTGCGGCGCGCGCGCGCCGAGGCCACTCACAGCCAGCAGGCGGTGGAGCGCGAGCGCGAGCGCCTGGCGATCATCCTGGCGCGCCTCTCGACCGGGGTGCTCGCCATCGACCGCAGCATGACGGTGCGCACCGCGAACGAGGCCGCCGGCGCGATCCTCGGCACCGACCTGTCGGCGGCCAGCGGGCGCGCGCTCCCCGAGCTCGCCGCGGGCAACGTGCGCCTGGGGCAGTTCGTCGCCGCGCTCGCGGTGCGCTTTGCCGGTGGGCGCGAGGAATGGCGCGAGCAGCTCGATCTGGACGGCGCCGCCGGACGCCGCACGCTCATGTGCGCCTGCACTCCGCTCCCGGGCGAGGATGCCGACACGGGCTTCGTGATCGTGTTCGACGACATCACCACGCTCCTGCAGGCGCAGCGCGATGCCGCCTGGGGCGAGGTCGCACGGCGCCTGGCGCACGAGATCAAGAATCCCCTCACCCCCATCCAGCTGTCCGCCGAGCGCCTGCGCCGACGCCTGCTCAGCGGCATGAGCGAGCGCGACGCCGAGATCCTCGAGCGCGGCACGCGCACCATCGTGCAGCAGGTGCAGACCATGCAGCAGATGGTGAACGCCTTCAGCGAATACGCGCGCGCACCGGAGATGCAGATCACGCGCTTCAGCCTGAATCAGCTCATCACCGAGGTGGCGGACCTGTACCGCTCGCAGGCGCCGAGTACGCGCATCCGCCTGGACCTCGATGAGCACCTGCAGGGCATCGAGGCCGATCGCGGCCGGGTGCGTCAGATCCTCAACAACCTGGTGACCAACGCCCTGGAGGCCCTCGATGGCGTGGGCACCCCCCAGCTCGAGATCGCGACCCGGCTCGAGCCCGGCGCCGATGCCGAGTACGCCGCCGTGACCGTATGTGACAATGGCCCCGGGTTTCCGCGCGAGCTCCTCGGCAAGGTATTCGACCCCTACGTCACCAGCAAGCCCAAGGGCACGGGACTGGGGCTCGCCATCGTGAAGAAGATCATCGAGGAGCACGGCGGGCGAATCGACGCCGACAATCGGCCCGAAGGTGGAGCGCGTGTGCGCATGGTGCTGCCGGTCAAGGACAGCACCCGGTCTGCCACGGGAGGCGCGCGCGAGCGGTTGGATCAGTTGCGGAGGGAGAGGGCATGAGCAGTCCACACATTCTGGTGGTCGATGATGAGGCGGATATCCGCGGTCTGCTGAAGGAGATCCTCTCCGAGGAGGGGTACGAGGTGGACGTCGCCGCCAACGCCGCGCAGGCACGCGCCTCGCGCGCCCGCCAGGTCCCCGATCTCGTGTTGCTCGACATCTGGATGCCGGACGTGGACGGGATCACGCTGCTGCGTGAATGGTCGGCCGCCGCCGCCGACGGCTGCCCGGTGGTGATGATGTCCGGGCACAGCACGGTCGAGACGGCCGTGGAGGCCACGCGGCTCGGCGCGTTCGACTTCGTGGAGAAGCCGCTGTCGCTCGCGAAACTGCTGCGCACCGTGGAGCGCGCCCTGGATGCGGGCCGGCGCCATCGCCAGGCGGGCAAGCTCCTCGGCTCCCCGCTCGCCGTTCCGATCGGCAAGAGCCGGCTCATGCAGCAGCTGCGCGCGGAGCTGCAGCAGATGGCGGCCCTGCCTTCTCCGATGCTGCTGGTCGGGGAGCCCGGCTCCGGACGCGAGGCCTTCGCGCGCTACCTGCACGAGCACGGACCGCACGCCGGCGCGCCGTTCGTGCCGCTCATCGCCTCGAGCCTGCGCGACGCGGACGCGGAAGCGCGGCTGTTCGGCCGCGAGCCGGCGGACGGGCCGGCGGTCGCGGGCGTTCTCGAGGAGGCGGGCAACGGGACGCTGTTCATCCACGAGCTCGAGGACCTGCCGCCCGGGGCGCAGCGACTGCTGGTGGGCGTGTTCGAATCGGGGCAGTTCACGCGCCTGGGGGGAGCCGAGCCGGTGAGTCTGCGCGCCCGCCTGCTGGCCTCCGCCCAGCCCGGCGTCGAGCAGCGCGCCGGCACCGATGCGCTGCGCCGCGACCTGCTCGCGCACCTCAACGTGCTGCTGATGCGCGTGCCGCCGCTGCGCGAGTACGCCGAGGACGTGCCGGAGCTGCTGCGGCATCAGGTGGATCGCCTGGTCGACGCCGACGGGCTGCCCTACCGGCGCTTTTCCGTGGCGGCGCAGAACCGCCTGCGCAACTATCCCTGGCCGGACAACGTGCGCGAGCTCAGGCACCTGGTGCACCGGCTGCTGATCCACGGTGGCGCCGAAGAGATCCGCCTGGAGGAGATCGAGCGCGAGCTCGCGGTGCAGACCCCGCCGGATGAGCCACTGGTGAAGCAGGACCTGCTGGCGCTGCCGCTGCGCGAGGCGCGCGAGCAGTTCGAGCGCGCCTACCTGCAGCAGCAGCTGCTCCTGTGTAACGGCAAGGTGGGACAGCTCGCCAAGCGCGTCGGCATGGAGCGCACGCACCTGTACCGCAAGCTCCGCTCGCTCGGCGTGGACTTCAGGAACATCAGCGAGGAGTGAGAGACACGCTCGCGTGTGCGTGATTGCGAGCTCTCATGGCCGTCAGCAGTGAGTACCTCGACTACGTGCACGATCAGCTCAGCGGCCTGGGCGGGGTGAGCTCGCGGCGCATGTTCGGCGGCGCCGGCCTGTACTGCGATGAGTTCTTCTTCGCACTCATCGACGACGACACCCTCTATCTGCGCGTCAACGATGCCAACCGCGCGGACTTCACCACCCGCGGCATGGGTCAGTTCCGGCCCTACGCCGAGCGGCCCGAACTCAGCATGAGCTATTACGAGACCCCGGCGGATGTGCTGGAGGATCCGGCACAGCTCGTCAGCTGGGCGCGGCGCTCGGTGGCCGCGGCGATGGCCGCGGTGAAGCCGGCCACCAAGGCTGCGAAACCCACCAGGGCAGCGCGGCGCGTGAAACGCACAGCCCGCGGCGTCGCACGCCCGAAGCGCGGGCGTTGAAGCCTACGAGTTTAGCTTAGCTGACGCTCGTCGCTTACGGCGGTGCGGCGGCCGGGTCACTTCGTCAGGCTGACTGCTCCCTGGATCGGATAGACGGTCGACAGCAGCAGGTTCAGGAACTTCTGCAACTGTGCGGCAGGCGCGTTGGCAACGTAGAGGACGTCCTTGTTCTGCATGGGGAAATTCTGCAGCAGGAAGAACGCCCGTGGATCCTTCAGGTTGATCCGGTAAACGACCGCTATCGGGGCATGCGCCATGGCGGGCGGCGTGTCGCCCGCATCCTGCTGCTCGAGACGGAAGATGAAGACACCTGCAGCGTTGGATCGCGTGTCGAGGAGACTGCCCGCTCTAGCCAACCCCTGCGCGAGGGAGATACCCTTCGCTTCAAAATTGACTTCATCATTCTTGCCGGTTGCCCCGAGTGCGGTGAAGCTCAGCGGCTGGTAGAACGCGGTCACCACATCGCCCGGCTGCAGCGCAATGTTCTGCTGCGGATCGCGAATGACCATATCGAGTGGCAGCGAGTGCACCGTTGCGCCACGCGTGACCTGCAAGGTGACCTTCTCAACCGGCTGCCTGGTCCCGCCGGCCGCCGCCAGGGCGTCGAGCAGATGCTCACCGCGGGGTGTCAGCGGCATCCGGGTGCTGTTGGCGACTTCACCGACAATGGTCACGTAGGCGGTGTTGTTGGCGGCGAGGCGAACCAGCACCTGGGGCTTGTTTGCCTTGCCCTGCAGCTGTCGGGTTATGTCGGCCTCGACTTGCCGCAGGCTCTTGCCTGCCACCGCGAGCGCGCCGGCGAACGGCACATAGATGCTGCCCTCGGTGCCGATCATCTGCTGTGGCAGGGTAGTGACATTCGCCGTGGAGCCGCTCGCGGCCGACAGGGCCGACGATGCGGTGCGATTGCCCGTGGCGCTCGAAAAGGACGATCCGGCAGCGGAGGAGAACAGCAAGGCCGGCGGCGCCTCCCAGATCGAGACTTCGAGAACATCGCCCGGCAGCACGATCTGATCGTGCGGCGGCAGGCCTGGAAAGACCTCGGAGAACAGCTTGTTTGCCCGCCGTTCGAGCAATCGCCGCATGACCGAGTCGTCGACGTCGACGACGTGGATGCTCGCGGCAGCGCCTTCTTGAATGTCGTGCGCCGACGGTCCGGTGCTCGGCAGGGTCGCACAGGCACCGAGGGATGCCGCGACGAGTGACAGGGCAAATCGGGCGACCGCGACCGCCGGCACCGCGGCCCGCGGGTCGCACGGCATCAGGCGGCGAGCGCTCACTGGTGGCTCCCCGTTAGTCACGGTTGCACGACCGCATCGAGCTGACTGGGGGGACGGTCGCGTCGTGCAGGAATTTTGCCGCCGCGCCGCTGATGCAGCAGATACCAGTCATCGGGCAACGCGCAGCCATCCTCATTCAGATACACCATCTTTGCGCCAGCGGGTAACTTGTCCGCACGAGGCTCTGCGGGGAAGATCGCCGTCCCCTCGTCCGCCTCATCGAACATGGCGACGTAGAGTGCATCGACATGCAACTGCAGCAGGTCTGATATCTGCCGCCACAGAAATCGCCCGCAGTTCCGCGGTATCTTGTTCAGAATCACCTGGTCCGCCCGGTTGCGGTTTCTCATCAGGTTGGACCGCGAAAAGCCGGGGAACACGACCGGCAGGTAGCGCAGGCCCAGACGTCGGGTCTCGATGAGGTCCGGTTGCACGACTTCGCGTACGAACTGGTCCGCACCGACCTCGTCCGAGAATCTGCCGACCGCCCAGGGGCTGATCACGTCGTAGCTTCGATAGACACTGGTCCAGGCGCGATCGGGTTTGGCGTCTCCATCCAGCGTCCGCCAGCGTGTGGGCACACCGCCGATGACGGTGACGGCCGCGAGACCATGAGTTCCGGTCTTGAGATCGGCTATCAGGGCGCCAACGCTTTCCGGAGTGCCGGGACGATTTCCGAGTCCGAAACCCCACAGCTCGATGACCGGCTTGCCATGGTCGGGCAGATACGCCCTGCTGTCCGTGAGTCGCAGCGTCTCCACCAGGTAGCGCCAGTCGTTACGTATGTCCTCCGTGACGGTTTGCCCGTCCGACCGCTCAGCCGCGGTGGCCATACCGGCTGCGCGGAACATCACCATGACGGCAAACGCAATGGCGAGTTCCCTGGCGAGCTCATGGGTGGCGAGCACTCTCATTGACCGCGCGCTTTCGCTCGGCGCGCCCTGATCTTGGGTTGCACGAGGTCGGGGCGTCCGCGCGGCGGCTTGGCGACGACGCCGTGCACCACGAGGCGCTCGGCATACAGGCTGCTCGCTTCCTCGTAGACCAGCGTATCGAGCTCGATGAGCGCCGCCATCGCCTGATCGGCCGGCGCAGTGATCGCCGGCTTTGCGAGTCTCCTGAAATGCGAGTGGATAGCGGAGAGCGTCTCGACGGAGTGATCGGCGCGCTCCTCGGGGCAGGCACGACCCAGAATGCGGAACAGCACACGACAAGAGGCTGCAAAATCCTCCTGCAGACCGACGAAGCAGAACTCGTGCAGGCGCTCGCGGATGGGTGCTCTGAGACTCTCAACGACCCGTGCGCGGTCTTGCGCGGCGGTGTTCGCCAGGAGGGAGCGCCATTGCTCCCACTGGCGATCACCCATGATGCACCAGGTCATGTGGTTCCAGGTGTCGCACCGGTACACGATTTCGTCCGACCGGTAGAACGTCTCGAGATCGAGATCATTGGCGAGCCGCATGCGCTCGTGGAAACCCGGCGCGTTCGTGTCATGTGCGCGCCAGAAGTTGTACAGGGACAGCAGTCGCTGCTTGGGCTCGCGAACGAGAGTGAATATGCTCAGCTTGCGCCGTGGAATGAAGGCCAGTGAATCGTGGTTGAAATGTCCGGCGAATACCGAATACGTGCACAGCTCCGCCGGACTATGCAGATGAAGCACGTCGCTGTGCTTGTGATACACCTTCCCCCCGAATGATTCCACGAGCATGTTCTGCAGACTGGTGCCGGCGGTTTTCTGCACGTGCAAGAACACCCAGGTCCGCGCGTCATAGGAGGCCGCGGGGTGGGGCCAGCCCTCCTCGGTCTGGAGTCTTCTGGTGCGCTCCGGCGATTTGCCGATCGCCGCAACGACACCCGCCAGGTCCTTGGTGGCCTTCAGGCGTGTTGCATAGGTAGCCAGTCCCACGTTGTCCGGCTCGCGCCCAAGCAGGCCGCGAAAGATCGCGCCCACCACCGGCTCCGCGTGCTCATCGAGCAGTCGTCCCCAGTGCTCCTCGGAACGCGCGATTGCCGCTACCAGGCCGACGAGCCCGAGGCCCTTTTGCAGTTGGGAGACATGGGACCTGAGGGCCGCCTCGTCCGGCTCCCTGTTCAACAAGGCGGAGAAGGCGGTTCGCACCAGTTCCTCAGGCCGCTTGCGCATCAGCACTTCCCAGTGCTCCTGGGAGTGTGCGATCGCCCGCAACAACTCGGCCAGGCTCTTATGCTCCCTCAGCTGCGCCCCGTACGCCCTCAGCGCACCCTCATCGGGTTCTCTGCCGAGCAGCGTCTGGTAGGCCACTCGCACCAATTCCTCCGCCCTGGATGCAAGCTGCTTTTGCCAGAACTCGTTCGATGACCCGATCACCGACAGCAAGTCAGGAATGTTGCTGGTAGACGCGAGCCGAGCGGCGTGGCTCTCCAGCGCACGCGAGTCGGGGTCCCGGCTGAAAAGGCTTCGATAGAGCATGAGCACCAGTTCCCGGGACCTGCGCGCCAGGGACTTTTCCCAGTGCTCTTGGGATGTCGCGGCAGCCGACAGCAGCGGCGAGAGCTCACCGTGGTCTCCCATTCGCGCAGTGAATGCCTGGATCTCGTGCTCGCCGGGTTCGCGCTGCAGGATCCCCGTGTAAACAGCTCGTGCCAACTCTTCGGCTCGCTCTTCCAGCGACTTCTTCCAGTGCTCGGCTGAGCGTGAAAACACCGACAACAGCTCGACGAGGTTTCCGCTGTCACTCGACCGCGACCGGCCGAGCTCGGCGCGATACGTCTTTAGTCCTGTCTCGTCGGGAAGTCGTCCCAGGATTCCGAGGTACGCTGCCCTCACCAGGTCCGCTGCGTACAGTCTCGCCACTAGCCGAAACCCCCAACTGCTCTTCATGCTGAGCCCCACGATCGCGCTCCGTCTATACCTTGCGGACCACGAAGTTGTTCGAGACGATCCTGTCCCGCGCGCCCGCCGAGCCGTCCTCCCTGACCTCGAGAACCGCGCAGCGCTGTTCGGCGATCAGCGCAAAGATCCTGTATTGCGGGAGGCAATGCATCTGCATGTCGAGCGGATGATCCGCCTCGAGCCACTCGCGGAGCCTGAAGCCGTAACCCGAGATATACGAGGGAACCTGGAAGACCGCTATCCCACCCGGCCGCAGCGCCTTGAGCGCATTGCGGATGAGCTCCGCTATGACTGGCGGGGGGTTGTGCTGCAATACGAGCCGCGTATAAAAGGCATCGCACGCCTCGACCTCGCCGAGCAGGTTGCCGGAGCACTCGTGGAAGCGCACGTTAGTGACCGCCAGCTCGCGCGCTCGCTGGCGCGCGAGATCGAGATGGGCCGCGGATATGTCGTACGCGTCGACGCGCGCAAAGCTGCGGCTCAGGGCGGTCGTGAGTCTGCCGACACCGCAGCCATACTCGACACATGTCTTGCCGGGAAACGCAAAGCCGTGGCGCGCGAGAGTGCGCACCGCCCGCTCGGCTTCGAGCCGTCCGCTTTCCCAGAAATCATCAATCGCTTCCGGGAGGTTGTCGGGCAGAAACCTCTTGTCGGTGAGGACTGAGAAATGCGGAGCTACGGCCCCGAGATGTGACCACGCCGCCTTGATCTTCTCCAGGCACGCGCTGGTCTCGGCGGGCGTCGCTTCGCTCTCGACTTCCAGATGGGCGAGCTCCGGTATCTCGACAGGCCGCACGAGGAAATGGCGTTGCCGGGCGGCGAATTCCGCCGAGCTCATCAGCGCCTGTGCAAGATGCATCTCGTCTTTTGCGCCGCGATGCGTTGCTACAACTTCCTTCGACTCCGGGTCCCGGCCCAGAAAGAAGCGATAGCCCCAGGTGACTGCATCCGCTGAGACGCCCATATCAGATCTCCTCGGTAGCCCCAACGGGCGCTGTCGCCGGTGTTGCGCCATCCTCGCCAATGGCTGCTTTGCGGCCGGTGAAGACTTGCGATAGAAAACGGTCCCATTGCGGCAGGATCTGCGCCGGCAGATAGCGCGCCGAGATTTCCTCGCCGCGGCTCCGCAGATGCTCCTGCAGGCGGGCCGCCTGGTCTCCGTACAGCAACTGCTTCAGGGCCGCGACCAGCTCGGCAGTCGAATAGGGATCGAAGTATACGGCTGCGTCGCCGTAGACCTCCCGGTGTACCGCGATGTCGGAGGCGATGACCACGCCCCCGCTGCGCATCGCCTCGACGCCGGAGAAGTCGAAGCCCTCGCCGAGGCTCGGGCACACCGTGGCGGCGGCGTGCTGATACAGCACCCGCAGATCAGGCGCCGGCACCGCGCTGAGCATGAACAGCTGACCGCGTTCGATCCACGGACGAAAGCTCCGCAGCGTCAGTGCGTAGCCCCACCCGAGCCCGCCAACCAGGACCAGCTTGAGGTCCGGATCCGTCTCCGCCTTGAGGACTTCCCATGCGGCAAGCAGGCGCGCGTGGTTCTTGCGCGGCTCAATGGATGCAACCGACAACAGGTACCTGAAGGGCTTTTTCTGGAGCCAGCGGGCGTAAAAACTCTCCTGCTCGCGCAGGGTGAGAAACTTCGGCTGCACATCGACTCCCTTGGCCGAATCCCCCTCGTGCAGCCGCGATCTGACGATGCCGGGCACCAGCTCGGCGGCGGATCTCTCATTGAAATAGTGATGCGACACCATGTTGGGGATGACCACGGCCTGCTGCTCGGCTTTGGGGAACATACGCAGCAGATCGTTGCGGGTCGCCTGCGAAATGCAGGCAAATCTCGCTCCGGCCCTCACGTTGGCCGCCAGCGCGTGAAAATGGATCGCCTGATGCACCGATTTGTTCGGGATGGTATGCGGCATGAACACCGGCAGGGCGTCGTGATAACGCACGATCAGCGACGTGCCGCGCAATACGCGACCCGGATAGGGGGTTTGGGCGATGAAAATGTCCACGCCCCGCGTGCGCAGCTTCGGGTACTTTGCCGTTCGCCGGAAGGTCAGCGAATTCAGCCCCGCCCTCTGCATCGTGTCCCATGGTGCACGGCAGACCTGGTGGTTGGCTGCGGTAACCAAGTCAAAGTCTGTCGCAGGAAGCGACTTTGCAAACAGTGTGCGCCAGATAAAGTCTTCGAAGTATTTGCCACGGAACGACCAGAGCTTGACGCTACTGATGTCCAGCAGTGTCTGGATGGTCAGAGTCCCCGACATGAGCCGGCGCGCAATGGCTTCCAGAAGCCGCTCCAGGGCCGTGGCAAAGGGGCGCTCGGCGGCGGAGATCACGACGCGCGAATACCGGTTGATCCTCGCCGCCGGGGAGAGCCACGCGGAATTGAAGAACAGGCCCTGATCGTAAGTGCCTTTCGCCAGGATGCGGTGCGACATCTGCAGCATGCCGGCGACTTCGCATGATTCCAGCATGCGCAGGCCACGAAACAGTAGGCGGGTTTCCTGCGGGATGCCCTGGTAGCCGTCGAACGCCGGGCGCAGCTCCAGCAGCACGCGCGGTTTGCGAATCGCCCTCACTGTGTCTTTCATTGCAGCTTCACGTCCGTTCGTAATCAGAGTAGGCGGCGTCGATATCGGCGAATTCCCGCAGCAGGCCGTCATGGAGCACGCAGGCGCGGGAACAATGCTCACGGATGTTGTGAGCCTCGTGCGAGACGATGATCATCGCCCGGTCGCTCCTCTTCTCGAACAGCTCGCGGCGGCATTTCTCGTGGAAGCGCGTGTCGCCCACGGCGATGACCTCGTCGATCAGGAAGCAGTCGAACTCGATGGCCATCGAGATGGCGAAGGCGAGGCGCGCGCGCATTCCCGAGGAGTAGGTTTTCACGGGCTCACGCAGGTACTTGCCGAGCTCGGAAAAGTCCTCGACGAAGGGCCGGGCGGCGTGGAAATCGGCACCGTAGACTCTGCAGATGAAGCGTATGTTGTCCAGGCCCGTCAGGCTGCCCTGGAAGGCGCCGCCGAAGGCCAGGGGCCAGGAAACGGCCATCTGCCGCGTCACGCGACCGCCGTTGGGCAGCTCTGCGCCGCTGATGATGCGGATGAGGGTGGATTTCCCGGCACCGTTTCTGCCGAGGACGCCGAGCTTGTCGCCCTTGCGGACTTCCACGCTGACGCCGTTCAAAACTGTGTGTGCCCCGGCTCGCGTCGGGTAGCGCTTGACGATGTTCTCCAGGCGGATCATTCGCCCTCCACCGTCACCGAGACGCGTTGCGCACCCGCCACGGCGATCAGCAGCAACGTGGTGTTCACCACCACGACGTAGCCAAGGTCGTAGTGGGCGTGAACGTTGGCGCCGAAGAACCCCGCGCGCAGCAGCTCGGTGCAGTCCACCGTCGGCAGCAGCAACGCCAGGGATTGCACGCGCGAGGGAAGCCAGTCGACCATGTAAAAGGCCCCCGACAGCGGCAGAAACAGATAGCTGAGCACGTGCCAGATCCGGTCAACGGGGTCGAACGCGGCCGACAGCGAGCCCACGATCAGCCCCATCGACATGGCAAACCACGCCAGCAGCAGCCAGGCGATGACGCACGCGAGAACATCCTCCGGCGGCGACATCAGACCTGCCAGGGTGAGGAGCGTCGCCAGCGTCATGAAGGACAGAGTGGCTCCCCCGACTTCCAGCAACAGTCGCGCGATGAACAGGTCGACGACGCGAACGTTGCGATGGTGCAGCAGCGCGCGGTTGGGCTCGATGGCATTGCCGCACCTGCCGATGGTGTTTCTCCACAGCAGCACCGTCGAGTAGCCGGTCACCACGAAGGGCACCAGCGGCAGCTTGGTCGCGTGCGTGTGCACCAGGGACCAGACTGCCAGCACCCCGGTGGTGAACATCATGGGCTCGACGAACACCCACATGAACCCGATGTTGTGACGGCCGTAGCGCGTGATGATCTCGCGCATGACCAGCGCCCCGATGACCCTGGTCTGAATCGCGAGCGAGCGCAGAAAGTCCGGCGGTGGTGCCGTGCGGTCCATCAGTCGGCATGCTCCCTGACCGCCGTGACGAGCAGAGAGGCCAGAGCCCAGACGATCAGGCTCAGCAGCATCGTTGCCGCAATGTCGCGCAGCGCCTTGGGCTCGATCGCGACGTCCGGCTCGTTGGGCTCCTCGATGCGCTCGATATACAGCTGTTGACTCATGGCATTTGCGCGTGCCTGCTCCAGCGAATCCAGAGCGACCCCGAGGTACTTGGCGGCGAAATCCCGATCGAGGGTGATGCCTTCGTACTGGGGCGTCTTGCTCGATAGTGAGGAGCGGTCACCCGCCACCTTCGCCATTTCCGACCCGATCGCGCCTGACAGGACGCGAACGCGGTTCTCCAGAACCGGAATCTGCGGATTGTCCCTGGCCATCGCGCGCACGTCGGCGAGCTGCTTGCGAGTCGCCACGAGCTCAGCCTGCAGCGCTCCGACCTCCTGGAGCTGCAGGTCGGACTGCTTATCGGGGTCGTACAGTGATTGGGCGTTGCGGTACTTGGAAAGGGCCAGGACCGCCGCGCGCTGCTGTTGCTCGGCGCTGTCCACGTCCGCGGTGGCGAAGCGCACCAGATCCCGGCGCGCACGCTCATTGAGCCGGTTGACGAAATCCTCGCTCATCCTGAGGAGATCCTCATTGATGGCATAAGCCTCTCGGGCGCTGAAGGCACGCACCGTCAGTGTCAGGATCGAGGAGGTCGAATCGAGGTCGGGCCTGGCGACGAACCTCTGAAAGTAGCGAAGCAGAGCTTCGAAGCTGCCGTCCCATCCCAGCGGGTCAAAGCGCGCCAGCAGATCGATCTTGTGACTGCCGAAGGAGCGCTTGAGGTGATGCCGCTGCTCGAGGCTCTGCAATGCATCGCGGGAGATCAGGAAATTCTCGACGCTGTAGACGTCCTCACTTCCCTGGGTGAGTCCAGTGCTCTGCAGGAGACTACCGAGGCCGCTCGCCATTGAATGTTGCACGGTGCGTACGACGAACTGCGACTCCGAAACGTACACGTCATGCGCGAGCACCCCGAAGTACAGCACCGCGAGTGCGGTGGGAACGACCACCAGGCATACGAACAGCCTGTTGAGATGCATGGCGCGCGCGGCGAGCCGGCGGGCACGCGCTGCGAGCCGGCGGGCGCGGTCTATGGGGTTAGTTTCAACGAAGGCGTCCAAGCTGGTTTCTCGATGAACTCAGGTTCGCGTTACGTGGCGCGTGAAGCGTAGATTTGCAGCGTCGCGGAGTCGCTCGGCTCCGACACAGCAGAAACCCGTTCCAGCGCGGCGGAAGGCTGTGTATCCGTGGCGCGTGACGCGTAGATTTGCAGCGTCGCTGAGTCGCTCTGCTCCGGGGCGCGCAGTGCCCGCGCGACCAAGGCCAGCGCGGCGCCTGCGGTGGCCTCGATCCTGCCGGCGTAGAAGCTGCCGTTGATCTGCGTCCGCTCGATCAGATAGGCGCGGAAGCGCCGCAACAGGTCGGGATCCGGTCGAAACGAATCCGCCCCTTGCCAGAAGTCATCGAGCGATCCTTGAAACGTGAGGCCCTGGATGTCGTATATCGCCACGCCGCAGACCTTGACGGGCGCGTCATGCGACAGGGCTGAGAGACCGACCGTGCTGTTGATCACCACGGCGCCGCGCATGCTCTCCAGCAGGGTCGGCAGGTGTTGATCGTGGATGTAGAGCAGTCGCTGGCCGAGCCCGAACTCCTCTCGCAGTCGGCCGATCAGACGACTGTAATCGTGGGATCCACGGCCGAGCGGATGGTGCTTGATCACCAGTGCGACGTCAGCCGGCGCGCGTGCGGCGAATGAGCTCACCACGTGGCGGATGAACTGTGCGACGGAGCGAAAGTCGGAATGCTGCCGGACCTGGGAGTCGACGGATATCTGCAGGGGCACGAGGAAGAATCTCTTATGCAGAGCGCGCGTGAGCACCCCGAGCATCGCGCGTTCCCTGTAAGCACAGAGCACCTTGCGCCATGCCGAGCGCAGCCAGGGGAACATCTCCGACAGCCTCAGGCGGCGATGATGTCGATAGCGCGCGAACCAGGGACGCCCGATGGCGGCGGCGACGTAATACAGAGCTGCCCACAAAGCCGCGTACCGGAACGTGTTGCCGACGTCGAGCTCCGGTTTGTCCGGTGCGCACGCCAGATGGCGATAGAACTCTGCCCGGCGTGGAATCCGCGAATAGCCGTTGACGCCAAACTGCTCGAAGGTAATGAAGTTGGGCCGGAGGTAGCCTTCTTCGAAAGCGCCGACCTTGACGCCATGCTGCTGCGCGACCGTGCGGGCCACCCGGTGAATCGGCCGGCAATCGCCGAACAACAGCACGATGTCGATCTGCCGTTGTTCCAGGAAACGGGCGAGGAATTGCGGCCAGTCGCCGGGATGGCCACGCCAGGTCAGCGCGTTGGTCGGATAAAACAGGCAGTCGCCGCCGTTGAAGTTGACCTTGTGGACCTCGGCGCCCCCCGCTCGCAGGAGTTTCGCGAGCCGTCGGAAGAAAGGCCCCACGGGGCCCTGCAGCAGCAGGACCTTCTTGGCGCGCAGCGTGTCCCGGCGGGCATCCCTCATGGGCGCGCCACGGTCAGCCGCAACACCGCCCGGCGCAGCTGTTGCCAGGCTCGATTCGGCGTACCCGCGGCCTCGCGCCATGCCAGCAGCTCATCGAGCGCCTGCTCGGCGCTGAGGTAGCGGCCGGTGCGGCGACTCGCGTAAGTCGGGTAGAGGAGCAAGGTCCCCGCCACCAGCTCATCGATGGTCAGCCGCCGCCGGCGCCGCCCGACTGGCTCGATATCCTGGGTGAGTCCCCAGCCGGCGTAGAACGGCAGGCCGTGGCAGACCACGAACTTGCCGCGCATCAATGCCTCGAATCCCGCGAGCGAGGTCAGCACGTGCACCTCGTCCACCTGCTCGAGGAGCCTGCCCATCGCGACCTCGGTGAGCACCTCGTCACACCAGTCGCGCACCTGCCGCTCGCCCTCGCCGCGCGCCCGCAGGCCCGCGGCCACGTCGGGATGCGGCTTGTACAGCAGGTAGCTGTCGGGGTTTGCCTCGCGCACCGCCCGTACCAGGCCGATGTTGGTGCGCAGCGAGGGCGCACCGAGGCGGAGCGACGCGTCCGACTCCACCTGCCCCGGCACGAGGATCACCCGCGAGCGCGCCGGCCGGCGCCAGGCCCGCTCCCCCACGCTGTACTTGGTGATGCCGGATGTAACGATGCGCTCGCGCAGCGCGGCGGCCCGCGCCAGCAGCTGCGGCGTGAACTCGCAGCTCTGCAGCAGCTGCTCCAGATCCGAGGGGCGGGTGGCGTCGTAATAGATGCCGGTGCGATCCATGACCCAGGACACCGGACGGGCGAGCTCCGCCCCCAGGCCCACGGATCGCAGGAATCCGTCCTCGACCCGGATGAGCGCGACATCCGCGGTGAGGCCCGGCGGCGCGGCGGTGCTTCCCCACAGCAGCAGGGTCGAGCCCGGCGGTATGCGGCGCGCGTGCCGGACGCAGTGGACGATCGAGTCGCCGGCGAAGCGCCGCAGGATGCGTCGTTTGTTGAGCGAGAAGCCGCAGGCGAAGACGCGCGCCGGCAGCTTCACACCTGGCGCAGCAGTCCTTCGAAGGTCTCGAAGTGCTTGGCCCACGCGGGCGGGATGAAACGCGACATCTTCAGGAGCTGGTTCTGCCTGAGCGGGCTGTCGGGCTGACAAAAGGACTCGATGCATCTCAACCAGCCTATGGCGTCCAACGGGTCCAGGTACTCGGGAATGTCAGCGGCGATCTCGCGGAACACGGGCAAATCACTCGCGATCGCTGGGACTCCCAGCGAGAGCGCCTCGACCAGCGGCAGGCCGTAGCCCTCCACGAACGAGGGAAACAGCAGCGCCTGGGCGTGACGTAGATATGTAACCAACTCCGAGTCGGAACATACGGGCTTCTCCAGGACAAAGCCACGCAATGATTCACATCTCTCCAACAGATCGAGAACGTTCTCACACTCCCAGCCGCGTTGCCCGACCACAACCAGACGGGGCGCCCCCGCGCCGTGGCGCTCCACCAGACGGCGCCACACCTGCAGGATCATCCAGTGGTTCTTGCGCGGCTCGATTGTGCTGAGCATCACAAAATACGGCTCCGTCAGCGGCCGCTGGTCCGAGTCGGGGGAGAAAGCGGCCGCCGCCAGGGGCGCTGCGATCGCCGGCGGCATCTGGAGTCCCCGGCGCAGTGCGTATTCCGACACGGCGTGCAGCGTGGCCCTGGAGTTGGTGATGACTGCGGCGGCGCTGCGCAGCACGGCATCCAAGCGCCGGATATGCCGTTGCTGTTCGGGCGGACGGCAGTATTCCGGGTGCGTGACGGGAATCACATCGTGAATCATGAACACCGGCCGCAGCCCGCGGCGACGCAGCCAGGCGACATATTGTGGTTGCTCCGGCCCGCTGTGGCCGATGTTCAGCAGCATCGAGCCCGCGCAACTGCGCTTGCGCCATGCGAACAGCGCCGCCTTCGCGACCAGAGCTACGACGCGCCGGGTGAGATTGCGCGGCGGCGCGAGCAGCAGCGCGAAGAGCTCGCGTGAGGCCGCGGCGGGCAGGATGATGTTAAACGGCCCGCGGTGCAGGGCGGCGCGGGCTCTGTTGGCATAGCGCTGCACGTAGGTGAGACACACCCGGTCGACGCCGGTCGGCAGTCTTCCCTTCATCAGGCGCGCGACCAGCCGTGTGACGTCGATCACAGGTTCTGGCTGGGAATCGAAGAATCTCCTCGACCGCGGTTTCATGCCGCGCATTACAGCAGCTAACACCGACGTCGGCTGCGAGCCAGTGCGGGAATCTCCGCGCTGCTCTGCCGCGCCCCTGGGCGGGAGAGGATGCGCTCGCCTAGCGGTGAGGCGACTGCGGCGGTTGTGGCTGCGGCTGGGGCTGCGGCGGTTGCGCGCCCTGCGCGGATGGCGCGGCCGGCTGCGGGTCGGCGGCCGCCTTGAGCTGCGCGGCCGTATCCTTCTCCAGCTGCACGATCTTGGGCGTGAGAGCCTGCGCATGGCTCTGGATGCCGGTCATCGACAGCTGCATGGCCGTGGGCAGCTTGGCGATGACGGCCTGTCCGGCCTCGGACCGATAGAACACGAGCATGCCATCCACCTCGTGCTGACTGAAGGTGTTGCGGTACACGTCGATCATCAACGGCTCGATGGCCGGCCAGTTCAGCTCCGCCTTCACCAGCGAGCCGATCTGGCGTCCCATGTCGTCCAGGATCTTCTGCTGCTTCGGGTTCAGCTGTTGCCCGGCGAGAGCCTGCTGCATCGAGGCGCGCACCGTGGTGTCGATCTGGGTCATGTAGGCGTCGAGGAGCTTGCTGCTGTGCATCACCTCGAAGAGCTGCCGGACGGATGCTTCCGAGGGCTTCGCCTCCTGCGCCAGTGCGGCCTGAGCGGCGAACACCGCGAACACGAGAGTCACGACGAGTTTCATGTGAGTGCTCCTCAGTCTCCCACCCGGATCACCAGCGCATCGACCTCGGCCGCCCGCAGCTGCCGGCGCACCTTGTTGAGCTCCTCCAGGTTGCTGATCGGGCCGATGCGCACGCGATGCCAGACATCGGCGTCCACCGCGACGCGCTGTACCCTGGCGTCGACGCCCTGCAGCGCGAGCTGCGCGCGCACCCGATCGGCGTCGGCTTCGTTGCGATACGAGCCCGCCTGCAGCACGTACACGCCGGGGCGTTCGATCTTCGCCGCCGCCGGCGGATCGCGCTTGACGTCCTTGTCCTTCTCCGGCACCACCACTTCGAAGTTCGGCAGCATCTGGTAGAAGTCGTATTTTTCGGCAGTTCTGCCCGGGCCCACGCCACCGCTGTCGGCATCGGCAGGGGCGGCACGGTAAGGATCGGGCCGCGGCGCATCGGCGGTGTCGCGGCTCTTGCGCGGCGTGCCGCCGAGGTAGACGAACGCCGTGCTCGCCAGCACGATTCCGGCCAGCATGCCGTAACCGAACTCGCGCAGGCGCCTGAGATCCGGCGCACGTCGCTGCGTGGACTTGTAGTCGCGGGTCGTCAGTTTCGCCATGCGTCACATGCTCTGCGGCGCCGACACGCCGAGCAGCGTGAGGCCGTTGCGCAGCACCTGCTGCACCCCGAGGACCAGCGTCAGGCGCGCGTTGCGCAAGGCGGTCTCGCCGACGATGAAGGCTTGCGCGTTGTAGTAGGTGTGAAAGACGTTGGCGAGATCGCGCAGGTAGTGCGCCAGGGCGTGCGGCGCGCGGTTGACGGCCGCCTGCTCCAGAACTTCCGGGTAGCGCGTGAGTGAGCTGAGCACCGCCTGCTCGTGGGCGTCGTCGAGCATGGCGGCGGCGGCGAGCCCGGCATCGCGATCGAAGGACAGGCCGCGGGCGGCGAGCTGTTTCATGACGCTCGCCACGCGCGCGTGCGCATATTGAATGTAGTACACCGGGTTGTCGTTGCTGTGCGACTTGGCGAGCTCCAGGTCGAAGTCGAGCGGCTGATCGTGGCTGCGCATCAGGTAGAAGAAACGGCAGGCGTCGTTGCCGACTTCCTCACGCAGCTGGCGCAAGCTGACGAACTGCGCCTCGCGCTTGCCCATGGGAATCTTCTCGGCGCCGCGGAACAGGCTCACGAACTGGATCAGCGTCGCCTCCAGGCACTCGCCCGGCTCACCCATGGCGATGAGCCCCGCGCGCACCCGCGCGACATAACCATGATGATCGGCGCCCAGCACGTCGATGAGACGCGCGAAGCCGCGCTCGCGCTTCTGCAGGTGATAGGCGATATCGGAGGCGAAGTAGGTCTTCTGGCCGTTCTCGCGCACCACCACGCGATCCTTCTCGTCGCCGAACTCGCTGGCGCGGAACCACAGCGCGCCGTCGCGCCGCTGCAGCCGGCCGCGCGCTTCGAGCACCGCCAGCGCGTGATCGATCGCGCCGCTGTCCGCGAGCGCACGCTCGGAGGACCAGTGATCGAACACCACGCCGAATTCGCCGAGGTCATTGCGGATGTCCGCCAGCATTTCGCCGAGCGACAGCTCCAGCACCCGGCCGAAGCCCTCCGCCCCCAGCAGCTCGCGCGCGCGCGCGATGAGTGCATCGATGTAGGCTTCCTTGTCGCCCGCCGGGGCATCCTGCGGCAGCTGCGCGAGCACGCTCGCCGCCGGGCGGCGCAGCTGCTCGCGCACCAAGGCTTTGAGCTTGTGCGCCAGCGGGAGCACGTAGTCGCCGCGGTAACCGTTCTGCGGAAACGGCAACTCCTCGCCACACAGGCCGAGATAGCGCAGCCAGGTGCTGACGGCGAGGATGTCCATCTGCCGCCCGGCATCGTTGATGTAGTACTCGCGCGCCACCTCGAAGCCTACCGCGGCGAGAATGTTCGCGAGCGTGGCGCCGTAGGCGGCCTGGCGCCCGTGACCCACGTGCAGCGGCCCGGTCGGGTTCGCGGACACGAACTCCAGCAGCACCCGCTCGCCCTGGCCGAGCCGGCTCTCACCGTAAGCGCTGCCGAGCGCGTGGATGCTCGCGAGCTCGCGCGCGTACGCCTCAGGCGCCAGGTGGAAGTTGATGAATCCGGCGCCCGCCACCTCGGTGCGCGAGAGCAGGGGACTCGCCGGCAGCGCCGCCACGATGGCGGCCGCCAGCTCGCGCGGATCGCGCCGTGCCGCCCTGGCCAGCCGCAGCGCGAGGTTGGTGGTGAACTCGCCGTGCCCGCTGTCGCGGGTGCGCTCGACGACCACCGCGGAAGGTGCGGGCATCTCGGTGAGCACGCTCCCGGTGAGCTTGGCGAGGGAGGCCAGCAACAGTTGCTCGAGTTCCTGCTTCAATAGGGAAATCCGCGCGTTTGGCAGGCGCGCAAGTGTACCCGAAGCGGCGCGCCTCGCCGCGTAGCGCCGCTACCGGCCGCGCGCCCTGCCGCCGCGCGCCTCGAGGTCGGCCACCACCCGCACCGCCACTTCGATCGCGCCCTGAACCCGGGCGGTATCGCCCACGTAGCCGCGCAGCGCCCCCTGTGCCCGTCGCCGCAGCGCCACGGAGCTCACCAGCTTGTGTCGCGCCAGGCTTTCGATGTCCTGCTGGTCCTGGCTGGAGAAGCGGCCGAGTTTGCTCACCGCCAGGTCGAGCGCCGAGAGCAGACGAACCTGCAGGGCGGTGGAATCGAGGCCCTCGAGCGCGAGCGGTACCGAATCCTCGTAGGCGTCCTCGTGCAGCAGCCCGAACGTGTCGTTGAACTGGCGGTCGAAGTACAGCAGGCGCGCGGCCCCGTCGGCGTCGCGATACGCGACTTCCAGATTCTCCGGCAGTGCGATGCGATGAGAAAAGGTGGCATCGATGTCCCGGGAGACCCGCTCCCCGGTATACAGGTGCAGCGCCGCGCCGCCGGCGACGTACATCTGCACCGGCAACGCGCGCGGCGGCGATCCCGCCAGCGAGGCGGCAATGCGCCCGATGATCTCGCGAAACGCCGCCAGGTACTCCGGTCGCGCGTTGGGGTCAGGCCGCATGTGCGGGACGGGCATCGAGGAGCGACAGGAAGCGCGTGGGTCGCACGGGGGTGCGCGCCAGCCAGCGCTCGAAGACCGCCACCTCGGCCGCGCCGGGGTGGAGCCGCTCTGCCAGGGCCAGCAAGCCGCGCCGATCGCGGTCGCGCGCGCTCGCGAGCATGACGGCAAGGCCGGCCATGAAAAAGCGCGGTCCCGCACTCGCCCAGCGCGCCGCATCGAGCTCGCCCGAGGCGCACAGTTGCAGCAGCCGCTCTTCGTAATCCCGATCCACACGCGCCGGGAAATGACCGTCGGGCGTAGCCTCGGGCGGCGGCATCTCGAGGACCCCCAGGCGCGCGCCGACGGCGTGCGCCAGTGAGCGCAGCGTTTCGAAATCGCAAGCCTCGCGGCGGCGCAGGCGCGACAGGGTCTCCTGCCACAGCCCGGCGCGATTCGCCCACTCGCTATCGGTCAATCCGAGCGCTCGCGCCCGGCGGGTGAGGGCGGCCACGGCCTGCCCCAGCGGACTGATAGACTTTGACATCAACAAATAGTTACTCTCGTTGATCTAAAAATCAAGAGCGCTCAGAACAGCTCGATCGGATCCACGTCTGTACCCGAAGCGCTGTGCGGGGTTATCGGGCAAGTCCATCCGGTGCGGACGCATACTTGGCGCTGCAAATTGCGTACGTTATAAGGAGAGACGATGCTGCCGGCTGCCGAAGTCGTCATTGCCGAGAATGCTCACGGGTTCTACTGCGTTCCGCGCGCTGCCGTGCAGCGACCGGCGGCTCGGAAGATCATCAATGGGGAGGTGTGGGAGCCCGAAACGATCGACTTCGTCGTACGTCATTGCGTGGACCGCAGCGTGGTGCATGCCGGGGCGTTTTTTGGGGACTTTCTGCCCGCCGTCTCGCGGGCCCTCGTCGCCGATGCCGTGCTGTATGCGGCAGAACCCAATCCCGAAAACCACGCCAGCTCCCTGTGGACCGTCAGGATCAACGGTTTGCGCAATGTCAAACTCTTCCGCGGCGCTCTCGGGCGTTCGGCGTCGACTGCAGACATCATCGTCAAGGACGAGGCGGGTCAATCCCTGGGAGGCTGGAGCAGTGTGAAGGCGCCGACGGCCCAGATCGCGCCCGAACGCCTGGTGACAGCGCAGGTTCAGTCGATCGACCACCTGTGCCGGACATCCGAGATCGGGATCATCCACCTCGATGTCGAGGGTTACGAGACACCTGCTCTCGAGGGTGCGCTCGAGACCATCCGCCGCTGCCGTCCGATTATCATCGTCGAAACCAAGCCCGCGGATGCGTGGCTCAAGGCGAATCTCGCGCCGCTGGGTTACAAGGCGGGCGACAGGCCACTGGAAGCCAACACAGTATTCTCCACGGTCTGACACCGTTGCCGAGCGCCACGGCGCATCGGCGCTTCGGTGCTTTCAGAACAGCTCGATCGGATCCACGTCCAGCGACCAGCGCACCGCGCGCGCGCTCTTGAGCTGCTCGACCTGCGCCAGCCAGGCATCGAGGAATTCGTGCAGGCGCGCGCGCTCCGCGCTCTCCACCAGCAGCTGCGCGTGGTAGCGTCCGGCGCGCTTGTGCATCGCCGCCGGCACCGGGCCCAACAGCCGCACCCCGCGCGGCGCTCCCTGCGCGAGCTGGCGGGCCTCGGTGAGGAAGCCGAGCGCGGCCTGCGCGGTGGTGGCGGAGTCGCGCAGCGCCGCCAGGCGGCTGAACGGCGGCCAGGCCGCCTGGGAGCGCTCGGCGAGCGCCGTGCGCGCAAAGCCGTCGTAGCCTTCCGCGAGCAGGCTGGTGAGCAGCGGGTGATCCGGGAATTCGCTCTGGATCAGCACTTCGCCGGGGCGCGCGCCGCGCCCCGCGCGTCCTGCCACCTGCACGATGGTCTGCGCGAGACGCTCGGGCGCGCGGAAATCGGTGCTGAACAGGCCCTGGTCCGCGTTGAGCACGACCACCAGCGTCACGTTCGGAAAGTCATGCCCCTTGGTCACCATCTGCGTGCCCACGAGGATCCGCGCCTCGCCCGAGGACATGCGGCGCATCACCTCCTCCAGGTCGCCGCGCCCTCTCACCACGTCCCGGTCCAGGCGCGCAATGCTCGCGCCTGGGAACACGGTGCCGAGGGTCTCCTCGATGCGCTGGGTGCCCTGACCGACCGGTTTCACGGCGAAACCGCATTGCGGGCAGCGCTGCGGGAGCGGTGCGTCGGCGCCGCAGTGATGACAGCGCAGGCGGCCCGCGGCCAGATGCACGGTGAGGCGCGCGTCGCACTCGCGGCAGGGCGCGATCCAGCCGCACGCCGTGCACAACAGCGTCGGCGCGTAGCCGCGGCGGTTGAGGAACACCAGCACCTGGCCGTCGGCGGCGAGATGCCGCTCGATCGCCAGCACCGCCGGTGTCGCCAACCCCGAGCGCACGGCGCTGGTGCGCAGGTCCAGCAGCGCGAGCCGCGGCGGCTGGGATTGTGCCGCCCGGCGCTGCAACCGCAGGAGCGCATAGCGGCCCGCGGCGACGTTGTGCAGGGTCTCCAGCGCCGGCGTGGCCGAGCCGAGCAGCACCGGCACGCCCGTGCGCCGGGCACGCATCACCGCCAGGTCGCGCCCCGAATAGCGAAAGCCCCCTTCGTGTTGCTTGAAGGACGCGTCGTGCTCCTCGTCGACCACGATCAGCCCGAGCTGCGGCACCGGGGCGAACACCCCCGAGCGCGTGCCGAGCACGATGTGCGCGCGGCCGCTGAAGGCCTCGCGCCAGGCGAGCAGGCGCTCGTGATCCGTCAGGGCCGAATGCAGCACCGCCATCGGCGCGTCGAAACGCTCGCGAAACCGGCCCAGCAGTTGCGGGGTGAGCCCGATCTCGGGCACCAGGACCAGCGCGCGCTCACCCCGCGCGAGCACCCGCTCGATCAGGCGCAGGTAGACTTCGGTCTTGCCGCTGCCGGTGATGCCGTGCAGCACGAACGCGCCGAAGCGCCCGAGCGAGGCCGTCACCGCCTCCACGGCCGCGCTCTGCTCGGGCAGCAGCGCAGGACCTGCGGCGCGCACCCGCGGGGCCTGTGCCTGCGCCTCGGGTGCGCGCTCGGTGCGGGCGATCCAGCCGCGCGCGTGGAGCGAGCGGGCGGCCTCACGCCATGAGCCGAGGCGCTCATTGAGGGTGGCGGCCGCAGCGCCACCCTCTGCCAGCAGAAACTCGAGGAGCGAGCGCTGCCTGGCGGCGCGGCGCGGCTCACCCGCCGCGCGCGCCTGGGCCCCGGCGGCGGTCGCCACCCAGCGCTCTTCGCTCCCGGCGGCGCTGGCCCCCAGCCGCAGCGCCCTGGGAAGCGCCCCGGCCAGCACCTCCCCGATCGGATGGTGGTAGTAGTGCGCGGCCCAGCCGAGGAGCTCGAGCGCTTCCCGATCCAGCACCGGCCTGGAATCGAGCACCTCGAGGATCGGCTTCAGGCGCGCGGGTGGAAGCTCCGAAGTCTCGGCGCTCGCCACGATCACGCCCACCAGGCGCCGGCGGCCGAAGGGCACCCGGACGCGCGCGCCGGGTGCGGGCGGATGCGCGCCGGGGGACGCCGGAGGAAGGTAATCGAACAGCCGTCGGAGCGGGGTGTCGAGCGCCACCCGAAAGACTTCGGAGCCAGGTCTCACGTGTAAGTCAAATCAGCGGCTTGCGCCTCATCCTGGCCGTCAACCAGGTCGCGCGCGCGCGCGTTATACAGGCCATGTCCGGGTTTGCTACGCTCGCGTCGCCTTATAGCATGCCGGCCGCACGACACGGCGACGTGGACCTGACGGACCCTGAAGCCCAGACCCGATCCCGTGCGCTGAACCAGTTCCTGGCCGGCGTCGAGCTCAAGGCGTTCAAGATCGCACAAGCGGCGTTGCGGCACGAGGACGACGCGCTCGATGCCGTGCAGGACGCGATGCTGCAGCTGGCCCGCGCCTACGCCGACCGGCCGGCGCAGGAGTGGAAGCCGCTCTTCTACCGCATTCTCGAGAACCGCATTCGCGACATGCAGCGCCGGCGCACGGTGCGCGGACGGGTGATCGCCTGGCTGCCGTTTCGCGGCGACGAGGACGACGAGGAGCCCGATCCCATCGCCCAGGCGCCGAGCCCCGAGCCGCAACCCCCGCGGCGGCTGGAGCTCGAGCAGGCGGTGGGGGCGCTGGAGAAGGCGCTCGGTGAGCTGCCCCGCCGGCAGCAGCAGGCGTTTCTGCTGCGCACGCTGGAGGGACTGGATGTGGCCCAGACCGCGGCGGCGATGGGCTGCTCGCAGGGCAGCGTCAAGACGCATTACTTTCGCGCGCTGCAGAGGCTGCGCGCGCAACTCGGAGAGTTCTACGTATGAGCGCGGTGAATGAGCCACTGACGCAATTCGAGCGCAACGCGCGCGTGGTGCTCGAGCAGAGCCTGTCGCGTATCGATGGGCGCACCCGCTCGCGCCTGAACCAGGCGCGCCAGGCGGCGCTCGAGGCGGCCGGCGCGCGTCGCCCCGCGTGGTGGCGCAGCCTGACACTCATGCCGACCGTGGGCGCGGCAGCGGCCGCGTTGCTCGTGGCGGTGGTGCTGTGGCACCGCCAGCCCGCCGGCGAGCCCCCGGTGCTCGAGGCACAGCACGCGGAGGACATGGATTTGCTGGCTGACAGTGAAGCACTCGAACTGCTGGATGGCTGGGACGGCCCGTTCTATGAATGGGCAACCGCGCAGACCGACAATGTCCAGAGCGACGGCTGATGGGTACAGCTCGCGCGAGCGGCGCGGTGCTGGCGGTATGGGCGCTCGCCTGCGCGCTGGCCCACAGCGACGACACGCGCACGCCGCAGGCCGCGGACCCCGACCCCGGCTTTCTCGAGTTCCTGGGAAGCGTCGACCGGCTGGCCGAGGTGAACCCGGACTACCTCGCGCAGGCCGATCCGCCGCGCGCGGAGCGGCTGGTGAAGGGTCGGCCGCCCCGCGCAACCCCGCCTCCGCCGCCGAGGGCAGCGGGAGTGAAAAATAATGAGTAACGCCACGCGCGCCTGCATCGCCCTGCTGCTGCTTGCGGCAGCTCCCGCGTTTGCGCAGCAAGCGCCCGCCGTTGCGCAGCAAGCCCCCACCGTTGCGCAGCAAGCGCCTGCGGCGGGTGCCAGTCCCCCGGCCCCGCTCGCCTGGTCGAGCCTTGCGCCCGAGCAGCGCAAGCTCCTGTCGCGATACGCAGGCCAGTGGGACAGCCTGCCGCCCGCGCGCCAGCAGGCGCTCGCGCACGGCTCCGACCGCTGGCTGGGAATGTCCGCCGAGCAGCGTGACAAGGCGCGCGAGCGCTTTTCGCATTGGCAGGGGCTGCCCCCCGAGGAGCGCCATGCGCTGCGCAGCCGCTGGCAGAAGTTCCAGGAACTGCCGCCGAACGAGCAGGCCAGGGTGCGGGAGAATTTTCACAAGTTTCAGCAGCTGCCGCCGGCGCGGCGCCAGATGCTGCGCGAGCAATGGCACAAAGCGAGCCCCGCCGAGCGCCAGCAGATGATCGAGCACGCGCGCGAGCGGAGAGAGAAGGGCCAGATGCCGCGGCCGCCCCAGGCGCCGCGGCCGCACCGTTGATCCGGCCCCCGGGGGCTATTTCGCGGCGCCGCCGTTGCCGCGTGGCCGCGCCGGGATGGGCAGATTGCACACGTCCAGGCGTGCGGCCGGCACCTTGAACCACTCTTCGTGCCGGCTGCGCCGCGCCTCGGCATAGGCGAGAAAAGTGGGTGTGTCGGTACGCAGCACTTCCAGCTCCGTGCGCTGCGCGGCCGGCACATCCGCGGCCAACCTCAGGGACTTGATCGGCGTGCGCTGCTCGGGGTGCTCGTAGAACCCCAGGGCGCCGCTGCCGCGCGGCATGACCGACAGCAGCTCCATGCCCGACACCACGCGCCCGAGGAGTGTGACGTTGCGATCCAGGTGTCTCGGGGCCTGGCCGATCACCACGTACAGCTCGGTGCCGCCGCCGCTATCGACGTCGTTGTCACGCCCGGCGCCCACCATGCCGTAGCAGTGCACCAGCCACGCGCGGCCGATCGCCGCATCGGCGGCGACCGGAAAGGTGTCCACGAATCCGACGTCCGGCGCATAGGTATCCGGGTCCGGGAACCTCGTGATCGACAGACCCCGCAGCGGGCGCTCGAACTCCGCGCCCACGGTGCGGTGCGCGGCGCCGACGGGCTTCTTGCCGTCCGGATCGCCCCATTGCACGACGTAGTTGTCCTGGGCGCGCATGATCCACAAGCCATCGAAGTAATGCCCGCGGGCGAGCGCCTGGACGTTGGCGACGTGGTGCGGGGCGAACAATGGTGCGAGCTCGATCACGACGCGCCCGGCGGGCAGCTCCAGGTAGAGGGTGTTCGAGGGATCGAGTGCCCGCCAGTCCGCGGCCGTGGACGCGGCCAGCACCTGCGCGCCGGTGAGCGGCTTTGGCGGCGCTTCGCCCGCGGGAGTCGCGCCGCGCAGCGCCGCCGGAAGCAGCAGCGCCAGGGCCAGGCCCGCGCACGCCGCGACCGGGGCTCGAAGTGGATGGCTCATGGGTCGCGCTCGTCGCAATGAAACAGATGCAGCATGCGGTGCAGAACCGGGGCCAGGATGATGGTCGCGCTCACGATGAACACCAGTCCCGCGTACAGCGCGTAGCAGCCCGCGAACAGCTTCCCCGCGGGGGTTAGCGGATTGCTCACCGGCCCCATGCCGCCCAGCAGCATGCAGGCGTTCTCGAACGCATCATGCCACTCGAGATGCTCGTAGTGCTCGTAGCCGAATATGCCGAGCCCGAGGGAAGCCGCGAGCAGCAGTGCGGCGAGGGCGAAGTGCCGCAGCAACCGCACCACAAAGGCGACTGGCGGCAGCGGGCGCTGACGGCGGTGTTCGTACATGGGCACGGTGCCCGCGCCTCACTCCACCGCCTTGATCGCCTGGATCAGCTCCGCCGCCGCCTTCTGCCCATCCCCGTACAGCATGCGCGTGTTGTCCAGATAGAACAGCGCGTTCTCGATGCCGGAGAATCCCGCGCCCTTGCCGCGCTTGATGACGATGACGTTCTTCGCCTTGTCGGCGTTCAGGATCGGCATGCCGTAGATCGGGCTCGACTTGTCGGTGCGCGCCACCGGGTTCACCACGTCGTTGGCGCCGATGATGAGCGCGACGTCGGCGGTCTCGAACTCGGCGTTGATCTCATCGAGATCGGCGATCAGGTCGTAGGGCACACCCGCTTCCGCCAGCAGCACGTTCATGTGGCCGGGCATGCGCCCCGCGACCGGATGGATCGCGAACCGCAACTGCACGCCGCGCTCGATGAGTAGCTGGCACAGCTCCCAGACCTTGTGCTGGGCCTGCGCCACCGCCATGCCGTAACCCGGAACTACGATCACTTTACTGGCGAACGCCATCATCACGCCGGCGTCGCTCGCCTCGATGGGCTTCAGGCTCCCGCTGACCTCGCCGGTGGCAGCAGTGCCGGTGTCGCCGAACCCCGAGAACAGCACGTTGCCGAGCGAGCGGTTCATGGCCTTCGCCATCAGCTGCGTGAGGAGCGTACCGGCCGAGCCCACCACCGTGCCGGCGATGATCATCGCGGCGTTGTTGAGTACGAAGCCCTCGAGGCCGACCGCGAGCCCGGTGAGCGCGTTGTAGAGGGAGATGACGACCGGCATGTCGGCGCCGCCGATCGGCAGCGTCATGGTGAGCCCGAGCAGCAGCGCCAGCAGGAAGAATCCGGTGACCACGGCGAGCGAGGCGTCGAGCTGTGCAGCGACCAGCGCACCGAGCACCAGCGCCACGGCGAGCAGCAGCAGATTGAGCAGCTGCTGGCCGCGGAAGCGGATGCTGCGTGTGATCAGACCCTGCAGTTTCCCGAAGGCGATCAAACTGCCGCTGAAGGACACCGCGCCGATGATGCCGCCGGCCACCGCGAGCGTGGTGCTCGCGTAGCCCTCGGTCCCGCCGCGATACAGCTCCACCGCCGCGATCGCCGCCGCCGCCCCGCCCCCCATGCCGTTGTAGAGCGCGATCATCTGCGGGATGTTGGTCATGGCCACGCGCTTGCCGCTCCACCACGCGAGCACCCCGCCGATGAGCATCGCCGGGAGAATCAGCCCGTAGTTGGACATTCCCGGGTACAGGAACGTGATGAGCGTCGCCACCAGCATGCCGGCGCCGGCCCACAGGATGCCGCTGCGGGCCGTGACCGGGGAGCTCATGCGCTTGAGCCCCATGATGAACAGCACCGCGGTGACGAAGTAGCTCGCCTGGATCGCCAGGCCGGCGGAAATCCCCCCCGGCATCAGTGCGGCCTCTGGCGCGCCGCTCGCGCGCCGCTCGACTTGAACATCTCCAGCATGCGCTCGGTCACCACGTAACCGCCCATGGCGTTGCCGGCGCCGAGCAGCACGCCGATGAAGCCGATGGTCTTCTCCAGCGGGGTGTGCGCACCACCGAGCGCGACCATCGCGCCGACCAGCACGATGCCGTGCACGAAATTCGAGCCCGACATGAGCGGGGTATGCAGGATCACCGGCACACGCGAGATGACCTCGTAACCGGTGAACGCCGCGAGCATGAAGATATACAGCGCCACCATCCCGGTCATGTCGTACCCTCCAGCGCCTTGGCCGTCGGTTCGTGCTTGATCTGTCCGCCGCTCGTCAGACACGACTGCGCGAACACCTCGTCGCTCCAGTCGATCGCCAGCTCACCCTTCACCAGCGCGGGCTTGAGGAAATTGTAGAGGTTGCGCGCGTACATCTCGCTGGCGTTATAGGCGAGCTCGGCGGGCAGATTCACCGGTCCGACGATCTTCACGCCCTGGTGCTCGAGCACCTCGCCGGGCCTGGTGAGCTCGCAATTGCCGCCCTGCTCGGCGGCGATGTCGACCACCACCGAGCCGGCGCGCATGCGTTCCACGGCGGCGCGCGAGATGATCTTCGGTGCCGGGCGCCCGGGGACCGATGCGGTGGTGATCACGGCGTCCGCCGCGGCGATGCGCGCATCCAGCACCTCCTGCTGCCTGGCCTTCTCCTCGGCGGTGAGCTCGCGCGCGTAGCCGCCGCTGCCTTCGGCGCTCACGCCGGTGTCGACGAACTTCGCGCCGAGCGACTTCACCTGCTCGCGGGTGGCGCTGCGCACGTCGTAGGCCTCGACCACGGCGCCCAGGCGTCGCGCGGTCGCGATCGCCTGCAGTCCCGCCACTCCGGCGCCGATGATCAGCAGCTGCGAGGGGCGGATGGTGCCGGCGGCGGTGGTGAGCATGGGGAGGAACTTCTGCAGGTGAGAGGCGGCGATCAGCACCGCCTTGTAACCGGCGATCGCGGCCTGCGAGGACAGCGCATCCATCGACTGCGCGCGTGAGATGCGCGGCACCAGCTCCACGGCGAAGCTCGTGACGCCACGCACCTTGAGCGCCCGCACCTCGGCGGCGCGCGCGTGCGGCTGCATGAAGCCGATGACCACCGCGCCGGGCTTGAGCTGCCCGATCTGCTCCAGCGTCAGCGGTTGCACCGTCAGGATCACGTCGGAGGCGGCGAGCACGCCGGCGGCGGAGTCCGCCCAGCTGACACCCTTATAAAGAGAGTCCGGAAAGCAGGCGCGCACGCCTGCGCCGCGCTCGATCAGGACGCGCGCGCCCTCCCGGGTGAGCTTGTCGGCCACCTCCGGGACCAGGCAGACCCGCGTTTCACGCGGCGCGCTCTCGCGCAGCGCGCCAATGGTGACTGACATTCAGGCCCTCGCGTACGTGGCCGGCCAGCCACGTGTCTGCAAATCCCCAGTTGAATTAAGATCTTGCAATGTTGAACTCATGCACACAAGTGCCGTATCGTACCCCGCCATGCTAGGCATCGATCTCGAGCGCGCCGATCACGGCCTCCCGGAGGACTTCGCGATAGTCGCGACGGTGGCGGCGCGCGGGCTGTCGCAGCTGGTGCTGCGCACCGACGTCGCCGGCATGCCGCTCGAGTGGATCGACTACAAGGAAGCCGCGCGACTGTACACCCAAGAGCAGGTGGCTTACACGTGCGGCTCGCTGTTGTATGAGCTGTACGGCGGCACCAATGCGCGCAGCGGGCGGCGCACGGTCCTGGAGGTCAACTCCATCGTCGCCACGGTCGGGCACACCGGCAATCCGGGCAACACGCGCCACGACTACGTGCCGCCGCTGAACAACCAGACGCTGTTCCGGCGCGACGCGTACCTGTGCATGTACTGCGGCCAGCGCTTTGCCTCGCGCGAGCTGTCGCGCGATCACATTCGCCCCTTCAGCCAGGGCGGCACGGATCTGTGGACCAACGTGGTGGCGGCCTGCCGCCGCTGCAACAACCAGAAGGCCTCGCGTACACCCGAGCAGGCGCGCATGCAGCTGATCGCGGTGCCGTTCACGCCGACCTATGCGGAATACATCTTTCTCAAGGGACGGCGCGTGCTCGCCGACCAGATGGAATACCTGGTGGCGCATTTTCCGCGCTCGAGCCCGCTGCACGACCGCATCCAGCGCTGGCTCAGCTGACCGCGCACTTGAAGGCCGCGCGATCGGCGCGTGACGATCGGGGCCGCCGGCTGCTAAGGTGGCGCCGGTTTCCAGCAGCGGAGCGGCGCCTTGATCTTCCTAGTGGACGCTTCGGTCTACGTCTTTCGCGCCTATCACTCCGTGCTGCCCGACATGCGCGACCGGGACGGCAACCCCGCGCACGCCGTGTTCGGGTTCGCGCGCTTCCTCGGAGACCTCATCGAGCGGGTGCGCCCCACCTACATGGCGGTCGCCTTCGATCAGCGCCGCGCCGGCTCCTACCGCAATCGCATCTACCCGCCGTACAAGGCCAACCGCGAGCGCGCGCCGGCGGACCTGGCGCTGCAGTTCGAGCACTGCCGCGAGTTGTGCCGGCGGCTCGGGGTCGCGGTGTTCGTGGACCCGGACTACGAGGCCGACGACCTCATCGGGACGCTCGCCGCGCTGATGCGCGCGCAGGGGGAGCGCTGCGCCTTCATCACCCGCGACAAGGACCTGGCGCAGCTGGTGCGCGACGGGGATCTGTTCTGGGACTTCGGCGCGCGCGAGCAGTTCGGCTATCACGACATCGAGCGGCATTTCGGCGTGAGACCTGAGCGCTTCGCCGACTATCTCGCGCTCACCGGCGACGAGGTGGACAACATTCCCGGCGTGCCCGGCATCGGGCATCGCACCGCCGCCTGCCTCATGCGCGCATTCAGCTCCCTCGATGAGCTGTACGGTGACCTGGCGCGGGTGGCGCACCTGAAGCTGCGCGGCGCGGGGACCCTGGGGGCGCGCCTGAGTGAGCATCGCGAGTCGGTGTACCTCGCCCGCCGGCTCACGCGCATCGCCTGCGATCTCTCGCTCGAGGTCGCGGCCCCCGGGCTCAGGCGCCGCCTGCCCGACATGCCGGCGCTGTCGGAGCTGTACGACCGACTCGGCTTCGGACCGTTCCTGCGCCGCCAGGGCGAGCGGCTGGCGCAGCTGCCCGCCCTCTGAGCGCGCGCCCCGTGGCATGAGATGGAGCGCTTTGCGGCCGTCGCCCGTGAGATCGGCGCGCTGACCGGCACGCGCTGTGCCCTGGGGCCGCAGCGGCGCGTGTCGGGCGGCAGCATCAACGAGTGCTACCTCTGGCCGGCCGCTGCGGGCCCGATGTTCGTGAAGCTCGCCCCGCCCGAGGCGCGGGCCATGCTCGCGGCCGAGGCAGCCGGGCTCGCCGAGCTCGAGCGCTCCCGCACGGTGCGCGTGCCGCGGGTGCTGGCGAGCGGGCATACGGAGGGCTGCGCGTTCCTGGCGCTCGAGTGGATCGAGACGGGCGTGGCGGGGCCGGAGTGCGAAGCGCGCCTGGGGAGGGAGCTCGCCGCGCTGCACGCCGTCACGGCGCCCCGGTTTGGCTGGGTGCGCGACAACACCATCGGCCGCACGCCGCAGGTGAACGCCGCGAGCGAGGACTGGGCGGAATTCTTTCGCGAGCGGCGCCTGCGCCCGCAGCTCGAGATGGCCGCGGCGCACGGCTTTGCCGAGCTTCCCGCCGCCGCCGGGGAGCGGCTGCTCGAGTCGGTGCCGGTGCTGCTCGCCGCTCACCGCCCGGCGGCCTCGCTCCTGCACGGGGACCTGTGGGGCGGCAACTGGCTCGCGAGCGCGAGCGGTGAGCCGGTGCTCATCGACCCGGCGGTCTACTACGGCGATCGCGAGACCGACCTGGCGATGACACGGCTGTTCGGCGGCTTCGGCGAGCGCTTCTACCAGGCGTACCAGGCGGCGGCGCCGCTCGCGCCGGCCTGGGAGGCGCGCGCCGAGCTCTACAACCTCTACCACGTGCTGAACCATGCCAACCTGTTCGGCGGCGGTTATGCCCGGCAGGCGCGCGCCATGATCGAGCGGCTGCTCGCGCAGGCGCGGCGCTGACGCGGCGCTGACAGAGCGGCTGCGCGCGGCTATGCTGCGCCTCACAGCCGCAGTGTTTTGTCAGGAGCGAGCCATGGCGGACAAGAACATACAATCGGTTCTCCTGGAGACGCGCACCTTTACCCCGCCGCCTGGCTTCGCGGCGCGCGCGCGCGTCAAGCCGGCGGACCTGGAAACCCTGCGCAAGCGCGCGCGCGACGACCATGTCGGATTCTGGGCCGATCTCGCCTCCCAGGAGCTCACCTGGCACACGCCCTTCACCGTGGCGCTGGACGACACGCAGGCTCCCAACTATCGCTGGTTCGGCGACGGTCGCCTGAACGCCTCCTACAACTGCCTCGACGTGCATCTGAACGAGCGCGGCCACAAGACCGCCGTCATCTTCGAGGGTGAGCCCGGGGACGTGCGGCGCCTCTCCTACCGCGAGCTGCACGCGGAAGTGTGCCGCTTCGCCAACGCGCTCAAGGCCCAGGGCGTCACGCGCGGCGACCGCGTCATCATCTACATGCCGCTGGTGCCCGAGATCCTCGTCGCGATGCACGCCTGCAACCGCATCGGCGCGGTCCATTCGGTGGTGTTCGGCGGCTTCTCGGCGCCGGCGCTCAAGGATCGCATCATCGACACGGAAGCCAAGCTCGTGATCACCGCCGACGGCGGTTGGCGCGGGGGCCACGCGGTCGAGCTCAAGGCGGCGGCCGACCAGGCGCTCGCCAGCGGCTGCAAGAGCGTGCGGCGGGTGATCGTGCTCAAGCGCACCGGCCAGCCGATCAACATGGATCCGAGCCGCGACCTGTGGTGGCATGAGGTCATCGATGGCCAGCCGGCGGCGTGCGAAGCCGAGTGGGTGGACGCGGAGCACCCGCTGTTCCTGCTGTACACCTCGGGCTCCACCGGCAAGCCGAAGGGCATCCAGCACGCCACCGGCGGGTATCTGCTGGGCGCGAAAGTCACGACGCAGTGGGTGTTCGATCTGCGCGATGAGGACGTGTTCTGGTGCACCGCGGACGTCGGCTGGGTCACCGGGCACAGCTATGTCGCCTACGGGCCGCTCGCCGCGGGCGCGACCGTGGTGCTGTATGAAGGCGGGCCGACGCACCCCGACGGCGGACGCTTCTGGAAGAACTGCCAGACGCACGGTGTGACGGTGTTCTACACCGCGCCCACGGCGATCCGCGCCCTCATGAAGCTCGGCGATGCGCTGCCGGCGAAGTACGATCTTTCGCGCCTGCGGCTGCTTGGCACCGTGGGCGAGCCCATCAATCCCGAGGCGTGGATGTGGTACCACCGGGTGATCGGGCAGGGCCGCTGTCCGATCGTCGACACCTGGTGGCAGACCGAGACCGGCGCCATCCTCATCTCCCCGCTCCCGGGCGTGACCGCGACCAAGCCTGGATCGTGCACGCAACCGCTGCCCGGGATCGACGCGGACATCGTCGACGATCAGGGTGAGCCGGTGACGCGCGTCGATGCCGGCGGGTATCTCGTGATCAGGAAGCCCTGGCCGGCGATGCTGCGCACCATCTGGCGCAACAACGAGCGCTACGTGGCCGGGTACTGGGAGAAGTTCCACAACCGCCTGTACGTGGCGGGCGACAGCGCGCATCGCGATGCGGACGGTTATTTCTGGATCATGGGGCGCATCGATGATGTGCTGAAGGTCAGCGGCCACCGTCTCGGGACCATGGAGATCGAATCGGCCCTGGTCGCGCATCCGCGGGTGGCCGAGGCCGCCGTGGTCGGCAAGCCCCACGACATCAAGGGCGAGTCGGTGTTCGCCTACGTCGTGTGCCGCGGTCCACGCCCCACCGGCGACACCAGCGCGCTGGTGAAGGAGCTGCGCGACTGGGTAGGCGCGGAGCTGGGTCCGATCGCCAAGCCCGACGACATCCGCTTCGCGGACAACCTTCCCAAGACGCGCTCGGGCAAGATCATGCGCCGCCTGCTCAAGGCCATTGCGCGCGGCGAGCAGATCACCCAGGACGTCTCCACGCTCGAGAACCCGGGAATTCTCGAGCAGCTGCGCGGCACCGACGGCGCCGCGCCCGCACCCGCCAGCCGCAAGCCCGCGCCAGCGGCCGCCGCGGCACGGCCCCGGGCGGCGCCCAAGCGGCGCAAGCCGGCCGCAGCGCGCCGCAAGGCACGCACACCCTCGCGCGTCGCCCGCGGCACCGCGCCGCGCAAGAAGTCGCGGGCCGCGCCGCGCAAGTCAGCGGCGCGCCGCTCCCGGCGGCCGGCCCCGGCCCGCCGCCGCGCGGCATCGGGTGGTCGACGGCGCTCGCCCGCCGGGCGCCGGCGCTGAAACAACGACCATCCGTTTTACAAACCAAAATAGATGAGCGGCGGAGAATAGTCAGGCTTGCTAAGCCTAAGAGCGGCTAGGTTTGGCGTTTTCCCTAGGAACTAGGCTTTTTCTGCCGAAATGGCTTGGCGGAGTCGCCAGCAGTCGCTCCACAACATATTGAAAAGGAAAAGATTTCTTCCCTAATAGCTTTTTTCGGCTTTGCAAGAAGAACCGATTTAAGACCATACCCATTTCCAGTTGATAACAGGATACAATCCTGATAGTATCTGGATAAGTTACAGATACTATATACATATGGGTTCAATCTTCACTATCGATCCGCTGTCTCCTGAGTGTCTGCGCGTCATCTCGGAGATCGATGCTTTGCGAGTGCAACTCCGAAATGCCACCAGCGACAACCGCCGTCGTTGGACTGGCTTGCTGAGCCGTTCAACCTTTGCCAGAGCAATTCAAGGCTCCAACACCATTGAAGGATACAACGTTACGCACGAAGACGCAGTCGCGGCTATCGAAGGCGAGGAACCGTTAGATGCTGATCGTGCTGCTTGGTCGGCAGTGAAGGGATACAGATCGGCGATGAGCTATGTCTTGCAGCTCGCAGACGATCGTCACTTCGTTCACAACGAAGGGACGCTTCGCGGTCTGCATTACATGATGCTCGATTTCGATATCACTAAGCATCCTGGCCGGTGGAGACCCGGAGCAGTATTCGTCCGCCACGAGCCCACTGGTCAAATCGTCTATGAGGGCCCGGACATCTCCTTGGTCGCAAAGCTGATGGAAGACTTGATCAATTCACTCAATGCACCTAGCGATCTCCCTGTGATGGTGAGAGCCGCTATGGCACACCTCAATCTAGTCATGATCCATCCATTCTCCGATGGGAACGGAAGAATGGGGCGCGCGTTGCAAACCATGGTGCTCGCACGAGAAGGGATTCTCGATCCTATTTTCTCAAGTATCGAAGAATATCTCGGGCGACAAATGCTTGAGTATTACGCGGTACTGGCCGAGGTAGGCCAAGGAAGTTGGCACCCTGAGCGCGATCCGTCGCCATTCATCAAGTTCTGCCTGACTGCGCACTATCGACAAGCGACGACACTTCTGCGCCGAACCAAGGAGATGGAGCGAGTTGGCGATATTCTAGAAGTCGAAGCTCGAAAACGCGGATTGAATGAGCGCCTGGTCCTTGCGTTACTTGATGCGGCATTTGGCCGCCGTATTCGAAATTCGACTTATCGCGCTATTGCAGGCATTTCAAATGAGGTCGCTAGCAAAGATCTAAAGACCCTCGTGAATGAGGGGCTGCTAGTTCCGGTCGGCGAGCGCAGAGGTCGTGTCTATATTGGATCGGATTGGCTTCGGTCCTTGAGGCCAAAGCGAACGGCCTTGATCTCCCTTCAAGATCCGTTCGCTCAGCATACTGAATCAAGCGCAAATTCCAACCAGCTGGACTTGCTTCAAGAGCCGCCGCAGAAAGCCGCTCGCACTAGATAACCCAATCAGGACAATGGCGCTCTACAAATACGATACATACGTTGGTAAGGCACAGGATGCTGTTTTTGACGAAGTCAGACATCCGGGCGTCGCGGCTCCGCTGTCTGGAATCTATCGCTGCGAAGGATGCGGGCGTGAAGCAGTCTCCACCGAATCTCATCCGCTTCCACCGCAAGACCATCACGAGCACACAGTAGCCCAAGGCTCTATCCGGTGGCAGTTGATTGTCTTTGCTGATCACCGGCCAAAATAGGCGACGCGATCAACTGTAAAGCGACGATCTGCTCTGGAGGATAATGCCTCCCGGAGAGTAGGTGCAATCGCATCTACAGCCTTTGCCACGGCCACTGATCGGGCAGTTGGTATGTTTGCCATCATGACTGCGGCAACCATCTGCACATCCTCATCCACTTCAATCTTTGGCCTTTGAAACACCAAAAAACAATCAGTGGTGCGCCGGGAGATCGATCAGTGGGTCCCAGTACCGGCTGACCCATCCGAGGGCCAGCATGACGACGAACATCGCCGCGTTGGCCGGGATCTGCAGGTTGAAGTCGACCGCCGAATGAATCAGCAGCGCCACGATGGCCATCGTGGCCGCGAAGCCCATGCCCTGCAATTGCTGGTCGCGGCGCTTGAGTTGGGCGCGAATGGCCGTCCATAGCGAGGCCAGCACGACGGCGCCCAGCAGGGCCGCGAACACCAGCCCGAACTCGCAGGCGAACTGCAGGTAATCGTCGTGCGCATGCCGGGTGAAGCCGGTGACGACGACGGCGCTGGTATACATCGGGTAAACGGCATAGAAGGCTCCGGCTCCGATGCCCGTCAGCGGGAAGTCCCGCAGCATCGCCAGGGCGTCGCGGTCCGTGTCGACGCGATCCCCGGGCTCAATGGAAGTCTGCTGGATGCGCTCCGCCACTTTCTCGAGGCCGAAGAAATTGCCGACGACGATCAGATCGATGATGAGCAGGCTGGCGAAGAAGGTGATGGTGCGGCCCGAGAGCTTGCGCACCGCCAGCAGGTAGAAACAGCCCACGCCGGTCAGGCTTGCGAAGAACGCGGTGTTGCCCATACGCGAGCGCGTGAGCACGAGGCCCGTGACCATGACCACGAGCGCGAGCCTCACGCGCGCCTTGTTGCCGAGCAGGGTCCGCAACAGCTGGCGCGCACTGTCGCGCCAGCCGACCGCACGGGTGCTCGAGAGCTCGGCCAGCATCAGGCCGACGCCGGCCGCGAGACACATTTCCAGGTAACCCGCCAGGTGATTGCGGTTGATGAACGTGCCCGTGGCCACCCCGGGGTCCTGCCTGTCGATGAATACCCCGTGCTCGAGTCCGGCGAGCGTCATGAGCGAGCCATAGGCGGCCTGGAACACGCCGCCCACGATGAGCGCCTGCGCCAGCAACCTGATGCGCGGCCTGCTGTTGACGAGCAGCAACGTCAGGCAGAAGAAGAGCAGGTAGGCCAGTGTCTGCAGGGCCGCCTGGCGGGTGGCGTGGACGTCGAGCGACAGGCTCGGGTAGCTGTGCGTGGTACTGTGGATTTCAAGGGCCCGCGGCGAGAGCAGGCCGAGGGCGCGGGCCGGCAAGGGCAGCGCCTGCACGAGTATCCACAACAGGGTGGCGAGCAGGCACGCGGTCACGGGCCATGCACGGACGAAGGGGCGGCTCGGTGAAACCTTGCCCCGGTAGTACTGCACGAGCCACAGGCCCGCGATCAGGAACACCCAGGCTTCCATGAACGATGAGGCCCAGGCGACGTTGCTGCCGAACGGCAGAGGCATCCACAACAACAGCGCCAGGAAGGCATGAAACAGGAAGCGATCGGCGGGAGCCCGTGGCGCCATCACTTGCGATTCCCCAAACGAAAACGGCGTACGTCCTGGAACGTACGCCGTTTGATCTTAATCGGTGGCGGTAGGGTCGGCTGACCGACTTTATTTCCTTTGAGCCCTAGCGGTGCGGTTTGCTCCGGCTCTTGTCGCAATCGTCGTCATGGCCGCCACGGTCGCCATGGTCGCTATGGCCGCCACGGTCGCCACCATCGCCATGGTCGCCGTCGTCGCAATGCTTGCCCTTGTGGTCCTTGTCGCCCTTGTCGTCCTTATCCTCGTTCTCTTTGCGCCCAAAGTTCTCGGCCGGGTGCGCAGCGCCGCGCTGCAGATCGGCACCCGCGCCGGCCTGATGCAGGCCTGGATCGGATACGGCTGGCGCACTCGCGCCGGCCAGGGGCAGGAGCAACCAAGCCGCCATCCCGATGACGATCGGTCTGATTTTCATGACGATCTCCCCAAGCGCAGGTGGGTTCCCCGATGGGCTGCTGACTATGGTCGTCACGTCCGGTTCTGTCAACGCGCCGCGCGCGAGCGCGATTCCCGCCACTATGTCAAGCCGAGCGCCTCACAGTGACGCTTGATATGCGCGAAGAAGTCGCCGGCACGGGTGCACAGCGGCCGCCATCGCTCCTTCGCATCAGACCTCCCGGAAAACGACTGGGCATCGCGCTCGAGTGCCCGGTCGGCGGCGGTCAGGACCGCCCGGGCAGCGGCCGGACTCAGGGCCCACCAGCTGCCGGCGCCCAGTTCCGCGACCCGGTCCTGCAATGAAGGCTCCCGCGGGCCGAATTCGACGGCGCGCACCAGTGCGTCCTGGTAGACGGCGCTCGTATCCTGGTATTGCTGATATTTCACCAGCGCCAGGTTGCCCCAATCCCAGGGCCACGTCGGGCGCAGCGCAAGAGCCGCCCGGTAGTAGCCGGCGCCCGCATCCCCGTAGCGCGAGATCTCCCCGGCATCGAGATCGTCTGCCTCGAGGAGGATCCGATGCAGGCGGGCCAACTCGCTGAGGTTGTCTGGATCACCCGGTGCCAGCGCCAACGCCCGGGCGAGGCTCCCGTAGAGGGCCTGCCATTCGTCACGGGTCAGTACCTCGCCCGCCTCGCGCTTCGTCTGCAGATAGGACTTGGCCGGTTCGGCGTATACGTCGGCCAGCCCCGTACGGGCGGCGACGCTCAGGGCGTAGCCGAGCAGAAGCAGGACCGCGGCGATAGAGGCCCGAACGAGCGCCGGGGGTGCGATATCAGGCCGCCTTGAATCGGGCCGCCTAAGACTTCGAAGCATCCGGCTCGTAATAGTTGCCATAGGCATAGTCAGCGTATTTTTCGGCCTTGCGAACATCAAACTGGGTGAGCACGATGCCCAGTATCGGCGCATTTACCCGCTCGAGCAGGCCGAGGCCGTTCTTGATTTGCGGCACTTTGGTCGCGTCCGACTTCACGACATAGAGCACACAGTCCGCGTACTTCGACAGCACGGCCGCATCGCTCACCGGCAATATGGGCGCGCAGTCGATGATGATGCGCGAATAGGTGTTGGCCAGCACCTTGAGCGCACTGGACATGCGGGCCGACGACAGGAGCTGCAGCGGATCGGGGGGGATGAAGCCCGTTGGAATTGCGTCCAGATCCTTGACACCCGTGCCGCTCACGCATTCGGGGAGCCGGGCGCTACTGGCCAGCAGCTCGGACAGGCCCGGTGCATCCCGCGGCAGCCCGAGCATCCTGCCGACCGCGGGTCGCCGCAGATCTCCATC
>VBMV01000088.1 GCA_005878835.1 Gammaproteobacteria bacterium | reverse complement strand
CGGATGATCCGTTCACAGCGCACACCGGGCATCGTCTCCAACGCGAGCGGCTGCATGACCTGCGCCGAGTGAAACGCGTGGACATTCGCCATGGCGCATTCCAGCGCCGCGATCTGCCGGGCCGCGAGTGAGCGGCGGGCCTGGATGAATTCGCTGCGTGGCACCGCCAGCGCCTCGAGCTGCACGCCGTCGAAGCGTTCGGTGTATGAGCGCAGCGCGGCGTCGCCCTGGTGACGCACGGCGCTGATGATCTCCAGCACCTGGGCTGCGACCTCGGCCCGCGACTCCTGTGCGGGTCGCGCGAGCGCCGCCCGCCGTTCGGGCTCAGCGAGCTGGTCCCATTCCACGATGCGCATGAGGTCAGGCCAGCATTTTCTCGACCGGCAACACGAGCACGGCGCTCGCACCGGCTTTCTTCAGGCTCTCGAGCGTCTCCCAGAACACGTCCTCGCGACACACCGCATGCACGGCGACGCGGTCGGCGCAACCCTCCAGCGGAATGATGGTCGGGGACTCCGAGCCCGGCAGGAGCCGGCGGATCTCCGGCAGGGCGCCGCGCGGGGCGTGCAGCATGATGTACTTGCTCTCGCGCACCTGCTGCACGCCATCGATGCGCATCAGCAGCCGCTGCACCCACTCATCCGTTGCGGGCGGCAGATCGAGCGGCGTGCGAATCAGCACCGCGTGGCTCTCCAACACCGTTGCGACTTCCCGCAGGTGATTGGCCTGCAGCGTCGAGCCGGTCGACACCAGATCGCAGATGAGATCGGCACGGCCCAGGCGGGGCGCGATCTCGACCGCGCCCGAGAGCGTGACGATTTCGGCGGCGATGTCGCGCTCGCGCAGATACTTCTCGAGCAGGAACGGATAGGTCGTCGCGACGCGCCGGCCGCGCAGCGAGCGCGCGCCTTCGTAGGAGGTTCCCTCGGGAACCGCGAGCGACAGACGGCAGCGGCCGAAGTCGAGCGTCCGTAGCGGCTGAAAGCGCGCGCTGTGTCCGCGCGAGGCGAGCTCCAGGCGTTTCTCTTCCAGCACGTTGAGGCCCACGAGCCCCAGGTCGCAGACGTCTTCCTGGACCAGATCGGGAATGTCGTCGTCGCGCACGAACAGCACGTCCAATGGCATGTTCTCGCCGAAGCCCACGAGCTGATCCTTGCCGCGCGAGAGCTTCAGGCCGCAGCGCGCCAGCAGATCGAGCGAGGGCTCCGTCAACCGGCCGGACTTCTGGACGGCGAGCTTCAGCCGCATCTCATCCGTGACGTGCCGCATGTCATTCATGGCGCACGGCCTCCATGCGGCGCGGCGCGCGCTTGCCGACCCCCGCAGTGCTTCCGGTCGAGGCACCGGCGCCGCCGCGTGCCCGCGCGCTGCGCGTCTGCGCCAGGCGGCGCGCCGCGGTGTCGTAGCCGCCGTGGCCGGCGGCGAGAAAGCGCGCCACGCGGCCGATGGTGGTGACGCTCACGCCCGTGAGACGGTGGATACCGCGGTAAGGCAGGCCACGCTTGAGGCAATCGACCACCGTCCAGCGGTCCGCCATCGCCTGCAGCTCGGCGGGCGTGCACAGATCGCGCAGGAACGCGCGGCACTCCTCCGGGGTGCGCAGGGCGGCGAGCGCCGCGCACAGGTGGCGCTCGGCGAGTGCTTCCTGGCGCGGGGTGACGTTGTGGTGGGTCTTCATGGCATGAGCGTGTAATAACGCGTCCATGTAATAACGCGTCCGTGTAATAACGCGCTAATACATTATCACAAGGGACCGGTCCGCTGCCAGCGCGCCGGCACGGCCGTCGGCGCAGGGAGCGTAGACGGGTTTCCGTGGGCCCATGCAGCGGGCGGACGCTGGGCAGCGCGCCAACGGCCCGGCGTGGCGCAGCCCGGCGCGTCGCACCGCGCCAACGGCCCGGCGCGGCGCGCGACGACGTTGTCGCCGTCCCCGTGCTACCGTGCGGCGCCTTGGGCTCAAGGAAGGGGAAAGCAACCATGCGCATGATGGCCGCGGCCACTGCCGCCTTCGCACTCTCGGGCGCGGCGCTCGCCGACACCAGCGTGCGCTATACGGTGCTCTTCGAGGGGCGGGTGGCGGGCTCGGAGGTCGCGACCGTGCGGGGTGACGGCGGCGTCGATGTGCAGATGAGCTACCGCAACAACGGACGCGGACCGGACCTCAAGGAGCACTCGAGGTTCGCCCCGGACGGCACGCTCCTGTCGTTCGAGGTGAAGGGCAAGTCCACCTTCGGGGCTCGCATCGACGAGAGCTATACGCTCAAGGGTGGCAAGGCGCGGTGGCGCTCGCAGGCGGACCGGGGCGAGGCCACGCTCACCAATCCCGCGGTCTACGTACCGGTGGACAGCTCCTTCGAAGCCGGCGCCACGCTGGTGCGGGCCGCGCTGCGCCAGCCCGGACTCCGCATCGCCGCGCTCCCCGGAGGCGAGCTGGCGGTGAGGAAGGTCCTCGACCGCCAGCTGCAGTCGGGCGGCCAGAGCCTGGCGGTCGCGCTCTACGCGGTAATCGGTATCGACACGCGACCGGACTTCATCTGGCTCACGGGGCCAGAGGATCACCGGTTCTTCGCCCTGGTGATACCGGGTCTGGCGCGCGTCATCGAGCAGGGCTGGGAGGGGCAGGGAGCCGAGCTCGAGCGGCTGCAGGTACAGGCCGAGCACGACTGGCTGCACGAGCTCGCCGGCCGCCTCGCGCACCGCCTGGCCGATCCGATCGTGATCCGCAACGTGCGCGTGTTCGATTCGCAGAACGCCCGCCTGCTGCCGCCGCAGGACGTGTACGTATACCGGGGCCACATAGCGGCGCTGTTCCCGGCCGGCTCCAGCGCGCGGGATGCCGCCTCGAGCATCGAGGGCGGCGGCCGCGTGCTCATGCCGGCGCTGTTCGACATGCACGCCCACGAGGACACCTGGAACCTGCTGCTGCAGATCGCGGGCGGGGTCACCACCAGCCGCGACATGGGCAACGACAACACGCGCCTGCAGGAGATCATCTCCCAGCTCGAGAGCGGCGAGATCGTCGGCCCGCGCATCATCCCTTGCGGCTTCATCGAGGGCGACAGCCCGTACTCGGCGAGCGGCGGCTTCCGCGTCAAGGATCTGCAGGGAGCGCTCGACGCGGTGGACTGGTACGCGCAGCACGGCTACGGGCAGATCAAGATCTACAACTCCTTCCATCCCGAGTGGGTGCAGGCGACCGCCGCCCGCGCGCACCAGTACGGCATGCGCGTGAGCGGCCACGTGCCGGCGTTCATGCGCTCGGAAGAGGCCATTCGCGCCGGCTACGACGAGATCCAGCACATCAACCAGCTCATGCTCACCTTCTTCGTGGGACCCAAGGACGACACGCGCACGCTGGCGCGCTTCTATCTGCTGGCCGACCACGCCGACACACTCGACCTCTCCTCGCAGCGCGTCACCGACCTCATCGAGCTGATGAAGCAGCACCACACGGTGCTCGACACGACGCTCACGGCCTTCGAGGGCAACTTCACGCAAAAACAGGGGGAGATCGACCCGAGCTACGCCGCGGTGGCCGATCACGTGCCGGTGGCAGTCCAGCGGGGCTGGCACGAGAACTCGATGAACGTCACCGCGCAGAACGCGGCCAGGTACCGCGCCTCTTATGACAAGATGGTGCAGCTCGTCGGCCAGCTGTATCGCGCCGGTGTGCCGCTCGAGGCCGGCACCGACGGCATCGCGGGTTTCACCCTGCACCGCGAGCTCGAGCTGTATGTGCGCGCGGGCCTCTCCCCGGCCCAGGCGCTGCAGATCGCGACCTGGAATGGTGCCCGCTACACCGGCCGGGTCGCGCAACTGGGCTCGATCGAGCCCCACAAGCGGGCCGACCTGATCCTGATCGACGGCGATCCGACGCAGACCATCAGCGACATCCGCCGCATCAGCCTGGTCATGAAGGACGGGGTCATCTATTTCCCCGCCGAGGTCTACGAGGCGATCGGCGTGAGGCGTTTCGTGGATCCGCCGGCCGTGCAGGCGCTGGCGCCCCGAGCGCTTGCGCGGCGCGCGACGGCACCCTAAACTGCGGATTACTCATCGAGACCGGCTGAGGGATAAGGCCCTTAGACGCCGGGGCAACCGCCAGGGCTAACCACACTGGAAAGGTGCCAACTCCTGCGATGCCCGCCCTGGCGGACGTCGACAGATGAGCGGTCAGCGTGGCCTCGGGGCGCCTCAAGGGCGGCTCGAGGATGGACGCGACAAGCCTGCCCGTCCTGGGCGGGCGCGCTCCGCGGGAGGCCGGTGAGACCGTGCTAACCATAAGCGGAGCCTCCGATGAAAGCCTCGGTCGAATCGATTCCGGTCACACCTCGGGCACCCGCCGCGCTCAAAGCGGCGGCCGACACGTCCACGAGCCAGGTCACGCAGACCGTGCGTGCCGGCATCGAGTGCGGGGACGCGACCGGCTGTGTCATACCCCCGCTGCACCTGAGCTCGACGTTTGCCTTCCGCGGCTTCGCCGACAAGGGTGCCTACGACTACACGCGCTCGGGGAACCCGACGCGCGACCTGCTGGGGGCGGCGCTCGCCGAGCTCGAGCGGGGGGCCGGTGCGGTGGTGACCGCGAGCGGCATGGCGGCGGTCACGCTGGTCGGCTACCTGGTGCCGGCGCTCGGTCGCATCGTCGCGCCGCATGACTGTTATGGCGGCACCTACCGGTTGTTCGATGCCTGGCGGCGCCGCGGCGAACGGCAGGTCGAGTTCGTGGATTTTGGCGACGAGGCGGCGGTGCGCGCCGCGCTCACCGCACCTGCGGCGCTGCTGTGGATCGAGACCCCGAGCAACCCGCTGCTGCGCATCACCGACATCGCCAGGTTCGCCGCCCTGGGACGCGCCGCCGGTGCGCTCATCGTGGTGGACAACACCTTCCTGTCCCCCGCCTGGCAGCAGCCGCTCGCGCTCGGTGCGGACCTGGTGGTGCATTCGACCACCAAGTACCTCAACGGTCACAGCGACGTCGTCGGCGGGGCGGTCGTGGCGCGCGACAAGGGGCTGCACGAGCAGCTCGTCTGGTGGGCCAACTGCCTGGGGCTGACCGGCGCCCCCTTCGACAGCTACCTGACGCTGCGGGGCCTGCGCACCCTGCACGCGCGCCTGGATCACCACGCGCGTAACGCGCACGCGCTCGCTCACTGGCTGCAGGGCGAGGCGAACGTGAGGCGCGTGTGGTACCCCGGGCTTGCCACGCACCCGGGGCACGAGGTGGCGCAGCGCCAGCAGCGCGGCTTCGGCGCGATCGTGACGCTCGAGATCGAAGGCGGGCACGCCGCGGTGCGTGAGTTCCTCGCGGGACTGGAATCCTTCTCGCTGGCGGAATCCCTGGGGGGCGTGGAGAGCCTGGTGGCGCATCCGGCGACCATGACCCACGCCGCGATGGACCCGGCGGCGCGCGAGAGGGCGGGCCTCGCCGACGGGCTCATCCGCCTGTCGGTCGGGATCGAGGCGCTCGAAGACCTGCGCGAGGACCTGCGGCGCGGGCTCGCCCGGGCCGCCGCCGTCGTGCCGCAGCCCACCCTCAGCCGGGCCGCTGCAGCCTGCTGATCACGGCCTCACCCGCCTCGCGGGTGGACAGGGCGCGGGTGCCGGCGGGGGCGATGTCGCTCGTGCGTGCGCCGTCGCCCAGCGCCGCCTCCACCGCCTGCTCGAGCGCGGCGGCCTCTGCGCCCAGCTCGAGCGAATGCCGCAGCAACAAGGCGACGCTCAGGATGGTGCCGTAGGGGTTGGCGATGCCGCGGCCGGCGATGTCGGGCGCGGAGCCGTGGATGGGCTCGTAGATGCCGCGCCGCCCCTCACCGAGGCAGGCCGACGGCAGCAGTCCGAGGGAGCCCGCGAGCATCGCCGCCTCATCGGTGAGGATGTCGCCGAACAGGTTCTCGGTGAGGAGCACGTCGAAGTCCCTTGGTGCGCGGATCAGGTGCATGGCCGCCGCGTCCACCAGCACGTGCTCCAGGGTGAGATCGGGGAATTCGCGCGCCACCACCCGCGTGCACACCTCGCGCCACAGCCGTGAAGTCTCCAGTACGTTCGCCTTGTCGATCGAGGTGAGCCGGCGGCGCCGTGACTGCGCCAGGCGCCCAGCGACGCGCGTGATGCGCTCGATCTCGGCGGCGGTGTAGCTGCACACGTCGGTGGCGCGGTGCGCGTCGCGGTGCTTGTCGCCGAAGTAGATGCCGCCGGTGAGCTCGCGCACGAACAGCAGATCGACCCCGTGCACGACCTCGGCCTTGAGCGTCGAGGCGTCCGCGAGCGCCGCGTGAACCTTCACCGGCCTGAGGTTGGCGAAGGTGCCGAGCGCGGCGCGCAGCCGCAGGAGCCCCTCCTCCGGCCGCAGCGCTGCCTGCGGCGCCGCCCACTGCGGACCCCCGACGGCGCCGAGCAACACGGCATCCGCCGCGCGACAGGCCGAGAGCGTGCGCTCGGGCAGGGGATCGGCGTGGCTGTCGATCGCCGCCCCCCCGAAGGGCAGTGGGATGAGCTCGAACTCGTGCCCGAACAGCTCCGCGATGGCGTGCAGGCAACGCAGGCCTTCGGCGATGACTTCAGGTCCGATGCCATCACCGGCGAGCACGGCCACCCGGGCCTTCATGCGCGGGGGGGCCTCATGTGCGACGGGATCTCATACGCGGCGGGCTGTCATGTGCGGCGGGCTCTCACGCGCGGCGCTCGAACGCCTCGATCTCGTTGCGGCGCTCGAGCAGGTAGTCCAGCTCATCGAGGCCGCGCAGCAGGCAGTGGCGCGCGAAGGCTTCCAGGGCAAAGGGCACGGCGGCGCCGCGGGGCAGGGTGAGTGTGCCCGCGAGCACGTCGAGCGTCACCTGCGCGCCGGGATGCTCGATGAGCCAGGCGCTGGTCGGTTCATCGACGATGACCGGCAGCAGGCCGTTCTTCAGGCAATTGCTGCGGAAGATATCGGCGAGCTCGGTGCTGATCACGGCGCGAAAGCCGTAGTCGGCGAGCGCCCAGGGCGCGTGCTCACGCGATGAGCCGCAGCCGAAGTTACCCCCGGCCACGAGGATGCGGCAGCCGTGCGCCTCCGGGCGGTTGAGCACGAAGTCGCTGCGCGGCGTGCCGTCCGGCAGGTAGCGCCAGTCGGCGAACAGGTGCTCGCCGAGACCTGCGCGCGTGGTGGTGGTGAGGAAGCGCGCCGGAATGATCTGATCGGTGTCGATGTTCGCACCCGGCAGCACCACGGTGCGCGAGGTCAGGATGGTGAAGGGTTCGATCGGCACGTCTGGCCCTCACATGAGCTCGCGCGGGTCGGTGACCCGGCCGCGCACCGCGCAGGCGGCGGCGGTGAGAGGACTGGCGAGGAGCGTCCGCGCACCGCTCCCCTGGCGGCCCTCGAAGTTGCGGTTGCTGGTGCTGACGGCGTACTCGCCGCGTCCGACCACATCGCCGTTCATGCCCAGGCACATGGAGCAGCCCGACTCGCGCCACTCGGCGCCGGCCTCGAGAAACACGCGGTCGAGGCCTTCGGCTTCCGCCTGCCGCTTGACCTGCTGCGAGCCGGGGACCACCAGCATGCGCAGTCCCGGCGCGATGCGCCGGCCCCGCAGCAGGCGCGCGGCGCTGCGCAGGTCGGACAGGCGCGCATTGGTGCAGCTGCCGAGGAACACCACGTTCACGGGCCGATCCCGGATCGGCTCCCCGGGCGCGAGCCCCATGTAGGCGAGCGCCTGGGTGAATGCGGCGTCGCCGCAGCGCTGCGGGATCGCGCCGCCGATCGGGATGACCATGCCCGGATTGGTGCCGTAGGTGATCATCGGCTCGACCGCGGCGGCGTCCAGCTCCACCTCGCGGTCGAAGCGGGCGAGCGCATCCGTCGGCAAGGCGCGCCAGGCCTCGAGCGCGCGCTCCCAGGCTTCGCCCCGGGGGGCGCGCGGGCGGCCCTCGAGGTAACGGTAAGTCGTCTCGTCCGGGGCGATCATGCCGGCGCGCGCTCCGGCCTCGATGGACATGTTGCATACCGTCATGCGCTCGTCCATGTCGAGCGCGCGGATGGTGTCGCCGCGGTACTCGATCACGTGCCCCGTGCCGCCCGAGACGCCGAGCCGCCCGATGATCGCCAGGATGAGATCCTTGGCGGTCACACCCGCGCGCAGCTCACCGCTCAGGTTGACGGCGAGCGTGCGCGGCTTGCGCTGCAGCAGGCACTGCGTCGCGAGCACGTGACCGACCTCGGTGGTGCCGATGCCGAAGGCGAGCGCCCCGACGGCGCCGTGCGTGCTGGTGTGGCTGTCGCCGCACACGATGGTCTTGCCCGGCTGCGTGAGGCCCAGCTCCGGGCCAATGATGTGCACGATGCCGCGCTCACTGTGGGTGAGGCCGAGCAGCTCCACGCCGAACTCGGCGCAGTTCGCCTCGAGCTCGCGCACCTGCCGCCGGGCTGCCTCCAGCGCGATCGGCGCGCCGCCGAACACCTGGGCAGTGAGCGTCGGCGTGGAATGATCCATGGTGGCGAGCGTGCGCTCGGGGCGCCGTACGCTGAGGCCGCGCTCGCGCAGCACCGTGAAGGCCTGCGGGGAGGTGACCTCGTGGATCAGGTGCAGGTCGATGTAGAGCACGGCGGGGGAGTCCGCGCTCTCGGGGCGCACCTCGTGAGCTCGCCACACCTTGTCGAACAGGGTCTGCGGCGCGCCCGCCATCGCAGCGACCTGCGCTTTCAGCCGGAGGCCGCGACGCGCGGCGCCGACATGTCCACGTAGTCGAGCCAGCCCCACTTGTCGGCGGTCTTGCCCGAGAACAGGCCGAAGAAGGCGTTCTGCAGCGACTCGGTGACCGGCCCGCGCCTGCCCGAGCCTATCGCGAGGCGGTCCACCGAGCGGATGGCCGTGATCTCCACCGCGGTACCGGTGAAGAACGCCTCGTCCGCGAGGTACAGGAGCTCGCGCGGAATGGCGCACTCGCGCACCTCCAGGCCCCGCTCGCGCGCCAGCCGCATGACCGTGTCACGTGTCAGGCCCCCGAGCACCGAGTGCGCGAGCGCCGGCGTGAGCAGCACGCCGTCCTTCACCAGGAACAGATTCTCGCCCGCGCCTTCGCTCACGGTGCCGTCGGCGGCCAGCCCGATGCCTTCCGCGAAGCCGAGCCGGCGCGCCTCCATGCCGATCAGCTGGCTCGAGAGGTAGTTGCCGCCGGCCTTGGCGAGCGCCGGCAGCGTATTCGGGGCCACCCGCTGCCAGGAGGACACGCACGCGTCCACGCCCGCTTCCTCGGCCTCGTGGCCGAGATACTTGTCCCATTCCCAGGCCGCCACCGCCACTTCCGTCGGCGGCTCGATCTTCGGGGTCACGCCGATCTCGCCGTAGCCGCGGAACACCACCGGGCGGATATAGGCGCCGCGCTTGAGCGCGTTCGCCGCGATCACCTGGCGGCAGGCCTCGTTCAGCTGTTCGGCGGAGAACGGAATGGTGATGCGATAGATCTTGGCCGAGTCGAACAGCCGCCGGGTGTGATCGCGCAGCCGGAAGATGGCCACGCCGCGCGGGGTCTCGTAGGCACGCACGCCCTCGAACACCGAGGAGCCGTAGTGCAGGGCGTGCGACAGCACGTGCACGGTGGCCTTCTCCCACGGCACCAGCTTGCCGTTGAACCAGATGAACTGCGTGGCGGGAATGGGCATGCCGACTCCTTCAGGCAGGCGTGGTGGCGGCGGGCGTGGTGGCGCTGCGCTCCTCGCGCACGCGGGCGCCGGCCTGCGCCAGCTCGATGCGATTGATCACTTCCAGGAACGCCCGGGTGCCGGACTCGACGATATTGGTGCTCACGCTCGCGCCCCGATAGGTCTTGTGATTGTACTCCACGTACACCCGTGCCTCGCCCTGGGCGTCCTCGCCCTCCGATACCGCGTGCACCTCGAACTTGCGCAGCACCACCGCGATGCCGGTCGCGGCCGCGATGGCTTTGAAGGCCGCGTCCACCGGGCCGTCGCCCGAGGCGCTGAGCTCGACGCTGCGCCCGTCGCTGTGCGTGAGAAGCACCAGCGCGCGAGCGGGGCAGTTGCTGCGCGCCTCGGTCGCGAGCTCGATCAGAGTCCAGGGCCCGCTGGCGCAGCCCTCCGAGCGCAGCACCAGCGCCTCGATGTCGCCGTCGAACAGCTCCTTCTTCTTGTCGGCGAGCGCCTTGAATTCCTCGAACACGCGATTGAATTCCAGCTCATCGAGCTCGAAGCCGAGCGCGCTGACACGCTCGCGGAACGCGTGCCGGCCGCTGTGCTTGCCGAGCACCAGATGGCTGCGCGACAGGCCGACGTCCTCGGGACGCAGGATCTCGTAGGTCGAGTGGTGCTTGAGCATGCCGTGCTGGTGGATGCCGGCCTCGTGCGCGAAGGCGTTCTCACCCACCACCGCCTTGTTGCGCGGGATCGGCATGCCGGTGATGCTGGAAATGAGCCGCGAGGTGGGGTAGAGGCGGCTGGTGTTGATGGCGGTGCTGACGTTGAAGAACGCGGCGCGCGTCTTCAGCGCCATCACCACTTCCTCCAGCGAACAGTTGCCGGCGCGCTCGCCGATCCCGTTGATGGTGCACTCGATCTGCCGTGCGCCCGCGACCACCGCGGTGAGGCTGTTGGCGACCGCCATGCCGAGGTCGTCGTGGCAGTGGACCGAGAGCCGCACCCCCTCGATGCCGCGTACGTTCTTGCGCAGGTAGCGAAACAGCTCCGCGAACTCATCCGGTACGGTGTAGCCGACGGTATCCGGAATATTCACCGTGGTGGCCCCGGCGGCGATCGCCACCTCGATCACCTGAGCGAGGAACTCCAGCTCGGTGCGCGAGGCGTCTTCGGGGGAGAACTCCACGTCCGCGCACAGCTCGCGCGCCCGGGTAACGCCGGCGGCGCACAGACGCAGGATCTCCTCCTGCGCCATGTTGAGCTTGTACTGGCGGTGGATGGCGCTGGTGGCGAGGAACACGTGCAGGCGGTGACGGGGAGCGTCCGACAACGCACGTGCGGCGAGCTCGATGTCCTCGAAGTTGCAGCGCGCCAGGGCGCAGATGATCGGCCCCTGCACCTCGCGCGCCACCGCCTGCACCGACTCGAAGTCACCGCGCGAAGCGGCCGGGAAGCCCGCCTCGATGACGTCCACGCCGAGCTCGGCGAGCGCGCGCGCCACCCTCAGCTTCTCGGGCCGGGTCATGCTGCAGCCCGGGGACTGCTCGCCGTCGCGCAGCGTGGTGTCGAAGATCAGCACTCGATCGGGGTTGGCAACCATGGGAACTCCCTCGGAACCTCAGATCCTCTCAAGCACGCTTCTCGTTGAGCCAGGGCATGCGCGCCCGCAGCGCCGCGCCGACCTTCTCGATCTGCCGATCGACGTCCTCACGGAGGAGCCGCTGGTAGTTGGCGCGGCCGGCCGCGTTTTCGCGGATCCACTGGCGCGCGAACTTGCCGCTCTGCACTTCCTTGAGCACCTTGCGCATCTCGTTCTTCACGCGCTCATCGACGATGCGCGGACCGCGGGTGAGATCGCCATACTTGGCGGTCTCGCTGATGAACTGATGCATCTTGGCGAGCCCGCCCTCGTGCAGCAGGTCGACGATCAGCTTCAGCTCGTGCAGGCACTCGTAGTAGGCGACCTCGGGCTGATAGCCCGCCTCCACGAGAGTCTCGAAGCCCTTCACCACGAGCTCGGTGGCGCCGCCGCACAGCACCGCCTGCTCGCCGAACAGGTCCGTCTCGGTCTCCTCGGCAAAGCTGGTCTCGAGCACCCCGCCGCGCGTGCCGCCGATGCCGTGCGCGTAGGCGAGGGCGCGTGCGTGCGCCTTGCCGCTGGCATCCTGGGCGACCGCGAGCAGACACGGCACGCCGCGCCCCTGGCTGTACTGGCGGCGGACCAGGTCGCCGGGTCCCTTGGGGGCGATGAGCACCACGTCGAGATCCGGGCGCGGTTTGATCTGGCGGAAATGGACGTTGAAGCCGTGCGCGAACAGCAGCGTGGCGCCGCTCTTGAGGCTCTTCCTGATGCTCTGGTAGAGATCCTTCTGCGCCAGATCCGGCACCAGCATGGCGATCACGTCCGCCCCGGCCACGGCGAGGGAGGGCTCGGCGACCTCCAGGCCGTCGCGGCGCGCTTTCTTCCAGCTCACCCCGCCCTTGCGCACACCGACCACGACGTCGCAGCCGCTGTCCTTGAGGTTCAGGGCGTGAGCCCGCCCCTGGCTGCCGTAGCCGAGGATGGCGATGCGCGCCCCCTTGAGGGCTTTCTTGTCCACGTCCTTCTGCGAGTACAACCTCATCTGACCACTCCTCGAGGCCTCATGGCGCTCGTTGCGCGCATAAAAAACCCCGCAGCGGCCTTGAGCCGGTGCGGGGTCTTGCTTTCTTGCTTCGCTCGTGCCTTACGTTCTTGATCAGGCGTTCGCGCGTACCCCGCACCGCTCACTCCCGCCAAGGAGCAGCAGCACAGGCAGTGCCAGCAGCAGCGGCCGGCGCGGCGCGTGAGCCGCGGCGCAGGGCAGGGCCGTCGTTGCGTTGGATGTCATGGATGCGAACCAAGCCTGATCGGCCGATGGGAGCACAGGGACCAACGTCTTGTCAACGAGTGAGTATTCGGGCCCGCCCGCGGGCGATTAAGCTCCCGCTGTGCCCGAGAGCCGTATCGTCAGACCCAGCGCGCTCGCGGAAGGCATCTTCCGCCGCGAGATTCTCTCCTGGGGACTTCTGGGCCTCGCGCTCGGGCTGGTCGAGGGCGCCACCGCGGCGGTACTGGTCAAGCAGCACTTTGCCGGGGTCGCGCCGCGCTTCGTGGTCAATCTCGCCGTGGCGCTGGTGAGCGGCGCCCCGGCCTTTTCCAACGTGCTGAGTTTCGTGTGGGCCAACCTGGCGCACGGGCGCGCGCGCGTGCGCCTGATGGTCGCCCTGCAGGCCGGGTTTGCGCTGCTGGTGGGCTGCGTGTCGTTTGCCTCGCGGGCGGCCGGGGGACTGCTCATCACGGTCGCCTCGATCGTATCGGCCCGGGTGCTGTGGGCGGGCATCCTCACCGTGCGCGCGGCCATCTGGACCGCGAACTATCCACGCAACGTGCTGGCGCGCATCACCGGGCGCATCGTCATCGTCAATGCGATCGCGGTGGCGGCCGCCGCGGCGCTGGTGGGCTGGGCGCTGGAGGCGCATGTGATCGATGCGCGCTGGCTGTACGGCGCGGGCGCGGCGGCGGGGCTCGCCGGGGCCTGGCTGTATCGGGCCATGCGCGTGCGGCGCGAGTTCCGCCTGCTGGCCGCGGAAGCCGCCAGCGGCGGCTTCAGCGAGCCGTTCTCCCTGGGGATGCTGCGGCAGATCCTGAAGGAGGATCCCGCCTACCGCGAGTACATGCTGTGGATGGGGGTCTTCGGCGCCGGCAGTCTGATCCTGACCGCGCAGCTGGTGCTGGTGTTCTCCGAGCAGCTGCGCCTCTCCAGCGCGACGCAGATCGGGCTGCTCGCGGTGGTGCCGCTCATCACCCAGCCGATCTTCCTGCCCTGGTGGGCGCGGCTGTTCGACGGCTCGCACGTGGTGCGTTATCGCTCGCGCCAGGGCTGGGCGATCGTGCTGGCGTCGGCCGCCATGTGTCTCGGGGTGTTCAGCGGCATGCGCCCGCTCCTGTGGGTGGGCGCGGTACTGCTCGGTGCGGCTCAGTCAGGTGCTAATCTTGGCTGGAATCTCGGCCACAACGACTTTGCCTCCATCGGGCGCGCGCAGCACTACATGGGCGTGCACGTCACGCTCACGGGATTGCGCGGAGGCGTGGCGCCGCCCATCGGCGTGCTCGCGTACATGGGCCTCGAGTGGTGGCATCGCGGTGCCGGAGAATTCGCGCTGCTGCTGCCGCTCGCCATGACGGCCACCGGGGCCATCGGCTTCAACCGCATGCGCGGCGCGTTCGGTGAATGAGCGTAAACACGAGGGCGAGAGCTGTGAAACGAAGCATCGATCCGCGCCGGCACTCGCGCCGGGTGGTGGACGGGGACACGCAGGCCCCCGCACGGGCCATGCTGCGGGCGGTCGGCTTTGCCGATGAGGACTTCCACAGGCCGCAGATCGGCGTGGCCTCCACCTGGGCGAACCTCACGCCCTGCAACATGCACATCGGCGATCTGGCACGCGAGGCGTGCGCCGGCATCGACGGCGGCGGTGGCAAGAGCGTGCTGTTCAACACCATCACGGTGTCGGACGGCATCTCGATGGGCACCCCGGGCATGCGCTATTCGCTGGTGTCGCGCGAGATCATCGCCGACTCCATCGAGGCGGTGGCGGGCGCGGCGGGCTTTGACGGCTTGGTGGCAATCGGGGGCTGCGACAAGAACATGCCCGGCTGTGCGATGGCCATGGCACGGCTCAACCGCCCGGCGGTGTTCGTCTACGGAGGAACGATCCGCCCGGGCGTGCAGCGGCGCGACATCATTTCGGTGTTCGAAGCGGTCGGGGCGCACGCGGCGGGAAAGCTCTCGGATGCGGGGCTGCTGGAGATCGAGCGCACCGCCATCCCCGGTCCCGGCAGCTGCGCCGGCATGTACACCGCGAACACCATGGCCTCCGCGATCGAGGCCTTGGGCTTGTCCTTGCCCGGCAGCTCGGCGCAGGAGGCCGTGGGCGAGGACAAGCGCTCCGACTGCCGCCGCGCGGGCGAGGCGGTGGTGAGACTGGTGCGCGAGGGCTTGAAGCCGCGCGAGATCCTCACGCGCCGCTCGTTCGAGAACGCCATCACCGTGGTGATCGCGCTCGGTGGCTCGACGAATGCGGTGCTGCATCTGCTGGCCATCGCGCATGAGGCGGGCGTGCGGCTCGAGCTCGATGACTTCACGCGCATCGGACGGCGGGTGCCGGTGCTCGCGGACCTCAAGCCCAGTGGCCGCTACCTGATGTCGGAGCTGGTGGCGATCGGCGGCATTCAACCGCTCATGAAAATGCTGCTGAGCGCGGGGCTGCTGCATCCGGAGTGCCTCACCGTCACCGGTCATACGTTACGGGAGAATCTTGAAAAGGTTCCCATGTATATGAGTGGTCAAGAGATTGTTCGTCCTCTGTCTGACCCCCTGAAGAAGGACAGCCATCTCGTGGTCCTGTACGGGAACCTCGCCCCCGAGGGCGCCGTCGCCAAGATCACCGGCAAGGAGGGGGCACGCTTCGAGGGGCCGGCGCGCGTGTTCGAGGGCGAGGAGCGCGCCACCCGGGCGATTCTCGCCGGTCGGGTGCGCGCCGGCGACGTGGTGGTGATCCGCCAGGAGGGCCCACGCGGGGCGCCCGGCATGCCCGAGATGCTCAGCCCGACGAGCGCCATCACCGGACGAGGCCTGGGAACGCAGGTGGCTCTGATCACCGACGGGCGCTTCTCCGGCGGCAGTCACGGCTTTGTTGTTGGACACATCTGCCCCGAGGCGGCAGTCGGCGGGCCGATCGGGCTGCTGCGCAGCGGGGACCGCATCAGCATCGATGCCGCAAGGCGCGAGATCCGCGTGCACCTGCCGGCTGCGGAGCTGCGGCGCCGGCGCGCGGCGTGGCGGCCGGCGAAGCCCTACGCGCTCACCGGCGTGCTCGCCAAGTACGCGCATCTCGTCGGCAGCGCCTCGCGCGGAGCGGTGACTGAGCCGATACAGCCACGTCGGCGCAATTCCTGAAGGCGGCGCCGCAGTTGTCAGTGCCCCTCGGCAGCGGTTACAGTTCGCGCAGCATTCGACACTGCGTGCACGCCGCGAGTATCGTCCGGGGGGAAGACAGAAATCACGCGCCCGCCGGCCAGAATGCCGAAGATGGGTGCGTTGGTAAGTATGATAAGGAGTCCGGCAGGCGCAGCTGCCGGGACCGGGGTCGGGTCCTTCGGGCTGAGAGTTACGAAAAAGACGTCAGTTTGTGCTCACCAGGGCCTGGTGTGTCCAGAGTAAGGTCGCGATAACAACTCATGGCTGTCTACGCACACGATTCCCAGTTCATGACGCGCCGTGGCGCGGTGCTCGTGACCATCATCGCCCTGCACGTGTTCATCGCCTGGGCGCTCGCCACCGGGCTGGCGCGCCGCGCGCTCGAAGTGATCGCCCCTCCCATCCAGACCGACATCGTCGAGGAGCGCAAGGTCGAGAAGGAGCCGCCGCCGCCGCCGCCGCCGGAGTTCGAGAAGCCGCCGGTGGAAGTGCCGCCGCCGGACGTCACGATCGACATGCCGGTGGAAGCCCCGCAGACCACCGCCATCACGGCCGTGGCCGCCACGCCGCATCCGCCGGCACCGCCGCGGCCGAGCTCCCGCACGGCGCCGAAGCTGGGCAAGGGGTTCCCGAACACCGAGGATTATTACCCCGCGGCGTCCAAGCGGTTGGGGGAAGAGGGTACGCCGACTCTGCACGTGTGCATCGGCGCCAACGGCAAGCTGAGCGCACCCCCGACGGTCACCCAGAGCTCAGGCAGCGCACGCCTGGATGAAGGGGCGGTCAATCTCGCCAAGGCCGGCGCCGGACACTACGTAGCCGCCACCGAGGATGGCAAGCCCGTCGACGGTTGTTTCGATTTCCGCATCAAGTTCCAGATGACCAAATGATTCGCAACGCCGCACCCGCAGATGCGGCGCTTTTTTTGCTTCGAGGAAAACCATGGAAAACCAAGCCACCGTCTCAACCGACAACCCGTATGGTCTCGCGGCGCTCTGGGCGACCGGCGACATCATCGCCCGCGCCGTGCTGGTGCTGCTGCTCATCATGTCGCTGGCCTCGTGGTACGTCATGCTCACCAAGCTGTGGGACCAGCGCAAGCTCAAGCAGTCCGCACGTGTCGTCGAGAGGCAGTTCTGGAGCGCACCCTCGATCAAGGACGGGGTCGACCGCCTGAAGAAGGGCGATGACTTCCGCGGCATCGCCGAGGACGGCCTGCGCGCCGCCTCGCATCACGACGGTCGCCTCACCGACCGCATCGATCTGCACGAGTGGATCACCATGTCGCTGCAGCGCGCCGTCGACCAGGTCAACAGCAAGCTGAACGGCGGCCTGGGCCTGCTCGCCACGGTCGGGTCCGTGGCGCCGTTCGTGGGCCTGTTCGGCACGGTCTGGGGCATCCTCAACGCGCTGGTGTCGATCGGCATCGCCGGCCAGGCGAGCATCGACAAGGTCGCGGGCCCGGTGGGTGAGGCGCTCATCATGACCGCCATCGGCCTGTTCGTCGCGGTACCGGCGGTCATGGGTTACAACTGGCTGCTCGGGCGCAACAAGCTGCTCCAGGAGGCGCTGCGGAACTTTGCCAGCGACCTGCACGCCTATCTGGTGAGCGGCGCCCGCATGGGCAGCGAGAGCGGCGGCGGTGCGCGTGCGGCGGCTGCCAAGGCGAAGCGCGAGGACTGACCCATGTCAATGAGTGTCGGTGGAAGTTCGGACGAGAACACCGTGATGTCGAACATCAACACGACGCCGCTGGTGGACGTCATGCTGGTGCTGCTGATCATCTTTCTCATCACCATTCCCGTGATCACCAAGACCGTCCCGGTCGCTCTGCCGAAGGCCGTCAATATCCCGACGAAGACCAAGCCCGAGAACATCACCATCGCGGTGGACAAGGACGGCAATGTCTACTGGAACGATAAGCGCGTGGCCGATCGCAACGCGCTGCTCGCGTTCGTCAAGGAGGCCGCGGTCAGGAAGCCGCAGCCGGAGATTCAGATCCGCGGCGACAAGGATACGCGCTACGAGGCGATCGGCCGCGTCATGTACGCGATCCAGCGCGGTGGCATCCAAAAGGTCGGCTTTCTGACCGAGCCCGACCACGGCATCCGCGGCTACCGCTGAAGCGAGGAGCTCAACATGGCAATGAGTGTCGGCACAGCCTCCGGGGCCACCTTCTGCGACATCAACACGACGCCCCTCATCGACGTGATGCTGGTGCTGCTGGTCACGCTCATCGTGACGCTGCCCGTCATGACCCACGCGGTCAAGCTCGACATGCCGAACGTGACCAACCCGCCGCCGCCCCCACCGACGCCTCCGGAAGTCATCGACCTCGAGATCGACTTCGACGGCGCCGTGGTGTGGAACGGCTCTCAGGTCTCGGGTCTGCCGCAGCTGGAGAGCTATTTTCACGCCGAGAGGGACAAGGACCCGCAGCCGGAGATTCACCTGCGCCCCGATCGCCGCGCCAAGTACGATGTCGTGGCCAAGGTGCTGGCGGCTGCGCAACGCGACCACATGAAGAAGATCGGCTTCGTCAACGTGGCTGAATTCAGGGACTAGCGAGCCATGCAAGACACCACCATGAAGCTCACTGCTCGATCCGTCCGGACGCTGCTTGCGGGCGCCGTCATCATCGCGGGCCTGGTGCCGGTGACGGCGGCCGGCGCGGAGGGCAAGCAGACCAACAGCGCCAAGCTGGCGAAGCCTCTCAAGGAGGCCCACGACGACCTCAATGCGAAAAAGTATGCCGATGCGATCGCGAAGCTGCGCGAAGCGGAGGGCATCGGCGGCAAGACCGCCTATGACCAGCACCTGATCAATGACATGCTGGGCTTCGCCTACGCCCGCACCCAGAACTACGCGGAGGCCGCCAAGGCGTGGGAGGCGGAGCTCGATGACGGCTTCACGCCACAGTCCGAAATCCCTACCCGCGTGCGCCAGCTGGCCGAAGCGAACTACCAGGTCAAGAACTACGACAAGGCGATCGAGTTCGGTAACCGCGCCATCAAGGGAGGGTTCGCAGACCAGGAGCTCAGAACCCTCGTGGGCCAGGCGTACTACCTCAAGGGTGACTGGAAGGGCACGCTGCACTTCGAGGAAGGCATGGTCGACACCCAGGCCAAGAACGGCCAGACGCCCAAGAGCGAATCGCTGCAGCTGATACTGAGCGCCTGCGTGAAGCTCAATGATACGGCCTGCGAGACCCGTGCGCTGGAGAAGGTCGTCACCTACTACCCCAAGCCCGACTACTGGTACCAGCTGCTGTACACCATGCGCCAGCAGACCTCTGGCAATGACGCCAACACGCTGCAGACCTACCGCCTCATGTCGGAAGTCGACGTGCTGAAGAGCCCGGACGACTACACCGAGATGGCGCAGCTCGCTCTCGAGGCCGGCTCGCCCGGTGAGGCGCAGCGCGTTCTGGAAAAGGGCCTCGCCAAGGGTGTGTTCACCGACGCGCGCGCCAAGGCGAAGAATCAGCGGCTGCTCGAGACCGCCAGGAAAGCCGCCGCCACCGACCAGGCGAATCTGCCGAAGATCGAGAAGGATGCGGACGCCGCGCCTACCGGTGTGAAGAACGTCGGGGTGGGCCTCGCCTACCTCGGCTACGGGCAGTATGACAAGGCCGCGGACCAGCTCGCCAAGGGCCTGACCAAGGGGGGTCTGCGCAACGAAACCGAGGCGCGGCTGTTGCTCGGCATCGCGCAGCTCAAGGCCGGCCACAAGGAGGATGCGACCAAGTCTTTCCACGAGGTGAAGGGGGATCCCTCGCTCGAGCGTCTCGCCAACCTGTGGAGCCTGCACGCGAAGCAGGCATGATGGGAGGGACCATGGCAATCAAGGCAGGTGAGCGCATGCCCCGGGGCACGCTCAAGAAAATGACCAAGGAGGGGCCCAAGGACCTCTCGACCGATGAGCTCTTCAAGGGCAAGCTGGTGGTGCTGTTCTCGGTGCCGGGGGCCTTCACCCCGACCTGCGACGCGAAGCACCTGCCCGGATTCGTGCAGCTGGCCGATCAGATCCGCGCCAAGGGCGTCGACACCATCGCCTGCATGGCCGTGAACGACGTGTTCGTCATGAACGCCTGGGGCAAGGCCTCGGGAGTGGGGGACAGGATTGTGATGCTGGCGGACGGCAACGGCGACTACGCGCGCGCGCTCGGACTGGAGCTCGACGCCAAGGGCTTTGGCATGGGCACGCGTGGCCAGCGCTTCGCGCTCATCGTGCGCGACGGCCTGGCCACGCACGTCAACGTCGAGGCGCCCGGTCAGTTCAAGGTGTCCGCGGCCGAATACGTCCTCGGCCAGCTCTAGGCGAGCGCCAGGCGAGCGAAGGCCACGCCTTTCGCCCGCCGCGCTGCAACGGCCGCCGGCCGGTTCGGCAATCGCTACAGCAGCCGCTCGATCTCGGGGATGATCTGGAACAGATCCCCCACCAGGCCGATGTCGGCGACCTCGAAAATCGGCGCCTCGCCGTCCTTGTTGATGGCGACGATGGTGCGCGCGTCCTTGATGCCCGTCAGGTGCTGGATCGCACCCGAGATGCCGACCGCGACGTACAGCTCGGGGGCGATGATCTTGCCGGTCTGTCCGACCTGCATCTCGTTGGGTGCGTAACCGGCGTCCACGGCGGCGCGCGAAGCCCCCACCGCGGCACCCAGCTTGTCCGCCAGGCGGTAGAGGATCTTGAAGCCCTCGGCGCTGCCGAGCGCGCGGCCACCGGAAACCACCCGCCGGGCGGTCTGCAGATCCGGGCGGTCGCTCCTGGCGGCCGACACCGACACGAAGCGCGTGTGGGTGGGCAGCTCAACGCTCACGGCCGCCTTCTCGATCGGCGCGGCCCCGCCGCCCGCGGCCGCCTGGAACGAGGCGGTGCGCACCGTGCCCACGAGCTGGCCCTCGCCACTGCTCTCGACCGTGAGCAGCGCGTTGCCGGCGTAGACCGGTCTGCGAAAGCGCGTGGCGCTCTCGATGGCCATGATGTCGCTCACCTGCGGCGCCCCGAGGAACCCGGCGATGCGCGCCATCAGGTCCTTGCCGAAGGTGGTCGAGGGACCGAGGATGTGGCTGAACGGAGCGGCGATCGCGAGCACCTGCGGCGCCCACACCGCGGCGAGCGCATGGGCGTTGGCCGGATTCTCGACGCACAGCACGCGGGCGACGCCCGACAGCTGCGCCGCCTGCGCGGCGACCGCCGCCGCATCCACCGCGCACACCACGATGGTGATCTGTGCGCCGGGGATGCCCTGGGCGCAGGTGACGCACTTGGCGGTGCTGGGGTTGAGCTTCGCGCCCTCGTGCTCGGCGACGATGAGGACACGGCTGCTCACAGCAAACCCTTGCTCTTGAGCGCCGCGAGCAGCTCCGCGGCATCCGTTACTCTGATGCCCTTCTGCCGCTGCAGCGGGGGGTCGAAGCGCACGAGCTTCAGCTGCTGGCGCTGCTCTACCCCGAGGGCGCTCAGGGTGAGAGTGTCGAGTGGTTTTTTCTTCGCCTTCATGATGTCCGGGAGCTTGACGTAGCGCGGCTCGTTCAGGCGCAGGTCGGTGGTGATGACCGCCGGCAGGTCCACCTCCAGGGTCTCGAGCCCCGCATCCACCTCGCGCGTGACGCGCGCCGTGCCCGCGTTGAGCTCGATCTTCGAAGCGTAGGTGGCCTGGGGGCGGTTCCACAGCGCTGCCAGCACCTGGCCGGTCTGGCCGTTGTCGTCGTCGATCGCCTGTTTGCCGAGGATGACCAGCAGCGGCTGCTCGCGCTCGATGAGCTTCAGCAGCGCCCGCGCCGCAACCAGCGGTTCGACCACGCCGTCCGCCTGCACGTGCAGGGCGCGATCCGCCCCCATCGCCAGCGCGGTGCGCAGCTGCTGCTGGCAGTCCGCCGCTCCCACCGTGGCGACGATGACTTCCTCGGCGAGGCCGCGTTCCTTGATGCGCAGCGCCTCCTCGAGCGCGATCTCATCGAAGGGGTTGACGCTCATCTTGACCCCGTCGGTGATGACGCCGCTCCCATCGGGCTTCACCCGGATGCGCACGTTGTAATCCACGACGCGCTTGATTCCGACCAGGATGCGTTTCATAGGGCCTGGAGTATAGCGGCAGGCCCGTTGGGGTGTTGACGGGACGTGCCGCGCCGTTGACGGATTGCGCGCCGCCTCCCTAAAGTCCGATCATGCTGAGCTACGCGCTCCGGCGCATCGCCGGAACTGTCCCCACCCTGCTCGTCATCATCAGCGTCTCGTTCTGCGTCGTGCGCCTGGCCCCCGGCGGGCCGTTCGCGCAGGAGCAGGCGCTGCCGCCCCCCGTGCGGGCCAACCTCGAGCGCCTCTACGGACTCGATGAGCCGCTCACTGTGCAGTACGCACACTACCTGCGCGGCCTGCTGCGCGGTGATTTCGGGCCCTCGCTCAGGCAGCGCGATTTCACCGTGTCCGAGCTCATCGCCCAGGGCCTGCCGCTGTCGGCGACCCTGGGCCTTGCGGCGATTCTGCTGGCCGTGCTCACGGGAGTTCCCGCTGGGATCCTCGCGGCGCTGTGGCGCAACCGCGCCGCCGACTACTGCATCACGACGCTCGCCGCCGTGGCGCTCGCGCTGCCGAGCTTCGTCACCGGCCCGCTGTTCGCGCTCCTGTTCGGACTGTACCTGCGCTGGCTGCCGGTGGCGGGCTGGCAGCACGGCGCGCCGCGCTATCTGGTGCTGCCGGTGCTGACGCTGGCGCTGCCGGTGGCGGCGTACCTGGCGAGGCTCACCCGCGCGAGTCTGCTCGAGGTGCTCGCCGCGCACTACGTGCTCAGCGCCCGGGCGCGGGGGCTGGGCGCGGCGCGCGTGCTGTGGCGTCATGCGCTGCGCCCGGCCCTGATGCCGGTGGTGAGCTACTTGGGTCCGGCGGTGGCATTCGTGATGACCGGCTCGCTGGTCGTGGAGACGGTGTTTGGTCTGCCGGGCACCGGCCGCTACCTGGTCGAGGGCGCGATCGATCGCGACTATCCGCTCGTCATGGGCATGGTCGTGGTTTACGGCGCACTCACGCTCCTTCTCAACCTCATCGCCGACCTGATCTACGGCGCTCTGGACCCGGGCGTCCGGCGTGAATGAACACTCGCCAGGAGGCGCGCGCGGACTGTGGCGCGACGCCGGGCGGCGGCTGAGGCGCGACCGCGTCGCCCTGGCAGCCCTCGGCGTCATCGTGCTCGTGGCGCTGTTCGCGCTCCTGGCGCCGGCGCTCAGCCCCTGGGGCTACGAGAGCCTCGACTGGCAGCACCTCGCGCTGCCACCCGGAGCAAGCGCTGCGCACTGGCTCGGCACCGACCGCCTGGGCCGCGATCTGTTCGTACGCACGCTCCATGGCGTGCGTCTGTCGCTGCTCATCAGCGTGCTCGCGAGCCTGGTGAGTCTGGTGATCGGAGTGCTGTGGGGCGCGGTGGCGGGACTGGCCGGCGGGCGCACCGATGGATGGATGATGCGCCTGGTGGATGTGTTGTACTCGCTGCCGTACCTGTTCATCGTCATCATCCTGACGACGCTGTGGCAGCGCGGCAGCATCGCGGCGCTGCTGCTGGCGCTCGGCGCGGTCGGGTGGCTCACCACCGCGCGCATCGTGCGCGGCCAGGCGCTCGCCCTGAAGCACCGCGAGTTCATCGAGGCGGCCCGCGCGGTGGGGGTTCCCGCGCCGGCCATCCTGTTGCGCCACATCGTGCCGAACCTGCTGGGGCCGGTGCTGGTCTACGCGACGCTCATCGTTCCGCAGATCATCGTGTCCGAGAGCTTTCTGAGTTTCCTGGGCCTCGGAGTGCAGGAGCCGCACGCGAGCCTCGGCAATCTGATCCTGACGGGGGCGCAGGAGATGGAGTCGGCGCCGTGGATGCTGCTGGTGCCCGCGGCTTTCCTGGTGGTGCTGCTCGTGTGCTTCAATTTCCTCGGCGACGGTTTACGTGATGCCTTCGATCCGCGCGAGCGCTGAGGCCGCGGCGGCGCCGGCCGTGCTGAGCCTGTCCGGGCTCACCGTCACCTTCGACACGCCCCGGGGCCGCATCACGGCCGCGCGCGACGTCACCCTCGCCGTCGAGCGCGGTGAGTGCCTGGGCGTGGTGGGGGAATCCGGCGCCGGCAAGAGCCAGGTGTTTCTCGCCGTGCTGGGCCTGCTGGCGGCGAACGGCCGCGCGCAGGGCAGTGCCCGCTTTCTCGGCACCGAGCTGCTGAAGCTCGCGCCCGCGGCGCTGGATCGCGTGCGCGGCGCCGGTATCGGCATGGTGTTCCAGGATCCGATGACCTCGCTCACCCCGCACCTGACCGTAGGCGGGCAGATCGCCGAAGTCATCAGGCGCCACCGGGGAGTGGGTCGGGCCGCGGCGCACGCCGCGGCGCTCACGCTGCTTGAGCGCGTGCAGGTCTCCGATCCCGAGCGGCGCATGCAGCAGTATCCGCACGAGCTCTCCGGAGGTCTGCGCCAGCGCGTGATGATCGCGATTGCCTTGAGCAGCGAGCCGCAGCTGCTGATCGCCGACGAGCCGACCACCTCACTGGACGTCACCGTCCAGGCGCAGATCCTCGCGCTGCTCGCCGAGCTCAAGCGCGAGCGCGCCATGGGCATGGTGCTCATCACCCACGACCTGGGAGCGGTGGCCGGCGTCGCCGACCGCGTCGCGGTCCTGCGCGAGGGGTGTATCGTCGAGACGGGCCCGGTCGCGGCGGTTCTCAAGACCCCGCGCGATCCCTACACCCGTACCCTGCTGCGCGATACGCCGCGCCTGGACGCCGATGGCGCACCGCCCGGCGCCGCAGCGGCGCCGCCCGGATCCCCCGCGGCCCTGAGGCTGACGGACCTCACCGTGCGCTTCAATGTCGGCCGCGGTTGGTTCGGCCCACACGCACGGCTCACGGCCGTGAGCGCGGTGAGTCTGGAGCTGTACGCTGGCGAGTCGCTCGGGGTGGTGGGCGAATCCGGCGCCGGCAAGTCGACGCTGGTGCGCGCCGCGCTGCAGCTGCTACGACCCGCCGCCGGTCGCGTCGTGTGGATGGGGCAGGCGCTCGCGGATCTGCCCCAGGGTGTGCTGCGCGCGCTGCGACGCGATCTGCAGATCATCTTCCAGGACCCGCTGGGAAGCCTCGATCCGCGCATGACGGTCGGGGAGATCGTGGGCGAGCCGCTGCGGGTGCACGCCCCGCATCTCGATCGCGCCGCGCGCGCCGCGCAACTCGCCGCGGTGCTGCGCCGCGTGGGACTCACCGCCGAGCTCGCGAGCCGCTACCCGCACGAGCTCTCCGGCGGACAGTGCCAGCGTGTCGGCATCGCCCGCGCCACGATCCTCAAGCCCCGCCTGCTCATCTGCGACGAGCCGGTCAGTGCGCTGGATGTCCCGACCCAGCAGCAGATCGTGACCCTGCTCGCGCACCTGAAGCGCGAGTCGGACATGTGCCTGCTGTTCGTCAGTCACAATCTGGCGCTGGTGAGGCAGCTGTGCGAGCGCGTACTGGTGCTGTATCTCGGGCGCATGATGGAGCTCGCACCCGCGCACAGCCTGTATACGCGGCCGCGCCATCCCTACACCCGCGAGCTGCTGGCGGCGGTCCCCATTCCCGACCCCGACATTCAGCCCGCGCGCCTGGCGCGCGCGCGGCCCGGCGAGCCGCCCTCACCGCTGTCGCCGCCGAGCGGCTGCGTGTACCGCACCCGCTGCCCGCACGCGGCCCCGGTGTGCGCCGAGCGCATTCCCGAGTGGGAAGAGCTCCCGGACACACGGCGCGTGGCGTGTCACCGCTGGCGCGAGCTGCCCTAGAGTCTTAGGGAACCTAACGCAGGACTGCTATTCTTTGCCCATGACGAGCGAAGCGGGAATCCGCCCCAGCGACAGCCTCAGGCACGTGCGCTATGAGATCCGCGGGCGCCTCGCGCGGCGCGCGCACGAGCTCGAGCGCCAGGGCTACGAGATCGTCTCCCTCAACATCGGCAACCCCAGAGCCTTCGGCCTGCGTACGCCCGAGACCATGCGACTCGCCATGATCGAGAACCTCGCGGAGGCGGAAGGGTACTGCCATCAGAAGGGCATCTTTCCGGCGCGCGAAGCGGTCGTCATGCAGCAGCAGGCCCGCGGCATCACCGGCGTCACCGCCGAAGATGTCTTCATCGGCAACGGCGTGAGCGAGCTCATCGATCTGGTGCTGCGCGCGCTCCTCGACGAGGGCGACGAAGTGCTGGTGCCGAGCCCGGACTATCCCCTGTGGACCGCGGCCGTCACCCTCAACCGCGGCCGCCCCGTGCACTATCCGTGCCGCCCCGGCAACGCCTTCGTGCCCGACCCGCAGGAAGTGGCGCAGCTGGTGACGGCCAGGACGCGCGCCCTGGTCATCATCAATCCCAACAATCCCACCGGCGCGGTCTATCCGCGTGCGGTTCTGGAAGCGCTCGCGCAACTGGCCGAGCGGCGCGGTCTGATCGTGTTCAGCGACGAGATCTACGACCAGATGACGTACGACGGCGCCGAGTTCGTGCCCATGGCGACTCTGGTGCGCGATACGCTGTGCGCGACACTCTCGGGCCTGTCCAAGGTCTATCGCGCCTGCGGCTACCGCGTGGGCTGGGCGGTGTTCTCGGGGCGCACCCATGCGGCGGCCGAATACCTGAACGCGCTGGAGCTGCTCGCGTCGCTGCGCCTGTGCAGCAACGTGCTCGCGCAGTGGGCGGTGCAGACCGCGCTCGGCGGTTATCAGAGCATTCGCGAGCTCATCGCCCCGGGCGGGCGGCTGCACGACTCGCGCGCCGCGATCCTCACGGCAGTGCAGGGGAGCCGGTTTCTGCGGCTCGCGCCTCCCGGCGGGGCGATGTACGCCTTCGTCGGGGTGGAGCCGAGTGTGCTGCCGGATTTCGACGATCAGCAATTCACGCTCGACCTGCTCGAGCAGAAGCACGTGCTGGTCGCGCCGGGCGTCAGCTTCAACGTGCCGTACCGCAACCACTTCCGCATCACCAACCTTCCCGATGCGGCGACGCTGCGGGATGTCTTCGCTCGCATCGAGGAGCTGCTCGACACCTACGCGGCCGGCTCGCGCGAGAACCTGGCTGCCGAGGGCACGGCGAGCAACGTGGTGAGTGCAAGCTCGCGCTTCAAGTAACTTATCTAAAGATATTCTAATAGCCTGTTTTGTTTAGGCTTCCAACCGACGTAACCGAGCATCTGCGCGATCACGGCACCCTCGTCGTGCCGTCCCCGCAGCGCGCACACGCGGTGCGGCTCGCGCACGCGGCAGCAAGGCTGCAGGCAGGCAGACGCGTCTGGGCGAGCGCGGATGTGCACTCGAGCGCGGTGTGGCTGCGGCGCGAAGCCGAGCGCTGCGCGGCCGCCGAGGCGAGCGAGTGGCCGCGGCTGCTCACGAGCGCCGAGGAGTGGCTGCTGTGGCGGGAATACGCGGCGGCGGCCACGCGCCGCTTCGCCCTCGTGAACGGCGGCGCGCTGGCGCAGTCGCTGCAGCACTCGAGTGAGCTCGCGGCGCACTACGGTATCGCTCCCAGGGCGGGGGCCCCCGACAGCGAGGCGACTGTGCTGTGCGAGGCCCAGCAGGTGTTTGACGAGCGCTGCCGCTCACTGCGCGCGGCGAGCGTGGGCTCGCTCCTGCAGCGGATCGCGGCGGCGGGCGGGGGCCGCGCGCTGCTCCTGCGCGGCTTCGATAGCCTCGCACCGCGCCTGCGCGCGATCGAAGCGGCGCGCCAGCCGCGCGCCACGCCGCAGGCCCCGGAGGCGCGTGCCCCATCCGCCGCAACCAAGGTCCTGCGCGCCGCCGATACGCAGGAGGAGCTCGAGCGAATCGCCGCGTGGTGCCGCGAGCGTGTTCTGGCCCAACCCGACGCGCGGCTGCTGGTCATCCTGCCCGGTGCGCCCGGACCACGCGAGCGGCTCGCGACACTCATTCGCCAGGCGCTCGATCCACGCAGCGTGCTCGCCGGGGCAGCGCCTGCCGATACGCCGGCCGCCATCGAGGGCGGTCAGCCCCTCGCCCAGCTGCCGATGATCGCGCATGCGCTCACGACGCTCGAGTGGCTCGCAGGCCGCGAGGGGGATTTTGAAGCCTTCAGCCGCTGGCTGCGCGCGCCGCACTGGAGCGCTCCGTCTGCCGCCGCGCGCGCGCGACTGGATCTCACGTTACGCGAGCGCGCCTCACCCAGCCTGCGCCTGCGCGAGCTCCTGGGGGGGCTGCGGCTGGCAGCGCCGCAGCTGCAGGCCGCGGCGCGCGAATTCAGCGCGCAGCTCACCAACGCCGCCGCCGCCCTCGGGGAGGGGAGCGGCTCACCGCGCGCTTGGTCGGAGCGCTTCGCCGCGGCGCTCACCGCGGCCGGCTGGCCCGGGCCTGCTGCTGCGCACAGCGCCGGCCAGCAGACCCTCATGCGCTGGCATGAGCTGCTCGAGGAGCTCGGCGAGCTCGGCGGGAGCCTGGGGTCCGTGGCGCGCGCGCAGGCGCTCGGCCTCCTGAGGGAGCTCGCTGCAAGCCGCGCCTTCCGGCCGGCCGATGCGGACCCGACCGTCACCGTCTCGCCCGCGCTCGCCGACCCGGTCGTGCAGTACGACGGCATCTGGGTGGCGGGGCTTCACGCCGAGGTGTTTCCGCAACCGGTCCAGCCGGACCCGTTCCTGCCGCTGTCCGCCCAGGTGGCTGCGGGCATCCCGGCCGCGAGTGCCGCGGGACGCCTGGCGCAGGCGCGCGCGCTGCTCGCGGCCTTGAGCCGCGCGAGCGCTGAGCTGGTGCTGTCCGCGCCGCTGTATTCCCAGGACCTGCAGTTGCTGCCGAGCCCGCTCTTGGCAGGCGCCGAGCTCGAACCGCCCGCGCACAGCGCCCCGTGGCTGCCGGCGAGTCTGCATCGCGAGGGTCTGACCGAATCGCTCATCGACGCCACCGGACGTCCGTGGGCCCCCGCCCAGCCGTTGCCGCGGGGCACGAGGAGTCTCGATCTGCAGAACCAGTGTCCGTTTCGCGCCTACGCTGAATTGCGGCTCGGCAGCACGCGGCGCGAGAGCGTGGAGCCGGGCATCGCGCCGCACCGCCGCGGTGAGCTGCTGCACGCGGCGCTGCAGAAACTGTGGGAGCGGTTGCGCGATTCGCGCTCGCTCGGGGCGCTGTCCGCTGCGGCGCTGGACGCGCTCATCGCGGCGAGCGTCGAGCGGGCGGCGCAGGGCATGCTGGCAGGTCCTGCGGGCCGGGGCCGCCGGCAGCGCGCCCTCGCCGAAGCGCAGCTGGACCTGTTCGTGGAGATGCCGCCCGCGCTGGCGCGCGAGTGCCGCCGCGCGGCGCGCCTGATCTTGCGGTTATGCGAGCGCGAGCGCGAACGCGCGCCCTTCAGCGTGCACTCGCTCGAAAGTGACGCCGAGCTCGCTCTCGCGGGGGCGAGGCTGCGTATGCGCATCGATCGCGTCGACGCCCTCGCCGGCGGCGGGCGCGCGATCCTCGATTACAAGAGCGGGCGGCGTGTGAGCGCGGATTGGTACGGCGAGCGGCCGACGCATCCGCAATTGCTCGCCTACGGGGAAGCCCTCGGCGAGGGGGTGGTGGCCCTCGCCACCGTGAGCGTGAACGCGCGCGAGGTGCGTTTCGATGGCATCGCGCGCGCGCCGCATCTGCTGCCCGCGGTCAGGCCCGTGCGAGCGGCGGGCGCCGCGGATGCCTGGACAGAGCAGCGGCGCGCCTGGCGGGCCCTCCTCACGGGTCTGATCCGCGGCTTTCTCGCCGGCGAGGCGGCCGTCGACCCGCGGCCCGGAGCCTGCGACTACTGTCACGTCATCGACATCTGCCGCATCAGCGAACGCGCGGGCGGCGTGGATCCACCCGGCGCCGCGCCCGAGGCCGCCGATGAATGAGCTCGCCCGCGCCGATGCCGAGGCGCGCGAGCGCGCCGTCGACCCGCGGCGCTCGATCCTGCTGCAGGCGCCGGCCGGATCCGGCAAGACCTCCATGCTCACGCAGCGCTTCCTGCGCCTGCTGTGCACGGTGGACCAGCCGGGCGCGATCCTCGCCATCACCTTCACGCGCAAGGCCGCGGCCGAGATGCGCGCCCGCGTGACCCAGGCGCTGCGCGGGGAGAGTGCAGCCGATGACCCGTGCGCCGGGCAGTTGCGCGCGCTCGCCGCGGCGGCGCTGCGCCATGGCGCGGCGCGCGGCTGGAATCTCGAGCAGGACCCGGGCGCGCTGCGAATCCAGACCATCGACTCGTTCACCTATTGGCTCGCGAGCCAGCTGCCGATCGCCGCCCGCTCCGGCGGCGCGCTGCGGGTCACCGAGACGCCGCGGGAGCTGTATCGGCGTGCGGCGCGCCGCACGCTGCTGGCCGCGGAGGCCGATGCCGTGCTCGGCGCCGACACCGAGCTGCTGTTCGAGCGTCTCGACAACCATTGGAACAACGTCGAGAGGCTGCTCGCGGACATGCTGGCTGAGCGCGCTCACTGGCTGCGCTACGTGCTCGAGACCGGGCCGGGGCAGCTGTGCGCGCGCGTCAACGCGAGTCTCGCCGACATCATCCGCGATCACCTGGCGGCGGCCCGTGCAGCTCTGCCGCCCGCGCTGCGGCTCGCCGCGCAGCAGCTCCCCGGCGTCGGAGCGCTGGGGGGCGATCCCGCGCACCTTCCCGCCTGGAAGCGCCTCGCGCACTGCACCCTGACGGGGGCGCGCTGGCGTGTGCGCCTCACCGAGGAGCTGCTCGGACCCGAGTACGCGGCGTCCCCGGCGCGCGAGGCGCTGCGCTCCTGCATCGCTCAGTTGAGCCGCGTAGCGGGGAGCGCGCGGCTGCTGCAGGCCGTGGCTGCACTGCCGGCGGCGGCCCTGAGTGCGGCGGACGAGGCGGCGATCGCGGCGCTGTCGCGCGTGCTCGAGCACGCGGCGCGCGAGCTGCACGTGGAATTCGCGCAAGCCGGGCGCGTCGATTACACCTACGTCACCGGTGCGGCGCGCGCGGCGCTCGCGGACGCAGGGCTCCCCACGGAGCTCGCGCTGCGCACCGGCCTGGCCTTCACCCACATTCTGGTCGATGAGTTCCAGGACACCTCGCTGGCGCAGTTCCAGCTGCTCGAATCGCTGACCGCGGCGTGGCAGCAGGGCGATGGGCGCACGCTGTTCATCGTGGGCGATCCGATGCAGTCGATCTACCGCTTCCGTGACGCGGAGGTCGGCCTGTTCATCAGCGCGCGCGAGCATGGAATCGGCAACGTGCGCCTCACACCGCTGCGGCTCACGCGCAATTTCCGCGCCACGCCCGCGCTCGTCGACTGGAGCAACGAGGTGTTTGCGCAGGTGTTCCCCGCCGCCGACGAGCTGCGCGCCGGGGCGATCGCCTTCAGCGCCAGTGTCCCCGCCCGGGTGCGGGGCGAGAGGTCGCCCCCTGCGCACGCGAGCGTGCAGCTGCGCCTGTTTCCCGGCGACCGCGACGCCGAGGCGCGCTCGATTGCCGCGCACATCAGCGCGCTGCGGGGCCGCGAGCCCGATGCGCGCGTGGCGGTGCTGGTGGCGGCGCACGCGCACGCCGTTCCGATCGTGAATGCGCTGCGGACGGCCGGTGTCGAGGTGCTCGGGGTGGATCTGGTGCCGTTGGCGGAGCGGCCGATCGTGCGCGACCTGGTGCAGCTCGCCCGGGCGTTGCACGATCTCGGCGACCGCAGCGCCTGGCTCGCCGTGCTGCGCGCTCCCTGGTGTGGCGCGAGCCTGGCGACGCTCACCGCACTCTCGGGTCCCGAGGATCCGCAGCTCCTCTGGGAAGCGCTCGCGGACACCGCTCGCCTGGCCCGCTGTGCGCCGCGCGATCTGGCGCGCCTGGCGCGCGTGCACGAAGTGCTGGCCGGGGCGCTCGAGCAGCGCGATGCCGCACCGGCGGCAGACTGGCTCGAGGCGACCTGGGTACAGCTGGGCGCGCCGGAT
>VBMV01000087.1 GCA_005878835.1 Gammaproteobacteria bacterium | reverse complement strand
GTTCTCCAGGGCGCTGTTGAGCAGCAGCTGATTGAGCTCGGTGTCGTCCTTGACGTAGGACTCCTGCTTGCCGCGCTTGATTTTGTACAGCGGCGGCTGCGCAATGTAGATGTGCCCGCGCTCGATGAGCTCGGGCATCTGCCGGTAAAAGAATGTCAACAGCAAAGTCCGTATGTGGCTTCCGTCAACGTCCGCGTCGGTGTTTTTGGCCGCTATGCCTCCGAACCCACAGATGAAATTCTCATCACCCTCTACTGAAAAATCGTAGACGTTCCCGTTCGAGGCTTCGACCGGCGTGATCGACACGATGGGAAGCGCTAGCAGATCTCCGTCGATTACATCGAAGCGGCGACGGCCCGGGTAGTCTGCGTCGGCGATTCTCTGCTCTACCGTACTCGCACCGGAATGGTCGCACCAAACCGGCCGTAGTCGAGCCAGATCCTCGACGGCCGCAACTGCAATCTGCCAATGACGGTGAGTCGTTTTAAACGCCTGTTTGCCACAGTGGCGCGATACTCTGTCCGCAGCGATCTCATGAATCTGAGGCACCGCGCCGAAGCTGGCAAGCAAGTATGCGACGCCGCTCGCGATGTCGCGCGATGACGTGCTGAACACGACTCTGCCCGCCGTGGCGCAGCCGTCACCAAGCAGATAGCCCCGGAGAAACGCGAGTCTTAGCGGCTCAGGCACATTGAACACCAGATCGGGAATTCGCTTGCTGATGGAGTCCACCGCACGAAAGCCAAACAAGTGTTGCCAAGCCAACGCAGCTACCCGGTTCACCAGCTTCAGCTCTCCGGCACCTCGATCGATCGGGTAGCTCTGGGGGGCCAGGCCGAAGACCCGTGTGAATCCGTCGGCCATCTCTTCACTGAAGCGAACATTGCTCTTGCCGATGCTGAGGCGCACGCCGTTGCGATCCGAGCAGGACCCCTCAGCCAGGTAGAAGCCCAGTAGCTTCATGAGCTCTGGAGTGATTGCTATAAATCGGCGAATGCCCCTCTCACCGTAGTGTTCGGGCGTCAGCTCGAGGTCGTCCCGGTCGGCAAACCACTCGATGTCGTCTGCCTCCAATGTCGATAGACGTACATAGTCTCGTACGCGGTTGGAAGATGAGCCGCGATACTGCTCCTCCCAAATTCGTTCAAGTCGACTGGGTCCCACGATAGCCTGCGGCATAATGGCCGCTGCATTCGCCCCAATCACTGCGAGATATGACTCGCAGTTAGCCAACGTCGGGCGAGAAGTACCCCTTTCCCAGGCATAAAAAGTCGCCGGCTGGCGTATTCCAATCCGATGGCACAACTCAGCGTTGCTGACTCCGCTGGCACGGCGCAGCGATGCCAACTCTTTGCGAAGCTCGGGAGGGAACTCCACCCGGGGCGCCGATATCTCCGGTCGATCTGCGTACTCACTGGCGATGCGGGCCTTGAACCAGTCTTCCACCGCCGGACCTCGCACCCAGACCTGAGCACGCGCGTCTGGAATCTGATGCAGTTCTCGTAGCAGGTCGATCTTCTTGGGAGCCTCCGCAGGCAGGCGGATGAATTTAGGAGCTACCAAGCGATCCCCGACGGACAGCTCGCGGCCTTGTTTGAGCCGTATCTCTCCATTGTCCTGAACAAATACGCTATGGCTGGCAGTTACACGAATCGAGCGGCCGTACGCTGTCTTTACCTCGTAAAGGGGCTCGTCCAAAGGGTGCCTGATGACTCCTTTGATCGGGCGGAATCGAACCAGATGATCGTCCAAGCCGAAACACAGTACTTCGCCCATTTGCTCTCGTACTCGACGCGCGACACCCTTCTCATCGGGTTCGATTCCGTCGAGAGCTGTATCGATGAAAGCACCAACAGTCGTCATACGCACGCCGCGCGCGTCGTCGCGCACGAACACGTGCTCGTCCCCATCGACGCTCATGATGATGACGCGGTGGTAGCGCAGCTTCTCGACATCGAAGTCGTCACGCCCGATGCCGCATCCCAGCGCCGTGATCAGCGTGCCGACCTCGGCCGACGACAACATTTTGTCGAAGCGCGCCCTCTCGACATTCAGGATCTTGCCTTTGAGCGGCAGGATCGCCTGCGTGCGCCGATCCCGCCCCTGTTTGGCCGAGCCGCCGGCGGAGTCGCCCTCGACGATGAAGATCTCCGACAGCGCGGGATCCTTTTCCTGACAGTCGGCGAGCTTGCCGGGCAGGCCTGCGACGTCCAGCGCGCCTTTGCGACGGGTCATTTCGCGCGCCTTGCGCGCCGCCTCGCGCGCGCGCGCCGCCTCGACCATCTTGGCGACGATGAGGCGCGCCTCCTGCGGATGCTCGAGCAGAAATTCCTGCAGCTTCGTGCCGACGGCGTTCTCCACCACGCCTTTGACTTCGGACGAAACCAACTTGTCCTTGGTCTGCGAGGAGAACTTCGGATCCGGCAGCTTCACCGACAGAATCGCGGTGAGGCCTTCGCGCGCATCATCGCCCGTCATCGGCACCTTGTCCTTGCGCGCGGATAATTCCTTTTCGACGTAGTCATTGAGGGTGCGGGTGAGCGCGCTGCGAAAGCCGGCGAGATGTGTGCCGCCGTCCTTCTGCGGGATGTTGTTGGTGTAGCAGAACATGCTCTCCTGGTAGGAGTCGTTCCACTGCAACGCCACTTCCACGGACATCGCGCCGTCCTGGGTGCGGAACCAGAACACCGTCTCGTGGATGGGAGTGCGGGTGCGGTTCAGATACTTCACGAACGCCTGCAACCCGCCGGCGTGCGCAAAGACATCGGATTTGTTCTCGCGCTCGTCGATGAGCTCGATGCGCACGCCCGAGTTCAGGAATGACAGCTCGCGCAGGCGCTTCGCCAGGATGTCGTAGTTGAACTGGATATTGGTGAAGATCTGCGCGCTCGGTTTGAAGCGGATCACCGTACCGCGATCGTGCGTCTCGCCAACGACGGCGAGCGGCGCGGCCGGCACGCCGAGGTGATATTCCTGCCGGTGCAGCTTGCCGTCGCGGGAAATGCTCAGCTGCAGGTAATCCGACAGCGCGTTGGTGACCGACACGCCGACGCCGTGCAGGCCCCCCGAGACCTTGTAGGAGCTGTCATCGAACTTCCCGCCCGAATGCAGCACCGTCATGATGACTTCGGCCGCCGAGCGTCCCTCCTCGGGGTGGATATCCACAGGGATGCCGCGCCCGTTATCCGAGACGGTCACCGATTCATCGGCATGGATGGTGACCACGATGCGGTCGCAATGGCCGGCCAGGGACTCGTCGATCGAGTTGTCGACGACCTCGAACACCATGTGGTGAAGCCCCGTTCCGTCATCGGTATCTCCGATGTACATCCCGGGGCGTTTCCGCACCGCATCAAGACCCTTTAAGACTTTGATTTTACTGGAATCGTAGACGTCGTCTGCGGCCATGAAAGAACCCGATTTTGTGACACGGCATTATACCGGTTGCACCCCTCCGTGTTCCACGCGGAAGGTGCGTTCCGGGGTCCCGAACAGCCGCGATTCCGCGTGCAAGGACGTCACAACCAGCTGACATCGCAGCCTCAGCACCTGCTCGATGAATCGCTGCAGGCGCTCACCGTCCAGCTCGGCGGCAGGGTCATCCAGGAGCAAGGTCGGAGTCGTCCGCGTCGCCTCCTGGAGAAGCCGCAGCTGTGCCACGGTCATGGCCGCCGCAACCAGTTTCTGCTGGCCGCGTGAAAGAACCTCTCGAGCCGGGCGGCCGTCGAGCCGCACCGCAACGTCGGCGCGGTGCGGACCGGCGTGCGTGAGCCCTCGAGCCTCATCTCGCTCCCGGCATGCCGTGAGCGCCTCAACCAGCGCGTGGTCGCGGGCCCAGCCGCGCAAGTAGTGCAGCTCCACGTCCAGTCCGCTCAGCGCCGCCACGGTCTCCTGCCAATAGGGCTGAAGCTCAGTCAGGAACCGACCCCGGAATTCGGCGATGACTTCACCGAGGCGCGCCAGCTCCGGATCCCAGACGCTCGCCTGTGAGCGCAGCTTCAGTGCAGCGTTGCGCTGCTTGAGCGCACGCGTGTACCGGACCCACGTGTCGACGAAGTGAGGTTCCACGTGGAACACCGCCCAGTCCATCCAGCGACGCCGGCGATACCCGCCTTCCTCGACGAGCTTGTGCACGCCGGGCTCAATGACCTGAACCGGGAAGGCATGCGAGAGCTCGGCAAGGGACTGTGCCGGCCCGCCACCGATGCGTGCAGACGTGCCGGCCCGCGTGACCTCGAAGCCCAGGCTCTGTGCCTGTCCCGAGGGGCTCATGACGCGCCCAGTGACTCGTAGATGATCCTGTCCTCGCTGAATTAGGCGCTCACTGTTTCTTGTGCGGAACGACCTACCGCGACCGAGCAGAAAGATCGCCTCGAGGAGCGAGGTCTTACCTGAGCCATTGCCTCCGTAGATGAGCGCGAGTCCCGGCGGGATTTCGAGCTCGGCGTGGTCGATGCAGCGAAGCTGCGTTACGGTGAGCTCAGCGAGCGGCATGAGTCCCCATTGGGTGCGAGACCTGCGAAGGGCCCAGGTTGGCGGCGGGCGCCCTGGTCACCCATCCGTATGGGCGTGCAGCTGCGCTCAAAGCCCAGGCCTCTGTATCGGCCCGTACGACGAAACGCCTGACGACTCGCATATGATCCTATCCGTCGATTTACAGCACTTACTGTTTCGCATTCAGGGCAATTCGTCATCCAATGGGCCGTCGGGTGCTCAAGGTGAGAGCCTATATCGAGTAGCCCCCACAGGCCGGGGCAACGCAGCAGACTCAAGCTCGCGATGCTTGATGCAGCGCCGGTGACTCAGCGGGCTCGGCTTGTGCGCCTTATGCTCCCGGGGCCGAGAACACCTCCGAGCCGCGAGCATAGTCGCCCAGGTTCCACGTGGAACGGCTGTCGCCTTCGCTCCGAAACTCTTTGGCCCACGCGCCAACCTGCGTCCGGATGGTGTGATCGCACCCGCGAAGGCATCGCCGATCTCCGGCAGACCGTGGCTGCTCAGCTCCTTGGCGAGTGCCATGCGACCTGCCGCGGGCGCGTCACCGAGGGGCTGCGGCGCTTGGACAGCAGGTCCGCCAGGCGCACCTTCCAGTAGTCCGCCACGGTCTTCTGGATGTTCGACGGTGAGGAGCTTCCCTGCAGCGACAGCGACAGCAGGTCGTGCAGCGCTTCCTTGGTGAGCCGCTCTCGGGCGAGCGGCGAGCAGCGCATCTGATGAGCTCCATGGGTCTGCTGTGTTCCACGTGGAACGAACATATCGCCTTCACTGGTCGCGGGCTACCGACAATTGACGACCCTCAGTGCTATGGAAACAATTCGACGCCTGAGAATCCTCGGCAAAGGGAAGGCGCTCAGGGCGCAACCGAGGCCGACCACGGAGGCGATCATGGCAACACCCATGCGACATGTTTCAGGGCGACTTTGTTTGGCTGCTGCGGCGGTGCTGTTTGCCGGGGCGACGTGGGCTGCCCAAACCCAAGCCGGTGCCCAGGCCTCGGGCCAAGGGGCGGTTGCCGCTGACCGCTCCGGCACCAGCGTGCAAGGCAGCACAGCCGGCGCGGCACACGCCGATGACACCAGCGCGAGCCTGGCCAGCGGCTCATCGGTGAATGCCGTGCTCACCAAACCCGTCGACTCCGGGCGCAGCAAACCCGGGGATCCCGTCAGCGCGCGCACGACCCAAAACGCGAGGACCGAGGGCGGGACGTCGATTCCCAAAGGCAGCACGCTGATGGGACACGTCTCCGATGCACACGTGGCCGCCGAAGGTCAGGCCGGCTCATCGATGGGTATCGTCTTTGACAAGGTGGTGACCCGGGACGGACATGAGATTCCGCTTCGCAACGTCGGGATCCAGGCGGTGGCTGCCGCCGAGGCGAGTGCCGCGAGCAGTGCCCCAGACGCCGGTGCGGTGATGGGCGCGGCGGGCGGCGCCGGCATGAGTCGCCGCGGAGGCTTGCTCGGGCGCACGACCGGTACCGTCGGTGGGACGGTCGGATCGGGACTGGGCGCGGCCGGCGGCGTCGGGTCGCTCGCGGGAGGCGCCAGCGGTGCTCTGCAGGCGGGTCCGGGGGCCATGGGAGGCTTGAACGCTGCCGGGATGCTCACGGCTGGCAGTAGCGGTGTCTTCGGGCTGCATGGCTTGAGCCTCTCGGGCGGCGCGGCGGGCGCGACCACGGGCTCGGTCATGACGTCGACCGGGAAAAGCGTGCATCTGGACCAGGGCACACGGTTTCTCCTGAGTTCGCAGGCAGCCGTGTCCCGCCAGGGCGGCGCACCGCGGCCGTCGGGCACCACCGCCAAGCCCGATCCGAAACAGCCTTCCGGGGACCGGCGATAGCGCCCGGCGAGCGAACGCTTACCGTTGCGTATTCAGGGCAATTCGTCACAAACAGGCCGCTGGGTGCTCTAGGCGAGCTTCCTTATCGAGCATCCCCCTGCCGCAGGCACAGGCACCGCCCGGAGTCTCAAGCTCCGAATGCTTGATGCCGTGCCGGTGACTGACGACCAGGTCGCTTGTGCGCCTTATGCTCCCAAGGCCGAGGCGACAGCTCCGAGCCGCCCGCATCGGCTGGCCGAGGTTCCACGTGGAACGCCGGTCGCCCTCGCGGCGAAGCCGCCTTGGCCCGTGCCAGTCCGCGCCGGTGAGCGGGCCGCTCTAGGACGGGCAGCGAACGGCGCATCTGAAACGAGATGATCGGACGTCTCGCCCGGGCGGCATGCTGCGGCCGTCGGCCAGAAGGCGCACGGGGCTTGGATCTGCGTGCGGCTGCCGCGGAGCGCGCGGCCGTACAGCTGGCCTTGAAGCCCGCGCCTGTGCCGTTCCGGTCCCAGGACACATTAAATGACTCGCACGTGATCCTATTCTTCATTTAAAAGCGGCAACTGTCTCCTAATCGAGGCAATTCGGCACGGGCAAATCGGGGCTTCGAAGGACCCGTCCTATCCAGCATCCCCGCCCTCGCAAGCCAAGGCGTCAACACGCAGCGGACCCTGCGGCTCAGTTGATGCAGAACCCGCGACTCATGACCTGCTCACTTCGAGTTGTGCGCCCTGTGCGGCCAAGGTCCCGCAGCGCCCTCAGGCCCTTGGGCGATGGGCCTGCCCAGGTTCCACGTGGAACGCCGGTGGCTTTCGCAGACTTTCGCTCGGAAACCGGATCGCCCGAATGCCAGCCGCGCCCCCGAAGGCATCGCACGCGGCTGACCACCCTATAACCGCATCCGCACGACGACGTAGTGCATGCCTGCTGTGCCGGGCGCATGGATGGCAGCCGATGCTGCCACGGGCACAGTGATGACGTTGAGCTGGACGTGCACTTGGACGAAGGCTTGCGGTTCCTCCCGAGTTCGCAACCACCCGGCTCGACCCAGGGCGGCACACGACGGACGTGGGCACCACCGAGCCGGACTCGAAACCTTCCGGACTATCGCGGGCGGCGAGCCAGAGCCCGCGTCGGTGTGGGACCGCCACACCGGTTTAGCCACGGGCGGCCCTGGGACCCACGCAGACGTATGGAACTCGAAACCTGTGGGCCTCCGCAGCCCAGCTCTATGCGATGAAAATGAATCAATCAGCAACTAGATAGCACTGACTGTCTCGCATTGGAGGCAACTCCGAGCAGTCTGCCGCCTATGCGGCCCAGGTTCCGGTTGCTTGTGACGGTGTCCGCTACGGATGACGAGTTCACTGCGCTTGTGCCTTGGTCCTTGCCAGCCCGCGCCCCCGAGCCCGAGCATAGGCTCGTCTACGTTTCACGTGGAACGCCGGTTGCCCTCGCTCCGAACTCTGAAGCCCGCGTGCGCATGGTGCGTTGACTGCTCCTGGACCGGCGGCGAAGCGCATCTGAAACGAAGGGGATCGGTGCGTCCCGCCGGGGCGGCGCACCGCGGCCTTCGGGGACCGCCAAGCCCGATTCGAAACAGCCGCCCGGAGATTGGCGATAGGCACCGGAAGCGTCGTCGGTACCTCTACCAGCTATCTCGGTGCGAGAGACCTGCGAAGCCGCAGGGGGCTTGGCGACGCGCGCGCCGGTCACGCGTCCGGGGCGCTGCAGCTGCGCTCGAAGGCCAGGCTCTGTATCAGGCCGTCCAAGAAGCGTCTAGCGAACGAAAAAAGATCCTATCCGTCCCTTTACAGCGCTTACTGTTACGTATTCAGCGCAATTTGTCACAAACAGCCTGCTCGAGGCCAGCTCCTACCGACCCGCAGGAGGCAACCCAGGGCAGTATCGAGCTCCGATGCTGAGTGCAGTGCCGGTGATTGAGGTCGCTCGGCGTTGTGCGCCTCATGCTCCCAGGCCGACGCAGCGTCCTCGAGACTCGAGCACCGGGGTTGGCCAGGTTCCACGTGGAACGCCCGTGACCCTCGGAATCCGGATCGCCCGAATGCCAGCTGCAGCCCGATGGCATGGCGCGCGGCTGACCGCGCATGCATGCTCCGCCGGCCGCATGGATGAGCGGCCGATGCCGTCACGGGTCCAGTCCCGAATTCGCAGGCGGCCGGCGCCACCCGGCGCGGCACACCACGGCCGTACCGCCAGGCCGGACTCGAAACCTTCCGGACCGGAGAGAGCGGCAGCGAGCCGGAGTCCGCATCGGCGCGAGACCCCGCACCGGCCAAGGGCTGGCCTCCAGAGCCCAGACCATGCCCCGCCACGAGAATGGATCGATCCGGCACCTGCTCGCGGTGACTGTCTCGCATTCGAAGCAATTCTGTGGTGCCTGGGCCTGTGCAGCCTCAAGCCCCGGGATGCCAGTGGCAGTGTCTCCTACGCATGAATTCAGCGCGGTTGTGCGCACGGTGCCCACAAGGCCGATGCAATATGTCCAAGCAGAGAACATAGGCTCGCGCCAGTTCCACGTGGAACGCCCCCTCGCTCTGGAACCCCTATGACCGCCTGCCAGCCCGCGTCCGCCCGGCGGCGCGTAGGCTGCTGTCGCGCGAGCGGCCAGCAGCGCATCTGAAACGTACGATCGGGCGCACCACCCCTCGGCCATCGCCACGTCTGACTCGAGACTGCCCTCTGGAGACCCGGGGTCGCGGGCGCTTCGACGCCTTTACGCCGGAAAGTAGTTAGAGGCGCATGGGCATCACGACGTAGCGCGTCTGGGCCGTACCGGGGGCGTGGATGAGGCAACTGCTGTTGGAGTCGGTGAGTCCGACGTGCACCTTGTCGCTCTCGATCGCACTCAGGGCGTCGAGGAGATAATTCACATTGAATCCAATCTCCACTTCCTCGCCCTGGTAGGAAATCTCCACCTGATCCTCGGCTTCCTCCTGCTCTGGGTTGTGCGCCTGAAGCGTGAGCAGCCCCGGCCGAGCCGTGAGCCGGATTCCACGGTATTTCTCGTTGGAGAGGATGGCGGTACGTTGAAGCGCCTGTCTCAAGGTCTCTCGGTCAGCCTCCACCGTACGCGGCGGATTCGTCGGAATTACCCGAGCATACTCCGGGAAACGGCCGTCGATCAGCTTCGAAGTGAAGCGAATTTCTCCGATCTGGGCGCGAACGTGATTCGTTCCCACGGCGAGTTCGATGGCACCCTCGGTTCCCAGGATGCGCTGCAGCTCCAGCACGCCTTTGCGGGGCACGATCACCTGCTGGATGGCCCTGGCCTTTCCTGAGAGCTCCATCTCGGCGAGTGCGAGGCGGTGCCCATCGGTCGCCACCGCACGCAGCGCCTTGCCGTCGGTCTCGAGCAGCAGTCCGTTGAGGTAATAGCGCACGTCCTGCTGCGCCATCGAGAAATGCGTCTTGTCGATCAGGCGTCGGAACTCGCCCTGCGGCACGCTGAGCGTCTGCTGTGCGTTGATCTCCTCGACCAGCGGAAACTCCGCGGCCGGCAGACTCGACAGTGTGAAGCGGCTGCGACCCGCGCGCAGCGATACCCGCTCGCCCTCGGTGCTCACGGTGACGCTCGTCTTCTCCGGCAGCGAGCGAAAAATGTCGAGCAGCTTGCGCCCCGGCACCGTGATGTCGCCCGGCTGCTGCACGCTCACCGCACTGGTTGCCACGAGCTCCACTTCCAGGTCGGTTCCCGTCACGCTCAGGCGATTGTCCCGCGCGGCCAGCAGCACGTTCGCGAGTACCGGCATGGTCTGGCGGCGCTCGACGACACCGATGACACTCTGGAGCGGTGCGAGCAGGTCCTCGCGGCTAGCGGTCAGCTTCATGGGAGCTCTCTTCAGTAGGATCTTATTCGGTGGAAGTCTCTTTGTTGTTAAGACTATAGAGCCTGTGAATCACGGGCATGAGAAAACTTTCCACGCCCGCTCAGGTTGTTGCCGTCCATTCTCCGCGGCACAGGTACAGGCACGAACCGACCAACAGCTGTGCACGGCCTGTTCGTAACTTTATCCCCACGCTCGCGCACAGCAAGTCCACAGGGTGGTCCACATCAACCCGCCAGGGTTCTCAACAGGTTTGAGTAGTCTTCCTTGATGCGTTGCTCGCTGTCGCGCAGCTCCTTGATGCGCTTGCAGGCGTGCAGCACGGTGGTGTGATCGCGCCCGCCGAAGGCATCGCCGATCTCCGGCAGACTGTGGCTGGTGAGCTCCTTGGCGAGCGCCATGGCGACCTGCCGCGGGCGTGCCACCGAGCGGCTGCGGCGCTTGGACAGCAGGTCCGCCAGGCGCACCTTGTAGTAGTCCGCCACGGTCTTCTGGATGTTCTCGACGGTGACGAGCTTCGCCTGCAGCGACAGCAGGTCGCGCAGCGCTTCCTTGGTGAATTCCAGCGTGATGGCGCGCCCCGTGAAGCGCGAGTTCGCGATCACCCGCCGCAGCGCGCCCTCCAGCTCGCGCACGTTGGAGCGGATGCGCTTGGCGATGAAAAACGCCACTTCCTCGGGCAGCGCCACCCCGTTCGCCTGCGCCTTGGTGATGAGGATCGCCACGCAGGTCTCGAGCTCCGGTGGCTCGATCGCCACCGTGAGGCCCCAGCCGAAGCGTGATTTCAGGCGCTCTTCCAGCCCCTCGACCTCCCTCGGATAACGATCGCAGGTGAGGATCACCTGGTGCTGTCCCTCCAGCAGCTCGTTGAAGGTGTGGAAGAACTCTTCCTGCGAGCGCTCCTTGCCGGCGAAGAACTGGATGTCATCGATCAGCAGCGCATCGAGCGAGCGGTAGGCGGTCTTGAACTCGTTCATCGAATTGTGTTGCAGCGCGCGCACCATGTCGCCCACGAAGCGCTCCGAATGCACGTAGGCAGTGCACGCTTCGGCGTCGCGCTCCTTGATCAGGTGCGCGACCGCGTGCATCAGGTGCGTCTTGCCGAGGCCGACGCCGCCGTACAGGAACAGCGGGTTGTAGGCGCGACCGGGATTTTCCGCCACCTGTGCGGCCGCGGCCTTGGCGAGCTGGTTGCTCTTGCCTTCGACGAAGGTGGCGAAGCAGAAGTCGGGATTGAGCCGCGCGCCGACCACCAGCCCATCGGCGCGGCGCGCGCGTCCCGGGAGCGTCGGGGCGGCGGCGCGCGCGGCGGCGCTGCGCGCGCCGACTTCCACGGTCACGATGGGCGCGTCTCCGGTGCTCTCATCGCGCAGCAGCTCACCGATGCGCGGCAGCAGGTTCGCGTTGATCCAGTCGACCACGAAGCGGTTGGGCGCCAGGAGCTTCAGCGCGCCGTTGCCTTCCATGGCCTGCAACGGCCGCACCCAGGTATTGAACTGCTGCTCGGGAAGCTCCGTTTCCAACGCGCCCATGCAGCGAGTCCAAAGGGACGCTTCCACTCGCGTTTGCCTCCGCGGCGTTTTCAGGTGAACGTTGAGGAAAAGGCCGCGGAGTCTATACCGATCACGCGGCGCGCTGAAGGTTTTCGCAAGCGCAGCGTATTGACACCTTGACGCTCAACGGCTTAGCCTTGCCGCCCTTTTTTGCGAGCCACGGATCGTCCCACGGAGCCCACGGCATGAAGCGTACCTATCAACCGAGCAAAGTGCGCCGCAAGCGCACCCACGGGTTCCGTGCGCGCATGGCCACCAAGGGCGGCCGCAGGGTGCTCGCGCGCCGGCGCGCCAAGGGCCGGCGCAAGCTGATACCCTAGGATCATCCATGGGTTCACGCGCACTGCGACAGCGCCTGCGTAACCCATCCTACAAGTCTCTTCAAGGGCTCGATGCCAGGGCGGCTCACTCTGCCGGCGCGACTTCGTCTGCGGCGCAAGCGCGATTTCGACGCCGTTTACGCGCGTGGGCGCCGCATGGGCGATGGATTTTTCGCGGTGACTGTGAGTGTCAATCAAGCGGGCGCCCCGCGTCTGGGGCTGGCGGTGGCGGTGCGTGCGGCCGGCGGCGCGGTGGCGCGCAACCGCATCCGGCGCATCATCCGCGAGTCCTTCCGTCTGCACCAGCGCGAGATCCCCGCCGTGGACCTGGTGGTGAGCGTGCGGCCGCGCGCGTGCGCGGCGACGGCTGAGGCGCTGCGCGCGAGCCTCGCGGTACTGTGGAAGAAGGTCGGCGAACAATGCGCCACGTCGCAGCCTTCCTGATCCGAGTGTATCAATGGACCGTCAGTCCGCTGCTCGGGCCGGCGTGCCGTTTCTATCCCTCCTGCTCGCAGTACGCCGTGCAGGCGCTGCTGCGCTTCGGGGTCGTGAAGGGTGGCTGGCTCGCGCTTGCGCGCCTGTCGCGCTGCCACCCGTGGCACCCGGGTGGATTCGACCCCGTGCCGCCTGCGCCCCCGTGCACCCATCACGCTCATGGGCAATAACCTCCCTCGCTTCAGCCCGCGCCTGTGGCTGTGGGTCGCGCTCGCGGCGCTGCTGCTGGTCAACTACCAGACCTGGCTGCACGACTACGGGCCGCCGCCGCAAGCGGCGACCCCGCCGGCGCTGAGCGCGGCCCCGCACGCGGCCGCGCCGGCGAGCGATCTGGGCAGCAGGATTCCCGAGGCACCCCCGACCGCGACCCGCGCCCCTGGTGAGCGCGCCCGGAGCGAAGCCGGGACGACGGCCGCCTCAGGCGCCCCCGGCACGGCGCCAGGCTCCGCCGCCGCGGCGCCGCGCGTGCACGTGCGCACGGACGTGCTCGACCTCGACATCAGCACGCGTGGCGGCACGCTCACGCGGGTGGATCTGCCCGCCTATCCGCAGGTGAAGGGCGAGGCCACGCCGGTGCGCCTGGAGAACGAGGACGATCCGCTGACGCGCTACGAGCTGCAGTCGGGTCTGACCGAGTCGGGCGCGGCGCCCTATCCCACCCATCTTGCGAGCTTCGCGAGCGCGCAGGCCGAGTACAGCCTCGATGGCCGCAACGAGCTGCGCGTGCCGCTCACCTGGAGTGAGGGCGCAGTGACGGTCACCAAGACCTTCGTGTTCCATCGCGGCGAGTACCGTATCGAGGTGCAATACGAGGTGCACAACGGCGGCAGCGCGCCCTGGACGGCGCGCCCGTACGCGCAGATCCTGCGCGACGATCCGCCCACCAAGCGCTCCATGTTCAATGTCGAGAGTTACGCCTTCCATGGTCCGGCGATTTACGACGGCACCAAGTACCGCAAGCTCGACACCACCGACGCACAGGACAGTCACCTGTCCCTCGAAGTGCGCGACGGCTGGCTCGCCGCCCTGCAGCACCACTTCGTCAGCGCCATCGTGCCGCCGCGCGGCCCCCCCTGGCGCTTCATGCTGGGTGTCTCCGGCAATGAATACCTGCTGTCGGCCACCGGTCCGGCGTACACGGTCGCGCCCGGCGCCACGGCGCACTCGAGCGAGTCGCTCTACGTCGGACCGAAACTGCAGGGGCAGCTCGAGGCCGCCGCCCCGGAGCTCGGTCGGGTGGCGGATTACGGCCGGCTGTGGTTCCTGTCGATGCCGCTGTTCTGGGTGCTGGACAAGGTGCACGCGCTCACCGGCAACTGGGGCGTTGCGATCATCCTGGTCACCTTCCTGCTGAAGCTCGTGTTCTACCCGCTGTCGGAGGCGAGCGGCCGCTCGATGGCGAAGATGAAGACGATGCAGCCGCGCATCAAGAACCTGCAGGAGACCTACAAGGACGACCGCGAGAAGCTCGGTCGCGCGATGATGGAGCTGTATCAGCGCGAGAAGATCAACCCGGTCGCCGGCTGCCTGCCGATCGTGATCCAGATCCCCGTGTTTCTCGCCTTCTACTGGGTGCTGCTCGAGAGCGTCGAGATGCGCCAGGCGCCGTTCGCGTTCTGGATCCACGATCTGTCCTCGCGCGATCCGCTGTTCATCCTGCCGGCGATCATGGCGGTGGCGATGTTCGTGCAGTACAAGCTCAATCCCGCGCCCCCGGACCCGGTGCAGGCGAAGGTCTTCATGATCATGCCGATCGCCATGTCGGCCACGTTCGCGTTTTTCCCGGCGGGACTGGTGCTCTACTGGGTGACGAACACCATCCTGTCGATCGCACAGCAATGGAACATCAACCGGCGCATCGAGGCGGCCGCGGCGGCGAGAAGAACCTGACGCGTGCGCCGCGCGGCCCGCGCCGCTTCCATTACTCAGGTGTCCGGCGGTAGCCTTGGCGCACGGCCCATATGACGCGCACGGACACCATCGTGGCCGCGGCGACGCCTCCGGGACGAGGGGGCGTGGGCATCGTGCGCGTCTCGGGCCCCAAGGTGCCGGAAGTGGCGGCGGTCATGCTCGGTGAGCTCCCCAAGGCGCGCCGCGCGACCCTGGCGCGCTTCCTGGACGCGCAGCAGGAGCCGATCGACGCGGGCCTGGCGCTGTTCTTTCCGGCGCCGCATTCCTACACCGGCGAGCACATCCTCGAGCTGCACGGCCACGGCGGGCCGGTGGTGATGGACGCGCTCATCGCCCGCGCGGTGGAGCTCGGCGCGCGCCGCGCACACGCCGGGGAATTCACCCAGCGCGCCTTCCTCAACGACAAGCTGGATCTGGCGCAGGCCGAAGCGGTCGCCGATCTCATCGACGCGGGCTCGCGCGAGGCGCTGCGCGCCGCCATGCGCTCGCTCCAGGGGGAGTTCTCCGCCATGGTGCGCGGGCTCACCGAGGCGGTGATCGAGCTGCGCAGCTACATCGAGGCGGCGATCGACTTCCCGGAAGAGGAAATCGACTTCCTCGCCGACCACGAGCTCGGCGCGCGCTTCGAGGCGGTGCGCGACCATTTCGAGGGCGTGCTCGAGAGTGCGCGCCAGGGCCGGCTGCTGCGCGAGGGCATGACGGTGGTCATCGCCGGCCGGCCGAACGCCGGCAAGTCGAGCCTGCTCAACCGGCTCGCCGGCTACGATGCGGCGATCGTGACCGCGATTCCCGGCACCACGCGCGATGTGGTGCGCGAGCGCATCCATCTCGACGGCATGCCGCTGCACGTGCTGGACACCGCGGGCCTGCGCCACGGGGGCGATCTGGTCGAGGAGGAAGGCATGCGGCGCGCACAGGCCGAGATGCAGCGCGCCGACCGCGTGCTGTTCGTCATCGACACGGTGGAGGATCCCGGCGCCACGGCCTTTCGCGACGAGCGCGCGCGGCTGCCGGCGGATGTCCCGGTCACGCTCGTGTTCAACAAGTGCGATCTCGCGGTCGGCCTGCCGGTCGCCGACACGCTCACCGGCCCGCCGCACGTCACGCTGTCGGCGCTCACCGGGCGGGGGCTGGACGAGCTGCGCGCGCATCTGAAGCAGTGCATGGGGTATCTGACCGTGGATGCGGGGGCGATCAGCGCGCGCCGCCGGCACCTGGAGGCCCTCGCGCGGGCGCGCGAGCACACCGAAGAAGCCGCGCGCCAGCTCACCGAGCACCGTGCCGGGGAGCTGGTCGCCGAGGAGCTGCGCGCCGCGCAGCACGCCTTGGGCGAGATCACCGGCGAGTTCACCTCGGATGATCTGCTGGGACGGATTTTCGCCGGGTTCTGCATCGGCAAGTAGGGAATTCGCCCTCTTGCGCCGCGCTTCGCGAAGGCGGTAGAAAGACTGAGCGGCCAGGGATGGCGTTCGCCCGAAGCTATTCCGCGTCGCACTGGGATCGCCTGAGGGCGACATGACACGGTCCAGCTCGCGCCTCGCAAGAGGACTTTGCTTCATGCGAGCGCGCGGCGTTCGACGATGCAAAGCACAGGGAGGAATTGCAATGACCATCTCGAGCCACCTGCAACGGAGCCGGAAGTATTCATGGCTACCACGGACGATGGCGGCGTTCATCGGCTGCCTCGCGGCCGCCGGCGCGTCGGCGGCCGGTGAGCGCCTCACCGAAAATCCTTACGCGCCGGCGTACGGTCACGCGTACCGCCACGGCGCGGTGCCGACCCGCGAGGCTGCGCAACGCATGCGCGCATGGGAGGCTGTCCGGCACGTCCTGGGGCTCCCGGCCTTCCTCGGCCTCCCCGGCCTTAACACCCTCTCCTACGGGGGCGGGATCGACGGCATCGGTGTGACCAGCGGTACCCCGCGGGTCTACCTGGTGTTCTACGGCAGCCAGTGGACCAGCGGCGGCGATCCCAATGGCGCGGCTACTTACCTGCAGAACCTGTTCAACGGCATCGGTACCGGCGGTGAGATGTGGTCGGGCACCATGACGCAGTACTGCGATGGCCCGACGGTCCCGGCGGGCGCCACGACCTGCAACCCGAGCAGCACGCCGCACGTGGGCTACCCGAGCAGCGGCGCCCTGGCGGGAGTGTGGTTCGACACGGCGGCCCCGTCGCCCTCCCGTGCGACCGCCGCGCAACTGGCGCAGGAGGCGGTCAACGCCGCCGCCCACTTCGGCAACACCACGCCGGGCGCCAACCGCTACGCGCAATACGTGGTGGTGTCGCCCACGGGGACCCATCCCGACGGCTTCAACACCCCGACGTCGGCTTTCTGCGCCTGGCACGACTACACCAGCTCGTCCTACGGCGACATTGCGTACACCAACATGCCGTACGTCACCGACCTGGGCACGAGCTGCGGCGAGAACTTCGTCAACCCCGGCTCCGCGGGTCTGCTCGACGGCTTCTCCATCGTGAACGGCCACGAGTACGCCGAGACGGTGACCGATCAGAATCCGCCCGGCGGCTGGACCTCCTTGTTGGGCCAGGAGAATGGCGATGAGTGCGCCTGGATCAGCTCCGGCCAGGGGGCGGCCGCGAACGTGAGCATGGGCAATGGCGCGTACGCGATGCAGAGCACCTGGTCGAACGACACCAACGAGTGCGACATCTCGCACGCGATCCTGTAGCCGCCGGGCGGGGCGTCGGGTTCCCCGCGTCTTGCGTGAAATCGAAGGGCCGCCCGCGCGGCCCTTACTTTTGCGGGCGCTCTTGTCTCACGGGTGCCTTTGCGGCTGCGCGCTTGCGGCCGCGGCGCTGCCCTCGAGCGCCAGGTCCTTGCTGTACACGACATTCATGACGTTGTCGTACCAGCCCTGGACTTCCGGCTTCACCAGGTGCTTGTTGACGTAGAAGTACAGCGGGATGAGCGGGTGATCGAGCAGCATGAGCCGCTCGGCCTGCTCGAGCAGCGCGCGCCGCCGTGCGCGGTCGGTTTCGGCCGCGGCGCGCGTGAGCAGTGCGTCATAGGCCGCGCTCGCGTAGTGCGGCAGGTTCACGCCGAAGTCGCTCTTCAGGTACTGCGCGAAGGTGTAGGCGTCGTTGTAGTCGCCCACCCAGCTGGAGCGGAACATCTCGACATCGCCCCGATCGATGTCCTGCAGCAACGATTTGAACTCCACCTGCGTCAGGCGCACGTCGGCGCCGAGGGCCTCCCTCCACATGGAGGCGATCGCGACCGCGAGCTTGGTGTGCACTTCGCCGGAGTTGTAGCGCAGCTCGAAGGTGAGCGGCCGCTCGCGTGAGTAGCCGGCTTCGCGGTACAGGCGCTGCGCTTCGGCCACGCGCGCCGCCATCGGCTCGCCCCGATAGTCGAAGGACTGCGCGCTGTAGTTGTCGACACCCGGCGGCACCCACCCCCAGGCCGGCAGCTCGCCCACCCGCAGCACCCGCTGCGCGAGCAGCTCGCGGTCGATGACCAGCGACAGCGCCCGGCGCAGCCTGGGTTTGTCCCGGAAGGGCGCGCGTCTTAAGTTGAAGCCGTAGTAGTAGGTGGTGAGCTGAGGTGAGACGTGCAGCTGATCGGCGAGGTTCGCCTTGATCCAGTCGAACTGCCCGCGCGGCACCACGAAGGTGACCTGCAGCTCCCCACCGCGGTAGCGCGTGAGCTCGGCGTTCTCGTCCGGGATCAGCAGGTACTTCACTGCATCGAGCCTCGTGGCGGCGTCGTTCCAGTAGTAGCGGTTGCGCCGGGCGAGGATGTAGGCGCCCGGCACCCATTCCTCGAGGACGAACGCGCCGTTGCAGACCATCACGCCGGGCCGCGCGAACCCTTCAGGGTGGGCGGTGAGCGTCGGCCGGTGCACCGGACAGGCGCTCGGATGCGACAGCAGGGTGGGCAGATACGGCGCGGGCGTCGCGAGCGTGACGACGACGGTCGCATCATCCGGCGCGGCCACGCCGAGGGCCTGCGGGGGCTTGCGCCCGGCGACGATGTCGCCCGCGTTCGCGATGACGTCGATGTATTGCGCATAGCCCGAAGCGGTGGCGGGGTCCACCAGACGGCGCAGTCCGGCCACGAAATCCGCCGCCACCACGGGGTCGCCGTTGGACCAGCGCGCCTCGCGACGCAGCTTGAACACATAGACTCTGCCGTCGGTGCTCACGCCCCACGTGCTCGCCACCCCCGGCGCCACGGCGGCCTTGCGGTCGAGCGTGGTCAGGCCCTCGCACAGATCGCGCAGGATGCTCTGCGCCTCGAAGCCGCGGGCTTTCTGGGGATCGAGGGAGTCCGGGTCGGGTCCGCCGCCGCGCGTCAGGATGGCTGCATGCGGCGCGGCGCCTGCCGGCCCCTGCTCGCCCGAGCGGCTGCAACCGGTGAGTGTGGCGAGGGCCGCCGCCAGCGTCGCAAGGGCGGCGGCGCAAAGCGCGGCACGCCGCTTGCTCATGCCGGCCGCGTGCGGCTCGAGTTGATCTGCCCGCGCAGCTGCTGCGTCGCCGCGCGCGCCGCGCTGGCGAAGTCCTCGCCCGAGGAGGCATACAGGATGGCGCGCGAGGAGCTGATGATGAGGCCGGTGCCGCGGGCGGTCTGGCCGTTGTGCACCACCTGCGCCACGTCGCCGCGCTGCGCTCCGACCCCGGGCACCAGCAGCGCCATGTCGCCCACCAGCGCCCGCACCTCGGCGAGGTCGGCCGGGTAGGTGGCGCCCACGACCAGCAGGCAGTTGCCCCGGGAGTTCCAGCGCCGGGCGGCCAGCTCCGCGACCACCTGGTAGAGCTTGCGGGAGCCGACCAGACGGTCCTGCAGGTCGCGCGCCCCGGGATTGGACGTGCGGCACAGGATCACGACGCCCTTGTCCGCATACTCGAGGAACGGCTCGAGCGAGTCACTGCCGAGATAGGGGTTGACGGTGACGGCATCCGCGCCATAGCGCTCGAACGCCTCGATGGCGTAGCGCTCGGCGGTGTCGCCCACATCGCCGCGCTTGGCGTCGAGAATCACGGGCACGCCCGGATGCGTCTTGTGGATGTACTCGATGGTGCGCTCGAGCTGATCCTCGGCCTCGCAGGCGGCGTAGTGGGCGAACTGCGGCTTGTACGCGCACACCAGATCGGCGGTGGCGTCGATGATGGCCTTGTTGAACTGGAAGATCGGCGAGGGTTCGGCGGCGATGTGCCGCGGGAAGCGCTCGATGTCCGGGTCGAGCCCCACGCACGCGAGCGAGTCGCTTCTCTCCCAGGCGCGCGTGAGCTGCTCGATGAAGCCGCTCATGCGACCCGTGTGCGCCCGCCGCCGCCGCGCTTCTTCAGGTGCACCAGCAGGATCGACACCGCCGCCGGCGTCACGCCCGGGATGCGGCCCGCCTGGCCGAGCGTCGCCGGCCGCATCTCGGCGAGCTTCTGGCGCACCTCGTGCGACAGGCCCGCGAGCAGCGTGTAGTCGAGGTCGGCGGGCAGCGCGGTCTCCTCGTTCCCCCGGGCGCGCTCGATGTCCTCCTGCTGCCGCTCGATGTAGCCCGCGTACTTGGCGCGCACCTCGACCTGGGCGCGCACCTGCGCCGGCAGGCGCTCGTCCAGCGCATGCTCGCGGGCCGCATCGCCCTCGCGGGCCGCATCGCCCTCGGCGGCGCCCGCCACAGGTGCGGCCGGCGCCCCGGCAATCTCCAGCAGCGCCTCGTAGGTCACTCCCGGCCGGCTGAGCAGCTCGAAGGCGCAAGCGTCGCGCGCGAGCGGCGCGCCCAGCACGCGCTGTGCCCAGGCGGCCGGCACGTCCGCCGGCCGCAGACGCAGGCCCTTCAGACGCGCGACCTCGAGATCGGACACCCGCCGCTTCGCCTCCAGCAGCGCCCAGCGCTCATCGTCGACGAGCCCGAGTGCGCGGCCCGCGGGCGTGAGGCGCAGGTCCGCGTTGTCCTCGCGCAGCAGCAGTCGGTGCTCGGCGCGGCTGGTGAACATGCGATACGGCTCGCGCGTGCCGCGCGTCACCAGGTCATCGATGAGCACTCCGAGGTAGGCCTCGCTGCGCTTCGGTACCCAGGGCTCGCGATCCCTCACGGCGAGCGCGGCATTGATGCCGGCGATGAGGCCCTGCGCGGCGGCTTCTTCGTAGCCGGTGGTGCCGTTGATCTGGCCGGCGAAGTACAGGCCGGCGAGCGCGCGAGTCTCGAGCGAAGCCTTGAGCTCGCGCGGGTCAAAGAAGTCGTACTCGATGGCATAGCCGGGCCGGGTGAGGTGCGCGTTCTCGAAGCCGCGGATGGTGCGCACGAACTCGCACTGCACGTCGAAGGGCAGGCTGGTGGAGATCCCGTTCGGGTAGACCTCGTGAGTGTTCAGTCCCTCGGGCTCGACGAAGATCTGGTGCGATGGCCTGTCCGCGAAACGGACCACCTTGTCCTCGACCGAGGGGCAGTAGCGCGGGCCGACGCCCTCGATGACCCCGGTGAACATCGGCGAGCGGTCGGTGGCCGCCCGGATGATGTCGTGCGTCCGCTCGTTTGTCTTTGTAATGAAACAATTAACTTGTCTTGGGTGCTCACTAACGCGCCCGAGGAACGAAAATACCGGCGTGGGCTGATCCCCCGGCTGAGCCGCCATAACCGACCAATCGACGGTGCGGCCGTCGATCCGCGGCGGAGTCCCGGTCTTCAGTCTCCCCACGCGCAGGGCGAGCTCGCGCAGCCGCGCCGCGAGTCGGTTGGAGGGTGCATCACCGGCCCGTCCGCCGGGGTAGTTGACGAGGCCGACGTGCATGCGCCCGGCGAGGAACGTGCCCACGGTCAGCACCACCGCGGGGGCTTCGAACCGGATGCCCGTGACCGTGAGCACACCGTGCACCCGGCCGCGCTCCACGATGAGGTCGGCCACCTCCTGCTGGAAGAGCGCGAGGTTCGGCTGATTCTCGAGCAGGCTGCGGATGGCCTGCTTGTAGAGCTGCCGGTCGGCCTGGGCGCGGGTCGCGCGCACCGCCGGGCCCTTGCTGGCATTGAGCGTGCGGAACTGGATGCCGGCGCGGTCAGCCGCCCGGGCCATGGCGCCGCCGAGCGCGTCGATCTCGCGCGCCAGGTGTCCCTTGCCGATGCCGCCGATGGCCGGATTGCAACTCATCTGGCCCAGGGTCTCGATGCTCTGAGTCAGCAGCAGCGTGCGCGCTCCCATGCGTGCGGCGGCGAGGGCCGCTTCGGTGCCGGCATGACCGCCGCCGATCACGATGACGTCGTAGGCGAATGGCTGCTGGGGACTCATGGCATGCACGGGTGACGGCGACGCGGGACGCGTATTGTAGGGCCGCAAACCCCACGAACAAGCCCACGGCTTGCCTTATGCTCTCACCGTATGCGCATCGCCCGTAGGGCCATGGGCGCGGGCGCGCTGCTCGCGCTGGGCCTCACCGCCGGCACGGTGGCCGCGGCTGCGAGCGCGCCGGGCCTCACGCTCTCGGCGTGCGAGCTCGAGCACCCGCTGCGACTCACCGTCGTGGCGGCCGAGTGCGGCGTGCTGTCGGTGCCGGAGAATCCACAGGATCCGGCGGGCCGGCACATTCCCCTGCACGTGGCGCGGGTGCCGGCGATCAGCCGGCGCAAGCAACCCGACGCGCTCTTCATCCTGGCCGGCGGCCCGGGAGCGGCGGCCGGCGCGTTCTATGCCACCGTGGCGGGCGCCTTCGCGCGCATTCACCGCGAGCGCGACATCGTCCTCATCGACCAGCGCGGCACCGGAGCATCGAACCGCCTCGATTGCCAAGCGGACGCGCAGCGGCTGTACCGCGCGAGCGAGGCCGAGATCGCCGCCGACACCCGCGGCTGCCTCACCCGCTTGAGTGCGCGCGCCGAGGTTGAGTACTACACCACCAGTCTCGCCGTGCAGGATTTGGAGCGCGTGCGCGCGGCCTTGGGTGTCGCGCGCATCGACCTGTACGGCACCTCCTACGGCACGCGGGTCGCGCAGCACTACCTGCGCCGCTTCCCGCAGCGCGTGCGCGCGCTGATTCTCGATGGCGTCGTGCCGGCGCCCGTAGTGCTCGGGCCGGCCACGGCGAGCGATGCGGAGCGCGCGCTGCTCGACATCCTCGCGCGCTGCGCCGGCGAGAGCCCCTGCCGCGCCCGCTACGGCGATCCCGCGCGCAGCTACCTGAGCGTGCGCTCGGCGCTCAGGAGCCATGCGGTGCCGGTGACGCTCGCCGATCCGTCCACCGGTGAGCCGACGCGTTTGAGCTTCGGCAGCGCGCACCTGGCGACGGTGCTGCGCCTCGCCAGTTACACCGCGGACTACGCCGCACTCCTGCCGCTGCTGCTCGATGAGGCCGCCGCGCACCAGGACTACGTACCCCTCGCCGCGCAGTTCCTGCTCATCGAGCGCGGCTACGGCGAAGCGCTCGCCACCGGCATGCACAACAGCGTGGTGTGCGCCGAGGACGTGCCCTTCTATGACCTGGGTGCCATCGACCGCGCGCGCCTCGCCGACACCTTCCTCGGCACGCTGCAGCTCGACGGGCTCGAGACCGTGTGCCGCATCTGGCCGCACGGACCGGTCGATGCGGACCTGCACGCGCCGCTGCACAGTGACGTGCCCGCGTTGCTGCTGTCGGGGAGCGACGATCCGGTCACACCGCCCGCGTTCGCGCAGCTGGCGGCGCGCGCCTTCCCGCACGGCCTCTCGATCGTGCTCGAGGGCTTCGGCCACGGCCAGCTGACCGCCCCGTGCATGGACCGCGTGCTGGCGCAGTTTCTCGCCCGCGCCTCGGTGATGGCGCTCGAGGTCGGCTGCACGCGCGGCGCGCGTCCGCTGCCGTTCTTCACCTCGCTGAACGGTCCGCCGCCGTGAGGCGCGCGCACACCTTCAAGCGCACGTGATCGAGGCCACTCACCTCTACAAGCACTTCGGCGCGCTGACGGCCGTGCGTGACGTGAGCCTGCGCGCCGCCGACGGCCGCATCACCGGGCTCCTCGGGCCCAACGGCGCCGGCAAGTCCACCACGCTGCGCATGCTGTACACGGTGCTCAGGCCCGATGGGGGCGATGCGCTCATCGACGGGCACAGCGCGCGGCTCTCGCCCCTGCAAGCCGCCCGGCGTCTGGGCGTGCTGGCGCACGGCGCCGGCATCTATCCGAACCTCACGGCGCGCGAGAACATCCTCTACTTCGGCGCGCTGCACGGGCTCAGGCGCGCCGCGGCGCGCGCGCGCGCCGCCGAGCTCGTGGGGCTGCTCGAGATGGAGGAATTCGCCGACCGGCGCGCCAAGGGCTTCTCGCAGGGGGAGCGCGTCAAGACCGCGCTCGCCCGCGCGCTCGTTCACCGGCCGCGCAACCTGGTGCTGGACGAGCCGACCAACGGGCTGGATGTCATCGCGGTGCGCGCCCTGCGCCGCCTGCTCGGATCGCTGCGCGCGGCCGGGCACTGCGTGCTGCTCTCCAGCCACGTGATGCAGGAAGTGAGCGCGTTGTGCGACGAGGTGGTGGTGATCGCGCACGGCACGGTGCTCGCGAGCGGCACCCCGGAGGCGATCCGCGCGCGCACCGGCACGGGGAGCCTCGAGGAGGCCTTCGTTGCGCTGACATCCGGCAGCGGCGCCACTTGAAGCCGTGCGCGCCATCCTCATCGTGTTTGGCAAGGAGTTTCGCGAGAATCTGCGCGAGCGGCGCACGCTGGTCTCGGCGCTGATCCTGGGCCCCTTGCTGGGCCCGTTGCTGTTCGCCGGCGGCCTGTCGCTGCGCATCGAGCGCGGCGCCGAGGAGGGTGAGCGCCCGATCACGCTCGCGGTGGTGCATGGCGAGCGCGCTCCGAACCTGCTCGGCTTCCTGCGCCAGTACGGGGTGCGGGTCGAGTCCGTGGACTACGACCCCGCCGCGGCCCGCGCCGCGGTGCAGGCGCATCGCCACGAGCTGGTGCTGGCGGTGAGCGCCGACTTCGCCGCGCACCTGGGCTCGGGCACGCCCGCCGCGATCCTGCTGTACGCGGATTCCTCCGACCCGGGCGCCTCCGGCACCCTTTCGCGGGTGACCGCGCTCCTGGGACAGTACGCCTCACTCCTCGCGCGGCTGCGGGTGGTGGCCCGCGGAGTGGATCCCCTGGTGCTGTCCCCGCTCGCGCTGCAGGACATCGACGTCGCGACCCCGGCGAGCCGCTCGGTGCTGGCGCTCGGGACGCTCAGCTACCTGGTGCTGCTCACCATGCTGATGGGCGGCATGTACCTCGCCATCGACGCCACCGCCGGTGAGCGCGAGCGCGGCTCGCTCGAGCCGCTGCTCACCGTGCCGGTGCGGCGCGAAGCTCTGATGTTCGGCAAGATCCTCGCGACCTGCGCCTACATGACGGTCTCGCTCACCCTCACCGTGGCCGCATTCGCGATCATGTTGCGTTTCACGGGGCTGGAGCGCTTCGGCATGAGCGTCAATTTCGGCCCGCTCGTCGGCCTCACCGTCGTGCTGTTCTGTCTGCCGCTGGTGCCGCTGGGAGCTGCGCTCATGACCATCGTGGCCGCCTCCACGCGCAGCTACCGCGAGGCGCAGACCTGGCTCGGACTGGTGTTGCTCGTGCCGACGCTGCCCTTGGTGGTCGCAGGCGTCATGGGCCTGCGTCCGACGCTCGCGCTCATGGCGGTCCCCTCGCTCAGCCAGCACTTCCTCATCACGAGCCTGCTGCGCGATGAGCGGGTGCCGGCGGCGTATCTTGCGGTGTCGGTCAGCGCGACGCTCGCCCTGGGGGCGCTGCTCATCGGCGTGGCCGGCGGTCTCTACCGGCGCGAGGCGCTGCTGGGGTGAGGCACGGCCGCCGGTGGCGGCGGCGCACGCGCCAGCAGCGCGTGCAGCTGGGCCAGGTGCTGGTCCGCAAAAGCGCGCGCCTCGACTTCGAAGCGGTTGTCCCAGTAGCCGCGCCGCAGGCATTCGATGAGGTAGCGTGCCGCGGTGAGCGAGCCCGGCTGCCACTGCCTGATGACGTGACAGTACTCGTGCAGCATCAGCCACGGGTTGGCGAAGAAGTCGGCGCCGCTGCCGCGCAGGTAGATGCGCCCCCGGCGCGTGGTCGCCACCGCACGGCCGTGCAGGCGCACGAACCAGGAATGCTCGATCACCCTGACCTCGGCGATGCTCGTCCCCAGCAGGCGTTCCAGGGCGCTGCGCACCCCCGGCGGCACCGCTGCTTCGCGTGCGCGTCGCATGCGCGGCCTCACTCAGGCGCGCGTGTGCACCCACCCCATGGACGGCCGGAAGCGCAGCGTGCGCACCGGTCCCGCCGCGATGTCTTCGGGCAGCACCTGCACGCCGGCGTCCTCGAGGTAATGGCGCACCAGCTTGATGACGATGTCGCAGGCCGGGTTCACCTGCGGGGTGTCGGCGAGATGGGCCACGATCCGCGCCTGCAGGCGCCGCGCCGCGGGCGCGCTCTCGCGCAGCGATTCGAGGCAGCGGTGCAGCAGCAGCAGCTCGGTGGCGAGCGTCGTGTCGGTGACGTCGGCGGGCTTGGAGTGCCTGACGATGCAGCGCAGGTGCAACATCGCCCCGGCCTCCTCGTCGGCGTCGTACACACACACCGCGATCGCCGAGCGCAGCTCGGCTACCAGCAGCGCTTCGCCGGAGCTGACTTCGAACCGATCGGGTGCAACCTGAATTTCCGCGCTTGCCATGCGCCGTTGTATACCGCGCTGCATGAGCATGCGCGCTTCTCCTGCCCAAACTATGAACTGCCGCACGAAGCACGCGTAGAATATGCCCATGGGCTGCGCTCCGGGTAACATGCGCTGTCTGGTCGCGGCGGTCATGCTGGCGTGCGCCGTGGCGGTCTCGCCGGCGCGCGCACAACCCGCGCCGGCCTCGCCCGTGTCGTCGATTCGCGTCACGGGGGACGCCAAGGTCACCGCCCGGCCCGATCGCGTGCAGATCGACATCGGCGTTAGCACGCGGGCGGCGCAGTCGCAGGAGGCGGCGGAGCAGAACGCGCGCCAGGTGGACGCGGTGCTGGCGGCGGTGCGCAAGGCCACGGGTGCCGCGGTTCTCAAGACCATCAGCTACACGCTCAATCCGACCTACCAGTACCACCCGCAGGGCGAGGAGCCGACGATCACCGGCTACAGCGCGCTGAACGTGGTGCAGGTGACGCTCGATGATCTCGCCAGGATCGGCACGGTCATCGACAGCGCGACGCAGGCCGGCGCCAATCACGTGCAGGGCATCCAGTTCACGCTGCGCGATCAGGACGCGGTGCGCGCCGAGGCGCTGCGCCAGGCGGCAACCCGGGCGCGCGCCGAGGCCGACGTGCTCGCCGCGGCGCTGGGCCTGAAGGTGGTGCGCGTGCTCAGCGTCGAGGAGAACAGTCCGCGCGTGGTGCCGGTGCGCGCCTACATGGGGGCGGCGCGCGCGATGGCGACGGCGGCCGCACCGACACCGGTGGAGGCGGGGACTCTGGACGTGACCGCCGACGTCATGCTCACGGTGGAAGTGAGCCCCACGGCACGTTAGGCTCGAAAAAGAGGGACAGGTCATGACTACCGTGCGCCAGTTGCTCGAGGGCAAGGGTCGGCAGGTTTTTTCAGTGGGGCCCCAGGCTCCGGTGCTGGAGGCAATCCGCCTCATGGCCGAGCATCACATCGGGGCGCTGCTGGTCATGAAGGGCGAGGCGCTCGCCGGCATCGTCTCCGAGCGCGACTACGCGCGCAAGGTGATCCTGCGCGGCCGCTCCTCCAGCGACACGCCGGTGCGCGACATCATGAGCTCCCCGGTGCTCACGGTGTCACCCGATACCTCGGTGCAGCAGTGCATGCAGCTGGTCACCGACCAGCGCGTGCGCCACCTGCCGGTGGTCGAGGGCGGCCGCGTCATCGGCATGGTATCGATCGGCGACCTGGTGAAGGCGGTCATCGCCGAGCAGCAGCAGCAGATCGAGCAGCTCGAGAGTTACATTCACAGTTAGTCACTGGCCGCGCCGCTCACCGGCGCGCTCACCTCGCCGGCTCAGGCTACTTGCGCCAGTACGCCGGCCTGAACAGCACGATCACGCTGAAGATCTCCAGTCTTCCGAGCAGCATCGCCGCCGTGCAGATCCAGGTCTGCTGGGCGGTGAGCGAATGGAAGTTGTGCACCGCGCCCGGCGGCCCGAAGCCGTGTGCGGTGTTGTTGATCGAGGCGAGGACCGCGCTCATGGAGGAGTCGAAGTCGAGTCCGGTCAGCAGCATGGCGAAGGTGAGCAGCACCACGGTCATGAAATACAGGAAAATGAACGCCAGCACCGCGTGCCCCACGCCGTCCGGGATGGGCCGGCCGCCGATGCGCACCGGCGCCATGGCGGCCGGATGAATGAGGAGCTTGAGCTCGCGGCCCGCCTGGCGCGTCAGCAGCAGCGTGCGGAACATCTTGATGCCGCCCCCGGTCGAGCCGGTGCTGCACACGATGCAGGACAGGAACAGCATCCAGTAGGGCGCGAACACCGGCCAGCGCTGATAGTCCTGGGTGGTGAGGCCGCTGGTGGTGGCCTGGGAGACGACGTTGAACGCCGCGTGGCGCAGCGCGGTGGCGAAATCCGCATACACGTCGTTGCGGGTGAGCAGCACCGCGATCGCGACCACGCTCACCGCCAGCAGCGCGAACATCGCCTTGCACTCCGGGTCGACCTGGTAGCTCTCCAGTGACAGGCGCCGCAGCGCGATGAAGTGACGTCCGAAGTTCAGCGACGCGATCAGCATCAGCACGATCAGCACCGCCTCGATCGCCGGGGAGCCGAAGTACGCGATGCTGCGGTCGTGGGTGGAAAAGCCGCCCAGCCCCACCGCCGAGAAGGCATGGCAGATGGCGTCGAACCACGACATGCCGCAGATGCGCAGCGCCGCGATGCCAGCAAGGGTGATGAGCGCATACACCAGCCACAGCGATTTCGCGGTCTCGGTGATGCGCGGCGCCAGCCGCTCGTGCTTCACCGCCCCCGGCGCCTGCCCCTTGTACAGCTGCATGCCGCCCACCCCGAGCACCGGCAGCACCGCGAGCGCCATGACGATGACGCCGAGCCCGCCGAACCAGTGCAGTGAATGGCGCCAGAAATTCAGCGACGGCGGCAGCTGATCGAGCCCGTTCAATGCCGTGGAGCCGGTGGTGGTGAGCCCGGACATGGCCTCGAAGAACGCGCCGGTGAAGCTCAGGTCCGGCAGGGCGAGCAGCAGCGGCAGCGCCGCGGCGCCCGGTAGCAGCAACCACCCGAGCGTGAGCAGCAGGAATCCGTCGCGCGCCTTCAGCCCCCGCCGGAAGCGCAGCGTCGCACCCGCCAGCACCAGGCCGCAACCGGCGGTGAGCGCCGCGGCCAGCAGGAATTTCGGCCACAGACCGTCGCCCATGAGCAGCGAACAGCCGACCGGCAGGGCGTAGGCGAGCGCGAAGGTCGCCAGCAGCAACCCCAGAACGTGCGCGACCGCGGGCACCGCTGCGCTGTCCCAACTAACGGGGCGAACGCAGGAACAGGCGTTCGACCGCCTCGAGGTGCCGGCGGTCGGCGAGGAACAGGATCACATGATCGTCGGCCGCTACCCGTGTGTCGTGGTGCGCCATGATGACCTCCTCGCCGCGCACCACCGCACCGATGGAGACGCCTTCGGGCAGCGGAATCTGCCCCACCATCTTGCCGACCACGCGCGAGCTGCGCTCGTCGCCGTGCACGATCGCCTCCAGCGCCTCGGCGGCGCCGCGCTTCAGCGCATGCACGCGTACCACGTCGCCGCGGCGCACGTAGGCGAGCAGCGAGCCGATGGTGACGGTCTGTGGCGAGATGGCGATGTCGATGCTGCTGCTCTCGACCAGCTCGGTATACGAGGGCTTGCTGATGAGGGCGATCGCCTTGCGCGCACCCAGGCGCTTGGCGAGCATCGCCGACAGGATGTTGGCCTCCTCCGAGTTGGTCAGCGCCGCAAACACATCCGCGCTGTCGATGTTCTCCTCGATCAGCAGCTCTTCGTCCGCGGCATCGCCGTGCAGCACGATGGTGTTTTCCAGCAGCTCGGCGATGCGGCGCGCGCGGCGCGCATCGCGCTCGATGATTTTCACCTGGTTGTGCGGCTCGAGGGTCGTGGCGAGGCGCAGGCCGATGTTGCCGCCGCCGGCGATGACGATGCGCCGCGCCGGGTCGTCGGCGTGGCGCAATTCGCTCATGACGCGGCGGATGTCGTGGCGCGCGGCCAGGAAGAATATCTCATCCCCTTCCTGCACGAGCGTGTCGCCCTCGGGCGCCACGCCGCGGCCGTCGCGGTAGATGGCCACCACGCGCACCTCCACCTTGGGCAGGTGGCGCGCCAGCTCGCGCAGGCTCTGACCGACCAGGAGGCCGTCGCGCTGCGCCCGCACCCCGACCAGGCGCACCTTGCCGTCGGCGAAATCCAGCACCTGCAGGGTGCCGGGGTGATAGATGAGACGCTCGACGTATTCGGTCACCAGCTGCTCGGGGTTGATGAACACATCGACCGACAGACCCTCGGCGCCGAACAGCGCCGCGCGGCTGGTGTAATCGGCCGCGCGGATGCGCGCGATCTTGGTCGGGGTGCGAAACAGCGTGAACGCCACTTCGCAGGCCATCATGTTGACTTCGTCGCTGGAGGTGAGCGCGACGATGATGTCGGCCTCGGCGGCGCCCGCGCTCTCGAGCACCGTCGGGTGGGCGGCGTTGCCGGCGACGGTACGCACGTCCAGCCGGTCCTGCAGATCGCGCAGCACCTCCTCGTTCACGTCCACCACCGTGACCTCGTTGGCCTCTTCGCGCGACAGGTGGTCGGCGGCGGTGCGACCCACCTGACCGGCGCCCAGGATGAGGATCTTCATGCTGACCTACAACGGCTCGAGATTCGCGTACTGCACCATCAACCATTTGGTGCCCTGGCGCTCGAAGCTCACCTGCACACGCGCCTGCGCGCCGTTGCCCTCGACGTTGAGGATCACGCCCTCGCCGAACTTGCCGTGCCGCACCCGCGCCCCGAGCCGCACGCCGGCCACCGCCGGCTCCTCGAAGCGAAAGCGCCCCACCGCCGCAGGCAACGCCACACCCACGCGCGGGCGCACCTCTTGCAGCAGCTCCTCCGGGATCTCGCGCACGAAGCGCGACGCCTGGCCGTAGCTGTCCACGCCGTGCAGTCGCCGCTGCTCGGCCCAGGAGAGATACAACTGCTGCATGGCGCGTGTCATGCCGACATAACACAGCCGGCGCTCTTCCTCCAGGCCGTCGAGGTCGGTGAGCGAGCGCTGATGCGGGAACAGCCCTTCCTCCATGCCGCACAGGAACACCACCGGGAACTCCAGCCCCTTGGCGCTGTGCAGCGTCATCATCTGCACACAGTCCTCCCATTCCTGCGCCTGGCCTTCGCCGGACTCGAGCGCGGCGTGCGCCAGGAACGCTTCCAGCGGCGGTAGCTCCGCGCCCTCGGGCGTGAAGCCGCGCGCCGCGCTCACCAGCTCATCGAGGTTCTCGACGCGCGCTTCGCCGCGCTCGGCCTTCTCGCGGCGGTAGTGCTCGATGAGGCCGCTCGCCCTCAACACCTGATCGACCTGCTCGTGCAGCGCGAGCGCGCGGCCCTCGAGCGCGAGGCGCTCGATGAGCGCCAGGAAGCCGTGGATGGCGCCCCCCGCCTTGGCGCCCAGGGCGCCGCCGCTGCCGGCTGCGGCCGCCTGCCACAGCGAGCAGCCGGCTCCGCGGGCGTGCCCGCGCAGGACCTCGAGGCTCTTCGCACCGACGCCGCGCGTCGGCAGGTTCACCACGCGCTCGAAGGAGGCGTCGTCGTTGCGGTTGGCAATGAGCCGCAGGTAGGCGAGCGCGTCCTTGATCTCCGCGCGCTCGAAGAACCGCAGGCCGCCGTACACCCGGTACGGCACGCGCGCCGACAGAAACGCCTCTTCGAACACGCGCGACTGGGCATTGGAGCGGTACAGGATGGCGAGCTCGCGCCGCTGCCCGCCGCGCGCCACCCACTCGCGGATACGGTGCGTGACGAACTCCGCCTCGTCGCGCTCGTTGAAGGCAGTGTAGAGGCGGATCGGCTCGCCGCGCGCGCCGCTGGTCCAGAGTGTCTTGCCCAGGCGGCCGGCGTTGTGGGCGATGAGCCCGTTGGCCGCTTCCAGGATGGTGCCGGTGGAGCGGTAGTTCTGCTCGAGGCGGAACAACTGCGCCGCAGGGTAGTCGCGGCGGAACTGCTGCAGGTTCTCGACCCGTGCACCACGGAAGCGGTATATGGACTGATCGTCGTCCGCGACCACGAACGGATGGCCCGCACGGGCGCCGTCGGCGGCGGCGCCCGCCGGGGCGACCAGGCGCATCCAGGCGTACTGGATCGCATTGGTGTCCTGGAACTCATCGACCAGTACATGCTGGAAGCGCCGCCGGTAGTGCGCAAGGAGCGAGGGGTTGTCGCGCCACAATTCGAACGCGCGCAGCAGCAGCTCCGCGAAGTCCACCACGCCGGCGCGGGCGCAGGCGGCCTCGTACGCCGCGTACAGCCTGATGAGCTGGCTGCGGGTGGGGTCGCTCGCCTCCTTCAGGTGCTGCGGGCGGCGGCCTTCGTCC
>VBMV01000086.1 GCA_005878835.1 Gammaproteobacteria bacterium | reverse complement strand
TCGCGGAAAACGTTTGGCTGGTGAGCTTCATGCACTACGACTTGGGGTTCTTCGATCACGAGGCCGGTCGCGTCGAATGCGCGCCGAACCCTTTTGAGGTAAAAGTGTTACCTATGTCCCCGGTATAAAACGTTACCGATGTGACCGGTAAGGACCTAGATGTGACTGGTCGGGGTGACAGGATTTGAACCTGCGACATCTACGTCCCAAACGTAGCGCTCTACCAGTCTGAGCTACACCCCGAAGCAAGGGGGCGTAATTCTACACGCCGGCGGCGGCGCGGCGAGCTAGTCTAGTGCCCGGCTTCCTTTTGGTGCCTGAAAGCCAACACATACACCGTTTCGGCGGCCGGATCGTGACGGTACAGAGCAACATACCCCGAGTCGCCAAAGGCAATGATCAACTCGCGCAGTTCCGGACGCTCCGCGACGGCCTGCCAATTTCCGGGGATTGTTCCAACAGCGCGAAGTGCCGACCACGGTTGAGTCTGACCTGCCCCGGCAATTAAAGCCTTGACAAATACAGCCTAGGCAAGTATTGTGACGGTCAATCCCCGGCAGGAGACCTCCGTCCCCCCAAGGGGAGATGTTCAGGAGCAGCACCGTGGGCGACATTTACGACAGCACGAGCTACCAGCCGCGCAAGAGCGTGGGGTATCTGTTGAGCCGTGTGCGGATTGAGATGCTGACGGCCCTCGATCGGGAGCTCGAAGCCGACCGGCGTCTCGCGCCGCTGGAGCTGAGCGCGGCGCAGTTCATCATCATTGCGAATCTGGCGGCGGCGGAGGGACCCATGTCGGCGTCGGATCTGTGCAAGGGCATCTCGTATGACGCGGGCGCCATGACGCGCATGCTCGATCGGCTCGAGAGCAAGGGTCTGATCCGCCGCAACCGCAGCGCCCACGACCGCCGGTTGACGCATCTGGAGCTGACGGAGGAGGGGCGGGGGGCGTATCCGCGCATGCGCGAGATCTCGCTCACTGTGGCCAACCGCTTCCTGCGCGGCTTCACCAAGAGCGAAGCGCGGCAGCTGGAAGGGCTGCTCGGCCGCATGCTCGAGAACGCGCAGGGGCTGCCGGCGCGCGCCAGCGCCTGAAGAGCGCCAACGGTTTTTTTTGGAGTGATGGTTGCCTAGGCATTATTAGCCGCGGCAACGACAACGGACGTAAAGGATCATCATGAGTGCGCAGAACGCCAAAGTACCTTCTGACGCCACCCGGCCTGAGGCCACCCGGCGCTGGCGCTGGCTGGCCGCGGCCCTGGGGGGCTTCCTGACCCTCGCCGTGCTCTACGGCGCCTACTGGGCGCAGGTTCTGCGTCATCACCAGAGGACCGACGACGCCTATGTCGGCGGCAACGTGGTGCAGATCACCCCGCAGATCTCCGGCACGGTGGTGGCCATCGGCGCCGATGACACCCAGTTCGTGAAGGCCGGTGAGGCGCTGGTGCGCCTCGACCAGGCGGATGCGAAGGTGGCGCTCGATCAGGCGGAGGCGCAGCTCGCGCGCACGGTGCGCGACGTGCGCAACCTCTTCGCCACCAGCTCGCAGCTGGAGGCCGCCGTGCAGCAGCGCCAGACGGATCTCGCCGCGGCGCAAAGCGATCTCGCGCGCCGCCAGCGCCTCGGAGCCTCGGGCGCGGTCTCGGGCGAGGAGCTGCAGCACGCGATCGATGCGGTCAGGGCCGCGCAGGCGGGCCTGCTCGCCGCCCAGCAGCAGTTCGCCGCCAACCGCGCCCGCGTGGATGGCACGACGCTCACCGATCATCCGCAGGTGCGCGACGCCGCGGCGGCGGTGCGCAACGCCTACCTCACCCTGGCGCGCACCGAGTTGCCGGCGCCGGTCGCCGGCTTCGTGGCGCGGCGCAACGTGCAGCTCGGGCAGCGCGTCAGTCCCGGCACCGCGCTGATGGCGGTCGTGCCGCTCGATCAGGTGTGGGTGGATGCCAACTTCAAGGAGCCGCAGCTCGAGCGCATGCGGGTCGGTCAGCCGGTGAGAGTCACCGCCGACCTGTACGGCACGCGCGTGCTCTTTCACGGCTCGGTCGCCGGCTTCGGCGCCGGTACCGGCGCGGCCTTCTCGCTCCTGCCGGCCCAGAATGCGACCGGCAACTGGATCAAGATCGTGCAGCGCGTGCCGGTGCGCATCGCGCTCGATGCGCGCGAGGTGGCGGCGCACCCGCTGCAGATCGGGCTCTCCATGAAGGCCGACGTGGACGTGAGCGACGGCACGGACGGGGCGCGCCTGCCGCAGCTCGCGCACGCGTCCGCCGGCTGGTCGACGGATGTGTTCGGCTCGAGCAATGCGCGGGCGGAGGCACGGGTTCAGGCGATCATCGCCGCCAACCAGTCCGCCGCGGTGCACGCGCTGGCCGAGCGCGCCGCGGGCGCTAATGACCTGCTCGCGAGCGCGCAGCTTGCGGGCGCGGCGCGCCGTCTGCACCACTGAAGCGGCGCGCGGCGCACGCCCTGAGGATGAAGGCAATGTCCGCCGAGAATGCTGACGGACCGGTGGCCGGCGGCGCCCCTGCCGGGGTGCCGGCCGCGCTGCCGCCGCTGAGCGGCTCGAAGCTCGCGATCGGCACCATCGCGCTGTCGCTCGCAACCTTCATGAACGTGCTCGACACCTCGATCGCCAACGTCTCGATCCCGGCGATCGCCGGCGACCTGGGCGTGTCGCCCGATCAGGGCACCTGGGTGATCACCTCCTTTGGCGTCGCCAATGCCATCTCGCTCCCCCTGACGGGCTGGCTGACGCGCCGCTTCGGGCAGGTGAAGCTGTTCACCGCCTCGGTCGTGCTGTTCGTCATCGCCTCCTTCCTGTGCGCGCTTGCGCCGAGCCTGTCGCTCCTGGTGCTGTTCCGGGTGCTGCAGGGCGCGGTCGCCGGCCCGATGATTCCCCTGTCGCAGTCGCTGCTGCTGGCGAGCTACCCGAAGAGCCGTGCCGGCACGGCGCTCGCCATGTGGGCCATCACGACGCTCGTGGCGCCGGTGGTCGGACCGGTGCTCGGCGGCTGGATCACCGACAACATCTCCTGGCCGTGGATCTTCTACATCAACGTGCCGGTGGGCATTGGCGCAGCGCTCGTGACCTGGGGCATCTATCACAGGCGCGAGACCCCGACTGCGAGGGTGCCGGTGGACACGGTGGGCCTGGGACTGCTCGTGATCTGGGTGGGCGCGCTGCAGGTGCTGCTCGACCAGGGCAGGGATCTCGACTGGTTCAACTCCGCGGCCATCGTCGCGCTCGCCTGCGTCGCGGTGGTGGGATTTGTGGTGTTCCTCATCTGGGAGCTCACCGAGGAGCATCCGATAGTCGACCTGTCGCTGTTCCGCTCGCGTAACTTCTCGGTGAGCACGGTCGCCATGCTGTTCGCGTACGGGCTGTTCTTCGGTAACGTCGTGCTGCTGCCGCTGTGGCTGCAGCAGTACATGGGTTATACCGCGACGCTTGCGGGCTGGGTGCTGGCACCGGTCGGCTTGCTGGCCATTGTGCTCACTCCAGTCGTCGGGCGCTTCGTCGATCGCGTCGATCCGCGCATCCTGGTCACCATCTCGTTCGCGGTTTTCTCGCTGGTGCTGTTCATGCGCGCCGATTTCAACACCAACGCGACCATCGGCACGCTGATGCTGCCGACTGTGATTCAGGGCGCAGGCATGGCGACCTTCTTCATTCCGCTGGTGTCGATATCGCTCTCCGGGCTGCGGCCGGAGCGCATCCCGGCGGCCTCCGGGTTGTTCAACTTCGCGCGCATCACGGCCGGATCATTCGGCACCTCCATCACCACGACGCTGTGGGACCGGCGCGCGACGCTGCACCACGCGCAGCTCATCGAGCACCTCACCCCCAACGATCCGGTGACGGCGCAGGCGCTCGGCAACCTGCACGCCGGCGGCATGGGCCAGGATCAGAGCTACGCGCTGCTGAACCGCCTGGTCGACTCGCAGGCGTTCATGCTGTCCGCGAACGACATCTTCTATGTGTCGGGGCTGCTGTTCCTCGGGCTGATCTTTGTGGTGTGGCTGGCGCGGCCGTTGCGCGGCGGCTTCGGCGCGGCGTCCGCCTCCGGGGCCCACTGACCCTTGGCTAACGCGCCGCGCGCAGGACTCGCGGCGGCAAGAGCCAGATGAGCTGAGCGCCTCCGGGGCGCACCGAGCCCTGGAAGGCGAGCAGGGCGACAGCCATTTTCCTGAACTCGAACGCCGCGGCGCGCGCCCCACCCGGCAGGCACGCGGCGAGCAGCCGGCCCAGAGCGGGCTGGTGCCCGATCACGGCGAGGCGGCGGCCCCGCGTGCGCGCCAGCAGCGCCAGCACGCCTTGCGGGGATGCGCCGGGCAGCAGCTGCGCGCACTCTCGCGCCTCGGGCCACCCGGCGAAGCGGGTGAGGATCGCCGCGGTCTGCCGCGCGCGGCGCAGTGGACTGACGAGCACCCGCGCCGGGCGTGGCGTGACGCGCTTCAGTCCCAGCGCCGCCCTGCGGGCACGGGCTGCGCCCTGCGGTGACAGCGGGCGCTCGGCATCGTCCGGCCAGCGCCGGGGGCTGCGTTCAAAGGCGGTGGCGTGTCGGACCACCAGCAGCTCCATGCGCGCGGGTCCGTCAGCGTCAATGGATCGGGCGCGCTGGCGGCTCCGGCGCATGCTCCAGGGTGGGGACTGTGATGGCTGCCTCGTCCGCGCGGGCAGGCTGCGCGGGCGCGCCGCGGTGCGCCTCGCAGGCCGTGTGGCTCAGTTGCTCGAGCTGGGCGCGCAACGCTCGCCAGCGCTTGCCGCGCACCTTGCGCCAGGATCGGGTGAGGCTCTTGCGCGCCTGCGCGGTCGTGCCGGTGTAGTGCTCGGCCAGGCGCCCCATGAGGAACAGTGTTGCCGGCGGAAGAGTGTTCGCGGGGTCGGTGGCGAGGGCGGCCAGGCGATTCCCGGCCATGTGAGCGTCCTGGTGCGCGCCGAGTGTGTCCTGCAGGCGGCGCAGCGCCTTGAGCGTCTCTTGCGCCGGTTTGCCGAACAGGCCCGCGCCGCATTCGATCGCGTAGCGCAACTGCTTGGCGCGGCGGCGAACCCCGTGGTAATCCTCCATCGAGGAGCTGGTATCCAACCTGCGGACGGACTTTCTGAGCTTGCGAAAGCGGCTGCGCACGCGCTCCGGCATGACCACGAGCGCACGCTCGGCGAGCGCGCCGTTGCCAGTGGGGGCCTGTGCGCTCGCGAGGCTCAAGGCTCCAAGCCAGCGCCGCGTGGGCTCGGAGTCCAGCGCCCGGACCATGCGCGCGCGCGCGCGTAGGCGCTGCGCCTGCAGGCGCGCTTGCAGGGGCTCAGCCGCCGCACGCTCGTTTTCGGGCAACCCGGCGCAGTAGCGCTCGAGCTGCGCGAGCTGCACGTCGAGGTCGCGCGCCGCCCCCAGGGTGCGCAGCACGGTTTTGGCGGTCCGGCGCGCGTGCGAGAGCGCCAGCGGCAGCTGCTGTCTGAACAGACCGAGGGTCGCGTCGATGCGGCGGGCGGTGACACGCAGCTGGTGCAGCGCTTCCGGATCGTGCCCGAGGCGCGCGCCCGGCTCGTGCGCGTGCCACGCGGCCAGCAAGCGGCGCAACTCCACGAGCGCCATCTCGCTCGCGGTGGTGCCGATGTCGAGCCCAGCCACGCCGGCGCGCGCGAGCGCGACGGCAGGTTTCATGTCCACCGGACTGCCGCGGGCAGCCGGCTCGCCCTGGCGGGCGCTGACTGGACCCTTCATCGATGAACCTGGGAGCGGGACGTTTTCGCGAGTGTAACAAAGGCGGGCCCGGGCGGGCTGCTAGCCCTTTGGCTGCACCGCAGCGACGGGCAGCCGCAAATTGACGCTCCCGGAGTCACTTACGTATGATTCGCGCCCCCCGTGCGGCGGGGCCGGCTAGGGGCGCTGTGCAAGCCGTGCCCGTAGCTCAGGCGGATAGAGCATCGGCCTTCTAAGCCGAGGGTCGCAGGTTCGAGTCCTGCCGGGCACGCCAGCCGCACGACGAGGGACCGGACGGTGGACGTAGCTCAGTTGGTAGAGCCCCGGGTTGTGATCCCGGTTGTCGTGGGTTCGAGTCCCATCGTCCACCCCAGTTCAACCGGGGCCGTTAGCTCAGCTGGTAGAGCAGGAGACTCTTAATCTCTTGGTCGTAGGTTCGATCCCTACACGGCCCAAATTCCCGAGGCGCTGATCGCTCGTCCTTATTTTGTGATTCAGCCGGCCGGGCGCTCAAGGGAAACGGTTGCGTATCGTCTGTTCCGGGGGCCATAGTCGTTCGGCCGGGCCGATTCAGGGGGCATAGCGTGCGATTGGTTCTTGCGATCATGGCGGTCACAGTGGCGGGCTGTGCTGCGCAACCGCCTGCACCGAGAACGGCCGCGAGACACGCGGCCAATATCGCCGCCGCCGAACAAGCCGGCTACAAGGTCGTCAGCAACAGGGATCGGACGCTATTCTGTCCAACAGCCTCACCGACGGGCTCGCATATGGCGCCCGACTGCGTGACCGAAACCCAATGGGAAGCGCAACTTGGCACGCGGCATGAGGTGATTCCGGACGCGCATCTTATAAAGCAATCACCGGGCCCGGGACCTGGGGCGGGGCACTAGAACCGGACGGCCCTTCCTCCACCGAATAATCAATCAGTTGCAAGACCAACGCCGCCGCGATCGCGGGCCGCGCCAGGAATTGCCCGGCTTCGGCCTTGCACCCAAAATAACCGGTATGAAATTTTTGGACCCTGAAACCGAGGGCGCGGTGCGCTTGTTCCTTGATCAACTTCCGTCGGATATACGGCTGGAGCGAGCGATACTATTTGGCTCGCGCGCACGGGGAGAGGCAAGGCCTGACAGTGACGCCGACCTCGCTCTCATATTGCATGAGCGCGGCAACGACGGGCAAACACTGGGGATGCTCGCTGGACTTGCGTATCAGGTGTTTCTCGACACTGGAATCATGATCCAGCCGGTTCCGATAGCCATCGAAGATTGGCTACATCCTGAAGACTTCATGAGGCCGGGTTTCCTTAGAAATGTCGAGCGGGAAGGGATTGTCCTGTGACGATGACACGCTTCGCGCGTGTGCTGGTGCGTAAGAGCCAACGGGCTCTGAAGAGTGCTCGGCTCGATTTGACGGACCGGGATTACGACAGCGCGGTCAACAGATCCTACCTACGCGATGTTCGATATCGCGCGGGCAGCGCTGCTGCGCGCAGGTGTCGCAGAAGACAAGTTGCCGAGAACGCATAGCGGAGTCATCGACGCATTCGGCAGCATGCCGTTCGATCGGGACAAATAGATCGCGAACTGGCGGCCGATTTGAGCCGCACGGAATCGCATCGCATAAAAGCGGACTACACCGGAATCGAAATCGAGCCAAAGATTGCCGCGGAAACTGTCGCAAAAGCCGAAGTGTTTGTACAAACGGTCGAGCGCGTGTTTGCTCTTGATGAACTTTCCCTTGCGGCAGAATACAAAAACCACAATCCGAGTCACGATGACAAGGTCTCGGAGCCAGGGGGGCTGTCTCGAAAATCGAGGGCGAGGGTGCTCACTCGCAACCACTCTCGCCAGAGGAGATGCGACGTGAGGCGCGCGAAAACTGGCTGCGCTTACGGCAGCACAGAATCGAGGGCACGAAAGGCGTCAACTATGCCAAGGATGCCGGCAGCGAGGCCAGACAAGACCCGAGTCGTTCACTCGACGGTGATTTCGATGAGCAAGGAGATGCGTGAGACTTCAAAGGAAGCCGTTTCGAGAGGGCTCTAATCGCGGGAGGGAGCCGCCAGCCACCATGGAGATCACTTCAGTTTCACTGGACTCCGACCGATCACAAAGGCCGGTCCTCGAGGGCGGCGTTTTGGTTTGTGCAACAGGCCGAAACTCGGGCTGTAGTTTCGTACAGCTATAATAATCAGTCGGTTACAAGGCGAAAACCGCCGCGATCGCGGGCCGCGCCAGCGCGCGGGCGGCAGGTTGCCATCGGCTATAATGCGCGCCACCCCGACGCACGGCCGGCAGGTGTGGCCGCATCCGGCTCGTCCGGTGCGCACGGCACGGGCGAAAGTGGCGGAACTGGCAGACGCGCTGGACTTAGAATCCAGTGGGGAAACCCGTGAGAGTTCGAGTCTCTCCTTTCGCACCAGTTCTCCTCAGGCTTTACTGAAACGGTCGCGGGCTAGGGGCTCAAGGCCCCGGAGCCGAGGTTTGTTTGATGCAAGTTTCTCTGTCTGACACGGGCGGTCTGTCGCGGCGTCTGGAAGTGGCGGTGCCGGCCACCGAAGTGGCGAACGAGGTGCAGCAGCGCCTGAAGCGCCTGTCGCGCACCGCGCGCCTGAAGGGCTTTCGCCCCGGCAAGGCGCCGCTGGCGGTCATCACCAAGCAGTTCGGCGAGCAGGTGCGCGCCGAGGTGCTGAGCGATCTGGTGCGCAGCTCCTTTGCACAGGCCGTGACCCAGGAGAACTTGAGGCCGGCCGGCGGGCCGCGCATCGAGCCGATTGCGACGGGGCCGGAAACCGGCCTGAAATATGCCGCTCATTTCGAGGTGCTGCCCGAGGTGCAGGTGAAAGCGCCCGAGGGCCTCGCGATCGAGCGGCCGGCGGCCGCGGTGTCCGAGACCGATGTGGACGCGATGATCGAGAACATGCGCCGGCAGCGCCCGGTGTTCACCCCCGTCGAACGCGCGGCGCGCGACTCCGACCGCGTGGTGTTCGACTACCAGGCGCGCATCGGCGGCAAGCCCTTCGAGGGGAGCGATCTCACCGATGTGAGGATCGTGCTGGGAACGCGCCAGGCGATGCCCGAGCTCGAGGAGGGCCTGAAGGGCGTGCGCGCCGGCGAGCGGCGCACCGTGAGCGCGCTGTTCTCCGCCGGTCATCCGAACAAGAAGCTCGCCGGCCAGTCCGCGGAGCTGCATCTGTCCATTAAGGCGGTCGAGGAACACTCCCTTCCGGCGGTCGACGACGAATTCTTTCGTGCGTATGGTGTCGAAGAGGGCGGGCTGGCGGAGATGCGCGCCGAGGTTCGCAAGAGCATGGAGCGGGAGCTTGCCGAGGTGATTCGCGGCCGGGTGCGCGCACAGGCGCTCGATGCCCTCTACAAGGACAACCCGGTCGATGTGCCGCGCGCCCTGATCGAGGAGCAGGTGCAGCAGCTGCAGATCGACACCGCGCGGCGCTTAGGGATTCGGGACGCAAGCCAGCTGCCGCGGCGCGAGCTGTTCGAGGAGCCGGCGCGCCGGCGCGTGGCGCTGGGACTGCTGGTCGCGCAGATCGTGCAGACCCAGGGCTTGAAGGTGGACCGCGAGCGCGTGCAGGCGCGGGTGATGGAGCTCGCCGAAGGGTACCCCAATCCCGAGGAGGCGCGGCGGGCGTACCAGCACAACAAGGACGCCATGCGCACCATCGAATCCGCGCTCCTCGAGGACCAGGTGGTGGACTGGCTGCTCGCGCGCGCGCGCGTCACGGAGCGCGCCATGAGCTTCAGCGAGCTCACCGGCTTCGGCAAGTCCGAGGCCGATCAGACGCCTCAGCATCAGCACGAACCCCGGCACGACCCCCAGTACGAACCCCAGCAGGAACAGGCGGGCGAAACATGAACGAACGTGGCTTGAATCTGGTCCCCATCGTGGTCGAGCAGACCGCGCGGGGTGAGCGGGCTTATGACATCTACTCGCGCCTGCTCAAGGAGCGCGTGGTGTTCATCGTGGGCGCGGTCGATGACTACATCGCGAATATCGTGGTCGCGCAGATGCTGTTCCTCGAGTCCGAGAACCCGGAGAAGGACATCGCGCTGTACATCAATTCCCCGGGCGGGGTGGTGAGCGCGGGACTGGCGATCTACGACACCATGCAGTTCGTCAAGCCGGACGTTTCCACCATCTGCATCGGGCAGGCGGCCAGCATGGGAGCGGTGCTGCTCGCCGGCGGCGCGCGCGGCAAGCGCTACTGCCTGCCGCACGCGCGCGTGATGATTCACCAGCCCCTGGGCGGTTTTCAGGGGCAGGCGGCGGATATGGAGATCCACGCCCGGGAGATGCTCGAGACGCGCGACCGGCTCAACAAAATCCTCGCCAAGCACACCGGCCAGAGCGTCGAGCGCATCAAGCAGGATACCGACCGCGACCGCTTCATGGACTGGAACGAGGCGGTGCGCTACGGGCTGATCGACAAGGTGCTGGAGCAGCGCGGCCAGCTGCCGGCGCCGACCCCCGGAAAGCCGGCCTGACTTGCCCTATTGCCGCAGCCGACCCGAGCAAATGTCAAAGAGGTGAACCACGTCATATAACTCGCGTACACAGAAGTACTTAGCTGTGCAGTCGCTCTTTGCTTCGCGGCCGGAGGCCGTGCTATAAGAAACTGGCGTTCGACGTGGCTGGAAGAAGTGGCGCGACGTGAGTTTATGAGAGACCTCGATGAGTGAAGACTCCCGTAGCCGCCATGATGACGGCAAGCTCCTGTACTGCTCCTTCTGCGGCAAGAGTCAGCACGAGGTCCGCAAGCTGATCGCCGGCCCCTCGGTGTTCGTGTGCGACGAATGCGTCGAGCTGTGCAACGACATCATCCGTGAGGAGCTCGAGGACCGCGCCGAACGCGCGCGCGACAAGCTCCCCAAGCCCCACGAGATCAAGAAGGTCCTCGACGAGTACGTCATCGGCCAGGAGCGCGCCAAGAAGGTGCTCTCGGTCGCGGTCTACAACCACTACAAGCGCCTGCAGACCCGCACCGCCGCCTCGCGCTCCAAGGACGATGTCGAGATCGCCAAGAGCAACATTCTGCTGATCGGCCCCACCGGGTGCGGCAAGACCCTGCTCGCGGAGACCCTGGCGCGCCTCTTGAACGTACCGTTCACCATTGCGGACGCGACCACGCTCACCGAAGCCGGCTACGTCGGCGAGGACGTCGAGAACATCATCCAGAAGCTGCTGCAGAAGTGCGATTACGACGTCGAGAAGGCGCAGACCGGCATCGTCTACATCGATGAGATCGACAAGATCTCGCGCAAGTCGGACAACCCCTCGATCACCCGCGACGTCTCGGGCGAGGGCGTGCAGCAGGCGCTGCTGAAGCTCATCGAGGGCACGATCGCGTCGGTCCCGCCGCAGGGCGGCCGCAAGCACCCGCAGCAGGAATTCCTGCAGGTCGACACCAGCAATATCCTGTTCATTTGCGGCGGCGCCTTCGCGGGCCTCGAGAAGATCATCCTCAACCGGACGCAAAAGAGCGGTATCGGCTTCACCTCCGAGGTGCGCGACATCAATCACCGCCCGCACGGGAGCGATCTGTTCCACGACGTCGAGCCCGAGGACCTGATCAAGTACGGCCTGATCCCGGAGTTCGTGGGGCGTCTGCCGGTGGTGGCCACCCTCGATGAGCTCGATGAGCAGGCCCTGGTCTCGATCCTCACCGAGCCGAAGAACGCGCTCACCAAGCAGTACCGGCGGCTGTTCGAGATGGAGGGCGCCGAGCTCGAGTTCCGCGACGAGGCGCTGCGCGCGGTGGCGCACCGCGCCATGCAGAGAAAGACCGGCGCGCGGGGCCTGCGCACCATCCTCGAGACGGTGCTGCTGGATACCATGTACGAGCTGCCCTCGATGCGCAACGTCTCGCGGATCGTGATCGATGAGACGGTCATCGAGGGACAGACCAAGCCCTACGTGGTCTACGGCTCCGACGACGGGCGGCTGGCGAGCGTCGATGAGCCGCGCCGCGCCTCCGGCTCGAACCACCACTGACCCGCCCTGGCCCGCGTTGCCGCGAGCGCGCCCTGTGAGGCGCGTCACTCTTGAAACGCGGTGCCGCAGCCTCATTTCCCGCTACACTAGGCCATAAACGCCGTCGGCCCGGGTCTGACAGACGCCCGGCCGTGTCCCATCCGTCATCGAGGGCTTGAGCGTGTCCGAACCGACTACCCCTGCGACTCCGATTCCCGCCGCGCTCGAAAACGTGCCGGTGCTGCCGCTGCGCGACGTGGTGGTTTACCCCCACATGGTGATTCCGCTGTTCGTCGGGCGCGAGAAGTCCATCCAGGCGCTGGATGTGGCCATGCGCACCGACAAGCGCATCATGCTGGTGGCGCAGAAACAGGCCGACGTCGACGATCCCAAGGGGGACGACCTGTACCGCATCGCCACCGTGGCGACGATTCTGCAGCTGCTGAAGCTCCCCGACGGCACCGTGAAGGTGCTGGTCGAGGGGGTCGACCGCGCCCGCATCGAGAAGCTGCACGCCGGCGAGTACTACTCCGCGGATGCGACGCTGCTGCCGGACGCCGAGAGCTACGACGAGAAGGAGCTCGACGTGCTGGCGCGCTCGGTCATCTCCCAGTTCGAGCAGTACGTGAAGCTCAACAAGAAGGTGCCGCCCGAGGTGCTCACCGCGCTCGCCGGCATCGAGCAGGCCGGGCGCCTGGCCGACACCGTGGCGGCGCACATGTCGCTGAAGCTCGCCGAGAAGCAGAAGGTGCTGGAGATCCTCGACGTCAAGAAGCGCCTCGAGCACATGCTGGTCGCCATCGAGAGCGAGATGGACGTGCTGCAGATCGAGAAGCGCATCCGCGGCCGCGTCAAGGCGCAGATGGAGAAGAGCCAGCGCGAGTACTACCTCAATGAGCAGATGAAGGCCATTCAGAAAGAGCTCGGCGAGATGGACGAGGGCGGCAACGAGATCAGCGAGCTCGAGCAGAAGATCGCCAAGGCCGGCATGCCCAAGGAGGCGCGCGACAAGGCCTCAGGCGAGCTCAACAAGCTGAAGATGATGTCGCCGATGTCCGCCGAAGCCACCGTGGTGCGCAACTACATCGACTGGCTGCTGAAGGTGCCGTGGAAGAAACGCACCAAGATCATCAAGGACATCACCCGCGCGCAGAAGGTCCTGGACGAGGACCACTATGGGCTGGATAAGGTGAAGGAGCGCATCGTCGAGTATCTCGCCGTGCAGCAGCGCGTCGACAAGCTCAAGGGGCCGATCCTGTGCCTGGTAGGTCCCCCGGGCGTCGGCAAGACCTCACTCGGTCAGAGCATCGCGCGCTCGACCAACCGCAAGTTCGTGCGCATGTCCTTAGGGGGGGTGCGCGATGAGGCCGAGATCCGCGGTCACCGGCGCACCTACATCGGTTCCATGCCCGGCAAGATCGTGCAGAACATGTCGAAGGCGGGCGTGCACAACCCGCTGTTCCTGCTCGATGAAGTCGACAAGATGTCGATGGATTTCCGCGGCGATCCCTCCTCGGCGCTGCTGGAGGTGCTGGACCCGGAGCAGAACTCCACCTTCAACGATCATTACCTCGAGGTCGATCTGGACCTCTCGGAGGTGATGTTCGTGTGCACCGCGAACACCCTCAACATTCCGCCCCCGCTCCTGGATCGCATGGAAGTCATCCGTCTGCCTGGCTACACCGAAGACGAGAAGATGAACATCGCGCGCCGTTATCTGGTGCCGAAGCAGAAGAAGGGCAACGGGCTGAAGCCCGAGGAGCTGAAGGTATCCGATACCGCGCTGCTCGACATCGTGCGCTACTACACCCGCGAGGCGGGCGTGCGCAACCTCGAGCGCGAGATCGCCAAGATCTCCCGCAAGGCGGTCAAGCAGATGCTGCTGCACAAGAAGGAGCAGAAGTCAGTCGCGGTGACGCCGCGTAATCTCGACAAGTTCCTGGGCGTGCGCCGCTTCCGCTACGGCAAGGCCGAGGACATGAACCGCGTCGGCCAGGTCACCGGGCTCGCCTGGACCGAGGTGGGGGGCGAGCTGCTCACCATCGAGGCCGCGGTCGTGCCCGGCAAGGGCAAGCTGCAGCACACCGGCCAGCTCGGCGAGGTGATGCAGGAGTCGATCCAGGCCGCCATGACCGTGGTGCGCAGCCGCGCGCAGGGCTTGGGGCTCGAGCCCGAGTTCTACCAGAAGCACGACGTGCACCTGCACATCCCGGAAGGGGCAACGCCCAAGGACGGCCCGAGCGCCGGCATCGGCATGTGCACCGCACTGGTCTCGACGCTCACCAAGATCCCGGTGCGCTCGGATGTGGCGATGACCGGCGAGATCACGCTGCGCGGGGAAGTGCTGCCGATCGGGGGCCTGAAGGAGAAGCTGCTGGCCGCGCACCGTGGCGGCATCAAGACGGTGCTCATTCCGGACGAGAACCAGAAGGACCTGGTGGAGATCCCGGACAACATCAAGGGAAATCTCGAGATCAAGGCGGTCAAGTGGATCGACGAGGTCCTCGCGCTCGCACTGACTCAACTTCCGATTCCGCACCAACAGGCAGACGCGCCGGCCGCCGCGGCGCCCGAGGTGACCGCCGCCGCTGCCGTGGCCGAGGACAAGCGCTCGCGCCGTAACGGCCGGCGCCTCAAGCCGGTCGTGCCGCCGGCGCACTGAAGCGGCGCGGCGCCCCACTCGCCGCGGGTGGCCGCCACCGTGTGGTTCGCCGGGCTGCCGGTCGCACCCTCATGGTAGAGTCCGCGTCCTTAGCCGCGGGTGCTTAGCTCAGCTGGTAGAGCGTCGTCCTTACAAGGCGAATGTCGGCGGTTCGAGCCCGTCAGCACCCACCAACTGACTCAATCGGCTATGTGGGCGGTCCTCCGCGGGATCCGACTCCACAGTGCGCTCAGCGGGACCGCAAGCAGCCGTTCTCCAAAGGGTAGTACATGATCGCCGTCGTATAGGACGATCCCGCCATGGAAGCGAACGCCCAGCAGCTCGCGCAGGCGCTTGATACCGCGGAAATCGGCCTCGTGGACGGAGCTGGCCGCTTTCACTTCGATGCCGACGTGTTGAGTGCCCCGCTGCACGACGATGTCTACCTCATAACCGTCCTTATCGCGCAGGTGATAAAGCCCGATGCGTTCCGGGTGAGCGGCGGCTTGCTTCGCTATTTCACCGAAGACAAAGGTCTCCAGTAGCTGGCCGAGGAGCGTTCTGCCGGGCGGAAAGATCTGCCGGTCGCTGAAGAGTGCATTCAGAAATGCTGGTGGAGCGCGTTCCAGCTCGATCTGCGCCAGCGGGTAAAGCCGCAGGATCTCAATGCGACCGGCCAACGAGTCCGAGAGACGCGGGACGAGCAGCACATTCGACGAGCCGGTGAGGATGAGGCGCACGGAGGCGCGGTTCGCGTCGACCGTTGGTTTAAGAGCCGCAAACAGCTCGGGGACACGCTGGACCTCGTCGAGAATTGCACGTCGTTCCAGGCGAGCGACGAAGCCGGTGACATCCGCGCGTGCCGCGGCGAGCGTCGCCGCGTCGTCGAAAGTGTAGTAGCGGAAGCCACGTCGTCTGCCAACTTGCTGCGCAAGCGTGGTCTTACCGCACTGTCGGGGGGCGTGGATCAGGTCAGGTCACCGGCTAATTGAAAGGTTTGATACCGGCCAACTGAAGGTCAAAGTACCGGCCGATTGGAATCCGCCGAGACGCTTCGCCCTGTGCCCGCCGGCAGCTACATTGCGACGGCTTGTTGCCGGGCTTCTGTTCACTGCGGTTTACATGCTGTGAACCCTGGATTACACTTGATCCGTGCTCGAAGTCCTGAAGTCCGCGACGTTCGAGACGCGGATATCAAGGCGAGCGATCCAAATCGCGAAAGACTGGAAGAGGTGAAAACATGGCAACTGCAAGACGCCGTAAGAATAAGAAAGAAACCTTCTCTCGCTGGGACGCCGCTGACTACCTCAAATCCGAAGCCGATATGGTGGCCTACCTCGAGGCATGTCTCGAGGAAGCGCCTGATGACCCGGCGCTGCTGGCAAAGGCGCTTGGTGACATCGCGCGCGCCCGCGGCATGGTGCAGCTTGCGAAGGACACGGGCTTGACCCGCGAAGGGCTCTATAAGGCGCTGTCGAAGGATGGCAATCCGAGGCTCGGCACTGTGCTTAAGGTCATGCGCGCACTCGGCCTGAAGTTCACCGCGCAGGCTGCCTGAGATGCTAACCCGCTGTCAGCTCTTCATGTCTGCATTCTTCTCTGTCGGCCACGCCGCCAGGAGCGTCTGAGGCGAGAGGGAACGCATGAATGTCTCGGGAATCCTGCGGGACTCTCTGGTGCTCTCTCATGCTCTCCCGTGCCAGATGATCGCAACGGCCGTCCTCGCTAACGGAATCAGGCGGTTACAAAATCGGCTCTCAACCGAGATTCGCACTTGCCCCGCCGGGTCGCCTTACAAGGGGAATGTCGGCGGTTCGAGCCCGTCAGCACCCACCATCTAAACAAATGGGCTTTACGAAGGGCACAACGGTCTCCGCGTTTGTCGTCACGCGACCGCATGCAGCGGCTTCACCTTCGGTTTCGCCTGCTGTCGCACGAGCCACAGATCGTACTGAGCCTGCAGATTGCCCCAGATCTCCGGCTCAGTGCCGAACACCCCCGCGAGCCTCACCGCCATATCCGGCGTGATCGGTGCCCGACCGTTGACGATCGCCGAGACGTGCTTACGGGTTACCCCGAGCGCATCAGCCGCTTTCGTCACCGTGACACCCAGCGGCACCATGTACATCTCCCGCAGGATCTCTCCGGGATGAGCTGGACTGTGCATTCGTCCCGAGCTCTCAATGGTAGTCTTCATAATCAACCTCGTAGGCATGACCGTTCTCGAACCTGAACGTCACGCGATAGTTCCCATCCACCCATACAGAGAATCGGCCGCCCCTCAGCGGGTGGAACCGCATCCCCGGCATGTCCAACTGTCCAGCATGCGTCGCAGAATTGAGCGTGGTGAGGATCAGATTCAGACGCTTCACATGCCGCAACCTATTTGGTTACGAGCGCGTATGACGCTCAAGGGGCGTCGCGCATCATGTCCGCGGCGCCTTGGGAGGCTCCACAAACAGCCGTACGGCCAGGCACTCGACAATGACTTCTGAGGTCGCCCCCGGCGCACTCACGCTCGTGCGCCGGAGGCAGACCCGAAGCACCATTCGCTAGAGGTGGTGCAGCGCTTTCCTCACCTTCGCGCCCGCCACCTGACTGGGCGAAGCCACCGTCGCAGCCGCCGCCTGAGCTGCCGGAGCTGCGCCGGAGGAGAGCACGGCCGCCGCCGCCTGCGCGGCCGCGGCATCTTCGCTGCTCTGCTGCAGCGGACCCTTGATGTGATCGAAGGGCACCGTCGCTGCGAACGTTGGCAGATTATGCGCGCGCGCGTGCGTGAACGCTTCATACCCGGACGCGAGTTTGATCAGCTCCGGCTCACTGAAGGCGGTCCCGAAGAAGCTGATGCCGAGCGGCACGCCGAACACCTCGCCCGCAGGCACCTGCACGATCGGATAACCCCCGGCCGCGGCGATGCTCGAGGTGCCGAAGATGAAGTGGTCGCCGAAGACGAGGTCGGTGGCCCAGGCCGGGTTGTCGGTCGCAGAGACGATCGCGTCGAGATGCTGCGCGTTGAGCGCCGCGTCGACGTTGTCCACCGTGAAGTCATGGTCCGCCTTGATCGCCTGGTTATACGACATCCCGCCGAAGACGGGCTGCGGGTCGTCCGCGCCGGGCGCCATCGAGTTGCAGGCCTCAAAGAGGTCCTGGTTGAAGTACGGCATCTCGAGGCCCGCGTGGGCGCTATTGAAAGCGATGGCGTCGGTGAGCGTGCCGCCCGCGACCGGCACGCCCGTGCGCGTGGCGAAGTACGCCTTCACGTCGTTGCGGAAGTCGTAACAGAGGACGAGGAGCTCGCCAGGGCCTCCCGATAAGTTGTAGCCGAGCGTGTCGAGGTCCACGAGCGTCGCGCCGGCGTCGGTCAGCGCCTTGAAGGCCGCCTCGACGGCGGCGGTTACCGGTGCGGGCGTGGGGACGAACGAATCGAATCCATTGAGCCCCTGCCGGGTGATGCCGAGGACCGCCCCCCTGAGACCGTTCGGGTCGAGGAATTTCGTGTACTCCGTAGGGATATTCGTGGGCCGGGCCTTCCCAGTCCCCTGCCAGCCGAGCGGCACTCCGCCGGTCGCCGGGTCTCGTCCGTCAGAGGTGCGACTCTGGATCACCCCCAGGGTGACGGCGGCGTCAGCCACCGTTCGGGCGTGGACGCCGACGGTGTCCTGGGTGTGCGAGATCGGGACGACGCCGGCCCGGCTGGTCAGTCCGATCGTGGGTTTGAGCCCGACCACGCCGTTGGCGTTGCCGGGGCAGACGACGCTGCCGTCGGTTTCCGTGCCCAGTGAGACGGTCGCGAAGTTGGCCGAAGCGGCCGCCCCCGAGCCGGAGCTCGAACCGCAGGGATTGCGATCGATACCGTAGGGATTGTGCGTCTGTCCGCCGATACCCGACCAGCCGCTGATCGATTCGAAGGAGCGGAAGTTGGCCCACTCGGAGAGGTTCGTCTTGCCGAGAATCACGGCGCCGCCCGCGCGCAGATTGGCAGCGACCGTCGAGTCATGTGCCGGCGGGGCGCCCTGCAGCGCGAATGAGCCGGCGGTCGTCTGCATCCTGTCCCCGGTGTCAATGTTGGCCTTGAGCAGCACCGGAATGCCGTGCAGGGGTCCGAGCACCTGGCCCTGTCTGCGCAGGGCGTCCGCGTGGCGCGCCATCGCCAGGGCATCCGGGTTGATCTCCATGACGGAGTTGACCCCCGGACCGTTCGAGTCGAGCGCGTGGATGCGCTGGATGTAGGCGCGCGTCAGCTGCTCCGAGGTCAGCTGGCCGGAGGCCATTCGGGCCTGGAGTTGCGCCACGGTGGCTTCGAGGAAAGGAAAGCTGTCTTCGGTCTGGGCTCGCGCCGCGAGCGGCGAGATGAGCAACGCGGTGACGAGAATCCGACCTGCCATGCGGGGTGTCATGTCGTTCCTCCTCCTTGGGGCATGAGCGGCGCAGGGAACGCGGTCATCGGAGCTCTCCCTGCTCCTGGTGATGTTTGTTGTCGCTGCCGAGGATTGTTGTTCTCGAGTCAGCGCGCGGATGCTACGCGCGCCGCAGTCCAACCGCAATCAACGCTACCCAACCGTAATCAGCCGGGCGTTCCCGGAACGGCCGCTGGACGGCGGTATGGGGTGATTCCGGGTAGGTGAAACCCTTGGGGGGTTTGCGCGCGGGCGCGGCAGTGTGTAATCATATACACACTGTCCCGTCTTACCGGGAGCGCCCGCGACCATGAGCAAACGCATCAACGTGATGATTGATAAGGATACCTGGGGGTTCCTGGAGCGGGTTCCGGCCGGCGAGCGTAGCCGCGCCATCAACGAGGCGTTGCGCGCCTGGGTCGCCCGGCGCCGGCGCAACGATGCGGTGCGTGAGATGGAGGCCCTGCGTACACGGCTTCCGAAGGTCAGCACCGACGAAGTGACGAGGTGGATTCGCGAGGATCGGCAGCACGGCCACTGAAAATGCCGATACCGCTCGTGGTGCCCGATGCGTCGGTCCTGCTCAAATGGGTGCTGCCGTCGGATGACGAGCCGGACGCGGACAAAGCGCTGCTTCTGCGCGCTGCGATCGTCGATGAAGCGGTACGCGCGCTGTTGCCGGCGCTGTGGCTCTACGAAGTCGGCACTACAATCGCACGGCGTTTCCCGACGCACGCTTCAGAGTGCCTGTCTGCACTGATGAAGTTCGACCTCGAGGAGGCACCGCGCTCTCATCCCTGGCTCGCGAAAACCCTCGATTTGACCCGCCGCTTCGACGTGTCCTTCTCCGACGCGGCCTATCACGCGCTCGCGCTCCTGCATAACGGGTTGTTCGTGACGGCCGATAGCCGGTACGTCAACCAGGTTTCGGAGGCGGGGTCCGTCATCGCACTCAGTGAATGGCAGCCGCCGCGCACTCGAGCACCGCGTCCTGGCACGAAGAGATCGCCACCGTGAGCGAAGAGATCCGTCGACTTGAAAACCCGCAATCCGCCGGTGGCACCGTAGAGACTCCGACCCCTGGCCCTTTCAGCCGAACTGCACCGCCAGCATGGAGACCGAGCCGCCATCCATGCCTTGCGCCGGGAACATGACGGGCTCGCCCGGCAAGCTCGCGCCGAGCACGTACAGCAGCGGCAGGTAGTGCTCGGGTGTCGGGACCGAGAGCAGGGCATCGTTCCCCAACGCGCCGTAGTCGATGAGCGCGGCGTGCTCGCCCGCCTCGAGCCGCGCCCGCACCGCGGCCTCGAAGCGCAGCGCCCAGTCGTAGGGCTCCTGCGCATGCGCACCCCAGGCGTAGGCGTGCAGGTTGTGCACGACATCGCCGCTGCCCAGGATGAGAACCCCCTCATCGCGCAGCGGGCGCAGGCGCACGCCGAGCTCATGGTGGAACGCCGGTGGGCGTGTCTCATCGATGCTCAGCTGCACGATGGGAACGTCGGCTTGCGGAAACAGGTGGCGCAGCACCGACCAGCTGCCGTGGTCGAGCCCCCAGGAGTGATCGGCGAGCACGCCGAGGGGCGCGAGCAGCTGCTGCACGCGCGCGGCGAGCGCCGGAGCTCCGGGCGCGGGGTAGCGCACCTCGTACAGCTCGCGCGGGAAGCCGCCGAAGTCATGGATGGTGCGCGGCGTCGCCATGGCCGTCACGGCGCTGCCCGGCACATACCAGTGGGCCGAGACCGAGAGCACCGCGCGCGGTCGTGGCAGAGCGGCGCCGAGCGCGCTCCAGGCGCGGGTCCAGGGGTTCACACGCAGGGCGTTCAACGGGTTGCCGTGGCCAAGGAACAGCGCCGGCAGGCGTGCGCTCATGGGGTCATGCGCGCTGCGAGAGCAGCTGCACTGCCGCCTGGTAGAGGCGCGCCCGCAGCGCCAGGCGTTCGCTGGCGCGGGTCACGTAACGCACCGCGATCTCCACCCCGCCCGCGGCGGGCCGCACGGCAATTCCGGGCTGCGCCGAGAACGCCGCCCCGCCCTGGCCGCGCGCCGCACGCCGCCATTCCTGCTCGGCCTGGGCGGTGCTGGGCGCAGTCGCCGCCGTCACTTCCTTCTGGATCGCGTCCGCGACCGCGTGCGGGTCGCGGTCGTACGGCACCATCACCGAGAGCTCATCCCACAGCCACTGGCCGGAGGTTGAGAAGTTGAAGTAGTGACCTGCGGTGGCGAAGCTGTTGGTGAAGGTCACGCGCCGGCCGGTGGGGCGGCCGGCGTCGGTCCAGTTACCGGTCTCGAGCAGCACGGTGCGAAACATACCGAGCTCGACCACCTCACCGCTCACGCCGTTGATCTCGACCCAGTCGCCGATGCGCATGCCGTTGCGGCCCATCAGCACGAACCAGCCGATGAAGGCGACGATGAAGTCCTTGAGCGCCACCGTGAGGCCTGCGCCGGCGAGACCGAGCATGGTGCCCAGCTGCCCCGGTATTCCGATCAGCACCAGGAGGATGACCACCACGCCGACGATCTGCAGCGCGACGCCGACCACGTTGCGCAGCGTGGCGAGCTGGCGGCGGTCGACACGCGCCCGCCCGAGGAGGCGTTCCAGCCAGCGGTCCGCGAACTGCAGCAGCAGGATTGCCGCCAGCACGATCGTCACGCTGATCAGGCAGGCGTGCAGGATGGCGCGCTCCTGTCCGGCCACGATCGCGTCCCACCGGCCGTAGATATCGGCGAGGCGCCGGCGCGCCGTGATGCGCTGGTCGCGAAGCGTCAGACGGTGCTGCTCGGCTGCGATCTGGCGCGTGATGTTCAGGAGTGTCGGGGCGCCGCCGGCGAGCCCCGCGCCGCCTGCCGTGACGCCGGGAACCGCGGCGGCGGCCTTGGCGGCAGGCGCTGCCGATGCCGGACTCGCCGCGGCCGCAGTGACCGCGGCGCTGGCGCCCGGGGCGCGCCGCGCGGTGCGGCTGGCGAGCTCGGGAACCGTCTGTTTGCTCGCGGCGAGCTCGGCGGCGATCTGCTGGCGCTCGGCCGCCAGCTGGCCGGCGCTGTCGGCGGCGTGCTGCTGCGCTTCGGCGAGCGCCTCACGCTTCTCATGCACGGCGTACCAGCTGCGCACCTGGCCCACCAGGCCCCGCAGACTGCCGAACCGGCTCGGCGCAGCCGCCACGGGGGTCGCCGCGGCATTGCGTTCCGTGGCGTCGTGCTCCTGCTGCATCATCTGGATGCGCTGATGCAGGTTGCCGCCGGCCTGCAACAGATCGTTGTCCGCTTCCTGTACTTCGTCCTGCGCGAGCTCCAGTTGCGACTGGGCCAGATCGAGCCGGTCCTGGATGGCAGCCTTGTCGGCATCCGCCGCCTGGGCGAGCGCGGCGGTGAGGCGCTTGACCTCCTGCGCGTCATGCTCCTGCTCTTTCTGGGCATTGAGCAGACGCTCCTCGATCTGAACGGCCTCGGGGCTGAGCACCGGCGGATGCGCCTCGATGTGGCGGATCGCGGCGCTGAAGGCCAGGTCCAGCTCGTGATCGGTGAGTTGCACCGCCGCCTGCGCCAGCGGCTGCTCCTCGGCGGTGGTGGCGAGGCGCGCCAGGCGTTTGGCCGTCAGGAACGTGTTCTGATCGATGACGGGCATCGCACTGGCAGCGGGCGCCTTGGCTGCGGCCCGTTGCGCGCGGACCGAACTCGCAGTGGGACTCGTGGTCCACAGCCCATAGGCGACGGCGGCGAGCAGAGCCACGAGCACCGCCGCGGCCGCCTTCTGCAGTATGCTCATGCGGCTATGATGCCACGCACACCTCGCGTGCGGCTTGCGGTGAGCGTGTCAGCCGCGCGGGTCAATAGGCGAAAAAAGGCCCCATGTTGCCCGAGACGCTGTTGCCCTCGATGGCGATAAACACCTTGTGACCATAGAAAAACGGCAGACCCAGGTCGAAGCCCATCGCATCGGGGTTGGTGCCGCCGAGATTGCTGAACGCAGCGTAACTCGTGTTTGAGAACAGCGTTTCCGCATTGGCCACACTGAAGGCCGCCGCCAGCATGGTGGCGGTGGTGCCCTGAAGCGTCGCAGTCTCGCTCATGGTCGAGGCCGGGCAGTAGAACCCCGTGGCGGTTGTGCATGGCACCAGTGAGCTGTCGGTGAAGAAATTGCCGTTCGAGCCGCTGTCCAGGTAGCCGTCTGCATAGGCAATGCCCTTATAGGTCCCGGTGATGAATCCGGTAGTCGGGTCTTCGGGCAGCACCGTGGCCGTCCCCAGTGCGTTATTGGTCCGCGTGCCGATGCCAAACACCAGCGATCCGGATACGGTCGTGGTGCCGGCGCTGCCGACGGCCGGCAGGTCGATGATCACGCCGTTGTTGTCGGTGCCGAACAGGATCACCGGGTTCGGGAGCTGCTGCATGACGCTCGCAGTCGCATCCGCGCACGTGCTCGGTGTCGGACAGCTGTAGTAAATCGCGAACTGTGGGTGACCCGAGGTCGGGATCGGACAGTTGCCGGCGCTGTTGCAGTCATCGATGAAGGGGCCGACGCCCAGGATGCCGTTGGCGCCGAATGCGGCCACGGTGTTCTCCGTCGTAGTGCCGGGGCCGCAATCGGGGGGGATGGTCGGGTAGGTCGTATCACCGATGATCTGGACGTTGACGCCCGTCGCCGTCTCCCCGGACACCGGGAGCTGGATGTCCGCCACCGCGACTGAGCCGAAGCTCGTGCCGTCGGCGAACTCCAGGCATTCCGCCATCGGGTGTCCCCCGGTATCCATTGCTGCCGGCAGCGCGACGGTGAGCGGCGCATCGGCGAGGATCCGCAGCCCGATTGAGCCGGTGTCGATCTCGATGTGATCGATGGTCTGGCAGGTCATGGTGCCCGGCACGCAGACCTTGACGCTGATGAAGGGGGTGTTGACCGCTGTGAAGGTCGCGGCCGGGGGTCCGGCGTCGACTGTGACGGTCTCGACGTTGTTCGGCGGGGGCGGCGGGGTAGTCAAGCCGCCGCCGCCACCGCCGCAGGCGGCCAGGAACCCCAGTTGGATCAAAGCAAGAGCAACGGACTTGCGCACGGGTTTGCCTCGCTGTCGGTGGCGTGTATCAGGCGGCGTGGATCAATTGATCGCGCTGACGGAGAAATTCTGCGGCAGCAGGTCCGGCGCCCACGCGCGGCCGAAGAACGAGCGCAGGCGTCCGCTCGACTGCACGACGAGCCCGGGCTGCTCGATGGCGAGGTGCCGGTGGCCGCCGAGGTGCGGTGCGCTCGCGGCCTGCGCGTACTGTCCGTAGTAGTCCCCCAGCATCTGGCGCAGGTCCGGGATTCCGGGGCCGCGCCAGGTCACGGCGAATACCTTGCCGTCGGGCGAGAGGTATTCACGCACCACCGTGCCGTTGGAGCTCGTGATCTCGTGCACCGTGAATCCCGCGCTCGCGCTGATGCGCAGCGCCCCCTTCATCCTGGCGAGATCCGCCTCGACTGAGGTGGCATCCCCGCCCAGTGCCGCCAGGGCGGGCGCGGCGGCGGTCAGGGCCACAACGAATGAGCAGACGACGGTGCGGGCCAGTTTCATGAATGTCTTCCTCACTCAACCCGGCCGTCATTGTGCCTCAGCGGCCGGCCAGCGCGACGTGTCTTAAGTTGGCGACGACCAACCCATGTCCGCGTGGCGGGCGTGCAGTGCATGAGCGCGCGGACCGTGCATCGGTTGACCGGTTCACCGCCGGTTCAGGCGGACCATGCCGCCTTCGCCGGGCGGCCGTCGCCCGGCAGGAGCGCGCCCCGAGGGCTTCAAGCTCCCGGCCACCTGCGGGAGCGAAAACCGCTTGTCGCCTTTGGCGGGGCTCTCAATAGCAGCGCAGTCAAGAATCCGTTAGGATTCGCCCCCCAAATTCGGAGCGGTAGTTCAGCTGGTTAGAATACCGGCCTGTCACGCCGGGGGTCGCGGGTTCGAGTCCCGTCCGCTCCGCCAGAGTCTTCAGCGAGCCAGCCTCAAACATGCTTCAAAGGATCGGAGATGCCCTCAAGGGCCAGAAGTGGCTCGCGTACCTGGTGCTGGGGGCCCTCGCGGTGGTGTTCGCCGCCTGGGGCGCCTACGGGGTGGTGAACCTGAGCTTCGGCGGCTCCAATTACGCCGCCGAGGCGAACGGCAGCAAGATCACCCTCGAGGAGGCGCGCGATGCGTGGCTGCGCCAGCAGACGCAGTGGCAGCAGCGCCTGGGTGGGGCGGAGATTCCCCCGCCCCTGCGCGAGAAGCTGCAGGACCAGGTGCTCGAGGGCCTGATCGGCCGGGCGCTGCTCACGCAGCGCACGCACGATCTGGGCTACCGCGTGAGTCAGGATGCGCTGCGCGAGGCGGTGCACAGCGAGCAGGCGTTCCAGGTCGGCGGCCAGTATTCTCCCGAGGCCGCCAAGGCGGCGCTCGCCCAGGCCGGTATCTCGCTGCAGGCTTACGAGCAGGACCTGCGCACCCAGGTGCAGCGCGTGCAGCTCGAAGGCGGCATCCGGGCGTCGGACTTTCTCACCCCGCTCGAGCTCACGCGCCTCACCGACCTCGAGGAACAGGAGCGCGAGGTGCGCTACCTCGTGCTGCCGCTGGAGCGGTTCAAGTCCGCCGCCGGCGTCGACGAGGCCACCGTGCAGGCGTACTACCAGGCCCACCAGGCGCAGTACATGACGAGCGAGTCGGCACGCCTGCAGTACGCGGAGTTGCGCCTGGAGGCCCTTGCGGCCCAGCAGTCGGTGAGCGATGCGGACCTGCACGCCGCCTACGAGAAGAGCAGGAGCCGGCTGGAAGTGCCCGAGAAGCGCCACGCGCGCCACATTCTCATCACCGGCAAGGACGACGCCGCGGCGCTGGCGCAGGCGCAGCAGGTGCTCGCCCAGGCGAAGGCGGGCAAGGACTTCGGCGACCTGGCGAAGCAGTATTCACAGGATCCGGGCTCGGCGAAAAACGGCGGGGATCTCGGGTGGGCCGAACGCAGCAGCTTTGTCGCGCCGTTTGCGGATGCGCTGTTCGGCATGCATGTGGGCGAGATCAAGGGGCCGGTGAAGACGCAGTTCGGCTATCACATCATCCGACTCGATGAGATCCAGGCCGGCAAGAGCAAATCCTTCGAGGAGGCGCGCGCCGATCTCGAGGCGCAGCTGCGCCGCGACCGCGCCACCGATCGCTTCGGCGAGGTCCAGGAGCAGCTGCAGTCAAGGGTGGCCGAGCCGGGCGCCGATCTCGGCTCCCTCGCGCAGCAATACAACCTGCTTACCGGGGAGGTGGCGAGCTTTGTGAAGGGCGCGGGCGGGCCTCCCGTCGGTGCGGCGCCGGCGCTGCAGGAGCTCCTATTCGCCGATCCGCCGCTCGCCGTCGGGCGCCTCGGCGGACCGGTGCTGCTCGGGGATGACCGTCTGGTCATCGTGAAAGTGCTGGAACACCGCAAGCCCCAGCCCCGGCCGCTCGCCGAGGTGCACGAGGGGATCGCCGCCACCCTCACCCGCGAGCGCGGCACGCAGGCGGCTCTCAAGGCCGCGGAAGGTGCACGCGCGAAGCTCGAGGGCGGCATGTCCTTCGAGGCCCTCGCGCAGGAGCTCAAGGTGAGTGCGGACCCTGCGCACTTCGTCGGCCGCCGCGACCCCTCGATCCCGGCGCCGGTGCGGGACGCCGTCTTCGCCGCACCGCACCCCGCCGGCAAGCCGCTGTACCGCGCGCTCGCGCTCACCGACGGCGGAGCGGCGGTGGTGGCGGTGATGGCCGTGCGCACCGCCGCCGCACGCGATCCGAAGACCCTCGGGGACCGCGCTCTGCAGGAAGCCGAGCGTCTGGGAACGGATGCGGCCACGGCCTACGTCGAGCAAGTGCGGCGCACGGCGGACGTGCGCAAGAACCCCAAGGCCTTCGAGTAGCGGCGGGAGCGGGGCCGGTCAGCCCTCGGCCTCCAGCGGGAAGCTCATGCCGACGGTGCTGAAGCCGCTGTCGACGTAGAGGATCTCCCCGGTGATGCCAGCCGCCAGGTCCGAGCACAGGAAGGCGGCGGCATTGCCCACATCCTCGAGGGTGACGTTGCGGCGCAGGGGGGCGACCTCGGCAACGCGGCTCAGCATTTTGCGAAACCCGGGAATGCCCGCCGCGGCGAGGGTCTTGATCGGTCCCGCCGAGATGGCATTGACCCGCACGCCCTGGGGACCCAAGTCCGCGGCCAGGAAACGCACGTTCGCCTCCAGGCTCGCCTTGGCGAGACCCATGACGTTGTAGCCGGGAATCGAGCGTACGGCGCCGAGATAGGTCAGTGTCAGCAGCGCCCCGCGCCGGCCCGCCATCAACGGCTGCGCCCGCTGCGCGAGCGCGGTGAGGCTGTAGCTCGAGACCTCGTGCGCCACGCGGAAGCCCTCGCGGCGGGTGGCCTCGAGGAAGCTCCCGGTGAGCGCCTCACGCGGCGCGTACGCGACCGCGTGCACGAGGATATCGAGCTCACCCCACTCGCGAGCGAGCCGCTCGAAGGCGGCATCGCACTGCTCGTCGAGGGTGACATCGAGCGGCATGGTGAGGCGCGACCCGAGCGAATGCGCGAGCGGCTCGACGCGCTCTTTCATCTTGTCGTTGACGTAGGAGAAGGCGAGCTCGGCACCCTCGCGGTGCATGGCCTGCGCGATGCCCCACGCGATGGAGCGATCGGTCGCAACGCCTACGATGAAGGCACGCTTGCCGGCGAGAAATCCCATGATGAGCCTCCGGCGCGGATTATGCCGGAAGTGGCGCCGCCAGGACCTCAGCCGCTAGTGGTGGCGCGTGTGCAGACGGATGCGCAGCTTCTGCCCGGCGTGCAGGCGCGAGCCCGAGGAGAGGCCATTCCAGGCGAGCAGCTGCGGCACGCTGCACTGGAAGAGCCGCGCGATCTGCGTGACGGTGTCGCCCTCGCGCACCGTGTAGAAGAGCCGCCGGTGTCCACCGGAGCGGCCCGATCCGCCGGAGGAGCCCGAGGTCAGCCGGATGTGCTGCCCGGCGCGCAGGGTGTCGCCCGGGTGCATGCCGTTCAGGCTCGCCAGCGTGTTCACGTTCATGCCGTTGCGGCGGGCGATGGTCCACAGGGAATCCCCGCGCCGCACGACCTGCACGTGCGCGCGGCGCAGCGAGCGGCCGTGCCCATCGACGCGCGCGGCGGCCAGCATGACCTTGGCGGGCAGCTCCGAGACCGCGCTCGGCACGCGCAGGTCATCCCCCACGGTGAGCCCGCCGGTCAGGTCGTTCAGCTCGCGGATGACGTTCACGCTGGTGTGGAACTTGCGCGCGACGGAGGCGATCGAGTCACCGCGCCTGACGCTGTAGTGGTTGACCCCGAGACGCTGATCGGGGGAGAGCTGCTCCAAGTTCTCGCTGAATACGTCGGCCGCATCCACCGGCAGCAGGAGGTAATGCGGACCCGCGGGGTCGGTCGCCCAGCGATGGAAGGCGGGGTTCAGCTCGTAGAGCTCCTCGGGACTGACCCCGGCGATCTCGGCGGCGATCTTGAGGTTCACCTGGGCGTGCGTCGCGATGCGCGCGAAGTAGGGCGAATTCGGTATGGGGCTGAACTCGAGCCCATAGGTCTCAGGATCCCGCACCAGGCGTTTCATCGCCAGGAGCTTGGGCACGTAGGCGCGCGTCTCCCCGGGCAGCCACAGGTCCCAGAAGGTCACCGGACGGTGGGCGGCGCGGTTCATGTCCACGGCGCGCTCCACCATCGCCTCGCCGCAGTTGTACGCGGCGACCGCCAGCAGCCAGTCGCCGTCGAACTCATCGTGCAGGCGCTGCAGGTAGTCGAGGGCTGCGCGCGTGGACTCCACGATGTCGCGCCGGCCGTCGTACCACCAGTCCTGCTTCAAGCCATAGTGCGAGCCGGTACCGGGAATGAACTGCCACAGTCCCGAAGCGCGCGCGCGCGAGTAGGCGTACGGCTCGAACGCGCTCTCCACCACCGGCAAGAGCGCGAGCTCGAGCGGCATGCCACGACGCTCCAGCTCGGTGACGATCTGATACAGGTACAGGTCCGCGCGCCCGAAGGCCCGCTGCAGATAATCCGGGTTCGAGGCGTACCAGCGCAGCTGCTGATCGACCGCTCGCTGACCCGCACCGTCATCGAGCTTGAAGCCCGCGCGCATCCGATCGAACAGGTCCCCGTACTGATCCGGCGCAAGTCCCGCAAGCTGCGTCGGCGCGGCGTCCGCCGCCGCGGCTGGGGCGGGTGCGGGTGAGGCCGGTGCGGAGGGCACCCCGCTCACTGAAGCGTCCATCGGTGCCGACGCCGAGGCGTCCGTCGGCGCGGTCGCGGCGGCCGGCGCAGGTGCGGAGGCAACCGGCGCGGGTGCTGATGCCTCCGGCGCGACCGTCGGGGTGATGGGTGCAGGTGTCGAGCCGAGCGTCGCCGCTGTTGATGGCTCCGGCGCGACCGTCGGGACGATGGGTGCAGATGTCGCGCCGAGCGGCGCGGCCACGGCAACCGGTATCGCTTCGGAAGCGGGGGTGGTGACCGCTGGCGGCGCCTCGCGCGCTCGCGGCGGGGCAACCGCGCACGCCGCCAGGGCGAGAAGAGCCAGGCCGAGGAGCCCATGAGGCGTCCGTTTGAGGAATGCCGTCGCCAAGTTCCGTACCCTCTTTCGGCGTGCTACTTTTCCCGTGCCGGGGCACGGGGTCCACCCAGGACATTACCGGCTCTTGATCAGGAATTTAACCGGTAAGTTCATAGTATTTCCAGCACCCCTATCGTGCCAGTTCGCACTTCACACATCCCGGACCGTGATACGGCTCTCAGCGCCTGGTGGGGAACCCCACTGGGACGGGCGCTGCTGGCGGCGGAATCGGAGCTGCTTGCGGCCGCGCTGGAGGACGTTTTTGGCTGGGAATTGCTGCAGGTCGGCGCCTGGGGCACGGCGCGCGAGCTGCTCGCGGGGGCCCGCACGCGCCGGCAAAGCGTGGTCGCAGCACCCGGATTCGCCGGGGCCGACATAATCGCCAGACCCTCGCAGCTGCCGCTGATCGGCGACAGTATCGATGCGGCGCTCCTGCCGCACACGCTCGAGTTCGCCCCCGATCCGTACGCCATCCTGCGTGAGGTGGATCGCGTGCTCGGGGGCGAGGGGCAATTGCTGGTGCTGGGATTTCAGCCCTGGAGCCTGTGGGGCATGCGCGCACGCTGGAGCCGCGCGGGCTTCCCGCCCGGCATGCGACGCGTGCTGTCGCAGCGGCGGCTGCGCGAGTGGCTGGTACTCCTCGGGTTCGAGGTCATCGCGACGCAGCATTACCTGTACCTGGGCCCCTGGAGCCGCGGACTCGCGAGCGGCGAGGGGGCGGGTCGGATGCTGCGCCGCGGGCTCACCTACCCGCTGGCCGCGGGCGCGTACCTGCTGCGGGCGCGCAAGCGCCTCTACACCCTCACGCCGATTCGTCTGCGGGTGCGCGAGAAGCCCGCCGTGATCGGCGGCCTGGTCAAGCCCACGACCCGCTCACGGGCGTGATCGAGATCTACACCGACGGCGCCTGCCGCGGCAATCCGGGGCCCGGCGGATGGGCGGCACTGCTGCAGACGGGCGAGCGCGAGAAGGAGCTCCACGGCGCGGAAGCCCTCACGACCAACAACCGCATGGAGCTGACGGCGGTGATTCGAGCGCTCGAGGCGCTCAAGCGCCCGGTGCGGGCGCGCTTGTACACCGATTCGGAATACGTTCGCCGCGGCATCACCGAGTGGCTCACCGAATGGAAGTCGCGCGGCTGGCGCACCGCCGCCCGCAAGCCGGTGAAGAACCAGGACTTGTGGGAACGGCTCGATGAGCTCGCCGCCCGCCATGAGCTCGAGTGGCACTGGGTGCCGGGGCACGCGGGGGTCCCCGGCAACGAGCGCGTCGACCGGCTGGCGAACGAGGCGATCGACGCCTTGCAGCTGCGATCCTTACGGTAAACTCGCCCGCCATGCGACAGGTCGTCCTGGACACCGAGACCACAGGCCTCGAGCCCGAGCTCAATCACCGTGTCATCGAGATCGGCTGCGTGGAGCTGCTGAACCGGCGGGCCACGGGGCGCACCTTCCACCGCTACTTGAATCCCGAGCGCGAGATCGAGGACGGCGCGCTCGCGGTGCACGGCATCTCGCGCACCGACCTGGACGGGCAACCGCGCTTTGCGGACATCGCCGAGGAGCTGCTCGCCTTCCTCAGCGGCGCGGAGCTCGTGATCCACAACGCGGCGTTCGACGTCGCGTTCCTCGATGCGGAGCTGGCGCGCCTGCCCGGTGAGCCGCGTCAGGTCGCCTCCGTCTGCCAGGTGCTCGATACGCTCGCCCTGGCGCGTGAGCTGCACCCCGGACAGCGCAACAGCCTGGATGCGCTGTGCAAGCGCTACGGCGTCGACAACTCGGCGCGCGAGCTGCACGGGGCGCTGCTCGATGCGCGCATCCTCGCCGACGTGTACCTCGCGATGACGGGGGGGCAGAGCGCGCTGCCGCTCGCCGAGCACGAGCCGGCCCGCGCCCCCGATGGCACGCGCCCGGCGCGGGTGCTGGTGCGCGCCGCGGTGCCCCTGCCGGTGCCGGCGGCGAGCGCGGAAGAGCTGCAGGCGCATGAGGCCATGCTGGCGCTCATCACCAAGGTGAGCGGCGGGCGGTGCCTGTGGGCCAACCAGGCGCGCGACGCATCCGGGGCGCGGCTGGAGCAGGCGCCCGAGCCGCAGCGCTCGAGCGCCTGAAGCGCACGGGAATGGCCGCGAAGCGGCGCGCGTCGCGCATCGGAGTGGTGGGGCTGGGCTATGTCGGCCTGCCGCTGGCGGTCGAGTTCGGCAAGCAATACGAGACCATCGGCTTTGACGTGAACCCGAAGCGCGTGGCGCAGTTGCGCCGCGGGCGCGACCTGACGCTCGAGGTGACGGCGGCGGAGCTCAAGGCGGCCAAGCGCGTCAGCTTCACCACCGAGCTGGAGCGGCTCAAGCGCTGCCAGGTGTTCATCGTCACGGTGCCCACCCCGATCGATGGCTACAAGCGGCCCGATCTCGGGCCGCTCATGCGCGCGAGCGAGAGCGTGGGTGCGGTGCTGCGCCGCGGCGCGGTGGTGATCTACGAGTCGACCGTGTACCCGGGGTGCACCGAAGAGGTCTGCGTGCCGATTCTCGAGCGCGTGTCGGGGCTCAAATTCAACCGCGACTTCTTTGCCGGCTACAGTCCCGAGCGCATCAACCCCGGAGACCACGAGCACCGCCTCACCACCATCCGCAAGGTGACCTCGGGCTCGACGCCCGAGGTGGCGGAGTTCGTCGATGAGCTCTATGGCTCGATCGTGACCGCCGGCACCCACAAGACCTCCAGCATCCGCGTGGCGGAAGCCGCCAAGGTGATCGAGAACACGCAGCGCGACGTGAACATCGCACTCATCAATGAGCTCGCGCTCATCTTCAATCGACTCGAGATCGATACCGAGGAAGTGCTGAATGCCGCCGGCAGCAAGTGGAACTTCCTGCCCTTCAGGCCGGGCCTGGTGGGCGGGCACTGCATCGGGGTGGACCCCTACTACCTCACGCACAAGGCGCAGGAGATCGGCTATCACCCCGAGATGATCCTGGCTGGCCGGCGGCTGAATGACAACATGGCCTTGCAGGTGGCGGGACAGATCACCCGGCTCATGGCGACCCGGCGCATCCACGTCAAGGGCGCGCGGGCGCTGGTGCTCGGCATCACGTTCAAGGAGAACTGTCCCGACGTGCGCAACTCCAAGGTCGTGGACGTGGTGCGCGAGCTGCAGAAACAGGGGGCGCAGGTGGACATCTACGATCCGTGGGCGAACGCTTCCGAGTGCCGCCACGAGTACGGC
>VBMV01000028.1 GCA_005878835.1 Gammaproteobacteria bacterium | reverse complement strand
TCGCGCACGCGCGCGTTGCTGCTCAATCTCGCCACCGGCATCGCCTCGGTGATCGGGGCGATCGCGGCGTACTACGGCCTGCGTCATGCGCTCGGGCTCCTCCCTTACGCGCTCGCCTTCGCGGCCGCGGGATTTCTCTACATCGCGGTCGCCGGGCTCATCCCGGGACTCCATCGGCGCGCCGATCCCCGCACCAGCGCGGCTCAGGTGCTGCTCATCAGTTTAGGCATTGCGGTCATCGCGCTCGCCGAGCGGTTGACTGACAAGTAGCCGCGCCGGCAGGCAGCAACGGCTGCGGCCGGCCCCGCCGCGGCGCCGGCCGTGCATGGAATTGCGATTTACTTCGCGAACCCCAGATTTCCGAGCGGGTATCGTCTGAGGTAATTCAGCGGACGCGGTAGTATGTCGTAATGCTGCTCAAATGGTTCAATGCTCGCGAGGCCGCCGAAGTTGGCAGTGCCCTGGCGGACGATTTCGTTTTGCAGTCTGCCTCCAGGTCATCGGGCACGCGCCGCGAGGGGACCAGATCGGGCCCGCAAGGTCAGGACCTGCAGAAGCTCCTCAGGCGGGTGGATCGCGAAGCCGGTCCCCTGAAGCTAAACCTCATCAAGAGAGCAGCACTCGCAAACTCCTTCAAGTGGCGGTTGCTCGAGAAGGGCGTTGAGCAGCCGCTCGTCGATGAGCTAACGCAGGCGCTGGTGCTGCGCCTTACCTCGAATCAAGGCAGCACGCTCCCATCCGGCAAGGGGTCGGGGGGCTCGAAACGCGACGCCCAAGATCTTCACACACGGGGTCATGCGCTTCTCGGCCGAGGTGAGTACGCCGAGGCGCGGGAGTATTACCAGGATTTGGTGAATCTCGCTTCCCGCGATGCGTCTGCGCACATCGGTCTCGGGATCGCTCTGGCGCAGCTGGGTCGTTATGACGAGGCTGAGGATCAATTTCGTCGGGCGATCACGATAAGGCCGAGTCTCGCCGACGGACATTTCAATCTTGCCGGGGTCCTGCAATCGAGGGGTCGGGTGGACGAATCCGAGATGCCGCTGCGACGCGCCCTGAAGCTAAAACCGTCGCATGTGAACGCACGGGTCAGTCTCGGCATGAGTCTCGTGCTGCTGGGGCGCCTGGGGGAGGCCAGGGATTGCTATGAGAAAGCCCTCAGGGCAGCCCCCCGCAACGTGCAGGCACTGGTGGGCACGGGACAGGTGCAGGCGCTCGAGGGGCGCTTCATCGACGCGGAGGCCTGCTACCGGCGCGCCTTGGAAGTCGACCCGGGATCGGCCCACGCGTGGGCGGCCCTGGTCTGGCTGCGCAAGATGACGCCGGCCGACCTCGACTGGCTCAAGCGCGCAGAGAAGATCGCAGCCAGCGGCCTCACGCCAATCGACGAGGCCACCATTCGTTTCGCGATAGGCAAGTATTGCGACGACGTCGGTGACTACAGGCAGGCGTTTAGCAGCTACCAACGCGCCAACGAGTTGCACAAGATGCGCGCGGAACCGTACAACCGCGACCTGCGTAGGCGTTTCGTCGACGATATGGTGCGGGTCTACACGCGGAAAGTGCTTTCCGAGGCGCGCGCCGGTGCCTCGGAGTCCGCGCGGCCGGTGTTCGTGACCGGTATGCCGCGTTCCGGCACTTCACTTGTAGAACAGATCATCGCGTCGAATCCAGCCGCGAAGGGAGCCGGGGAACTGAACTTCTTGAGGCGCTTCGCGCACAAACACGAAACCGCCATCCGGCAGGGGGCGCTCGCCGAACCGCAGCGCAAGAGGGTGGCACGCGAATATTTGCGCGTTCTGGAGGGGTATTCCCGGGACGCGCTGCGGGTCGTCAACAAGCAACCGCTCAATTCCGACTATCTGGGCCTCATTCATTCGGTCTTTCCGAACGCCCGCATAATCTGCTTGAGGCGTGACCCGATCGATACGTGTCTCTCCTGCTACTTCCAGCAATTCCCGCCGGTGCTGAACTTCACCATGGACCTTTCCGACCTGGCGCACTACTACCAGGAGCATCGGCGCCTCATGGACCATTGGCGCCGTGTGCTCCCGCCCGAAATCCTGCTCGAAGTGCCGTACGCAGGACTCATCGGCGCTCAGGAGGAGTGGAGCCGCAGGATCGTGGACTTTCTCGGGCTCCCGTGGGATCCGTGCTGCCTCGAGTTTCACAGGACCGAGCGGGTGGTCCGGACCGCGAGCTACTGGCAGGTGCGGCAGCCGATTTACAAGGATTCCGTCGGCCGCTGGCGCAACTACGAGAAATTCATCGGTCCGCTGCTCAACCTCAGGGACCGCACCCCGGCTTAGCTGCGGCGCCTTGCGCGCAAGCCCGCGGGCTAGCGTATACGCTATTTTCGGCACCGCAGCCCCTTGAATGGACAGCGGTTTGTCCCCACACAGCCGATGTGCCAGCCGCTTACCCCACCTCAGGGTTGACGCCATGCGCATGGACAAACTGACGAGCCGCTTTCAGCAGTCGCTTGCCGACGCCCAGTCGCTCGCGCTCGGCCGCGATCATCAGTTCATCGAGCCCGCGCACGTCATGCTGGCGATGCTCGATGGCGCGGGCGGCTCGGTGCGCCCGCTGCTCATGAAGGCGGGGGCCGACGTCAACAAGCTGCGCTCGGGGCTGCTCGCACTCCTCGACGCACTGCCCAAGGTCGAGGGCGCCCCCGGCGAGATACACATCTCCAACGACCTGAACCGGGTGCTGAACGTCACCGACAAGCTCGCGCAGCAGCGCGGCGACCAGTTCATCTCGAGCGAGCTCTTCGTGCTGGCCGCGTTCGAGGATCGCGCGCTCGCGCGGCTGTTCAAGGAATCGGGCCTCGTGCGCGGCGCCGTGGAGAAGGCCATCGAGGAGGTGCGCGGCGGAGAGAAGGTCGCCGACGCCAACGCGGAGGAAGGCCGCCAGGCCCTCGAGAAGTACACCATCGACCTCACCGGGCGCGCCTCGGCCGGGAAACTCGACCCGGTGATCGGCCGCGACGATGAGATCCGCCGCACCATCCAGGTGCTGCAGCGTCGCACCAAGAACAACCCGGTGCTGATCGGCGAGCCGGGTGTCGGCAAGACCGCGATCGTCGAAGGGCTGGCGCAGCGGATCGTCAACGGTGAAGTGCCGGAGGGCCTGAAGAACAAGCGCATCCTGGCGCTCGACATGGGCTCGCTGATCGCCGGGGCGAAGTTCCGCGGCGAGTTCGAGGAGCGCCTGAAGGGCGTGCTGC
>VBMV01000054.1 GCA_005878835.1 Gammaproteobacteria bacterium | reverse complement strand
AGCACGGCGATTGACACGATCAGGAGCTTGTGCGGCTTGGCGGGCAGGCGGGGCACCACGGCGGGCTCGACGATTCTCGCCCGCGCGGTCGCGAGATCGCCAGTGGCCGAGGTTTCGCTCAGCCGTTTGAAAAAGAGGTCATAGAGCTGGCGATTCGTGTCCACGGCCCGCTGCAGGCTCTCGAGCTTCGCCTCCTTGCGGCCCACCTGCTGGTACTGCTGGCCGGCGCGATTGAGCGCCGCCACGATCGCGGCCTCCTCGGACTTCGCCGCCTCGTAGCGTTT
>VBMV01000053.1 GCA_005878835.1 Gammaproteobacteria bacterium | reverse complement strand
CGGGCTGCAGGCTGGCCACGAGTTCCACGGCTTCGGCCGCTTGTTCGGCCTCCCCTACCACGGCGAACTCCCGCTCGGTGGCAAACAGGATTCGCAGCGCCTGGCGGAAAAGTCGCTGGCCGTCGATCAGCACGATGCGATATGCGCGACGGGCTTGCACAGCCGGTGTCGCGGTTTCGGGAGAATCGACGAGGGTCATGTCGCAGCCATCGCGCTGTGCGCTGTTGTTTGCGGCCCAGCTTAAGCGCGCGACGCTCGGGGGAAATCAGGGGACAACCGTACGGGGCGCCCCGGAGTGCACACGTCACATCACGCCGCCTGACGCGTCTTGACGAGACAAAAGTGTGACGTGGTTCGCAGCGCGACCGGCTCAGTCAGCCTCGGGATTCATGCGAATCAGATCCGCGAGCGAACGACACTCGAGTTTTTCCATAATGCGTGCCTTGTGGACCTCCACGGTCCGCGGGCTGATGCCGAGCTGCGCGGCGATTTCACGGTTCTGGTGCCCCGCGGCGAGCAGAGAGAGGATCTCGCGCTCGCGCTCCGTCAGGCGCTCCATGCGCCGATCGGAGGAGGAGCGTGCCGTGACCGCCGCGCGCCGTTCGCGATCGACCCGCAGCGCGTTGTGCAGCACCTCGAGCAGCATCACGTCATCGATCGGCTTCTCGAGGAAGTCGAAGGCGCCGTTCTTCAGCGCGGCGCGCGCCGTCGCGACATCGCCGTGAGCGGTGAGTACCACTACCGGCACGTCGAGCCCGCGCTCGCGCAGCGCGCCCTGCAGCTCGAGCCCGGTCATGCCCGGCATGCGCAGATCCGTCAACACACAGCCCGGCTGGTCGGGCTGGTAACTCCCGAGGAAGGATTCGGCGTTGGCGAACAGCTGCGCGCTCAGGCCCTTGAGCGACAGCAGCAGGGCGAGCGAGTCGCGCACACCCGGATCATCGTCGATCAGAAAGACCGTGCCCGGGACATCCATCATAGGCTCGTCTGCGGGCTCGGCCGTGTCGCCAGGCGGATGACGAAACTCGCGCCGCCCAGGCGGCCGGGTTCGCTCCACAAATCGCCCCCCAGGTGGCGCAGGAGGCTGCGGCTCAGGGGAAGCCCGAGCCCCATGCCGCTGATCTTGCTGGTGACGAACGGCTCGAACAACCGCTGCGTGAGGCCCGCCCCGATCCCGGGTCCCGAATCATCCACGCGAATCAACACGTCCATGCCGCGCACCTGCGCCGCAACCTCGATGCACCGCGGCCGCGGTCCCCCGGCAGGCAGTGCATCGAACGCGTCGAGCGAATTGGTGAGCAGGTTGTGGATGACGATCTCCAGCTGCGTGCGATCGACCATGACGCGCGGCAGGCCCGCGCCGCGCATCTGGAACTCCACGGCACTGCGGCGCATGCGATCCTGCAGCGCATTCGCCACGCGCGCGCACACCATCAGCGGGTCGGTCGGCTCGAGCCGCGCGGCCTCGCCCTGGTAGAACTCGCGCAGCCGTTGCAGCACCGCGGCCGCTCGACCGGCTTGCTCGCCGGCCTTGCGCAGGGTACCGGCGAGTCGCTCGTCTGTGCCGGCCGGCGGTTCGATCATGAGCTCCGCCGAGCGCACGTAGGACCGCAACGCTGTCAGCGGCTGGTTGAGCTCGTGCGCGAGCGCCGAGGCAAGCTCACCCGCCACGGCGAAGCGCATCGAGCGCTGCAGAGCGGCATCCTGCTGGCGCATCTGGCCCAAAGTCGTGTCGTGTTGGGTCGCGAGCGCACCGAGGAAGAGAGCCGTGACGCCGAGAGACAGCAGCGGAAACTGCACGTCGAACAGCGGGATCGACCCGGGAGTCAGCTCCAGCGCCGCCACCAGGGCGGCCTGTATGAGTGAGACGCTGATCATGGCGCCCGGCACCCCGTGACGCAGCGCAATCCAGGTCACCGGGGCGAACAGCGGATAGAACAGCCGGACATCGCGCGCGGCGGCAAGCGCGAAGGCGAGCGCGACTCCGAACACAGCTCCCAGAGCCTGCAGTATGAACTCGCGCTGGTGTCGGCGAATTTTCTCCCACAGCGGGGCACGGTCGACTTTCAGCAGCAGCACCGGTGTGAGCGCGATGATGCCGTTGAATTCGCCGATCCAGTAGCGGCCGATGCCGGCCCACGTCTCATCGGTGCTCAGCTGCCCGGCGCTCACCAGAATCCCGACATAGCCCGCCGCCGCGATGCCGCCGGCCACCGCGATCACGCCGGCGAACCAGGCGGCGGTCCGCGGAGTCTCGATCGATCGCTCCCGGCCGCGCCGGCGCAGGGCCCACGCCGCGCACGCATATACGGTCGCCAGATACAGTGAGGTCAGCGCCAGCACCCGCCAAGGGGGCGGACCCTCGTCCGTCAGGAGCTCTCCGGTGAAGATCCCGAACGCCACGAGCGGCGCCCAGCGCCAGCCGCGCGTGAGCAGCAGCGCCATGACCACCCCGGTGTTCGGATTCCAGGGAGTGATACTGGTGTGACGCAGCGGCTGGACGTAGCTCGCCCAATCGAGCAGCAGATAGAGCGCGAGGAAGCCCGCGCCCAGGAGCCAGGACTGCGGCGGGAGCGTCAGTCCCCGACGCCGGATCTCGGTTGTCGAAGAGTCATTCACAGTGCAGCGACACGCAGCCGCCCGGGGGTGCGAGGCCCGCGTCCAGCCGCTCCCCGGGCCGTCATCGTGTCGTCGGTGCTCTTCATGGCAGGGACCGCGTGCATCTGCAACTGCCTGTATTTATTGACACTAGGGGGCTGGCCCGGGTATTGCCTCCCTATAAGGTACCCCCTTACTTTCTGCCCACACAAGGAGCTGACATGCGCGCACTGACTCTGGCCGCGCTGAGCCCACCGCCCTCACCGCCGTGGTCGCGCACGCGCTGATGTGACGTATGCCTGCGGCGCCACCCTCGATGGCAGCGTCGTCTGCTCCAACAACTTCAGCTAACAACCGCAACCCAACATCTTCTTCTCCCAGCTGACCGACAGCACCTCCGCCAACGGAGCGGATTTCGGCTGGTCGCTCAACTCTTCCGGCATTACGCTGGCGGGAACTGCCCGCGTCGTCGTCGTGCCGCACGTGCGAATTCGCTCGTGTGCGGCGGCTGCGACTTCGGCGATACTTCGGATTCCTGCTTTTTGCCCCGGGAGTGCCCGATGCCGGTTCGAAGCCCTCAGCTCACCTCCATGATCGCGCTGGGAGCCTGCCTTCTGATCCTGATCAGCACCGCCCTGCGCGCCGCCGATCCCCCGGCCGCGCCCGCCCCGGCAGGGGGCCCGGAGACGAGCGCAGTCGAGTTACCCCGTTTTCAGCCCGGCCTGTGGGAGTATCAGCGTACCCTGGTGCGGGGCGACACTGCCAGACCGCAAGTCACGACCATCAAGAAGTGCGCGGATCCCGCAGCCGAGATGCGCGAAAAGATGGAGGCCTTACGCCAGAAGCACTGCCAGTTCGCGCCGCTCAGACGCAACCAGGACCGCTACGTTTCCAGCTGGCTTTGCCCGACCCCGACCGGTCCGATGAGGTTCCGCGATGTGCTGACCGCCAGCGACCTGACCAGCTATCAGGACGTGAGCGAGGCGCATTCGGCGCAGCACGTGACCCAACAGAAAGTCGAGGCCCGGCGGGTGGGTGAGTGTCCGGGACTGGGCGCGGGCGCCCCGCTCCCCCGCACCCCGAAGCCACGGCGGCCGTGACCGCCCGCCCGTCTGACTACGGCGTGATCCAATCGCCGAGCGGCGCGACCCCGGTCCCCTGCGGATCGGAAAAACGCACGATGTAGCCACCCTTGGAGGCGAAGCGCTGGCCCGGGGCGAGGGTGAGACGCGGGTAGTAGCCGGTCAGGATGCGGTGATCGAGCGCCATTTCCACGCGCTCGATCAGATAGTCCCGCACGAAGGCATCCACCATGTGGTTCAGGGTCTCCGACAGCAGCCCGCAGGCGAGATATGTGTCGGCCTGCACCTGCCGGGCGAGGAGCGGGATCTTACGCATCCGGAACCAGCTGAGCGCGTAATCGACGCGCACCACCCGTCGCCCGGGAAGGTCCACCGGGTAGGCCATGCGCGTGACCGCGCGCCAACTGGCGGGGAGCGGTGCCTGCTCGAGCCCGCCCATTTCCCCGGACATCCACACCCGTGATGTCGTGACGGGAACCGTTGCCAGAGCCTGCAAGTCCTGCGGCCGCAGCCACAGCACCAACGCATCGGTCGGACCGACCTCGCGCAACGCCGCAGCGAGATCCTTTGAGGCGGCGTGCGCCTTCAACACGCGGTTTACGACCTGCTGCCCGGCATCGGTGCGCGCCGCCTGCAGCGTCCGGGCCGCCTGTTCGCCCACATCTCCCGCCCTGAATACCTGCACCAGAGTGTGGATCGGCTCGCGGGTCTGCGCGAGCTCGCGTGCGATCAGTTGCGCTTCCAGCAGCACACCGCGCGAGAAATAGACCGAGTAGAAATCACTATCTTGTCCCACGGGTGCTTCGACATTGGGAAACAGGCACGGCAGTGACTGCGCCTCGCAAAATTTCTGCACCGGTCCCCAGTTGCTGCCGCCGAGGCCCGAGATCACCGCGAACACCGGCTCGGAGGCCAGATACTTGCGCAGCTGCGCCTCCCAGGTCGCAGGCGCACCGGTGAGCTCCCACACGTGCAGCTGCCAGCGCCGCTCGACGCGAAACATCATCGTGTGGGAGGAATACAGGGTCGGCGCCTTGGTGCGCGCCATGGCGTTGTTCTTGTCCACGAAATACTGATTCATCACGTCGAGCATCCCGCGGCGCTTCACCGGGTCCGCATCGGGGGTGATGATGGTGGCGAAATGCAGCACCGCAGTGCTCACCCCGGGGCTTGCAGAGACCTTGATGTCCTTGAGGTAACCGATGAGCTCAGCCATGGCTGCATCATCGATCTGGTAGCGTGGCATCAGATAATTCAGCGTCTTGCCGTCCGCGCCGACGCCCTCGCGGATCGCGCGTGCCAGGCTCTCATCGGTATACGCCTCGTGGTTGATCCGCTCGGTGTCGACGAACGGCACGCCCTGCTGCTCGAGACTCTTGCCGCGCGCAATGAAGAGGTATGGCCCGGCGATCGGCGGGATGGTGATCCGGCCCTCGCTGGATCCCAGGCCGCTGCGACGGTGACAGTTGACGCAGGCCGCATCCGCCCCCCTGAGCGTCGCGCCGGCCTCGCGTGTGGCCTGCACCGGCTCTGCGGAGGGGAGCAGGCCGCGCCGGTACAGGGTTTCTCCGACCGACGGCTGCGGTGGCGGCGCCGCGAGCGCGCCAGCCCCCAGCAGCCCTGACAGCGCGATCACAGCTGCCCGCGCAACAGCGGGCCCGCTGGTCGGCGTCGCCCGCCCGCCAGGGCGGGTCATCCTAGGGGGAAGCAAGCAGCTTCTGGTAGTCGTCCACCAGCTCGTCCGGGGTGACGAAGCCCTCGATACGGAGCCAGGGCTTGCCCGGAGTCGATCGCAGCAGCGTCACCGGGGTATGACTCATCTTCTCGCCCCGATAGACGTCGAAGGCGCGCTGCGCCGCGATGCTGGCCGCGACGGTGCCGGTGTAGTACTGCCACTCCGGTCCAGCATGAAACTTCCGGGCGTACTCGCTGAGCCGCGCCGGAGTGTCCTGCTCGGGGTCGATCGAGATTGACATCAGGTGAATCCGGGCCGCCTCCGGGCCAAGCTTATCCTGGAATTCCTCGAGCGTCCGGCTGGTGAGCGGGCAGATCGATGAGCAGGTCGTGAAAATGAAATTCAGCAGCACCGGCCGGCCATCGTCGAGCTCCTGCGGTAGCGACACGCTCTTGCCATCCGCACGCACCAGCATCACGGCCGGAGTTTCATAACTCGCCGTGGTCCGCGATATGCTGGCCGCCGTCGCGACCGCGAGCAGCATACCCGTCGCGCACGTCAGCGTAGCGCCGAGCCAGCCTGGTATGCGCGGCCGCATGTGCGCTACCTCTTGGCGGCCGCCGGCGTTGCCGGCGCGGCAGGGGGCGGCGTGGCCGCGGCCAGTGCCTGCGGCTTGGCAAAGCGCGCATCGTCCAGTGTGCGATTCACTTCCACTGCCTCGATCACCATCTTGTGGGTGCGCGGATTGCCCTCGTTCGCCGTCTCGTACAGATAGGGGACCATGACTCCGTGTACGGATCTGAAGTCACGCTGGGTGATCCACACGGCGCGCATCTTGCCGTCCATGCGGCGCGGCAGTCCCTCGACCTTGACATCCAGGAAGCTCTTCGCATCGATCCAGATGTGCTGCACGTCGCCGTTCCTGAGGGTGAGTTTCAGCTTGTAGGCATCCTGGCCGTCGACCGGGTCCATGCCCTCGACCGCGACCTGGCTGCCCTTGGCGGCGTAGTCCACCAGGGGCGGCTCGAGATCGGCTTTGCTCTCCTCCGACTTGGCCTCCTCCGCCGTGAACGGCTCGATGTCCTCACGATTGAGGTAGGGCCGCAGTTTCCACCCCTGCTGCCCGTCGTAGACCTGCACGGCGGTCTTGCCGGCAAAGTCGATCTCGAGGCGCGACTTGCGCGGGCGCTTCATCTCGAGCCTGAAGGGCAGTTGCACCTGCCGCTCCGCTGTCCCCTTCACCGCCGCCTGGGCGGCCGCACGCTCTCCCCGTCGGGCGCTGGCTCCCGCGCCCTGCCGGGCTATCGTGGTGCTGCGGGTCACCGAGTCACCCGTGCCCGCATCGAGCTTGCCGCTCACGGCAAGCGTCTGTACCGCGTGCCAGGCCTTGACGCCGCCGCGCGCGGCGACATGCTTTTCGACGATCTGGGAAAGACTGACCCCTGGCGGCGGCGCTCTGAGCGCGCCCGCGGCCAGTGCCGGCGCAAGACTTGCGCCCGCGAAGAGACTCATCAAGAAAAGCGCTTTGCTTCGCATCGGCATCCCCTGATTGGACATCTTATAAGTGTGGGATTGTGACATGATCTTCCTTCGATTCTGTGCGGCCCGTCTCGGGTCCGCTGGCCGCGGGGGCCGTCGCGCTAGTCGACGACCAGCCCATCCGCGTGGAATGCCCCGATCACGACGTTCACGTGGTCGCCACGTTTCACCAGGCGGCCCTTGTTGGAGAACACCATCCAGTAGGACTTGCCCTCTTCCGGCGGGGCGCTCTGCCGCAGCTGTCCGACGTTCTCCATCGAGGGCACCACCAGCTTGACCCCCGCTTGCGGGTCGATCAGGACCGGCTCGTTTTTCTTGTCGTTCAGCGCCTTGGCCTTGCTCGCGTCGAGCACCCGGTAGGTGAAGCGAAGCACCTCCCCCGACTCGGCCCATTTCACACCCAGCGAGTCCACGCCCCAGACCAGCCGGTAATAGCTGCCCGCGCGTCCGGCGAACCGGTCCGGCCGGTAGCGCGAGTTAGGTCGGGGCACCGGCGATGGCCGGGCCGCTGGCGAAGACCCGGCCGCTGAGCCTTCGGCCTTGTTCGGCGCGGAGGAACCTGGGGTACCCTGCGCCCACGCAGCCCCACAGAACAGCACACCGGCGAGAAAGATCGATCGGATCATCGGTCCCTGATTCTAATGGAAACCTGGCATCCAGAGTTCTGGATGCCAGGTTTTTGCCACAGTCTCTGCTGTCGCTCAGTTGCCGTTGAAGTTCGGGCTGTTCTGCGACGTGGTCGCCGGACCGGTGTCCGTCAACGTAACGTGCGCCGTCGACGGGCAAGTGCCCGTCGCCGTCGTCGTGCAAGTCGCGGGCGGCACATACTGCAGGTTGATCGTGCAGGTATTTCCCGGTCCCGAGCTCGGGCTGAGAACCGTGCCCGAGGCGCAAGTTCCGCCCGTGATCGAGAAGGCTCCTGTGCCGGCGGTCCTTGTGATGGTCGGCGCTGCGGTCAGGGTCAACGGGCTCGCGGCGGCTCCGCTGGCCGTGTTGGTGACCGTTACCACGCCGTTCTTCGTCGTCGGAGTGGCAGGAGCCGGGTTCAACGCCGGGACCGGCCCGGCGAAGCCCACCGTGGCCCCCGTAACCGTGAACGTTACGGCGTTGCTCGCTCCGGCCGGCGTGGTGACGTTAAGGTTCCGGATACCGGGTGGGGCGGCAGAACCAATGGTGAACGTCGCGCTGACCTGGGTATCCGAGACCGACGTGAAGTTGCTGACCGTGACCATGGCTCCGAAGCCGTTGATTGCCGTGGCTCCAGTCAGGCCGACCCCCGTGAGGGTCACCGGAACGCTGCTCCCGCGAACTCCCGAGGTCGGGGCGATCCCCGTCAGGAAGGGTCCCACGCTGAACGGTACCGTGTTGGAAGCTGGGCCCGTCGGGAACCCGACGGCGAGGTTCCTGACCCCGCGCGTCGCGGTCGGCGCGATGTTGAGCCGAGCCGTGATACTGGTCGAGGAATTCACGACAAAGCTCCCGGCGGCGAGCGTGACGCCCCCCCCGAGTCCCTGCAGCCCCGTGGCTCCTGTCAGATTCGTGCCGACCAGGTTCACGACGACGCCCGTGGCGCCGGTGTTGCCGCGCACGCCGTGGTTCGGAGTGATCGAAGCCAGCGTCGCCGGTGCGACCGTGAAGCACGCTGTGCAGGTCGCCGTTCCACCGGGGGTGGTTACGCTCACATCGTGCGCAGCGGCCGTAGCCGTCCCCGCGATCGTAAAGGTCGTCGTGACCGCCGTCGGACTCCGACTGGTAATGACACCGGCCGAGACGCCCGCACCCTGCACGGCCACGGCAGTGGCCGCGCTCAGGTTGGTGCCCGCGATGATGACCGTAACGGCGGTGCCGGGCCTGCCCGAGGGCGGACTGACCGACGTCACCGTCGGCGCAACCGTCGTGCCGGCGCCCGGCGTCTCGATCGCGCCGACGTCGAAGAACCCGGAAGCGTCCGGCCGCGGGTTGCCGAAAAAGTCCGTCGAGGGGTACGGTTGTGACGCCGGGACCCAGTCGATTGCAGGCGAGTTGAACGCCAGAGCGTAGTTGCCGAGGATGAGACCGTTCCCCTGCACCGTACCGTTGGCGTTGATCGTGACGTTGGCCGGATTCGACAGCGACAACGGACCCCAGCTGATGTTGATCCAGTTGTTACCCTCGTCCACCGTGGCGGCCGGAGTCAGGTTGAAGCGCGGGTTCGGCACTGTCGCGTCCGAGATACCCGGAGGCACGTTCCAGCCCGAAGCCCCGGATTCCGGTGGCGTCCGCGAACCGTCGCAGTAGAGGCTGAGGAAGTTCGGGTCCGAAGCCATGTTCCCGATCCCGGGATACCCGGCAACCCTTGTGATCACCGAGTAAGTCGGTGCGAGGGCGGCGCCTCCGCTGTGGTTGTTCGGGCCGGTGTCGCCGCGCACGCCGATATCCCAGAAGCTGGTGTCGTTCGTGCAGGCCCCGGTCGACTGCTGGCTCGGGACACGATTTGCAGCAGTTACCGGCAAAAGCGTTCCGGTAGCGCCAAAGGCGTCGTACAGAGCGACCACGTTCTGCTGATTCAGCGTTCCGACACCGAGAGTACCCACGCCGATGCGATAGGAGCGGTTGTGCCAGAACACATCGTTGGCGATCCGCGGGTATGAGTAGGTCTTGCAGCGCCCGTTTATAACACCGCCGGTACCGGTTCCTCCGTTCCCATGGCCGGCCGGGCAAGTTACCCGACCCGCGGGAATCGCGGGCTGACCGGCCGAGGCGGGGACCGCGGGTATGGCGAGGATGGCTCCTTCCAGGATCGCGCTGTTCGGCTGGCTCACCAGGCCGGCGGGCTGGGGAGCCGAGGCCGTGCCGCAGCCCGTCGTGCAGGTGGGACCCAGCGAGCTGGCGACCGGCGCTCCGAGGGTGTTGAACAGGACTCCCGAGGAAGCGGTGCTCACGTTGGAGGCGATCGTGTTGTTGATGATGTCGGTGTTCAACGCGTCGAGCAGCGAGACACCGCCTCCGTCCCAGCCGGCGACGTTGTTGACGATGATGTTGTTCTGCAGGGTCACGTGGTGCCACTGCGCCGGCGTATTCGGGAAGCGCGTGACCTCGGCGCCGTTGACGTGCTCCAGGGCGATAGCGCCGCCGCTGCCGCTTTCCGCGGCGTTGCCCAGGAACAGGTTCGCATTGATCACCAGACCGGGACCGATCCCATCGCCAAGCCCCGGACCGCAATCGATATCGGTCACGGATCCGCACTCATTTTGAACGACCACGCCATTTTGAGTGGTGGGAGAATCCGGGGACGTGCTCATCACCACGAGACCGCCACCATTTGTCGGGATCGTCGGGTTCGTGCTCTGGTTGAACAGGATCGAGTTGTGCTCGATGTCGCCGTTGTAGCTGAACCCAGCGTGAGCCAAGCCGCCGCCGTCGCCGGTGCTCAGATTCCCGCACAGCCAGTTGTAGTTGAACTTGTAGTAGTCCGCACCGGTGCAGAACGTGACACCGCCGGCCCCCGCGGGCGAGGCGGAGAACAACTCGTCGCCGTACGAGAAGTTGCCGGTGACGAAGTTGTGGTGCACGTTGACATTCGTGTTGAACCGGTAGGGCACCTGTGTGCCGTCCGGGCTGCCGGTGGGTACCGGGCGGGGCGGAACAGCTTCGGTCGTCGGATCCACATAGCCCGGATTGCGCTGCCCAGCCGCCACCGCAGCGATATTCAAGGCATCCGCTCCAACGACGAGCGGATCGGAGAACTCACCCTGGCCGATGCTGATGCCGCCGGTGAGAGTTCCGCCGTTGTTGAAGACACGGTCATTGGCGATTTCCAAATTGTGCGCCCAGCCGTGCACGAAGATGCCGCCCCCGCCCTGGGAGCTGTTCTCCACGCTCAGGCCATCGATGCGCGAGGGGTTGCAGAGGAAATTGCCGACGTAGTCGCCGCAATCTGCGGTGCTGGCCGTGAGCAGCACGGTGCCGGCGGGAAAGCGCGCTTCGCCCGACGCATTCTCAAACACGGCCACAAACGGACTGACTCCAGCCGGGTAGCGCACGCCCTTGGCCAGCACCGTGATGCCGGCGCCCTCGTAGGCTCCCATGAGCGTCGGCTCCTGCAGCATTTCCGCCAAGTTCCCGTTCACACCCGCGTCCCAGCCGAGGATGCCTTCCTTATCCACGCGGTCCACCTGCAACTGCATGGGCGCCGTGCAGGTGAACGTGTTCGTCGAATCGTAGGGATTGGTGGAGCTGATGGGCTGACCGTTGATCGCCAGGCCGAACAGGCAGTTCACCTGGCGGCGCCACGCATCCAGCTTGCCGGCCGGATGGGGATTGCCGTCGATGACGCTGGCCACCGCTCCGACGCCCTGCAGCCGGATGGGCTTCCACATCAGCAGCAGTTCCTGGTGCACCGCCGGGTCGACGATGATCAGGTCTCCCGGGTTCGCCGCGTCGATCGCGGCCTGAATGCTGGCCGTGGGCGCCACGTGAGTCGGCGCCTTGCCGCCGATCGTGACGGTCACGGTGTCGATCGATTGCTTCGCGTTCGACGGCTGCCCAGCGGCTGCCGTGTTGACGGTCGTGATCACCAGCTCCCCGCACTGCGCGGGCAAGCCGCCGTACTGCGCCTGCTGCTGCACTGCGCAGCTCGGAACGCCCGAGGGGACCGAAACCACGATCTGGGTGTCGTTCCAGCTGCTGACGGACGCGTTGACGCCTCCGATCGTGACGGTTCCCGTTCCGGCGCCGAAGCCGTAGTGGCGCACGACGGTCTTCGCGTTGAACGGCGCCGTGGTGGCCGAAGGTCCGGAGTAGCCGTGATTGTTCACCGGCACGGTGCCCAGTGCATTGATGGTCAGTGGCTTGCCCGGCGCACTGACCCAGGGGCCGATCGCATCGCCATCGACTTCGCTGATGGCCGGCGTGGCATCGGGGTAAGCGCAATCCGGATTGTTGTATCCGGCGCCCGCGAAGGCCGAGGTCGGCACCACCGGGGTATCCATGTACTGCGTCTGCCCCGGCATGAACGGGATCTCGTAGCAGAACTGGCTGTATTGCGGGTTGAACAGCGGATCCGGGGTCGCACCGGTGCCCGGGTCGTTCATGCAGGTGATCATCATGGTCGGCGCATAGCCGGTGGGATTCGGGGGGTTGACCTCCCAGCTCGAGTAGGTCAGACCGTCGTAGGTGCCCCACTGATCGGCATATACGCGCGAGATCTCCTGTCCGCTCCAATCCTTGATCGCCACCGGCAGGTTGGCCGGGGAGAACTTCTCGCCGAACTGCGGCGAGAACGGATCGAACTCGGAGGTGAAGTCGTCCGTGATCACGCCCGTGAAGTGGGCCGCGACGTGTGCCGAGGTGAACACCCAGAACTTCGCCAGCGCGGAGGTCTGGTCACCGAGGGTCACCAGCTTGCGGTCGCAGAGGTTGCGCTTGGCGCCGGCGAACGGCGCCACTTCGGTCGACTGCGGGAACAGGCTGATGAAGTCGGGAACGATGCGCGTGGTCCCCACGCACGGCCAGAATATTTCGACGCTTCCGGTGTCACCCTCGCCGCTGGACAGGGACGATTGTCTTCCGAAAGTCTGCGACGGATTCTGCGCGTTGGTGGGATTGAAGCCCGACGCCGCACCCTGGTTGCCGTTGTAGACCGCCGCCACGGAAGCCTGGTCGGGCAGGATGTAGATCGAGCCTCCGAGGCCCGGGAACTGCACCGTGACCGGCGCGATGTAGTTGTCGCCGATCAGGATGTTCTTGTCCTCTTCCTTCACCAGCTCGTAGCCCGGGGGCACGAGCATCTCGACCACGTACTGGCCATTGGGCAGCATCGGCGTGCCGTCAGTCGGGTTGGCGACACAGATCGTGCAGTTCGAGCCGGCCATCAATCCGGGCGTACCCGTGCCGGCAGGATTGCCGGTGGTCCCCGGGACGTTCGCAGCCGCCCCGCTGGTCGGATCGCGGTTCACGATGCTCGGGAACTGGTACATCCCGTCGTAGGGCACGGGCTGCAGCTGGTTCCAGTTGTGCATGCCGTCATAGCACTTGAACTGCGAGTTGTTCGGGACCGTGTGTGCCGGCGTGCCGCCGTTGTTGTACACGTCCAGGTACATCGGCTGGTTGTACAGGGTGAAGAAGAACAGGTCGCCGCCGGCCGTGGTCGTCGGCTGGGCCTGCTGGCCCGGGCAGTTCATGTAGGGCTTGTTGGTGCCGGGATAGAACCCCTGCGCCCAGTTGTCCCAGCTGCTGGTCTTGGTCGTGTCGACCAGGGTCAGCGACTGGGTGCCGTCGGGCGCCGTGCCCACCTGGTACAGGTTGATGGTGACTCCCGGTACGTCCGGCGTCCAGCTCGTGTGCAAGAGCAGCTGCGGGTCGTCGAACGGCCGGGTCGAGGCGTAAATCACCTCGCCGTAAATGCCGCCGTTCTCGCCGGCCTGGAAGGGCGCCTTGCCGAACTCGAGGTACGAGTTCTGTCCGGAGAACCCCTGCCAGCCCTCGCTCGTGACCCAGGGCGGATCGATGCGGCCGGTCGAGAGCGCAGTCCCCGTGCAGCTCGTGGCACCGGTCGTCGGGCTGATCGTGCAGGCGCTCGGCGCATCGCTGCTGCCCGGACCACCCTGAATGCCAGTGGGGTGAGTGCTGCAGTCCGCATCCGCGCAATAGACCGCGCCCGGAACCCGCAGAGCCGCCGGCACCGACACCGTCTCGAAGGTGTTGGCCATGTTCGCGGCGATCCCCGAGCTCTTGCACGGCGCCGTCGTGGAGGTGCAGGTGCCATCGGCCGGCCCGCCCGCATCGTACACCACGTGAATTCCGGTGTTCTTGAAGCGGGTCGACTCGGTCTCGATCACGTACCAGCTGAACAGCGGGAAAATCTCGTTGAAGCCGGCGTTGCCGGCCAGGTCCGTATTGTTGAAATTCGAGAAGCTGCCGTCGCGGAAGCGGATGTTGGTCGGCACCAGCGACAGGCCTGTTTCGTTGCTGTCGCGGACCCCGTTGCCGTTCGCGTCGAAAAACGTGGAGGTGTAGATGTTCGCCTGCCACTGGTTCATCGCGATCTGACCCATGTTGCAGGAGCGCTGGGTGGATCCTGTGCCCGGGCAGAGGTTGCCCGTGCCCGCGGCTCCCAGCCTGACGGGCGTCGACAGGCCGTCCACCAGCATGTCGTTCCACTGGTCGAATACGGTGATTCTCCAATCTCCGTCCGGAATCCCGGTCAGCGTGAAGTGCCCCGACCCGTCGCATTTGGTGAACGCGAAATCCTCGCCGTCGGGATCTCCGAGGCTCACATAGCACTGGGTGAAGGCGAAGCTGTCGTTCGTTCCGCTGGCGTACAGCCGCTCATCCGGCGTGCGACTCATGCGCTCCGTCGTGACCAGCCCGGTCACCGTATTGCCAGGTGAGCAGTTGCCCGTGACGGTCGGATCGGCTCCGCCGCAGACGAACGGCAGGCGGGCGTTGATGATCGTCGGGTTGGCAAAGCCGATCGACACGTGGTAGCCGGCCGGGCCGAATTCCTGGAAGAAGCTCGGCTCGCCGATGCGCAGGAACGAGTCGTGCGCCTTCTGGCCGTCGAGCGTATTGGTCTGCAGCCATTCCTCGCTGCGGGCGATCCGGTCCGCTCCGGGCGTCGCGACCACGCCGTACCGTCCCGGCATCAGGTTGGCGATCACCGCCTGGCCCGCGAGCGGCGACAGCGTCGAGCCGTCCGATTCGAACTTCGGACAGGTGACGATCGTGCCGGTGATGCCCGCTTGAGTCGGGTCCAGGGTGCCGGCTATCGGGTTGCCGTCGGCATCGAACTGCGGCCCGATGCGCGGGATCTTCGTCACCGGGCAGGCATCCAGGCCCGTGGCCGGATCGATCGTTCCCGCCAGACTGTTCACCAGCGGCTGGTTGAACATGTCGTAGGTCATCTGCCCGGTCGCATCACCGGTGCCGCCGGCATCGTCGAACAGCGTGATGTTGAAGCCTCCGAGACCTGACTCCTGGGACGCGATTACGTCGATTCCGCCGCCGCCGTCGTGCTCGCCGTTCAGCGGGAAATCGTCCTCGAACACGAACACGGACAGTTTCGAGGGCGGGTACGGATCGGGCTGAGTTAATACCGTGAGCGGGCTGGCAGTGGTCGGAAAGGAGCAGGTGGTCGCCGGCGGGGTGATCGTGCACCGCACCGGAGCGCCGCCCATGCCGTGGCCGCAGGCGCCGGGTTCCGTCGCACTCGCGGTCCCGTTGGTGCAATCAGCCGACAGATTGCCATTGGCGAACGGATTGCCCGCGTCGCCCGGGAAAATCGTCAGGTAGTAGCGTTTGGTCGGATCGAGATACACCTCGCCGGGCGAGTGCTGCGCGAAGCCGCTTGCGCTGGCGTCGGGCCGGCACACGCCGTTGCCGAGGTCGCACACCGCGCTAATGTGTTGCCCAAACGTTGGGCTGGTCGGATCGCTGTCGAAGATCATCTGGCCGGCCTCGCACGAGAGCTGCCCCGTGCAGCCTGCCGCAATCAGCGGCATGTAGCTGGTATGGAAGTTGGTGCCGAAGGTGGGCACGATGCCGGTCGTTCCGAGACCGGCCGTGGTCGCGCCCGGGCAGCCCGCCGCCGGCGGGTTCGTCGTGCAATTCGGGTCCACGTAGAACGTGCGATCTTCCTCGATGATCCACCGATAGTCGGTGATGACGTTCGGTGTGATCGTCGGGTTGGTCTTGGCAGCCAGAACGTCCTTCCCGTCCAGGACTACCACCGAAAGTCCCGTGGCCGGCGCGAAGTTCACGGTCACCGTGGCGCTGCCGGAGCTCACCGTGCCCTGCGAGTTCTGCGCGTAGTAGGTGAACGTGTAGGGGCAGCTCGTGGCCGGAGCCGTCGGAGTGCAGCTCGCCGAGGCGGAAAAGCCCCCATTCGGATCCACGCTCAGCGTCAGGCCGCCCGATGCGACCGGGGCGTTGCCGGCAGACATCGCAACCGTCAGCGGATAGCCGGCCCCGTCCTTGTCGACCGCCAGGATCCCGGGTGGCTGGATCCTCAGGAACGTCCCGTTCGCGGTGAACGTGGTGTCGTGCATCGTGATGCCGCTGCCCGCCTCCAGGCAACTGCCGGTGCACGCGGCCAGCGTGACCGTGGTGGAGATGCCGGAGGCACAGACCCCGGCCGTCACGGCGCCGTTCGCACAGTAAGTGAACGAGTCGGACGTGGTTCCGGAATTGGGCACATAGCTGAACGTGCCGTCCGGGTTCAAAGCCAGCGTGCCGGCGCTCGGTGCCACCAGGACCTGGACGCCGTTCACGTTCACGTCATTGGCGACCACACCCTTGCCCACATCCGGCACGACCAGCGTCTTGCCTCCAACGAGATAGTACGAGTCCGGATTGGCCACCGCGGTCGTCGCTGCGGCGCTGAACGCCCCGCTGGTCGGCAGCGCGGCGCCGTTGACGCTGATGTAAGCGAGCATGCCGGCGTCGCGGGCGATCGAATTGGCCGACAGGCTCAGCTCCCGGTCAAAGATCGGCAGGGCCGTCGTGGCGCTCGGAACGTTGATCATCACGTCATTGGTCTTGCCCGCGGCCATGAACACTTCGCTCTGCACGCGCGGCACGCCGGGCAGCACGTTGCCGTCTTCCGCAATCAGCGAAAATCCGGAAGGAGGTGTGGTAGCCGGAGCAACGGCAACGCCTGTTTGCGCACCGACGATCGACGGCACGTGCATGCGCAGACCGGCATTGACCAGGCGCACCAGCACTGTGCCGGTGACCGGAGCGCTGGTCGAGCCCGGCGCAGCCGCAAACAGCGAGGCCGAGGAGTTGGTCTTGTCGAAAGCGCGGCCGTTGAACAGGTAATAGAGCGGGGTGTAGTTGACCGCCGGCGGATAACAGGTCCCGTAAGTCGTCGTATTCGCGGTTCCATTCGCGTTCCACGGATTGCCGCAGCCGCCGTACAGGCCCGACCACACGTTGGTCTCGTTGAATCCCGCCGTCCCGACCGCCTTGCCGACCGCCAGGTTCTGCACCGGGTCGATTTCGCTCAGCAGCAGCGGGAGGTCGGCGTTGTACGTGACGGCGGTGGCGCCCGTTCCGTAGGCCGTGCCCGCAGTGGTCCCGCTCGGGGCGGTCGTCACCACCAGGATACCGTACAGCCCCATCGGACCCTGGATCGAGGGGTGCGTGCCGGACTCGATCAGGTAGGTGCCGGGCGTCAGCGCGGGCCCTCCAGTGGCGCAAACTCCCCAGCACAAAGTCGCGGGCGTGCCCACCGCCACTTCGGTGGAGAACGACTGCACGCGCGGCCCCTGCGTCGGCGGAGTGCCGAGCGTCGAGCCGACCGTAGTTCCCAGCGGCACCCCCGCCGCATCGGCCGCGATCGGCCAGGTGACCGGCTGCGCCCTGGTGTGATCGGGGCTTGCTGTGGAGGAGCCCGGCGTTCCGAGTCCGCCACCCAACTGGCCCACGATCACGAGCGACGTGGGTATGTTGTTCGGAGCCGTGCCGAACGACAGGTTGTTGGTCAGGTTGATCTGCAGGTCCGTACCGGTGGGCACCGTGATCACGACCGGCGACCAGCTCCCGGCCGGCGCGGTCGTATTCAGCACGGCGCAGGTGGCGGTGGAGCCGGTCGGCTGAACCGCATCGCAGCTGTAACCCCACATGGGCACCACACTGCCGTCGGGCAGGGCGGTAGTGGTCCCGGCAGCGGTCAGGTTGACCTGCTGGCCGAATGCCACGCCGCTGGCCAGCAGCAGAACAGTGGCTGCGAGTCCCGCGTGCTTCAGGACCGACTTGTAGTTGTTGGAGCGCATTGGGAGTGTCCTTTGCTTAATTCGATTCGTCGATCACGAATTCACGCGAATCGACCAGCATCATCATCAACATGCCGCCCGGAAAGATGTTGTTGGTGGTGATCTCCCGTTCGTTATGGGAGTGCCACATGAAGGCGAAGCCCGCTTCCGAGGTCGGTGAGTTCGCGATCGTGCCCGAGGGCGGGGTGGTCCCGGTCGGACCGGTGGCGCGTACCGTCGCGTCCGGGCCCAGATAGGGGCTGCCGCCGAACCAGGCGCCATTGGTGAACAGGTTCGGATCGGGCAGCGTTACCGGGCCGCCTGCGCCCACGTCGCCGAACGGATGGACCTGCAGCGGCTTGTTGTGGTCCTGGCACCACTCGAAGTAGTTGACCGCGCCCGTCGCAGCGGTGTTGTAGCCGTTGGCGTCCGGGGCACACGGCAGCTCGGAGTTTGCCGTCGTACCGGCTCCGGGATGGTGACCGTACGCATCCCAGTTCAGGCCCCTGCCGCTCCAGTAGAAGATTCCATCCATCGCCAGGCCGGGCGTCGTCGTGGTGGTGAACAGCAGCGGTCCGGCGAGCGCCGGCGCGGACACCGTCGCCGTTCCACCGGCTGGATAGTTGAGCGACGCGTTACCGAGAATCAGGTTGCCGTCGCGCGCCAGGATCCGCACGTGGTTGCCGTGCTCGTGGAAGGGGTGCTGCCAGCGCCCCTGGCCGATGATCCGCAGCAGCGTCAGTTCGCCCGGGTGCATGTGCGGATTGCCGTTGTAGGGCTGGTGCGGATACTGCGCCGCGTAGTTGGAGTCCATGTCGTCCGGCATCGAGCGGCCGTTGATCATGAAGTAGACGGGGTGATAGGGCTCGGTCGGTACGTTCAAGTGGCATCCAAGTGCCGCCGTGGGTGCCGCACAGGCGGTGACCTGCGCCAGCGCCTGGTTGTGGACGTTCGGATCCATCTCGGAGAACTGGAACAGGTACTCACGGTCGTAGCAGGTATCCGGGTGGTCGTACGCTGCGGCGGCGAGTCGGAAATCGGACTCGCCCCACGTGGTTCTAGCCGCTGCGTTGCCGCCCGGGTTCGTGGTGGGCAGTCCGGCCGTGCAGACTGCCGGGACGTTTGCCGGCAGGACGATGATCGCCCCGTACAGGCCCATCTCGACCTGCAGATCGCCCTGCGTGCCGCTGTAGTAGGCACGGGTGCCGGGCGAGGACGCGGTGAAGGTGTAGGTCACCGTGCCGCCGGGCGCCGCTTCGCAGGTCAGCAGGCCCTGGTTGGCCGCTGGGCAGGCCGACGTCAAGGTGAAGCCCGGAAACAGCATCGAGGTGCTGCCGGCGGACGCGGGCAGGTTATTGGTCAGGACCACCGTGACCGACTGACCTTCGGTGACGACCAGCGTCGGGCCGGGAATTTGCATCGTGGTGCAGAACGGCGTCGTGGTCGTGGCCGGAACGAAGCTCTGGCCGGCCGCCAGCGCCCCGCCGGTGCAGCCATACCCCCAGGAGTACACCGCCTGCCCGTCGGGCTGAGTCAGGTACGCCGGGGTCGCGCTCAGATTGAACGTGGTTCCGCTGATGCCCGGAGCCGCGGCCTGCGCGGCCGCCGCGACCAGTGAGCCTGCCGCCGCGGCCAGGAGGGGAAGCATGCGATTCATCGTCGTCGCCTTTCTTGTGGTCGGTGCGCTCATGGCCGCTCCCCTATTGGACCCGGACTTCGGTCATCTGGCCCCCGAAGTTCTCCGCGTCGTTCGATAGATGGTCGAGATTGGGCGTGTAGAGGAAATAGGTGCCGGCCCGTATCGGGGTCGTGCACGAGGAGGACGGGTCCGAGGGCGTGGAGCGCACCGCGCAGGTATCCAGGATCACGTCCAGTGATTCCCCGCCCCCGAGCGTGATCGAGTTCGTCGTGTAGTACAGGTTGTTGCCGGCCTGGTCGCGCAGCAGTTTCGCGTTGTAGCCGACCACCTGCATCTTCACTCCGAGCGAGGCCAGTGTGTGGTACTCCGAGACGTTCAGATTCGAGATCCTGAGCAGTGCCCTCTGCCCACGAGTGATCTTGACGATCGTCGGCAGGGGCTGCGAGAAGTGATACACGCCATCGGCCGACTGTGTCTGCAGCGGATCGGGGTTGACCGTGTCGGGGTAGCTGCGGCCGTTGAGCAGGAAGTACTTGTCCTTCATGTCGGCGAAGCCTTCGGGGTTGAAGGTCATGCCCACGAAGTGGAAGTTCGGATCGAAGCCGTGCATCTGGATCGGGTACTCGACGTCGTAGTAGGTCGAGCCGTCGCCGTCGTTGTAGGCGTAGGTCTTTGTTGCCACGCCGGCCGAAAAGCCTCCGGTTGATCCGTTGTCACCCGCTGCGGGCAACGGATTGCTGCACAGGATGTCGGTGGTGGAATCGCACTTCGTGCGCAGATCCAGCTCCTGTTGCTGGAGCGCGTTGTACAGTGTCACGGTAGACGCGACGCGGTTCTGGCGCGGCCGCACGTACATCTGCCCCACCATGCCCATCTGCAGGTGCTCGGGAGGCGTGATGTGGCAGTGCCAGAAGTAGGTGCCCGCATCGGGGGCCAGGTAGTAGTAGGTGAAGCTCGCGGCGATGTTGATCGCCACGGAGGCATCCGGCACGCCGTCGTAGAAGGCCGAGGCGTTCGGGTAGCCGTGGAAGTGCACGGTGTGCTGCTCGAACAGGTCCGGCCGCATGATCATGCCGACGTTGGTCAAGGTCAGGAAGAACTCGTCGTCCTCGTCGATCGCCATCATCGGCGCCGGGATGTTGCCGTTCATCACGCCCACGTCCATGATCTGGCGCGGATCGACATGGCCGGTGAGTGTCGGGGGGGACGACGCGGTGCCGTCGGTGGTTGCCTTCACCTCGGCCAGGCCGATGGTGGGGTTGGTGTACTGGAACGCGAAGTTTGGCGCGAAGAAGGAATTGATGACGTTGACGGCGGTCACCGTGAAGGTTCCCGTGTAGCCGGCAAGGTCCATCAGGGCCCCCTGCGCGATGACGATCTGGTCTCCAACCACGAACGGCGATTGCGCGTTCAGAACGACCGTCACCGTGTTGCCGCTCTCGCTGATGTCGTAGATGTTGAACGTGTGCGCGACGTCGTAATCCAGCCCCACCGCGCCGTTGTAGCTGCCCGCCACCGTGGCCAGCTGCGCCATCGAAAGCGGCTGTACGAGTCCGCTGGAGGCGTTGCCGGGCGTCGCCCCATCCACCGTCGTGGCAGGATCACCCGGCACCATGTAGTTGCCGGTCGAAACCGGGAACGGAGTATTAAACTCGTTCGGGAAGTCCGTGCCGGGCTGCCCCGAAGTGATCTTGCCGAGCCCTGACAGCGGCCCGAACGAGAAGAGGTAGGTTTGCGTGCCGTCGCCCATCACCGCGTAGCCGTCGCCGCCGGAGATCTGCTGGCACTTGATCGCGCCGTTCACCGGCCCGGTCTGACCGACCGTGTAGTCCGTACTCGGTGCGGTGTAAGTGGGCCCGCTGTATGCGGGCTCGGAATTGTTGTTGGCCGCAACGGGGTGAGTGATCGTGCTGGTCGGACACTGCACCCGAAATGACTGAGCCATCGCCGGTACCGCGAACGCGCTCAGCAAGCCCAATGCAATCCAACCGCGTGTATTAAACATAACGCCTCCAACCGATCCGCCTGCAGGCGGAGCGTGGTGAACACCCATTCGTGACGGTGAGGGGCGTGTGCCGCCCGCTTTCTTTTCTCAGGAGGCCTAAAGTGCGCCGAGCCGTCTCGAGCTACGATGTCACGACGCCGAAGGCTGAGCCCCGTGAATTCCCTACCCCGGGTAGGGTTAGTTGGTAGGAGCGCGCGGGCGTCTCTCGCCGGCGCACGAGGTACGCCGCTTCAGACCAGCGGTGGAACGTTCGGAGAGCGGTTGAGCGCCGCAACGCAGCAGCTGCGGCCGCGCGGACTGCGGTTGTCCGGCTAACGCGCGGGCTCGGCGGCTGCCGGGGTAAAGCCCGCGCGCACCGCGAAGCGTGTCAGCTCCGCGGTGCTGTCGAGACGCAGCGCGAGGCGCAGGCGCTCGCGCTGCCGGTGTACGGCCCTGGTGCTCACGCCCAGCATCTGCGCAATCTCGCGCGTGCAATAGCCGAGCGCCACCTGGCGCAGGACCTGTCGCTGGCGCTGGGTGAGGTACGCCGCGCGGTTGTTGAGATACCGGTCGTCGCGCGCCGCGATTCGCAGGCACACCTCGGGAGCGATCGAGCGATACCAGCGGCCCGCGGTGACCTCCTGCAACGCCCGCAGCAGCTCCTCGCGGCCGTGCTCCTTCAACATGTAGCCGAGCGCCCCCGCGTTCCTCACCGCACCCGCGACCTCGCGCGCCCGCGCGCTCGTCAGCACGAGAATCGCCACCTCCGGTAGGCGGCTGTGCAGCGTGCCGATCAGAGCGCTGCCGGAGTTCTCGTCTGCCTGGGAACCGTCGGCGAGATACAGCTCGGTAACCACGACGTCGGGCTTCAAAGCGCCCGCGAGCTCGAGCGCCTCGGCCGCCGATCCGGTCTCACCGACGACGGTGAACCCTGCCTGGGCATCGAGCAGCGCCCGCAGCGCCTGGCGAAACAGCCGCTGGGGGTCGACCACGATGATCCGATACGGGCGAGGCTCCGATCCGCCGTCCCCCGCGCCGGGCGCGCCATTGAGAGTCATCGCAAGTCGCGTGCCTTATGCTGTTATTTGCAGTACAGCATAGGTGCGGGTTCCGCCCGCCCGCAGTGCGGGCTTCACAGAATGCGCATGAGGGTAAGTCGCCGCCGCGGCCGGCCGCTCCTGGCTCTCAGAAGTGTGACCGGTGTCGCAGCTTCAGTGGGGGATCTTAGGGGGCAGCCAGCAGGTTGCGGTAATCGTCCACCAGCTCATCGGGCGTGACGAATCCCTCGATCCGCAGCCAGGGTTTCCCTGGGGCAGCACGCAGCAAAGTCACCGCCGTATGGCTCATCTTCTCGCCACGGTAGACGTCGAAGGCTTTCTGTGCGGTGATGCTCGCCGCGGTGGTTCCGGTGTAGTACTGCCACTGCGGACCCGCATGAAACCTGTGCGCGTACTCGGTGAGGCGAGCGGGGGTGTCCTGCTCCGGATCGATCGAGATCGACATCAGGTGCACCTTGGCGGCCTCAGCTCCCAGCTGGCGCTGAAACTCCTCCAACGTGCGGCTGGTCAGCGGGCAGATGGACGAGCAAGTCGTGAAAATGAAATTCAGCAGCACCGGCCGGCCGTCGTCGAGCTCCTGCGGCAGCGACACGCTCTTGCCGTCCGCGCGTACCAGGGTGACGGCCGGAGCCTCATAGGACACGGTTGAGCGTGAGACCGCGGAGGCCGTCGCGACCGCGAACAACCCGGCGCACATCAGCGCAGCGCCGACCCTGCCTTGGATGTGCGCAGTCACGGCCGCTACTTCTTGGCCGGAGCCGCCGCCGCGGGTGCGGCCGGAGTCGGCGAGGCCGCGACCAGCACCTGCGGTTTGGAAAAGCGCGCATCCTCCAGCGAGCGATTCACGGTGACCGACTCGATCATCATCCGGTGGGTGCGCGGATTGCCCGCGTTGGCCGTCTCGCACAGATAGGGCACCATCACCCCCTGCACGGCTCTGAAATCGCGCTGAGAAATCCACACGGTGCGCATCTTGCCATCCATACGGCGCGGCTGGCCCTCGACCTTCAGATCGAGGAAACTCTGCGCGTCGATCCAGATGTGTTGCACGTCGCCATTCTTGAGCGTCAGTTTGAGCTTGTAGGCGTTGTGCCCGTCAACCTGCTCCACACCCTCGAGTGCGACCTGGGTCCCCTTGGCGGCGTAATCCACCAGCGCTGGCTCGAGATCGCCTTTGGTTTCTTCCGACTTGGCCTCCTCCGCGGTGAAGGGCTCGACATCATCGCGATTCAGGTAGGGCCGCAGCTTCCAGCCCTGCTGTCCGTCGTACACCTGCACGGCGGTCTTGCCTGCGAAATCGATCTCGAGGCGCGACTTTCGCGGGCGCTTCATCTCGAGCCGGAAGGGCAGCTGGACCTGCTGCGCCGTCTTGTCGGTGCCGCCCTGGGCGGCTGCGGCCGGCGCCGCTTTAACACTCGCGCCCATGCCCTGGCGAGCGATCTTGGCGCTGCGTTCGATCGAGTCAGGCGTGCCCGCATCGAGCTTGCCGCTCATCGAGAGCGTCTGCACGGTGCGCCAGGCCTTGAGGCCCCCGCGCGCGGCGACGTGCTTTTCGACGATCTGGGCGACGCTTACGCCGACGGCAGGCGCTTTGGTGTCGGCCGCGGCCAGGGCCTGCGTAAGGCAGGCGCCCGCCAGAAGGCTCATTAGGAAGGGCGCTTTGCTTCGCATGGGCACGCTCTCGCGATCAGACATAGGCAGTTGAAAATTTTGACATGATTTATCCTTGATTCTGTGCGGCCGGTCTCGCCGGCGGCGGTTCGCCCCCGAACCTAGTCGACCACCAATCCATCCGCATGGAAGGCGCCGATCACGACGTTCACGTGGTCGCCGCGCTTCACCAACCGGCCCTTGTTCGAGAAGACCATCCAGTAAGCCTTGCCATTCTCGGGCGGGGCGCTCTGGCGCAGCTGCCCGACATTCTCCAGCGACGGCACGACGAGCTTGACGCCCCTCTGCGGATCAACCAGCGAGGGCTCGAGCTTCTTGTCGCCGAGCAGCTTCGCCTTGTCCGCGTCCAGGACATGATAGCTGAAACGAATGACCTCACCGGATTCGGCCCACTTCACCACCAGCCCATCCACGCCCCACACCATCCGGTAGTAGGTGCCGGCACGCCCGGCGAAGCGGTCTGGCTCATAGCGCATCCCCCTGGTGCTGCGCTTCTCGGGCGAGGCGCTCGTTCCGCCCTTGGCCGGCGCGGCCTTGGAGGTGGACTTCGTCGCCTGCGTGGCGGCTGCCGACGTGGTGTCTGTCGGCGGCTGCGCGCTGCTCTGCGCCATCGCCGCCCCCGCGGCCACGACCCCCGCGAGGGACAGCCGTATAAGCCTTCCGATAGTCATCGCTTTTGAACCTCGGCCAGCTGTTCCTCGCCGGCTCCTTGCACGAGCTGCTTGATCATCATAGCTGAGCACGCCCTCCACGACCGCCAGCATCTGGGCGCCCGGCGCGTTGCGGGGCTATCCGCCACGCCAGATCCTTGTGCCTCCCCGGCGGAGGCCTGGGAGTCAGCGCGCACGAGCGCCAGATAGCCGATCAACGTGTGGTCCTCCGACCGGTAGTGCCGGTTCTTATTGCTGGGTTCGACCTGCCGAGGCAAGTCGAGCTCCCTAAAACGCGACGCTGCACGCAGACTTCGCTGCGAGCAGCGTCGCTCCTTCACCCGTCGCGCCCTAGCAGTGGCTCACCGCGCCACCAGCGCCAATCCCGAAAAGCCGGCGGTCGTTCCGGTACCGTTGTTGCTGACCGTCATCGCTCCGATGTCGGGCAATACCGGCTGAGTGACCGGTGTCGCATAACTGACGGTGATCGTGCACGTGCCTAGCGGTGCCAGCAGCGCCGTGAACGAGCAGGTCGTGCCGGTGATGCTGTAGAGGCCTCCAATGTTGAGCGCCAGGGCCTCGGCGGTCATCGACAGCGACCCGGCTCCCGTGTTGGTCACTGTCACGACGCTGGTGACTGCAGCACGCGGCGTCGGGATTGTGAACGTCAGGGTGCGGACACCGAGCACGGTGGCCAGCGTTCCATTGCTCGCACTGCTGAAGGTCAGTGTGCCTCCCGTTATCCCCGTGCCGGTCAGCGTGACCGGCGAACCGGTGACCACGGCGCCGGTGTAGGCCACCGCCAGCGTCCGGCTGAACGCCGTTCCGTTAGTCGTCCCGGTCGCCGGTGTGAACACGACGTTGAACGTGCACGACGCGCCCACGGCCAGCGTTGCGCCGCACGTCCCAGGGCCGCCCTGAAGCAGGGTCGCCCGCGAGAACGGCTGCGGCGTGCCGCCACCGAACGTGAAGGTCCCGCCGGCCAACGCGGCGGTGCCGGTATTGGTTACCGTCACACTCCGCGGCCCGCTCGCCGTACCGATCGCCTGATTGCCGAATGCCAACGACGCCGGTGCCACGCTGGCAGTCAGCGTTGCCCCACCGCCGCCGCCGCCGGCAAACTCGACCGCGCCGACATCCACCGCGTTATTGGTCTTCCTCGCGTTGCCGAAGAAGTCGGTGTCCGGCGCAGCCGTGTAAGTCGTGGCCGAGTTGGCGGGCGTGACGTAGTTGATGGCCGGCGAACCCGCTGTCAGGGCGTAGTTGCCGAGCGTAGCGTTGGTCACCGGGTTCGTCATCGCCAGCGGGCCCCAGCTGATGTTGACCCAGTTGTTGCCCTCGTCCACCGTCGCGGCCGGGGTCAGGTTGAAGATCGGGTTCGGCACGGTCGCATCGGAGATGCCCGGGGGCACCTGGTAGCCCGCCGCCGAGCAGCTTGTGTTGGCCGGGCAGGCCGCCAGATATTCCGGCGGAATCCGCGAGCCGTCGCAGTACTGGCTGACAACGGCCGGGTTGGATCCCGAGTTGGCCCTGAAGCCTGCGCCCCCACCGGCATAGCCACCGGTGCTCAGGATCGACGCCTCTGGGCTCAACGTGAACGTGGATGCATGGGTGGTCGGTCCCGTGTCGCCGCGCACGCCGATGTCCCAGTAACTCGTTCCGGCGACGCAGGCGCCGGTGGCCGACTGGCTCGCGGCCGCAGTCCCCAGAGACCCGCTGTACGGTAACGTCGGGTTGTACAGGCTGACCACGTGTTGCTGGTTCGTGGTTCCCGCACCGAGCGCGCCCACGCCGATGTGGAAGCTGCGGTTCTGCCAGAACACGTCGTTGTAAAGCTCCGGATATGAGACCTGCCTGCAAAGCCCATTGGTAACGCCGCCGGCACCGGTCCCTCCTCCATGCCCGGCGGGGCAAATGATTGGAGTGGTGCTGTTAGTGGCGGGCAAGTTCGCCACCAGAGTCGCACTGTTCTGGATGCTCACCAGGCCGGCCGGCTGCGGCGCGGAGTTCGTGCCGCAGTTCGCCGTGCAGGTGGGGCCCGACGCGCTGGCCAAAGGAGCTCCGATCGTGTTGAACAGCACTCCCGAGGAAGCGGTGGTGTCGTTGGACACGACCGTGTTGTTGATGATGTTCACGTTCAACGCATCCAGCAGGGAGATGCCGCCGCCGTCCCATCCGGCCACGTTATCGACGATGATGTTGTTGGTAACGGTGGCGGAGTACCACGGCGACCTGGCCCCGCTGAGGCCCGGGAAAGTGACAACGCCCGCGCCGTTCGGGAAGTTGATCACTTCCGAGCCGTTGAGGTGCTGCAGACGCAGTCCACCGCCGCTGCCACTTTCGGCGGCGTTGCCCATGATCAGATTGGCGTTGATGACCAGGCCGGGGCCGATGCCGTCACTGGGCCCAACCGAGCCAAGGGCCGGCACGCAATCCAGGTCGGTCGTAGCGCCGCAAGTAGGATCGACATCGGCGGAGCCCATGATCAGGAGGCCGCCGCCATTGGTGGTGATCGTCGGGTTGGTGCTCTGGTTGAACAGGATCCAGTTGTGCTCGATGTCACCGCCGTAGCTGAACCCCATGTGGCCGACACCGCCGCCGTCCCCTGTGCTCAGATTCCCGCAAACCCAGTTGTAGTTGAATTTGTAGAAGTCCGAGCCGGTGCAGAAGCTGACACCGCCTGCTCCCGCCGGCGTCGCGGAGAACAATTCGTCGCCGGTGGAAGAGTTCGACGTGACTGCGTTGTGATGCACATTCACGTTCAAGTTGAGGCAGTAAGGCAGCTGAAGATTAGTGATAAGGCTGCTCTGGCAGGATCCGGGAGCCGCGTTGGTGGCGCTCCCTGCGAGGTACGAGGGAGGAAATTCACCCTGCCCGACGTTGATCCCGCCCGAGAGCGTTCCGGAGTTGTTGTAGATCCGGTCGTTGGCGATCTGCAGGTTATGGCCCCAGCCGTGCACGAAGATGGCGCCGCCGCCCTGGGAGCTGTCGGTGATGCCCAGGCCGTCGATGCTGGACGGATTGCACCAGAAGCTGCTCGGGAACGGATTCGGTCCGGCTGCGGTTCCACAGGTACCGGCCGTGAGCAGCGTCGTGCCGGTCGGGAAGCCGGCCAGCAGAGTGGGATCCCACGGATCGCCTCCGTGGAAATCCACGCCTTTCGCCAACACCGTAATGGCTGCTCCTTCCAGCGCCCCCATCAGTGAGGGCTCCTGCAACAGCTCGGCCAGGTTGCCGTTGAGGCCGGCGTCCCAGCCCACAGTGGCCTCCAGCGGGAGCCGGTCGATCTGCGGATTCTTGGCGGTGGCGACGAAGCCAAACCAGCCAGCTGCGCAAGCGTTGCTCCACGTGGTCGGCGAGCCATTGAGGTCCAGGCCGAACAGACAATCGATCCGCTGGCGCCAGGTGTCCAGCTTGCCCGCGGGATGGGCATTCGCGTTGATGAGGCTGGAGGCCGCTCCGACACCTTGCAGCCGCACCGGCTTCCACATCACCAACATTTCCTGGTGGGCAGCCTGGGTGTGGACGGCGGTGCTGCTGGTGCACGCCACCGGACTCGTCGGGGCAGCAGCCGTAGCGCAAGTCGGATCGACGATGATCAGGTCGCCCGGCTTGGCCGCATCGATCGCGGCTTGGATCGAGCCCGAGGCGGCGACGTGGGTCGGAGCTTTGCCCCCGACGGTGACCGTCACGGCGTCGATCGACTGCTGACCCGTGGAGGTCGTGATGACCAGTTGACCGCAATGAGCAGTCGAGCCTCCATATTGCGCTTGCTGTTGAATTGCGCACGCAAAGTTCGGATTTGCACCAACGCTGTTCGGAATCCCAGCGACGATCGTAGTGTCACTCCAGCTGCTGATGGTCAGCGGGATCGAGATCGTCCCGCCACCGGGGTTCAGGGCGTTCAATACCGCCGATGATCCCGTTCCTTGCGTTCCAAAACCATAGTGGCGGAGGACCTTCTTCTGATTGAAGGGTGCGGTGGTGGCGGCCGGTCCCGCGTAGGCATTGTTGGGCACCATCTGGTCGCCCAGCGCCCTGATCGTGAGGGTGTGACCGGTTCCGGCTGCGCTTGCCCAGGGTCCGACTCCGTCATTGCTATCCACCTCGGCGATGGCCGGCGTCAGAGCCGGGTAGGCGCAGTCGGGGTTGTTATATCCCGCGCCCGCGAAGGCGGAGGTCGGCGTGACCGGCGTGTCCATGTACTGCGTCTGCCCCGGCATGAACGGGATCTCGTAGCAGAACTGGCTGTACTGCGGGTTGAACAGCGGATCCGGAGTCGGCCCGGTCCCCGGGTCGTTCATGCAGGTGACCATCATCGTGGGCGCATAGCCGGTCGGATTCGGCGGGTTGACTTCCCAGGTCGAGTAGGTCAAGCCGTTATAGGCGCCCCACTGATCGGAGTACACGCGCGATACCTCGGTTCCGGACCAATCCCTGAACGAGATCGGCATGTTGGGCGGCGAGAATTTCTCGCCGAACGCCGGCGAGAACGGGTCGAATTCCGAGGTAAAGTCGTCGGTGATTATGCCGGTGAAGTGGGCGGCGACGTGCGTGGAGCTGAAGATCCAGAACTTCGCCAACGCCGACATCTGATCAGTGAGCGTCACTTCCTTGCGGTCGCACAGGTTGCGGGTGGCTCCGGCGAACGGCGCCACTTCCCCGGACTGCGGGAACAGGCTGATGTAGTCGGGCACGACGCGCGAGGCGCCCACGCACGGCCAGAAGGTCTCGACACTGCCGGTGTCGCCCTCGTGCCGTGGAGTTGCACCTAGAGTGGTGGTCGGATTCTGCGGATTGTTGGCGTTGTAGTACGCGGCAACTTCCGCCTGATCGGGCAGGATGAAGATGTTGCCGAGGCCCGCGAACTGCTGCGTCACCGGCGCGATGTAGTTGTCGCCGATCAGGATGTTCTTGTCCTCTTCCTTCACCAGCTCGTAGCCTGGAGGAACGATCACTTCCACGACGTACTTGCCGGCCGGAAGCATAGGGGTACCAACCCGATAGGCATCCGTCGCGTCGGGGTTCGGTATGCACCCCGTGCAGTTGGTGCCCGTGGGCTTGCCGGTGGTCGGGCTCAGGCTCGTGACGCTCGGGAACGAGTACATGCCGTCGTAAGGCGCCGGCTGGACCTGGTTCCAGTTGTGCATGCCGTCGTAGCACTTGAACTGGGAGTTGTTCGGCAGCGCGGTCGGGGCCGCTCCTCCGTGCTGCGAGTTGTACAAGTCCAGGTACATCGGCTGGTTGTACAGCGAGAAGAAGAACAGATCGGCGTTGGTGCCGCTGGCCGTACCTTGTCCCGGGCAGTTCATGTTGGGAACGCCATCGGAACGGAAGCCCTGCGCCCATGCGTCCCAGCTGCTGGTCTGTGTGTGGTCGACCAGGGTCAGGGTCGGAGTGATGCCATCCGGCGCCGTGCCTTCCTTGTAGAGGTTGACGGTCACGCCCGGCACGTCCGGGGTCCAGCTGGTGTGGAGCAGCAGCGCCGGATCATCGAACGGCCGGGTCGAGGCGTAAATCACCTCGCCGTGGATGCCTCCGGTCTCGCCGGGGATATAGGGCTTCTTGCCGAATTCGACGTAGCTGTTCTGCCCGGAAAAGCCCTGCCATCCCTCGGAGCCGAACCAGAAAGGCGGATCGACTCGGCCGGTGGAGCCTCCTCCGCTGTCGCCCGTGGGGCAGTCCGCGCTCGTACAGTACCTCGCGCCGGGTACCCGCAGGTTCGCGGGCAGGGGAATCTGTTCGGCCGTGTTCGCCATGAAGTGACCAATGTCGGAGTTTCTGCACACCGTTCCCGTGGTTCCCCCGCACGCCGAACCGTCGGACGGCCCGCCGGCGTCGTAGACCACGTGGACGCCCGTGCTCTTGTAGCGCGTGGTATCAGTTTCGATCACGTACCAGCTGAAGAGCGGGAAGATCTCGTTGAAGCCCGCGTTCCCCGTGAGGTCGGTGTTGTTGAAATTGGAGTAGCTGCCGTCGCGGAAGCGAATGTTGGTCGACACCAGCGTGAGACCGCCTTCGTTGCCGTCTTGAATCCCATTGCCATTAAGGTCGAAGAAGGTCTTGGTGTAGATATTGGCCTGCCACTGGTTCATGGCAAACTGTGGGAAATGGCCAGCGCCGGTGCCACCGTCGAAGGAGACGGTACTTCCCCCGCCCAGCCGTACCGGCGTCGACAGGCCGTCCACCAGCATGTCGTTCCACTGGTCGAACACCGTGATTCGCCAATCACCCTGAGGAAGACCGCTCAGCCTGAAGTTCCCGTTCGCGTCGCACTTGGTGAACGCGAAGTCCTCCCCGTCCGCATCCCCAAGGCTCACGTAGCACTGGGTGAAGGCGAAGCTGCCGTTGTCACCGCTGCTGTAGAGCCGCTCATCCGGGGTGCGGCTCATGCGCTCGGTTGTGACCGTGCCGGTCACCGTATTGTTGCAGGTGTAGGGGACTCCGGGCTGAGGGCTGCTCGGGTCGGTGCCGCCGCAGACGTACTGTTTGCGGGCGTTGATGATCCCCGGGTTGGCAAAGCCGATCGACACGTGGTATCCCGCCGGCCCGTACTCCTGGAAGAAGCCCGGCTCGCCGATCCGCAGGAACGAATCGTGCGCCTTCTGGCCGTCCAGCGTGTTGGTCTGGAGCCACTCTTCGCCGCGCGCAATCCGGTCGGCCCCCGGGGTGGCCACCACGCCGTATCTGCCGGGCATCAGGTTGAAAACGACCGCTTGGCCCGCCAGCGGGGACAGGGTCTTGCCATCCGCTTCGTATTTCGGGCACGTCACGATCGTGCCGGTGATGCCGGTTGGGCTCGGCGTCCCATCGAAACCCCGATTCTGATTCGAACCGGAAATCGGGCATGCATCCAGTCCCGTGGCCGGATCGATCGTTCCGGCCAGTCCGTTCGATAACGGCATGTTGAACATGTCGTAGGTCATCTGTCCGGTCGCATCCCCGGTGCCGCCGGCATCATCGAACAGCGTGAGGTTGAAGCCCCCGAGGCCCGGCTCCTGCGGCGAGAGCACGCCGACTCCGCCGCCTGCATCCTGCTCGCCGTTGAGCGGGAAGTCGTCTTCGAACACGAACACGGAGACTTTCGACGGCGGGAAGGGATTGGGTTGCACCAGCACGGTCACGTTCGCAGGGAAGGCGCTGCTCGCGGTGCACGTAACCGCCGGGGCCACAGGCACGCAGGCAATCGGGGCGCCGCCCATACCGTGGCCGCAACTTGGAGTGGGATTATCCAAACAACTGTTCACGTTCTCGAACGAGTTGGCCGCATCGCCCGGCATAACCGAGATGTAGTAGCGCTTGGTCGGATCCAGATGGACCGTCGCGGGATTCAGGGGCGTCTGTTGTGACGCGCCCGTCCTGCAAACACCATTACCCACATCGCACACCGCTGCCATACCGCCGAGGGTCTGGCCCGATTCACAGGACAGCGGCCCGGTGCAGCCTGCAGCCACGACCGGCATGTAGCTGGTGTGGAAGTTCGTGCCGAAGGTCGGAACGATTCCGCTGGCTGCCGTCGGGCAGCCCGTCGGCGGGGGGTTCGTCGTGCACGCAGGGTTGATGTAGAAGCTGCGGTCTTCCTCGATGATCCACCGGTAGTCGCTGATCGTGGCTCCCGCAGGATCCTTCACGATCACCGCGAGGTTCGTGGCGGCCGGGAAGGTCAGCGTCACGGTCGCGGCGGCGGCAGCGACAGTCCCTTGCGAGTTCTGCGCCTTGAAGGTGAACGAGTGCGCACCCGCCCCGGTGACGGTCGCGTTGAAGCCGCCGTTCGGATCGACGGATAGCGTGGCGAATCCAGAGGACGTCACGCTCGCGGCGTTGACCGTCAGCGGATAGCCCGCCGCATCTTTACAGCCCGCGAGGACGCCCGGGGGTTTGATGCTCAGGCTGGTTGACACCGTCGAGGGGAATGCCGAATTCGCGCACGTGATGCCGGCGGCTGCCTCGATCGGCGCCCCGCCCAGTGTCACGAGAGCGCATGCCGCGCCCGCGGTCGCACCGTTACCGCAGTAGGTAAAGCTAGTCGTCGTGCCAGCCGTGTAGACAAACGTCCCGTCCGGGTGGAGCGTCAGTCCGGTCGGTGCGGTACCCACGACGTGAACGCCGCTCACATTGATGTCGTTGGCGATTACGCCTTTACCAGGATCCGACACGGTGAGCGTCTGACCCGCAATCACCGAGTTGTAGGTATCTGGGTTGGCGTGCACAGCCGCGAACGCCGCGGTGGCGGCGGCGGGAAGTGCAGCGCTATTGATGCTGAGGTAAGCCAGCATCCCGGCATCGCGCGCGATCGAATTGGCGGACAGGCTCAGTTCGCGGTCGAATACTGGAAGGGCCGTTCCGCCGGCGGCCGGCACATCGATCTTCACATCGTAGGTCTTGCCCGCCGCGAGGAAGACTTCGCTCTGCACGCGGGAAACACCCGGCAGGGGGTTGCCGTCTTCAGCAACCAGGCTGAACCCCGGGGCCGCGACTGCCGTTGTGCCGGTCGGAACGACTGCCGGCGTGGTCAGAGAGCCGACGATCGAAGGCACGTGCATGCGCAGGCCGGCATTCACGAAGCGCACCAGCACGCTTCCAGTGATCGGAGTTGCCGCCGTGGATGCCAGAGGCGCAAAGAGCGAGTAGGACGCACTCGTCGCACTCGACTTGCTGTCGAACGCGACTCCGTTGAACAGGTAATACAGCGGCGTGTAGTTCACGGCCGGCGGATAGCAGTTACCGGAGTTCGTCGTGGCCGGATTTCCACAGCCGCCTGGCAGGCCGGACCAGACCTTGGTCTCGCTGAAGCCCGACAGGGTGACGGCCTTGGCAACTGCCGCGTTCTGGACCGGATCGATCTCACTGAGCAGCAGTGGGATTTCCGCGTTGTAGGTCACCGCGCAGGTCCCTGCGGTGGCGCCGGGATATGCGCATCCCGCGGTCGTGCCGGCAGGCGCGGTCGTCACAACCAGGATTCCATACAGGCCCATCGGACCTTGGATCGAGGGGTGCGTGCCCGACTCGATCAGGTAGGTGCCGGGCTTGAGGCCGACCCAATTCAGCGCCGTCGTAGCTCCCGGCAGCACCGGCGTGGAGAACGACTGGACGCGGTTCCCCTGCGGTGGCGGCACGTTCTGCGGGCCGGTCGCGTCGCCCGCGATAGGCCACGTGGTTGACTGGGTGGCGTGAGCCGGACTCGCCACGGAAGACGCGGTTGTTCCGAGGCCGCCGCCCAACTGGCCCACGATCACCAGCGACGTCTCGGGCACGGCCGCCGGTAAGCTGTTTGTCAGGCTGATCGCCAGGTTGCCGGGCGGGACGGTAATCACCACCGGCGACCACGTCCCGACGGCGGCGTTCGCGTTCAAAGACGCGCAAGTGGCAGGTGCAACCGCGGCCGCACTGCAACTGTAGCCCCACATCGGCACCACTGAGCCGTCGGGCAGCGTGGTGGTGGTCGCGGCCGCCGTCAGGCTCACTGACTGGGCGAAGGACGCGCCGCTGGCCAGCAGGAGAACGGAAGCCGCCAGTCCCGATTTGATCAGGGCCGACTTATAGGTAGTGGATCGCATTGCGTGCTCCTCGTCCTAGTTCGACTCGTCGATTTGGAATTCACGTGAATCGACGAGCATCATCATCAGCATGCCGCCGGGGAATATGTTGTTGGTGGTGATCTCGCGCTCGTTATGCGAGTGCCACATGAAGGCAAAGCCCGCTTCGCCCGTCGGGGAGTTGGCGATCGTGCCCGAGGGTGGTGTCGTGCCGGTCGGACCCGCGAAGCGCGTCGTCGCATCCGGGCCCAGATAGGGGCTGCCGCCGTACCACGCGCCGTTGGTAAAGAGGTTCGGATCGGGCAGGGTTACCGGTCCGCCGCTCGCCACATCGCCGAACGGATGCGCCTGCATCGGCTTGTTGTGGTCCTGGCACCACTCCCAGAAGTTGATCGCCGTGGGCGCACCGGTGTTGTAGCCGTTGGCATCCGGAACACAGGCAGCGTGCACGGGCATGGTGGATGCCGCTGTGGATGCAGGATTGTGGCCATACGCATCCCAGTTCAGGCCCTTGCCGGTCCAGTAGAAAATCCCATCGAAGGCCAGCCCGGGAGTGGTGGTGGTCGTGAACTGCAGGGGGCCGGCCAGGCTATTGGCGTCGGTCGCGCTCAGGATCAGGTTGCCGTCGCGCCCCAGGATGCGCACGTGGTTGCCGTGCTCGTGGAACGGGTGCTGCCAGCGCCCCTGGCCGATAACGCGTATCAACACCTGTTCGCCCGGGTGCATGTGCGGGTTGCCGTTGTAGGGCTGGTGCGGGTACTGCACCGCGTAGTTGCTGTCCATGTCGTCCGGCATCGAGCGGCCGTTGATCATGAAATACGCGGGGTGGTAGGGCTCGGTCGGAACCTCGAGGCTGCATCCGGCGGTCCCGGCCGCGCAGCCGGCTTTGGCCGTGACCTGCGCCAGCGCCTGGTTGTGGATGTTCAGGTCCATCTCGGAGAACTGGAACAGGTACTCGCGGTCGTAGCAGGTCCTGGGATGGTCGTAGGCGGCCGCCGCCAGACGGAAATCCGCTTCACGCGAGTTGCCTGGCGCGATGTAGTGGGCAGGAACGGCACCCACCGCCGTGCAGCCGGCCGGAGCCGTGCTAGGCAGCACGATGATGGCGCCGTACAAACCCATTTCGACCTGCAGGTCGCCCTGTGTGCCGCTGTAATAGGCGCGCGTCCCGGGTGAATTCGCGATCAGGTGGTAGGTCACTGAGGTGCCCGGCGCCGCTTCCTGCGTGAGCAGGCCAGCCACTCCGCCCGTGGGCGGGCTGCTGACCGACAGGCCCGGAAACAGAATCGACGTGTTGCCGGCCGCAGTGGGCAGGTTGTTGGTCAGCGCGACGCTGAACGCCACTCCTTCGGTGACGATCAGCGTGGGGCCGGGGATCTGCATCACGCCACCACATACACCAGTGGCGGGCGGCGTGATCGTTGTCGGCGCCGCACTCCCGCCGCCGCTGCAGGCATATCCCCACGAATAGACCGTCTGTCCGTCGGGCTGGCTGATGTATGCCGGGCTCGCGGTGAGGGTGAAGGCCGTCCCCTTCACCCCCGGTGCCGCGGCGTGCGCCGAACCGAGCAGCAGCAACGCCGCCGCCGCGCCTGCAATGCAAAGCAGTCGATTGTTCATCGAGTTCGCCTTTTTCATCGTCGTTGCGCTCATTGCCTGCCCCTTAATTGACATGAACCTCTGTCATCAGGCCGCCGAAGTTCTCGGCGTCATTCGACAGGTGGTCAAGGTTCGGCGTGTACAGGTAGTAGGTACCGGCCGCTATCGTTGCACCCACCGCGGTGGTGTTGCATGCGGAAGACGGATCCCCAGGCGTGGTGCGAACGAGGCACGTGTCCAGGATCACGTCCAGCGATTCGCCGCCGCCCAAGGTGATCGAATTGGTCGTGTAGTACAGGTTGTTACCCGCCTGGTCGCGCAGCAGCTTGGCGTTGTAGCCGATCACCTGCATCGGGATGCCGAGCGAAGCGAGCGTCTGGTACTCGCTGACGTCCAGGTCGGAGATGCGTAGCAGCGCCCGTCCGCCGTGCGGGATGTTGATGATCGCGGGCAGGGGCTGCGAGAAATGCATGACGCCATCGACGGTCTGCGTTGCCAGGGGGCCGGGGCTCACCGTGTCGGGGTAGCTGCGCCCGTTCAGCAGGAAGTACTTGTCCTTCATGTCGGTGAAGCCTTCCGGGTTGAAGGTCATGCCGACGAAGTGGAAGTTCGGGTCGAAGCCGTGGATCTGCAGCGGGTACTCGACGTCGTAGGCGGTGGAGCCGTCGCCGTCGTTGTAGGCGTACTTGCCGCCGCCCGTGGCAGTGGTCAGTACTGCCGGCACCGGATTGCTGCACAGGATGTCTGTCGCCGTCGTAACGGCCGGGGTCGCGCCGTCATTAGGACGTCTGCAGGCGGTGCGCAGATCGCCCTGCTGCGTCACCAACCCCGCGTTGAGCGTCGTGGCGCTCGTCAAGCGGTTCTGCCGCGGCCGCACGTACAGCTGCCCCACCATGCCCATCTGCAGGTGCTCGGGCGGGGTGATGTGGCAGTGCCAGAAGTAGGTGCCCGCATCCGGCGCCAGGTAGTAGTAGGTGAAGCTCGCGGCGATGTTGATCGCGACGGAGGCATCCGGCACGCCGTCGTAGAACGCGGACGCGTTCGGGTAGCCGTGGAAGTGCACGGTGTGCTGCTCGAACAGGTCCGGCCGCATGATCATGCCGACGTTGGTAAGGGTCAGGAAGAACTCGTCATCCTCGTCGATCGCCATGAGCGGCGCCGGGATGTTGCCGTTCATCACGCCCACATCCATGATCGGACGAGGATCCACGTGGCCGTCGATTCTCGGGGCAAGTCCTGCGGTTGCCGTCGCCGATTCGTTAACCGCGGCCAGCCCCGCGGTCGTGTTGGTGTAACGGAAAGCAAAGTTGGCCGGGAAAAAGGAGTTGGGGACGTTGATGGCGGTGACGGTGAAGGTGCCGTTATAGCCGGTCGTATCCTGCCCCGAGATGGTTACCCGGTCCCCGACAGCCACACCCAACGGCGAGTTGCCGACCACCGTGACCGTGTTCCCGACCTCGCTGATGTCGAAAATGCTGACCAGGTTCGGGATATCTAAAACCAAGCCCACGGCGCCGTTATATGTAGTGCCGCTGGTGGCGGGATCGCCGGGCTGAAGCGGCGCGCCCGCATGCACGGTGTTGAAGACGCTCGGGAACTCGGTACCGGGCAGCCCCCTCGCTATGTCTGCGAGGCCCGACAGCGGCCCGAACGAGAACAGGTAGGTCTGGGTGCCGTCTCCCATGGTCGCGTAGCCGTCGCCGCCGGAGATCTGCTGGCACTTGATCGCGCCCTTCACGCCCGGGCCGATGTTGGCCGGCTCCGAATTGTTGCTGGCCGCGTTCGGGTGGGTGATGGTGCTGGTTGGACACTGAACACGGAAAGACTGAGCCATCGCGGGCAGTGCGAACGCGCTCAGCAACCCCAACGCAATCCAACCGCGTGTATTAAACATAACGCCTCCAACCAGGTCCGCCGCCAAGCGGAGAGCGGTGAACACCCGTGAGTGACTGTGAAGGGCGTGCATCGCCCCGACCTGTATTCGATTCAGACACGATGCTTCTGTGATTGCTTCTAAGACCGATCGGCTCTCGCGGCTGGGGTTGTGCGCGCCGGCTTCCCTCGCGTTCTCCGCCCCCCTCGATGAACCGTCCGCTGCGTCAGACCTCTGCTCGGTCGAAACTCTCGCTGTCGTCGCAGCGAAACATAGAGCTGTGTGCGCCCTTACGTAATACCCCTCATTCCTAAAATGGGTAGATTTGAATACCCACTCTCCCTACCGTTAAACCCTATTCGGACACGTGCGCCGCAACAGAGCTGACATAATCAACAGTCGGAGCCCGAAAGCGGGCGTGTCAGAAGGTTGGCGGCACGGGGAAGCCGTCGGTGCAAGCAGGCGATTTGACAATGCCCGGGCGGGCTATTGCGGGTTCAGATAGCCAGGAATCGGAATTCCAGGAGCCGGACCGCCAGGAGCCGGACCGCCAGGAGCCGGGCCGCCACGAGCCGGACCGCCAGGTGCTGGATTGCCGGGTGCTGGGTTTCCGGGAGCGCCCCAGCGGCGCAAGCGCGGCTCGTACACGAACTGCCAGGCGCAATAACAATCGCTGTCGGCGAAGAAGGCGTCGACGGGCGCGAAGTTCGCGCGCTTGATCGGTGTGCGCATTGAGCCGCTGTACACCCCCTTGATGCCCCCTTCCGGGGCTAGCACCAGCTGCCAGTCTGCGCTGTTGGTCATGGGATCGAAGTAGAGACGGCGCAGGTAGCGCAGCGGGACGGGCGATCGATCATCGAGCAACAGGTCCTGCAGGGTCTGGGGATAGCGGTGGCCGTGCGCGTAGTAGCCGGAAATCGCCATGCGAAAGGCATCGCCCACGAACAACAACTGAGTCTCGCGCTCGCGCTGCTCGGTGAGTGTCCAGACGCGCGCCGCCGCCGTGAGGAGCAGCCCCATGAGGATGACCGCGGCCAGGATGCCGAGGTACGTGAATCCCGCCTGGGAGGCGCGCGCGCGCATCGGTCTACCAGGAGGCGAACGGGGTGCCGTTGGCCGCCGTTTCGGACGCGCCGCTGTGGACATCCTTGATGCCGGGATGATCCGGATCCTCCGATTGCACCAGCGTCCAGCTGTCGGCGACCTTGGTATAGGGATCGACGGGCAGGGAGCGTACGTAGCGCTTGTCCGCCAGCGCCGCGAGGGTGTCGGGATACTGGCCGAGATCGGCGTAGTACTTGTCGATGGCCTCGCGCAGGATCGCCAGATCCTGGCGCAACACTGTCTCCCTGGCGTGCGCCAGGGTACGGAAGTAACGCGGCACGGCGATCGAGAGCAGCGTGCCGATGATCATCATCACCACCAGCAGCTCGATCAGCGTGAAGCCGCCTTCCCCTCCGGTGCGCGCCCTACCAATCATGGTAGTGGACCTCGTTCAGCCCGACGCCCTTGTCGAGCGAGTAGATGTCGTAGACATCATCGCCCGGCTGCGGATCGTCGGGCGGGCTCGCGTAGCTGCGCAGCCCCCAGCTCTGCTCCGGCGGCACCGTACCGTCGGGGAAGAACGGGTCGCGCGGCAGTCGCCGCAGGAAGTACAGCATCGCCTTCTTCTCGCTCGCCGCGTCCTCGACGCCCGCGTAGAGCGACTTCAGGTCCGGCGGATAGCCCGAGGCGCCCAGCTCCTTCGGGATGTGGCCGGTGTCGGAGGCCACCTTGTAGGCATCGATCGCGCTGCGGATGTCCCGCAGCGCCGTGCGCAGCTGCGCCTCCTTTTCGCGCTTGGCCACGAGCTGCGCGAGCGGCATGGCCGCGGTCGCCATGAGGCCCACGATCGCGAGCGTGATGACCAGCTCGATGATGGTGAAGCCTCGTGTGTGCATGGGTCGCATGGGTCTCACGTCGGCGGCGGCGCTCACTGCGACGCGGGCTGGATCGCGATCTTGAGCGGCGGTGAGGCGCTGCTGCCGACTGCAGCCCCGGACCCGCCCAGCACGTTCAGCATCGCCATGATGTTGGTCGCCGGTCGCGCGGCCACCGCCTTGAACTGCAGCACCATCAGGCTCCCGCTGCCCTGCACCGGCTCGTCGGACGTCGTGGTAACGTCCAGTTGCGCGCCGCTGCCGCGAGTGTCCACCTTGGGGCTGCCCGCGGCCGCCGGCACCATGTCGCCGGGGCTGGCGCTGACGAGCTGCAGCGCGCTCGCGTCGAAACGCAGCTGCGAGCGCAGGTGCGTAATCGACTGATCCGTGGCGAGGCGCACCGTCACCTGGAACTCCTCGCCCACTTTCGCCTCGCTCGGGCCCTCCAGCGTCAGCGCCGAGCTCGCGGCGGATGCGGCAGCCCCGGAGGCCGCTGCGGCCGCGGGCGGGTTATTGGACGCCACAGTCGCCGGCACCGAGGTACTCGGTAGTCCTCGCGAAGCGGCGGCGGCCTTGAGAGCGGCCGCGGCCGCCAGTGCGGTCGAATTCGAGAGCGCGGCGCTCGCCGCCTCGCCCGGGGTACTCTCCGCGGGTGCGGCCGGGGCGGCGCCAGCGGGCGACTGCGGCACCTCCGGCGGCAGGGCGCTGCCGGCGGGCGCGGGGGCGCTGCCGGCGGGTGGGCTGGTCGAGCCCTCGGCGGCGGAGCTGGCGCCGTAGGGGACGCTGCGGGTGCGGGTCTCGGTGCCGTACCAGAACTCGGTCGCATCGCTCGAGGGGCGCGGTTGCATGCGGATGATGCGCGGGGTGATCGACAGCACGATCTCGTCCTTCTCGTGGTCGGTGTGATGCGTGCCGAACAGGTGCGAGAGAATCGGGATGTCGCCCAGACCGGGAATGGTGTTCGCCGTGCGGGTATCCGACTCCTGGATCAGCCCCGCCAGGATCTGGGTCTCCCCGTCCTTCAGGCGCAGGAGCGTGTTGGCATTGCGCGTGCCAATCTCGTAGGCGATGGTTCCCGAGGCGGTGGCAACCTGCTTCAGGATCGAGCTCACCTCCAGACTGAGCTTGATCGCCACGTCGCTGTCGAGGTAGATGGTCGGCTGCACCTCGAGCGTCAGACCGACGTCGAGGTACTGGACGCTGCCGGTGACCACCGGCGCGCCGGAGGCGGTGGGCGTCACGCTGTTGGTGATGACCGGCTCCTTGCTGCCGATCAGCACCTTGGCTTTTTCCTTGTTGCGCGCCCGGATCCGCGGGCTCGCCAGAGTGTTGACCAGACCCGCCTGCTTCATCGCATTCACCGTGACGGCGAGGGAGCCGGCGACGCCGATGGTGTCGGAGTTCTGGTGCGACAGGTCCGAGAGCAGCAGGTTGCCGGAGCCGCCGCCCGTGGCGGCCGCGGCGGCAACGTGCGACGGGCTGAAGGCCGCGCTGGTGGGGTACTGGATGCCGAGATCCTGCAGGCGGCTGCGCGAGAGCTCCAGCACCTCCACTTCCAGCATGACTTCGGGCTCGGCCACATCGAGGGAGGCCACCAGCTTCTCCGCCATGCGCACGACGTCCGGGGTATCGCGTATCACCAGCACGTTGGTGCGCTCGTCCACGAACATCGTCTTGGCGGCCAGCACGGTCTTCAACATGCTCTCCGCGTCCTTGGGAACGGCATTGGTGAGATAGAAAGTCCGTACGATCTGCTGCTCGTAGTCCTTCTGCTTGGCGGCAATGTTCGGGTAGATCAACACCATGTTGTCGGCGAGGATCTGGCGCGCCAGCGCGTTCTGATCGAGCACCAGGTCGATCGCCTCCTCGACCGGCACGTCCTGCACGAAGATGGTGGTCTTGGTGTCGCTCTTGACGTCCTTATCGAGGATGAAATTGATGCCGGTCTCGCGCGAGAGCACCTCGAACACCATCTTGGTGGGCGCGTCGCGCAGCTGCAGCGTGACTTTGTGGTTGTCGCGGGTCTTGAGCCGCGGCGCCACCGTGATCGGCCCGCGTGCGGTGTTGATCGCGGTTGCCAGATCATGCGCCGGACCATAGCCCTGGTCCTCGCTCAACACGCCGCGCAATTTCGCTTCGGCCGCGTCGTAGTCCTTGCGCTCGTAGTCCTTGCGCGCCTGGGCGACGATCTCCCCGTGCCGCGCATCCCCTTCCAGGCCGGCGAGGCCGCGCTTGGCGCGGTCGTTATTGGGATCAAGAGCCAGGACCCGCTTGTAGTCCTGCGCCGCGACCTCCAGTTGATGAGCGCCGCGCGCGGTATCTGCCATCGCGATGAGTTGCTGGATCGCCGCATCACGGCGGGCCTGCAAGTCCAGCCGGAAGGTCATGTTGTGCGGATCGTTCTGCACCGCCTGATTCAGCAGTGCCACGCCGCTTTCGTACTCGCCCCGCTCGATGGCCACCAGGCCGTCACGATGCAGGCGATCGGCCGCGCAGCCGCCCAGCAAGCCCAGAATCAGTACTGTCCCCGCAATGTGACGCCATGTAGTCCTCACGGAGCGCCTCCTGTCATGAGTTGTTGTTGTTGGTTGAGAGGCTTATACGTGAAGACCAGAGCGCCGTTGGTGAACGCGTCCACAGTATAGGTATTGTCAAGCGTGTCACCGATGTGCACGTCGTAGACGCGATCACCCTGAGTCAGGAAAAACACCGGCTTGGCGCCGTTGGGGGCATAGCTGCCCATGTAAGTGAAGGGCAAGGGCGGCGCCACCGGCTTCGGCGGCGGCTCGGGCTTCACCTCAGGCGCCGGCGGCGGCGGCGGCGGCGCCACGAACCAGGAGTGCGTCGCGAACAGCGCACCGGCCGCCGTCGGGTCCACCACGCGGTGCGCGAGCGCCAGCAGCGAGCGCGCCACCGGCACGGATACCGTGCTCGTCACGGCGTGCGTGGTGTGCGCTGCGGGCCGGGCAGCGGCCTTGGCGGGCTCCACGGAGTCGGAGTCCTTCGGGCCGAATGCCACGTACGCGGCGATCAACGCCGCGATGCCGGTCAGCCATTTGCCGCGCTTGCTCAGGTTCAAGGTCGTTACTCGCTGCGTACGAAAACCACAAAACCGATATCGGCGTTCACGATCGGGTCGCCCACGGTCTTGCGCTCGACGTGCAGTTTGGCGAGCGCGGCCGCCGGCACCGCGGTCAGGGTGTGATTGATGAACTTGCGGATGTCCGGATAACTCGCCTTGACCGGAAAGTCCAGGTCATAGCGGGCGAGCGCGCTCGCCTTCGGGGGACTGAAGACGTAGTGTCCGGTGTCAAGCGGCACGCCGGCCTCCTTCGCCTGGGCATAGATCAGCCCGATCACCGCCGGTATCTGGTTGCGGTTCGGGAGCGATTCGACCAGCCGTGGCGCGGCCTGGTCGGCGCTCAACACGGCCGATGGGTGCTGCGCCCGCACGATGCTCGCACTGAGGGCATCGAGCGCGAGACGTGCCGGCAGCAGCGTGCTGGCGGCGAACACCAGCGCCGCGACCAGCCCGACGAGCCCCACCTGGCCGGCGGGACCGAGGCGCATGATCTGGTACTGCAGCTGCGGCCCGAGCTGCGTCGCCGCCGCCTGCACCCGGGCCAGGGGCGAAATGCGCTGCGGGAGAGCCGCCACGGGGCTGCGCGGCGCGCTCGCGCCGGCCAGCACCGGCGCGGCCGGCGCCTCCACCACGGCTCCCGCCGTGGCAGAGGCTGGTGCCTCGGGCTGGCGCTCCTCGAGGCTCACGGCGCTTCCCTCCATTCGGCGCTCATCGCGAAACGCACCGGCCGTTGCGCGTCGTCGGTTTTCACCTCATGACTGTCGAGCATCGGGTAGCGCAGCAGGCTGCTCGCCTGCAGGCGCTGCACGTAGGCGAGTGCCAGGGGCAAGTCTTTCGATTCGCCGGTGATGTGCACGTTGTGCTTGACGGGATCCGGTTCGATCGAAAGGACGGCAATCTGCCCCGAGGAATCACGGCTCGCGGCCTCGAGCTCCGCCAGCAGCTCCGTCCAGGGCGCCCCGAGCTGCTCGGCCATGCGCCCTGCGGCCTCGGCGAATCCGGCAGTGCGCGCGTCGAGCCCCGGCTCGTGATGATTGCGGCGCGTGGCCGCCTCCAGTTTCAGTTCCAGGCCGGCGCGGCGCGCCTGCATGAGCCGGTATTCGACATAGGTGCCCACCGCCGCGCTCGCGCCCAGCAGCAGCAACAGCGCGCCCGCGAGGGTCAGGCGTGAGCGCCGCGCGACGAAATCGATATTGACCAGGGGTGCGCTCATGCGGCCAACCGCCGGGTCCTGCCCAGACGCTGCAGAGTCGTCATCGGCCCGTTCGGCTCCTCGAGCCATTGCAGGCCGCTCCCTTGGCCGGCGTTCGCCGTGGTCGCTGCGACCTGGCGCCAGGCGTGGGGAGCGTCGACGTACACCTGGCCCTCCTGGGGGCTGTTGCTGGCGAGCCGGCCGAAGGTCTGCAGGCGCTTGAGCTCGCGCATCCAGTCCGAGCCGATGCGCACGCCGTGAACACGCTCCCAGCCGTAGCGCCCGAGACGGGCTGCAGCGAGCGAGCCCTGCTCGACGCTCACGAACCAGGCGTTGCTCTGCGGCAGACAAGGCCGCCAGGCTTCGTAGGCGGCCACCAGCTGCGGTTGCAGCGAAAGCAGCGCGCTGCCGTGCGCGGCGCAGGCGGCGCGCACGCCGGCCAGCAGCTCCCCGGGAACCGCGCACGCCACCCGCGTCGCCTGCGGCGGGGCCTCCGAGATGCGTACGTCCCAGGCCGCCACGGCCTCCCCGTAGAGGCTGGTCAGGAGCTGCCGGCCGTGCGCGAGGCGCTCCTCCGCGGAGTTGAGCGCGGCGACCCAGGGGACGATGGCGTAACGCGCCCAGTGGTCGGCGATCACGACCCGCGTGCTCGCGCCAGTCCACGGGCTCTGGCCGAGCAGACTCGCGAATGCCTCGAGCGCCGCCGCCCAGGAATCGGTCCTGGAGCCCTCGAAGCGCTGCTCGTGCTCGGCGATGGGGGTCGGCTTCACGCCGCGCTTCATGCGCACCAGGCACAGGCGCTGCGGCGAGAGGTAGGCTCCGACCTCGTCACGCCATAATGGTGACACGGTTCACCTCCTCGACGGTGGTCTGACCACGGCGCACCAGATCGAGCGCCGCGGTGCGGATGAGGCGCACCCCGGCCTGGTGCGCCAGCTCCTTCAGCTGCCGCACCGGCACGCGGCTGACGATCGCCTCGCGTATCTCGTCGTTCAGCACCATCAACTCCCCGACGGCCTTGCGGCCGTGATAGCCGGTGCCGCGACAGTGCCCGCATCCGCGCCCCTTGCGGAACTTGTACGAGGCGCTGGTCACGATCGGGACATGCGATTCCTCGAGCAGCTCGCGCGAGGGCATGTAGGCCTCGGAGCATTGCTCGCACACGATGCGCACCAGCCGCTGCGCCATCACCGCCGACAGCGCCGACACGAACCCATGGCTATCCACCCCCATGTGCACGAAGCGGCTGACGACGTCGAAGACGTTGTTGGCATGGACCGTGGTGAAGACCAGGTGCCCGGTGAGCGCTGACTGGATGGCGATTTGCGCCGTCTCCGGGTCGCGGATCTCGCCCACCATGATCTTGTCGGGATCGTGCCTGAGGATCGAGCGCAGCCCGCGGGCGAAGGTGAGGCCCTTCTTCTCGTTCACCGGGATCTGCAGCACTCCCGGCAACTGGTACTCGACCGGATCCTCGATGGTGATGATCTTGTCGCGCCCGGTCTGCGTCTCGGAGATAGCGGCATACAAGGTGGTAGTCTTGCCACTGCCGGTGGGGCCGGTGACCAGCAGCATGCCGTACGGCAGCGCCGCGAGTCGGCGCAACTGCTCGACGATGCTCCACTCGAAACCCAGCACATCCAGGCGCAGGCCGCTCATCTTGGTGAGCGCCTGCTTGTCGAGGATGCGCAGCACCGCGTCTTCGCCGAAGATGCTCGGAATGATGGACACGCGAAAGTCGATCGGTCGGCCGTTGATGGCGATCTTGAAGCGGCCGTCCTGGGGAACACGGCGCTCGGCGATGTCCAGCTCCGACATCACTTTGATGCGCGAGATGATCTGCTCGGCGATCTCCACGCCCCGTACGGTCGCAATGCTCGCGAGCACTCCATCCAGGCGATAGCGCACCACCAGCCCGCTCGCGATCGACTCGAGGTGAATGTCGCTGGCGCCGGCGCGCAACGCGTCGTACACGGTCGAGTGCACCAGGCGCACCACGGGACTCGTGTCCTCGCTGATTCTGACGTAGGAGAGGTTGTCGACCCCCTCCTCGCCCTTGGCTCCCTCGTCGGTCTCCGGCAGCACCGTATCGATGGCCCGCAGGGCCTCGGCGCGGCGCGCGATCAGGTTGGCGAGTTCCTCACGGGCCGCCAGCGCCCATTCGAGGGGCGCGCTGACACGCAGCTCCAGCCAGCCGCGCAACGCCTGATCGAACGGATCGGCAAACACCGCCAGCAGCCGCTCACCCTCGTGTACCACCACGCAGTGGCGGCGGGTGGCATCCGACGGGGCCAGCACGGAGAAATCCGGCTCGAGCTGCGCCAGCTCCCCGCTCGAGACGAAGCGGTAATCGAACGCGCCGGCGAGTGCCCGCGCATAGCGATCGCCGGCCAGTCCGCAGCTCTCCGCCAGCACCTCGAGGACCGGGCGCTTCGCCTGCTGCGCCTCCTGCATGGCGCGCGCGATCGAGGGCTCATCGATCAGCACAGCGGGCGCGGCGGGAACCGCGGCCGGCGCGCTCCTGGCGGTGCCCGCAGCGCCTGCGGGGGCGGCAGTCGCCACCGCCGGCTTATCGAGCAGCTCATCCACCGCGGCGTTCATTTGATGCTCCCGGCGAGCTGGAAGATCGGAAAGTACATGAGCACGACAATCACTCCGATGATCAATCCGATCACAATCATGAGCACTGGTTCAATCAGGCGCGTCATCACCGCCACCCAGCGAGCCAGCTCTTCATCGAAGAAATCCGCGATGCGCTCCATCATCTCGCCCATGTTGCCGCTGCGCTCACCGACCCGCAGCATGCGGGCCGCCACCGCAGTGGTGAGGCCGTTGCGTTCCATCGCCTCGGCGAGCGATTGCCCCTCGGTCACCGCGCGGGTGGCGGCGGCATAGGCGACACGCGAAGCGGCGAACACCACGCCGCCCGACATGCGCAGCGCCTGGACCACGGGCATGCCGCCGCGCACCAGCATGCCGACCGTGCGATACAGCCGCGCCAGCTGATAGACGTGCAGCTGGCGGCCGATCGCGGGAATGCGGGCCAGCCAGGCGCCGGCGGCTTTACGCACTGCAGGCCGTCCGATGCCGTAAATCGCCCCGGCGAGGCCCGCGATGGCGCCGACGATGACGAGTCCCGCATGCGCATCGATCAGCTGCCCCCAGCGCAGCAGCAGCTGCGAGGCAAACGGCAGGTCGCTGCCGACATCCTCGTAGATCGAGCTGAAGCGCGGCACGACGTAGCCCATGAGGAACAGGGTCACCAGCAGGCCCGCCCCCAGCAGCACGGCGGGGTAAATGCAGGCATTGACGAGCGTCTTGCGCAGCGCGTCCGCCTGCTCCTGGTAGGCGATGTAGCGCGTCAGCGCCTCGCGCAAGGCGCCGGTCCTCTCGCTGGCGCGCACCGAGGCGACGTACAGGTCCGGAAAGGTGGCCGGATGCTCGGCCACCGCCGCGCCGAGTGTCTGGCCCTCGTACAAGCGCGCGAGGATGCGATCCAGCGTGTGTTTGGTGCTGTTGTTGGGTTCCTTCTGCGCCAGAGCCTCCAGCGCCTCAACCAGCGACAGGCCGGCGTCCAGCAGCGACACCAGCTGCTGGCTGAACACTGCCAGTTGCAGCTGCGGCGCCTGGAACAGCCGCCGCAGCCGCCGCATCGGCTCCAGCGAGATGACCTTGAGATCCTTGAGGGCAAGCTGGCGGCGCGCCTCCGCCTCGTCCACCGCGTCCACGACGCAAGAGATCACGCTCGAGCTGGCGTCCAGTGCCTTGATGCGAAACTCCATGGTGCTGACTCAGTAGTTCGTGAGATCGGCGTCCTCTGCGCTACCGCCGGACTGTCCGTCGCGGCCATAGGAGAGTAGATCGAAATCGTTCTGGTGCGTGCCCGGCTGCGCGTACACGTACGGGTGACCCCAGGGGTCCAGCGGCACGTCCTTCTTCAGGTACGGACCCTCCCAGTTGGTCACACCCTGCGGGGCGACCTGCAGCGCCGCCAGTCCCTCTTCGGTGCTCGGCAGGCGCCCGACGTCGAGCCGATACTGCTCGAGCGCCTTGTCGAGCGCATCGATCTGGGCGCGCGCCGCCTTGACGCGTGACTTTCCCACCTGGGCGAAGTAGCGGGGAGCCACGAAACCGGCCAGCAGGCCGATGATGACCATCACCACCAACAGCTCCAGCAGGGTAAAGCCGCGGACGTGAGGTTTCCCAAAACGGGCAGGGTCGTACATCTTGTACATCGCGGGGGCCACCGTGTGCGCCCGAAGGCGCTTTAGCTGTGTGGTCTTGTTTGCCCCATGGTGGTCAAAAACGACCGCGCTAGCGAGTGGGCACGCGCTCTAGCTAACGGAGGGGAAGCACGTAAGCCGAGGGTAGGTGATTACGGTAGATCAGCCGCTGCGCTGTTGGGAAAGGAGCTTATGGTAAACGCGCATGACAGCGGGTACATAATGACGGGTTTCGGAGAAGGGCGGAATGCTGCGGCCGTAGCGTTCGACCGCCTCCTCACCCGCGTTGTACGCCGCCAGCGCCAGTTCCATATCATTGCCGAATCGCGCCATCAGGTCGCGCAGGTAGTGCGCGCCCGCGGTGATGTTCTGTTCTGGATCGAAGGCATCGGACACCCCGTAGCGCCGTGCGGTAGCGGGCCTGAGTTGCATCAGCCCCACCGCGCCCCGCTTCGACACCGCGCGCGGGTTGAAGGCCGACTCCACCACGATCACCGCCCGCACCAACTCCGGGCGCACCGCGGCGGAGCGCGCGGCCCGGTCGATCAGCGGATCGTAGAGCGTGGACTTCGCCAGCCATTTGCCGGCGTGCTCGGCGCCCTCCTCAACCGGCGTGGCGAGCAGCAGGCGATAGCGATTGTCGACCGGCACGTTGCTGAAGTGCGTGACCCCGGAGCCGTCCACGAAGCTGTAAATGTCCGCGTGCGCGACCCCGCCCGCCGCCGCCGCGAGCACTGTCATAGCCAACCGAACGGCCCACCGCGCGTGCATTGGCTCCTTTTACTCTCCGCCCGAAGGACATAACAGGTGGGGTAACCGTGTATCTTGTCGTAAGTGTGAACCATGCACCCGTGCGCATGGTAGACCACCGTTGACTTTCCGGGCATGCTTCCCCGCAGGAAATAACGAATTCTCCCTGACTAAGGTCTACAAGAATTATGGGGAGCAATACCGCAACGCATCTACCGGCGGGGTACATGACGCACACATCAGCACGCATCGTTCTGGTCGAGGATCACGCGATCCTGCGCGAGGGGCTGCGCGCCCTGATCGAGCTGGAACCGGACCTGAAGGTGGTCGGCGAAGCCAGCACCGGAGCCGAGGGCGTGCGGGTGGTGCAGGGCTCGAACCCGACGCTGGTGATCACCGATCTCGCCATGCCGGGCGGCTCGGGGCTGCGAACCATTGATGAGCTGCGCGCCGTGTGCCCGGACCTGCGGGTACTGGTGCTCACCGCCTACTGCACGGACGAGTACATCGCGGCCGCGCTGGGGGCCGGGGCCGATGGCTACGTGCTGAAGGATGCCAGCCGCGCAGAGCTGCTGCAGGCGATCCGCTCGGTGATCACCGGCCAGAAGTACTTTTCCGAGCCGGTGTCCGCACGGCTGGTGTCCGGTTATCTGCGCCGCAACGATCCGGCCAGCGACCCCTGCCCCAGGATCACGGAACGCGAACGCGAGGTGCTCACGCGCATCGCGCTCGGGGAGTCCAACAAGCGCGTCGCGGTGGCGCTGCGCTTGAGCGTCAAGACGGTGGAAAAGCACCGCGCGAATCTGATGCGCAAACTCGAACTGCACAACACCGCGGCCGTCACGCTGTTCGCGGTGCGTAACGGCCTGTTGCCGACCCGGGACACCGAGCAGAGCTTCGAGGGTCGCGCTCTTTGATCTGCGGCCGCGCCGGCGCCGACCTTTGAGTCACGCGGCGTCGGTCTTGCGGGCCTCGCTCGGACCGAGTTGCCATTCGATGCGCGCCTGAGTACCCACGCCGGCCGCGCCGGGCTGCAGCCGCATCTGTCCCCCCGTCATCTCGGCGCGCTCGCGCAGATTGCGCATCCCCCGCCCCGAGCGCATCGAGGCGCTGGACACTGACGCTTCCAGTCCCACGCCATCGTCGGTGACTTCCAACACCAGCTGGTCGGCGGAGCGCGCCAGCGACACCACCACCTGGCGAGCCTGCGCGTGTTTCGCCACGTTGTTGAGCAGCTCCTGCAGGCTGCGGAACACGGCGGTGCTGAGGCGTTCCGGGATGTCCGCATCGACCACCGCCACGGCCTCGCGCAGCGTGAGACTCGGATAGCTCTGCGCGAACTCGCGGCAGAACCAGGAAACCGCCGACGCCGCCCCCAGATCGTCCAGCACCGCGGGTCGCAGATTCATGGCGATGCCGCGGATCTCCTCCATCGCTTGCTGGAGGGAGGCGATGGCGCGCTGCAGGATCGATTGCGAGTCATGCGGGCGCGCCTGCTGCACCAGTTCGGCGCCGCGTTCCAGGCCATACTTGATGGCGCTCAGCTGCTGCCCCACCGAGTCGTGCAACTCGCGTGCGATGCGCTTGCGCTCCATCTCCTGCGCGGTGATCAGCTGTCGCGACAGCGCGGCGAGCTCGTTGCGCGAGCGCCGTAAGGCCTGCTCGGCGGCCTCGCGGCGCACGATTTCATTCTGCAGGTCACGATTGGCGTCCGCCAGCGCATCGGTACGCAGGCGCACGCGCGATTCGAGCTCCAGATTGATGGTGCTCAGCGCTTCGCGCGCCAGATGCAGCGCCGTCACGTCCGCGAGCACCGCCACGGCCAGCGGCTCGGTGGCGGTGCTGGCCGCGCCGGGCGTCATGCGCCGCAGCTTCACGTGCAGCGCCCGCTCCAGGAGGGCGTCGCGCAGCTCGAACTCCGCCGGACCCCCTGCCTGCAGGCTCAGCCACCCCGATCGCAGCGACTCGTCCAGCTGGCAGGCGTCCGCGCTGCAGTTGGGGTGCAATACATCGTGCAGCTCGCGCCCGAGTACTTCGGCGATCGAGCCCAGATGCCAGCGCTCGCACACGCGGTTGACGCGCACGACGTGCCCCCTGCCATCCAGCAGGCAGATGAGGTCCGGGAGCGCATCGACCGTGCACTCCCATTCGAGCTTGGCGCGCGCAATGGCCGCGCGCACGCCCGGCGTATGCGCCGAAGCCACCGCGTTCTCCTCGCTGGTCTGCCCCGCGCGTTCACCACTCATGTGAATTCCGTCTGTACCAGCCGAACGACACCCTAGTCTAGCTTCACATCCGCCCCACTGCGTATACCGCGCGATCGCGGCAAACCTTGGGGGGACACTACGAAGCTCCCGGTAGGGATCCCCCGTAGAGTATTCGATCCCTCCTTAGCCTAACCTGCTAGCTGTGTCTTATCCATATGGCGTCGCCGCAGAGGAATGGTCGACCATGGCTGCCGCTCCCAAGGCAGCTCCTTTAGCGAGCGAGCCAGGGCCCCGCAAAACCCGGGTTCTCGTCGCCGATGAAGCCGGCATCATGCGCGATGGACTGTGCGCCCTGCTGCAAAGCGATGACGCCCTGGAGGTGGTCGCGGCGACCGTGATCCAGCGGGAGGCGCTGCAGAGCCTGACGACCTCGCAACCCGATGTGGCCATCGTAGATTTTGCGACGGATCTGAAGAGTGGTCCGGAGACGATCGCGCATCTGAAGCACCGGTGGCCGGAGGTGCGGGTCCTGGTCCTGACGGTGCGCCGCGACGAGATGTTCATCGAGACGGCGCTGCGTGCCGGCGCCGACGGTTACGTCCTGAAGAGCGATAGCCGCGCGGAACTGTTCAACGCCGTTCACCGCGTCGCCTCCGGCAAGGGCTACATCAGTCCCTCGGCGCTCGACCGGATGGTGACCGCCTACGCCAAGACCTCGGATCGGCTCCCCGGGCGCCCGCGTCCGGCGGGTGCGCTCACCAGCCGCGAGCAGGAAGTCATCACGCTGATCGCCAAGGGGTACCGCACGCGCGAGATGGCGCAGTTGATGTCGCTGAGCCACAAGACGGTGGAGAAGCACCGCACCAATCTCATGCGCAAGCTCGGCCTGCGATCCGCGGCGGCGGTCGCGGCCTACGCCATCACGCACGGGTTCGCCTGAGGGTCCTGTTCACTGGCCGCCTCAGCGGCCAGAGCACCGGGAAGAGCGCATGCTCCGTCGGTGCACCAGCTGGCAGGGTTTCGGTCAGCCGCCAGGCATTGTGGCCGGGCGGGCATCGCCCGCACAATGCCGCCGGATCCGGACCTGACACCCGTGGCACTTTGAACTTGCTCGCCCCCTCACCGGTTGTAAATTCCCCGTTCATGGTCGGGGTGTCGGGACACAGGGACCTCGATCCTGACGACCTCCCGCGCCTGCGGGAGGCCGTGACCGGTTTCGTCCAGCAGCTCCGGGCACTGCTGCCGGATACGGAGTTGCGCATGATCGTGGGCATGGCGCAGGGCGCGGATCTGCTGGTCGCACAGACCGCCCTGGCGCTGGGGGTGGGGGTCGAGGCGGTGCTGCCCATGCCGCTCGAGCAATACGCCGCCGATTTCGACGCCGAGACGCTGGCCTCACTCAAGGCGCTGCTGCAGCACCCGGACATCCGCTGCGACGAACTGTCGTCGGTCTCGATCGGCGAGGCGTTGCCGCAGCACTCCGCGGCGCAGCGTGATGCGATGTATGCGAACCTGACCGATGCCCTCATCCGGCGCAGCAGCCTGCTGCTCGCTCTGTGGGACGGCCGCGCGTCCCACCTCTCCGGCGGCACTGCCGACACGGTGCTTCGTTACCTCGGTGTGCGTACCGATGCGAGTGACGGTCTTGAGCCGATCGAGTTCATCGAGACGCGTGAGGAATCCGACTGCGCCGTCCCGCTGGTCTACTGGACACCCACCGCGCGCAGCGGCATCGCCCGTGCGTCGGACTGCCGAACACCCTGCTTCCTGCTCGGTGTCGGGGAGAATGTGCTGCAGCTGCAGCGCACCATGCCGTCGTGGCTGAAGCGCCAGCTCGCCGACCTGAACAGCTACAACCTCGAGTTCCGCCGGCTGAGCGACGCTGCGCGTCTGCCGACCGCGCATTCCCTGATGGGGGCGCTGCCCGTGTCGGTGCCGCTGGCCGCCCGGGGCCCGCTCGAGGACATCGACGCGCAATACCGCAAGGCGGACGCGCTCGCCGTCCATTATCAGCGCCGCTCGGACCGCCTGTTCGATCTGTTTGCGATCACGGCGTTCGCGATGGGCGTGGCGTACCTGGTCTACGACAAGCTGGTCGAGTCGCGGATCCTCTTGATCGCTTACCTGCTGACGCTGCTGGGGAGCCTGGGCGTGTACCACGTGCTGCAAGGCAAGCGCTGGTTCGGCAAGCACCTGACGTACCGGGCGCTCGCCGAGACTCTGCGGGCGAGATTCTATCTGCGACTCGCGGGCACGGATCACCGGGTGGACGCGACCGAGGTGCTCGCGCTATCGGGAATCGACAAATTCCGCGGTTTCGGCTGGATCGGATTCGTCCTCAAGGGCATCGAGCCTGCGGACGTTCGGACCCTCACCTGCCATGAGCTGGACGTGCGCGAGGAATGTGGGGTGGAGCAGACGTGGATAGAGAATCAATATGAGTACTTTACGACCCGGGTGGCGCGCCTGGAGAAAGGCAGTCGCCGCGTGAAACGCCTGAGATACACCCTGTTCATCGCCATCCTGGTGGTGATCTCCGCGCTGTTCGCCTTCGGCGAGGTTCTGCATCACGTCGACATGGGCCTGGGCGTGCCGCTGAAGAACACTCTGACCTTCACCATGGGCCTGCTCGCGGTTCTGCTCGGCGTCTGGGAACTGCACCAGAACAAGATGGCGACCCGCGAGCTGCTGTGGCAATACCGCAATCAGCTGAGTCATTTTTCCCGTGCCAGGGCGCAGCTGGCGCGCGTGACCACGCGGCGCCGGCGCAACGACGTGCTGGCGGAACTGGGCAAGGACTCCCTGATGGAGAGCTATCTGTGGGCCATTCACCGCTATCATCGGGAGCACGAACCGCCCGCGGCCGGCGGCGGACACTGAGCGCCGGATCGGCGCGTGGCGCAATCGGTGCGGGAGTAAGATCAACCCCACCACTGCCGAGACGGGTGCTGCGATGATCTACTTCCTGGCGTTGCTGCCGGCTACCGCGCTCACCATCGCGGGCTACTTTGCTCTCTACCTGTCGGCGCGCTCTGAAGGCGCACTGCGGACTTTTGGAAGATACCTCGGCTTCTGGGCCTTCACGCTGGCCGGCCTCGTCATCCTGGGCAGCATATTCGCCGCCGCTCACGGCCGCCGTCACTGCCCGTTTTTCGCGATGCACGGCATGCACGAGCGCATGCATGGTTCGTGGCCACCGGCTCCGGTTACAGCTCCGAATGCAGCGGCTGCTCCCACCCCGCCGGCGCCCGCGCCGCGTTAGCGCAAGCGACGGCGGCCCGCGCCGGGCATACAATCAGTATTGCGACCGTCGGCGACGCGGTCCGGAGTCAGGTCCATGAGGCTACGTTACCGGGCCGACGGTAATGGACAGCGCGTCGGTTCAACTCCCCCGTCGGGCACCAACGTCGATCGCTCACGCCAGAGTGCGTAGATCGCCGGATAAACCGCCAACTCCAGAATGAAAGACGTGACGATTCCACCCACGAGGGGCGCCGCGACGCGCTTCATGATTTCCGACCCGGTGCCGCTGGACCACAGTATCGGGATCAGTCCCGTGCTCATCGCGGCAAAAGTCATCAACTTCGGCCGCAATCGCTTGGCCGCTCCCTCAACGATCGCCTCGCAGAGGCGCGCGCGCGTGAACCGCTCCTTCCCCCGGCTCGCCTGCGCGAACGCCAAGTCGAGATAGAGCAACATGAACACGCCGGTTTCGGCGTCGATGCCAAGCAGCGCGATGATGCCCACCCATACCGCGATGCTCATGTGGTACCCAAGGAGGTAGACCATCCACACGGCACCCACTGCGGAGAACGGAACGGCCAAAGTTATAATCGCAGTCTTCGCGATCGACCGAGTATTGAAGTACAGGAGCAAAAGAATAAGGACGACCGTGATGGGAACGGCCAGCGACAGCCGCTGGCGAGCCCGCTCCGCGGACTCATACTGTCCGCTCCACAGGACCGTGTAGCCGGTGGGAAGCTTCAGCTTGTTTTGCAGTTCGTGCCTCGCCTGCGCCACGTAGTCGCCGGGTGAACGGCCGCCGACATCGACAAACACATACTCCGTCAGCAAGCCGTCCTCATCGCGGAGCATGGCCGGACCGCTCACCATGCGGATGGTGGCCAACTCAGACAACGCCACCTGCCTGTTGCTGCTGCTCTGCACCAGCACCCTGCCGAGCGCTTCGAGGTCTGAGCGAAAATCCCGCTGGTAACGCACGTTTATCGGATACCGCTGCCGTCCTTCGATGAGGGTACCGACGTTGTCTCCACCTACCGCGGTGGACAGTGCGTTCTGCGCCTCCTCCACCGAAAGTCCGAACCGTGCGAGCGCGTCGCGGTCCCAGCTCACGTCCAGAAAATAGCCCTCGCCCGTGCGTTCCGCGAACACACTGCGGGTGCCCGGCACGCTGGCCAGCGCCGCTTCCACCTGCCGGCCGACCTGCTGAATCTGGTTGACGTCGCCTCCCTGGATCTTGAGGCCGACCGGAGTGCGGATTCCCGTCGCCAGCATTTCGATTCGACCTCGAATCGGCATGGTCCAGTAGTTGGACATCCCGGGGATCTTCAGCGCGGCGTTCATCTCGGAAATCAGTGTCTCCTGTGCAATGTGGTCAGGCGTGACGTGCCTCAGCACCGGGAGCACCCAGTTCGGCGCCCAGGACGAATACCAGGTCTGTGCCTTGCGCCACTGCGAATGGGGCTTGAGGACAATCACGCTTTCGAGCATCGAGAGCGGGGCTGGATCGGTCGCCGTGTCGGCGCGGCCCGTCTTGCCGAGCACATGATCCACCTCCGGAAAAGTCTTCACGATGCGATCGGCGGCCTGCAGCAGCGTCTGCGCCTGCGCAATCGAGATGCCCGGCATGCCGGTGGGCATATAGAGCAGGGACCCTTCCTCCAGCGGCGGCATGAACTCGGCGCCGATCATCCAGAATACCGGCAGTGTGAGCGCCACCAGCGCCGCGGCGGCCGCGATCACCGGTACTTTCCAGCGCAGAATCCACCGCACCAGCGGATCGTACAACCGCATCAACGGCCCCGTGAGGGGATGCGTTTCCTCGGGGCGGATTTTCCCGCCCAGCAACCAACGCAAAAACCCCTGCAACCGATTCTCGGTCGAGCCCAACGCGAGCGGCCGGCGGATGAGCAACAGGCGCAACGCCGGATCGAGCGTGAGCGTCAGGACAGCGGCGGCCAGCATGGCCAGGATGTTGGTCCACGCCAGCGGCCGGAACAGCTTGCCTTCCTCTCCCTCGAGCACCAGCACCGGCGCGAACGCCGCGGCCATCACCAGCAGCGCGAAGAACGTCGGACCGGCGACCTCTTTGACCGCCGCGAGAATGACCTCCTCGTATCTGAAGGGCCGTCCGGAGCGCTGGCAGATTTCCAGCTTCTTGTGCGTCTGCTCCACGACGACGATGGCAGCGTCCACGAGGGCACCGCAGGACATGGCAAGGCCCGCCATCGACATGATGTTGATGCTGACTCCCATGTATTGAAGGGGAATGAACGTCACGAGAATCGCGACCGGCATCGTGACAACCGGGATGACGGCACTCGGGAAATGCCTCAAGAAGAGCAATATGATGAAGACGACGGTGACGATGACTTCGATGAGCGTATCGCGGGCGTTTGAGATGGAGCGCCGAATCAGCTCCGAGCGATCGTAGACGGGCACCGCCCTGACGCCCGCCGGCATGCCCGGGGCAACGTCCGCCAATCGCGCCTTCACCCGCTCGATGACTTCCAGGGCATTGCTGCCGTCGCGCATGATGACAATGCCGGAGACGACCTCTCCCGTGCCATCGAGGTCCGCGGCGCCGCGCCTGATGTCCGGACCGAGCACGACCTCACCGACATCCCTGATGCGGATCGGCGTGCCATTCTGACTTGCAAGAACGATGCGCTCGATGTCCTGGGGCGACTTGGCGTAGCCGCGCCCGCGAATCATGTACTCGGCCCCGGCCGACTCGAGCAAGCGTGCGCCGATCTCACTGTTGCCGGCACGCACCGCATCCGCCACGCGGGAGATCGGGATCCGGTAGGCGCGCAGGCGATCAGGATCGACGTTGATCTGATACTGCTGAGTGAACCCGCCGAGCGATGCGACCTCGGCCACGCCCGGAACCGATTTCAGGTAATACTTGAGATACCAGTCCTGGTATGCGCGCAGCTCCGCCAGACTGTGCCCGCCCGATTCGTCCTTCAGGACGTATTGAAAGATCCAGCCCAGACTGGTCGCATCGGGACCGATCTCGGTTTTGACGCCCGGGGGCAGCCGCGAGGTCGCGCCGGCGAGGTACTCGAGTGTCCGGGCGCGTGCCCAATAGATATCCGTGCCTTCTTCGAAGATCACGTAAACGTACGAGAAACCGAAGTCCGTGATGCCGCGGACCGTTCGAACCCGCGGGGCGCCGGTCATCGCGGCAATGATCGGATAGGTGACTTGGTCTTCGATGATGTCCGGGCTGCGATCCCAGCGGCACAGGATGGTGACCTGGGTTTCGCTCAAGTCCGGCGTGGCATCCAGCGGCAAATGCATCATCACCCAGGCTCCCCACAGGCAGCCCACCGCAACGAGCGAAAGAATGAGGAGTTTGTTGTTGGCGCAGAAGCCAATGAGGCGCGTGACAGGAGTTTCCAACGTCTTCAGCCTCGCGAAGTCCCGTATGGTGCCCCTGGGACTTCACCATGAGTCGTCACCTCGGGTGCTGTCGGACTTGTGCCGCGGCGACCCGGACGGAGAGATGGTTCGTTTGATTGTTGATGGGGACTGCGCGGCCAACTCTGACAAGCTGCTTGACGCATAGCAACACCCCTGAATATCAGCACAGCTCAGTATAGACCTGACCCCGCCTCCCGCGGGAAAACCCTCAAACAAATGTAGGTAGATGCCGGCAGAGACTTTAGGGTGTCAGTGTGGTCGACTCTACTGCGGGGGCATCGGTTGGAACTAACGAGTCGGTATTAACGAGAAAGGCGGTCGTCGAACCGCCGTCGAGCTTGCCTTACCGCCTTTGATCAACGGCCGTCGCCACTGGTGATCTGTCGTCTGGAACTATCCAAGACTTTCGATCACGTGGGTTCATCTTCAACGTCCCGTTGCGAGACGGGAGGGGAGTACGGTTCATGTCCGCGCAACATCGCAGAATTGGAATTTGGGTCTCCGGCTTAGTCCTTGGCGCGCTGCCACTAGCGGCGCTCGCGACTACCCTGAGCTCGTCGCTCGTCCCGAAGTTTGTCGACCCTCTGCCCCGTGTCTGTGGTGCCACCAAGACGCCCAATTGCGCCGTGATGACCCCGACATCCACGGCCAATAATCTTGACCACTACGAAATCGCTGCAAGGCCGTTTACGCAGCAGATCCTTCCCGCCAAGGATATCTACGGAAACGCGTTCAACAAGACCTCGGTCTTCGGCTACGGTCCGAACATCGCTGGAACGCCCGTTTGCGGTGAATCGGGTGTCGACCCCGGGAATTGCTTCCACTTTCCGGCCGCATCCGTAGCGGCGCAGAAGGACAGGCCCGTGGAGGTCAACTGGCTCAATCAGCTCGTCGACAGCGCGGGGAACTTCGTGACGTATCCCGCCGGCGCGCGCGTACAGCAGAATATTCACTGGGCCAATCCCCCCGGGATTTGCGATGACGGCCGCCACCAGACCGATTGTGTCGGGCGCGGTGGGACGTACACGGGACCGATTCCCATGATTCCTCACCTGCACGGCGCCCTGCATGTGACCTCTGCAAGCGACGGGATTCCAGAAGCCTGGTATCTGCCGGCGAGTGTGAATGCCGCGGCGTTCGTAGCGAGCGGATCGGACTACTGCCATGAAACAGCGGGCGCAAGGGATTGCACGCCCACGCCGGGCGCCGCGCAGTTTCGCTACCCCAACAACCAGCCGCCGACGACGCTTTTCTTCCACGACCACACACTCGGCGTCACTATGCAGAATATCGCAATGGGCTTGGTCGGGGCTTATGTCATCAGTGGTGTGCCGCCGGACGACGTGGCGCCCGGCGTGGTGCCCTCGGGCGACTACGACATTCCGCTGCTGATACAGGATAAGCGCTTCGACACCAACGCGAACGTGTTGGCCGCGGAGGAAGGCAACATCGAGGTCGTGAACGGCAAGTCCTGGCCGTATCTCAGCGTCGAGCCACGCAAGTACCTGTTTAGAATCGTCAACGGTGGTTTCAACAGCTACCTGCACCTGCATTTCAGCACGGCAGCGGTCAATTTCACCCAGGTCGCTGGCGACCAGAGCTATCTGCCGAACCCGCAATCGCGCAGCACGCTGCTCATCGCACCCGGCGAGCGGGTGGGAGTGATCGTCGACTTCCAGGGCGTGAAAGGGCGCACGTTTACCCTGCAGACGGATAGCGTCCAAGTACTCCAGGTCAGAGTCGGACAAAACGCGAACGGTGATACCGGCCCCGTGCCAGCCGCCTTGCCGTTCCAGGCTATTCCTGCCCTAGCGAACGCGCCTACTGTGTCAGTCGCCCTGTTCGACTCACTCCTCGGCGCGGGTGACCAGCATACCGCCGTCCCCATGCGTTGGGATGAGCCGACGACGGAATTTCCAGCCACCGGGTCGATCCAGGAATGGGACATCTACAATGCCGCTTCCCAGGATTCTCACCCGATACACCTGCATGAAGTGGCATTCCAGGTCATCGACCGCAGAAACCTCGACGGTTCATGCGTCCAGCCTTGCGGACCCCGACCGGGCGAGACCGGCCTGAAGGATACCGTGATCGCCGACCGAGGCCAGATCACGAGAGTCCGGGCCGACTTCAGAGGTGCCATGCCGGGTCTCTTTGCCTGGCACTGCCACATCACCCCGCACGAGGATGACGAGATGATGAGGCCGATGTGCATCGTCGCGGATCCGGCCCATCAGTCCGCGAATCCCCTTCTGGACGGTTTTGCAGGGTGCCCCGCCCAGTAAAGGACCGCTGACAGGCTCCTGGCGCCGCTCGTGGTCCCCCGACCACGAGCGGCGGCAGCCCCCGGAAGGACAACACGAAAAAACCTTGAGGCCGTCCGCGCTCGCATATCCGGGTCGTCGCGTCTGTGCGTTCAACCCGGACCCGCTCGCTGGGGTCGCAGACGCCGTGTGCCGCACTGGGGAGTAGTAGCTAGTGAGAAAGGGTCTTTGGACGATCTTGATGCTGGTGGCCGGGACGCTCGCAGTGCTCGTCGCACACAGCCACAATCCTGCCAAGACTTCGCATGCCGGCGGCCCGCGACGCATTCTCTACTACGTGGACCCGATGCATCCGAGCTACAGGTCCGACAAGCCCGGGATTGCCCCGGATTGCGGCATGCCGCTGCAGCCGGTGTACGTGGATGAGCTCGGCAAGGCGCTGATTGCCTCCGCCCGCCGACCAACAATTGGGATGGTGACTATCGACCCGGTCGCGCAACAATTGTTTGGCATCGGCGTCGTGACGGTGCAGGAGACAACTGGGACCCGCGCCTTGCGCGTTCCGGGTAGAGTCGCCGCCGACGAGAGTCGCGTTCACCGCGTGAGCGTGAGCGTGGATGGGTTCGTGGCAGAGACTTACGACGATAGCGTCGGCCGCCACGTCAGGAAAAACCAGCGGCTCGCGGCCATCCATTCGCAAGAGTTCCTGTCCGCCGCCACGGCTTACGTCGCCGCAATCGAACGAGCGCAGGACAGCGCGGGACAGGATACCGCGGAGAAGACCCGCGCGGTGGCGACAACGAAGAAGCACTGGTCCGAGAATCTGCGCACTCTCGGGATGAGCGCTGCGCAGATCGAGGAGATCGCGGCAACGCGGAAAATCCCCGCTGCGGTCTACCTCGTCGCTCCCGTCGACGGCTTCATTCTCGCCCGGAGCATTTCACCGGGACAGCGGTTCGAGCGTCACACCGACTTCTATCGCATCGCAGACCTGACTCACGTCTGGATCATCGGCGAGCTTCTCGGCGGTGAGGATCAATACCTGCACCCGGGTGTGCGGGCCAGCATCAAGGTGCGAAACCAGAGCAACACGCTTCCCGCTCGGGTCTCTGACATCCTGCCGCAGGTCGATGCGGTGACAGGCGCGGTGCAGCTGCGTCTGGAGGCCGACAACCGAAGTCTGGCTCTGCGTCCGGACATGTTGGTCAGCGTCGACTTGCCCGTGCCCGCACCGTCCGGATTGAGTGTGCCGGCCGATGCCGTGCTCGATTCCGGGCTGGCGCAGCGCGTCTATGTCAGACGTGGAGCAGGGAGCTTTGAAGCGCGCCAGGTAGAAACGGGCGAGCGCTTCGGAGACCGCGTGCAGATCCTCCGAGGCTTGGCAGAGGGGGAGCAAGTGGTCGCCTCGGGAACCTTTCTGGTGGATTCCGAGACCCGGCTGAGATCGATCACGCAGTGACGCGCGGGCGACAGACACCCTGCGCTCTGGAGTCGGGGATCATCACGCGGATGCCCACATAGCCCGGCCGCTGCGCACGCCAGGCGATCTCGCGCACGGCCTTGGGCTGGCCTTCCTGGCGGCGCTGCAAGGTCTCGCTCATGCGCGCCTGGAAGCGATGGTTCCGGGCCGCCTCAATGAGCACCCGGCGGGCGTGACTGTTACCGGTCCTGGTGATGGTGCTCGATACCCGACTCGCCAATATCGCTACGTGGGTGCCACAATGGGCTTGAGCACATGTCTCGCAGGGCATTTGTGAAAGGTGTATTGGCCGGAGCCGCAGGCGGCGTCATGCCGCAAATTGCGATCGGCGCCGACGCCGCCGGGGGTGCCACAGAGCCGATCACGGATACGGGTCCGACTGCACTGAGCCTGTCCGAAGCCTCTCGGCTCCTGCGGCAGAAGAAAGTCTCGCCGGTTGAGCTGGTGCAGGCGTGTCTCGCCCGCATCGAGTCCCTCAATCCTACGCTCAATGCCTTCATCACCGTGACCGCCGAGTCTGCCCTGGACGCGGCGCGCAGCGCCGAGACGCAGATCGCCCGCGGCGGCTGGAAGGGTCCGCTGCACGGCATTCCGATTGCCGTCAAAGATCTGCTGGACACAGCCGGCGTCCGAACCACAGCCGCCAGCGCCTTATTCAAGGATCGAGTACCGGCGCAAGATGCCGAGGTCGTGCGCCGCCTCCGCGCGGCCGGAGCAGTCCTTCTCGGCAAGCTCAACATGCACGAGCTCGCCTTCGGCGGGAGCTCGGCGATCAGCTGTTTCGGTGCCGTGCACAACCCCTGGGACGTCGCTTACAGTCCGGGAGGCTCCTCCGGTGGCTCGGCAGCGGCGGTGGCCGGCGGGCTGTGTTACGCCGCGCTCGGATCTGATACCGGTGGATCGATCCGCGAGCCCGCGGCCTACTGCGGCATCGTCGGACTCAAACCAACCTACGGCCGCGTCAGCACTTGCGGAGCCATACCGCTTTCATGGTCCCTGGACCACATAGGCCCGATGACGCGCACGGTGGCGGACGCGGCGCTGGTGCTCGAGGTCATCGCCGGCTACGACTCCCAGGACCCAGGCAGCGTCGACCTGCCGGTTCCCGAGTACGCCACGGACATCGCTGCCTCGACGTCCGCAGCACGCCTTGGAATTCTCAAGGACTACTTCTACGAGAACCTGCATCCCGAGATCGAGGCGGCCATGCAGAGCGCTCTGTCGGTTCTCAAGGGCCTGACGCGCAGCCTGCACGAAGTTGCGCCGCTCGCAAGCGACGCGACCTACGCATCAGTGATGAAACCTTACGTCGCAATCCTCACCGCCGAGGCGTACGAATTTCACAAGGACTACATCGCGAAGAGCCCGGAGCTCTACCAGGCGCCGACTCTCAAGCGACTGCGCGCCGGGGCGGACGTGACGATGTCCGCATACATTCAGAGCCGGCGTCAGCTGGAGCAGATCCGCCACGCGGTGGCGCGGCGGTTCGATGACGTGGACTTTCTGATCACTCCGACCACGCCCGTCCCGCCGTTCACGATCGCCGAGCTCAGTGACCCCGACGCTGCCCGCCCGATGGAACTGCAGATGCTGCACAACACCCGACCTGTCAACATGCTGGGGTTGCCGAGCATCTCGGTTCCCTGTGGCTTCACCGCCGCGCGCCTGCCGATCGGATTGCAGATCAGCGGCCGCCCGGGTGCCGAAGCGGGCGTGCTGCGCCTTGCGCACGCTTATGAGCGCGCCGCCGGCTGGCGGAAAATCAAGCCCTCCACGCTTGGACCGACGTGAAAGCAAATGCCACGGATGTCCTCCAAGAGCTCGCAGAGCAGCGCAAGCCCTTGATCATCACGCAGAATGGCAAAGCCAAGGCCGTGATTCAAGACGTTACCTCTTATGAGGAGACTCAAGAGACACTTGCACCACGTGCTCGAGCGGCTCCCTCGGGCGACTGAGGGCCTCAGCACGTTTCCCGGTCGGGCTTCTTGCCCGAAGGAGCTTCGCTCCCTTGGCATTGCGGAATACCGCCGGGTTTTCTTCAAGCCCTGTCGACTGATCTATCGAGTGCTTGCGCAGCAAGGTGACCGTGTGACCAAGGGCGGCATGCCGAAGGGAGATCGGAGCCGCCTCCGTGAAGTCCCGCCGGGTCTGCATAGTCGCCGCGCTTAGGCGACGTTTCCATTTGGTCGTATTTGCGCTTGGCCGCTGTGATTTGCCACGCCAACAGCGCGAGCGCATGCTTGGCTTGCCTATCGCGCGCAGCTTATGTCCGAAGAACGAGACCGCGCACCGCTATCGACCGAGGTCGCACCCTTGGAGACCGAGGGCGATCCGTACCCCTCAGGCCGCCGAGACAGCAAAAGCCCAGACGCCGAACGTGTGCCGGGGTCCTCGGACGACTCGGAAACTGCCGGCCTCGATGAAAGGCTGGCGATCGGTCAGCGGCTCTCCGGCCGCTACCGCATCGAGCGCGAGCTCGGTGAGGGTGGGATGGGGGTGGTGTACCTCGCGACCGATGAACAGGTGGTCGGCGAGACCTTTGCGATCAAGGTCTTGAAGGAAGCCGTTCACCCCGAGGCGCTCGAGCTGCTGCGCGAGGAGGTGCGCAAGACCCGAAAACTCAGCCATCCGAATATCGTCGATATGCATTCGGTGAATGTGGACGGCAGGAAGCTCTACGTGCTGATGGAATACCTGGAGGGCAAGTCACTGAATGCGCTGCTCGAAGAAGAGTTCGGCCGCGGCATGCCCTTCAGCCGCGCTTGGCCAATCATCGAAGATGTCGGCGCGGCGCTCGGCTACGCGCACGACCATAACGTGATCCACAGTGACTTGAAGCCCGCGAACATCTTCGTGACGACCGCGGGAAAGTCGAAGCTGCTCGATTTCGGGATTGCGCGGGTCTCGCGCGGACCGCTGCTGGATAAAGGGTCGGGTCCGCTCGCACTCACGCCTGCCTATGCCAGCTGCGAAATGCTGGAGGGGAAGGAAGCGGACCGGCGCGATGACATCTACTCCTTTGCCTGTGTGATCTACGAGACGCTCTCCGGCGAGCATCCCTTCGGGGATCTCAGCGCGCTCGAGGCTCGGGAGGCGGGTACTCGGGTGCCGCCCCTTGCGGGGCTGTCGCGCGGACAAAACGCCGCGCTCGCAAGAGCGTTGGCCTTTGACCGTGAGGCGCGGACTGCATCCGTGGAGAAACTCCTCGAGAGGCTCGCCGGCGAGCGCCTGCCCCGCAGTCGCCCGGCGGCGTTTCTTGGGGCGGCGGTCATTGGGGTCGTGGCCGCTGTCGGCTTGACCTACTTAGCCCTCGACCGGCTGTGGGTATCCCGGCACTCTGTCGTGGTTGCGGGTGGGACCTCGAACGCGCAGCAAGACACCCCCCTTACTACCGCCCCCACCGCTGCCACCTTCAACCCGCCGCCGCACGCGATTGCGGTGCTCCCGTTCGTGAACATCAGCGGTGACAAGGAGCAGGAGTACTTCTCGGACGGGCTGTCGGAAGAGCTGATAGACCACCTCGTGCACAGCGCGGATCTGAAGGTTATCGCGCGCACCTCGTCGTTCCAGTTCAAGGGCAGGAACGAAGACGTGCGCTCGATTGCTCGCAAGCTCGGGGTGACATACGTGCTCGAGGGCAGTGTTCGCAAGGGCCGCGAGCAGCTGCGCATCACCGCGCAGCTGATTCGCGCTTCAGACGGGGTGCAGCTGTGGTCGCAGAGTTACGACCGTAACCTCGTCGACATTTTCCAGGTACAGGAGGAGATTGGAGAGAAGGTTTCCCAGGCCCTGCACGTGGCTTTGCGAAGCGGTCATCGGGCAGGAAATCTGGAGCCTGACGTCCGGGCGTATAACCTCGTTCTGGAAGGAAATTACTTCAAGGAACGCAGGACCCTGCGCGATGTCGAGAAAGCCGCGCAGCTCTACCAACAAGCGATCGACATCAATCCCGACTACGCGCTGGCGTGGGGGCGCCTCGCAAGTGCGTACCTAAGCGAGGAGGTCCTGAAAGGACCGCCATCAGACGACCAAAGCAGGCGAGTTCTCGATGCGCTGGACCGGGCCATCCAGCTCGACCCTAATCTCGCGTGGGCGTATTACACGCGGGCCGGATTCGAGATGAGCATTGCGTGGAATTGGGCGGCCGCGAAGGCGGCCACGGAGCGCCTACACGAAATCGACCCCCGATCTCATTTGTGGCCAAGCGCCTTAGCAGACCTCGCACTCGCGTTCGGCAATGTCGACAGGGCTCTGGAATTAGATCAGGAAGACCTCGCGCGAAATCCGCTCGACCCTAACGCGCTCGACTCTCTCGGCACCGCGCTCTGCGCCGCCAACCGCCTGCAGGAGTGTCTAGAAACCCGGCTGCGGATCCTGCAGCTGCACCCGGAATTCGGCGGAGTCAACAGCTCCGTTGGCCTTGCTCGACTGTCCCTTGGCGAACTTGCCGCAGCGCTCGAAGCGATGCTGAGGGAGTCCAACGAGGATTACAGGCTCGGCGGCCTCTCGTTGATCTACTGGGCGATGGGACGGCGCGGCGAGTCCAATGCTGCACTGCGTTCGCTTACGGACGCATTTGCGTCGATCGACGGCTACGGAATTGCCATGGTCCACGCATATCGCGGGGAGATCGACGATGCCTTCCGATGGCTCGATCGCGCTTATCAAAGACATGAGTACGGGATGCTTGGGCTCAAGACGGACCCCCTGCTTCGAAATCTGCACCGCGACCGGAGGTTCCAAGCATTGCTGCGCCGCATGAGATTGTTAGACTAGAGACAGCCCGAGGGCACGGTCGTCGAGACTTAGAACAATCAGGAACTCAACAACAAGCAGGAACTCAACATGCGATCCAAGAGAAGCGTCGCGAAAAACAGCTCGGACAAACGCCGGGCGAGATACGTCCTCGCGCTTTCACGGAGAGCGAAAGCCGAGGTGAAGGCGTTGCTAAGGCGCAATCGGGCCGGAACCCTTACCCAGACGCACCTGAAGACAGAATTGAAGGAAGTAGAAGGGCAGCTGAAGCGAATGCTGGGCATGATACGTCACTTCTTGTAGTCATCAGCATTACGGAACTTAGGTGGGCCGCGCTTCTTTGAAGTTGCAGAGCGCATCCTGCCGGATTGCATACTGGGAGGCCGGAGAGCTGCGGATCGCCAACTATCTCACCAGAAGAACATTCTCGACCAATTCGGTGACCCTGGACCTGCTGCGCTTCTTCTCGAGCCCCCGGACGATCAGGAAGGCGGTATTCGAGTTCGGAGCCTACAGCTCTCAAAGCGTGGCCAGGGCGATCCTGCAGCTGATCGATGCCCAACTGCTGCTCGAGCACGGCTCAGTCGAATGGGAGCGTGACCAACTGCTCGATTCGTCGTGGAGGCCCTGGCTTCCGGAAGGCGGATTTCACTTCATCACAAAAGACACCCCTTTCGTCCCTGAGAGTTGGCCCCTAGAGGAGAAAATGAAGTTGCTTCCGGCAACTCCGGCGCCGCCTCAGTTCAAAAAGATTCGGGGTGCCGATGTGGTCCGGCTGCCGTCGCATGAAATAGCCGGAGACACTTTCTTCGAGACGCTGCACGCCAGAAGGACGCACAGAGAGTTCGCGAGAGGGAAGGTATCTCTGGGTAACGTCTCCAGGCTGCTGCAAACGACATGGGGTGTCCAGGGATACTTCGAGACGAATGTATTCGGAAGGCTTCCGTACAAGACCAGCCCTTCCGGCGGTGCCAGGCACCCGGGCGAGGTATACCTGATGGCGCTCAGGGTCGAGGGGCTCGAGAGGGGCATGTATCACTACCAGGCCAGGGACAACGAGTTGGCGAGACTCCCTGCCAAAGTAAGTCCGCGCCTGGCCAGCGCGTATTGCGCGGATCAGCGGTACTTTGCCGGCGCGGCAGCGCTTTTCATCATGACGGCGGTTTTTGCGAGGACCATGTGGAAGTACGGTAGAGCTCGAGGATATCGAGTTGTTCTGCTCGAGACCGGCCATCTCTGTCAGACGTTTTGCCTCACGGCAACGAGGCTGGGACTAGCTCCCTTCAGCACGGCCGCGCTGAAAGACTCACTGATCGAGAAGGACTTGGGATTAGACGGAATTTCGGAATCGGTTCTTTATGTTGCAGGGGTCGGCTTGGTTGCGGCTCGCCCGCACGAGCCGGCGCGCGAAGGACGCCGTAGGTAGCCTCTCTTTGTGGCACCAAGCATCACCACTTCCTAAGAACTCCGTAAAGATCTCCTGACCGTCGATCGCTAACGTCACACCCGAGGCCTGAGGACCGTTGACGAAACCGCAGTCCGAAGCCGGAGTGAAGTTACGAACAACCCTGAGTGAGGAGATCATCATGAACTCAAACGTCAAGACCGAAAACCGTATTCCCGTCACCTTCTCGATCGCAATGTTGCTGGCGTGCGCAGTGATCGTTTCCAGTGCTTTTGCCGACGATCAGGTTCGCTCGGAAACTGTGAAGTTTGCGGATCTGAATGTGACTACGCCGGCGGGCGCAGAGGCGCTGTACACCCGCATTCATGCGGCTGCCAAGCGCGTCTGCCCTGAGACCGAGCCATTGCTGCGGGCTGCTGCATCCGCATGCGCCAGGAAAGCGGAGGCTCAGGCTATCGAAAAACTGGGCCTGCCGCAGCTCACGGCGTACTACCAGATGAAGAGCGGCAAGCACACGGAGCGGTTCAGCGCGAGTCGATGAGCTAGGTGTGGGGTCCGGACGAAAGGACACGTTCGGACCCCTCTTTCGGCAGGCGGCGACTTTGCCGATCTCTCGGAATCAGTTGCGCGAGGGGGCTGTCGTACCCCTTGCTGTACACCGTAAAGCCGGGAGGTGATTGATACACGTTTCCGGAAGTGCTCTGATCGGGAACCATGAGGCTAAGGTTCGCCGACTGCGTTCTCGATTTGCGCGCACGGCAGCTCGAGCGACAGGGCACAATCGTGCCCCTCGAGCCCAAGGTGTACGAATTGCTCGAGGCCTTGATCAAGCGTCGACCCGCCGTCGTCACCAACAACGAGCTCGATGAGCTCCTCTGGCCGCAGGTTTACGTGGCGCGCACGAGCCTGACGCGTCTGGTATCGGAGCTCCGGGCCGCGCTTGGTGACACGCCGCAGGGTTCCCACGTTATTCGAACCGTCTACAAAACTGGATATGCGTTCTGCGCCGAGGTGACGTGCGTGCCGTCGCAGGCTGCCTCCCCAGCAACGATTGAGCTCGTTTGGAAGAAGCAGCCCCTGCCCCTCAGCGACGGCGAGCACCTTGCCGGACGGGATGCTGAATGTTCGCTTGTGATCGACGCCAGTACTGTCTCAAGGCGTCACGCACGAATTACGGTCGTCTCGGGAACAGCAACCATCGAAGATCTTGATAGTACGAACGGTACACACGTCAATGGAACCCGGATTTCTGGACCGATGCGACTTAGCCCTGGGGACGAGCTCTCGCTCGGCAGCGAGGTGCTGCAGGTCAGGAAGCGTAGCGCGTCGGCGCTCACCGTCAAGGTCGACCACGACAAAAAAGGCCGGTGACACGCTGCGAAAAAATAGACTGAGGGCAGGCGCGGCCGACACTCCACCGCCTTGGCAGGTCCCTAAACGTATGTCCGGCGATACTTGCAGCGGTTGGCGGCGGGTTGAATGCTTCGCAGGCGCCTACGAGAAGGCGCAGAAATCGCCGAGCCCACAAGGAGACGACCGGGTACGCAACCGCACACTGGAACGAACGCGATGAGTTCCCAACGCTCTAACTACCGATGCCCGAGCTAGGATCGAAGGTCGCGCGCAGGTGGCTGATTCACTTACGGGAATCAGTAGCTTACCCGGGCCGCATACCCCATAGCGTACCCCGAGTGCTTGGATTCAACATCGGATCGAGAAGATGGCCCATCGGACTCAAATTGAAATTCCAATCACGCCGCGCGCCATTCACCCGACCAGGAGCCGCAATCCGCCCACTCCGGCGGCACGCTCCGACTCTGATACACCGGCTGGCACGCGCCCGGCATCTCAGCTGCCCTCGAATAGTCTCGGCCATCTGCTGACAGGCGAGCCTTAGATTTTCGGGACCGACAACATCTAACGCTTCCGACATATTCGTCGCCATACGGCAGATTTAACCTAAATTCACAATGACGCCTACATCTGCCGAAAAAGATGAGCGTGCGATTCGCTGACATTTAACTTTTCTTCGCGGCCCTTAAGTTTTAGGTTGATATGTCCAAACATATCTCTCGAGACGCCTGCGATCGCGTTAGCGTTAACGATGGTCGAGCGGTGAACTTGCCAAAATACTGAAGGGTCAAGTTCATTGCGCAGTTCATTCAGAGGCTTTCTAATGAGTGCCTCGCACGTTGCGATGACCACCCGGGTGTATTTCGCGTCCGCCTGGAAATACACTACCTCGTCCACAGTGATTAGCTGCATTAGGTGTCCGACCGATGCATTTATCCAACGCAGATACTTGCGCGGCTCGGCGTTTCTAATCAGTTCGCGGAGCAGTCCTTCGAGATTTTGCGGGGTTGAGCCCAAACGTTGCCTGACACGATCGACCGCTAATCGCAAACGCGCACGCTCCAGAGGCTTCAAGACGTAGTCCAGCGCGCCGGTTTCGAAGGCGGCAACGGCATACGCGTCATAGGCCGTCACAAATACAATGTGGCAGCGTCCCTGCGCCTGATGTGCGATTTCCAAACCGGTCATTCCCGGCATCTGAATGTCGAGGAACATCAGATCAGGCGCATGTTTTTCCAGCAGTTGCAATGCTTCGATCCCGGTGCCGGCCTCTCCTATCACGAGAAGTTCGGGCCACAGCTCGCTCAACCGCTGCCGCAGTTCATCGCGCAACGCCTTTTCGTCCTCCGCGATAATTGCGGTCGGTGGGCTCATTGACATTCAGCAGCGAGCGCTCTTGAGCTCAATGAGGAGAGAACGGATATTGCTGCCGCTGATGTTCTCGACCTCGTGCGTCACCGCATTGCTCCAGAATACCGCACCGACCGGATCACTGTGGACCTCAACTTTGCCGTCCGGCGTTTTGATGCGGACTTTGCCGGTCGACAGGAGGACGGTGAGATGTGCCGGATGCGAATGCATTCCATCACCACAGACTCCCATACCCGGACGGCCGCTGTATTCGAGCACGCGCAACTTATCGTTCTCAAATGCAACGCGATAGTTCTGCGGTTGGCTCTGAACGGCATCTTGGGCGCCCGAGTCTTCTGTGATGACGAGCATGGGCAGCAGCGCAAGTAAGGCCCGGCGCAAGCCATCGGGTTGTTCGGGGTTCATTGAATGCTCCTTATGGTTCGGCGATCAACGTTATCTCCAGCACGGTCTTTGTCGATGGATCTCGTTTGACGGTAAAAGCCTCGCCGTGCACGCTTTGTAAGCGAGTTCGCAGAAGTTGCTCGAAATCAAGAGACGCTTCGCGAAGGCCACTCAAGGTCAGTGTGACGCGGCCATTGGCAGCCTGGGTTGTCAACAGTGAGTTCGAGCCATCGGCTCCCAGCGCCAAGAGGGGCAGCATCAACAGGCTCGGGAACTGCGCCTGCAAAGCTCCGTGTTGTAACTCCTCGATGCTCCAGCCAGAGCCCGATCCGCGCTCTTCCTGCAATCTTACATAGGCGCGCGCCAGGCGCAATTCGGCTTCTACCGTGGATATGGGTTCGCGCAGACCAGGCATTGCGCAGCGCAGAAACTCAACCAGCATTTCCAACAGGCGCTCAGCCCGCTCAGGCTCATTGCGGTAGCGCTTTTCCAGTTCACCCATCGAATTCAGTAACAGAGCGGGATCCACTTGTCTTTGCAATGCCTGGAGTCGGGCCTCATCAAGGATTGCCTGGGTATGATTGCGAGCGACCGCAGTCGCGTGCAACAAGGAGCGCATACGCTCGCGTCGCAGCGTCAATGAGTAGGCCATCATCAGCAGGCCGCCGTAAAACAAATTGATCCAAAGGTTGTATACCGCGAGCGACATCGTGGGTGGATGAAGCGGGATTTGCCCGGCCCCGTGCGTTGTCAATGCAGCCGCGTCCGGCAGGAATTCGCGAATCCACGTCTGCACGCGGATACTAAGTAAAGGCTGCCCGATGGCCGAAATCACCGCGACCGTTAGCCACCCGAGCAGTGAGCCGCGAATCTTGTGCTGGCGCACAGCGCGATCAGCCACCCACACAAAAATGCATCCCACTAGACACCACACGGGAGTCAACCACTTCGTCAGCCACCACAACAGCATACTTGCCGTGGCCCAGGCCTCGCCGGGTGTAAATGCCAGTTGCTCGACGACTGTCATGGCGATGCCCCAGGCCGTACCCCAGGCGAGAATCCGCCGACGGCGCGTGCTCGATTCGCCGATCACTGTGGCGGCACCAGATGACAGGGCAACCTCAGTGTGGCGCGCACGCCTGTCGGTGTGTTGGCCTCGACCCGCAAAGACCCGAGCGCGCCATACAAAGTCGAAAGGCGTGAACACACATTGCTGAGCCCGATTCCGGTGCCGCTGCCGGAGCCCGGATTAAAGCCTGCCCCGGTGTCGGTGACACTAAGAACAAGCTGATGCTCGACTTCATGCGCGAGGATCGCGATTTCTCCGCCGTATTGCGCGGGTGATATGCCGTGCTTAACCGCATTCTCGACCAGCGTGGCCAGCGCCAGCGGGGGGACTCGAGCGCGCCGCAAGTCCAGCGGGACGTCGATTGCGACGTGCAGGCGCCCGCCCATGCGCATTTCGACAACCTCAAGATAAGCTCGCATCAAGTCAATCTCTTCCCCGAGTGATACCTCGCTGCACTCGAGCATCGGCGCCATGCGACGCAAGTAATCGATAAAGCTCGCGAGCATGCGCGCGCCGGCCTCGGGCTCAGTACGCTGCAGCCAGCGCAGTGTCGCCAAGGTATTGAATAGGAAGTGAGGCTCAATCTGGCTCCTCAGCGCAGCCAGCCGCGTATTGGTCAGCAGATGTTCGGTGTTCAAGCGGCGCAATGTTTCGTTACGCAATTGTTCATTTGCGTCGGAAGACATGCGCCACAGATAAAACATTGCGGATACCGCGAGTGCCACTGCACTCCAACGCAATGCGTGCGCGGTGAGGGAGCTGCTGCCGTCAAGTTGGCCGTATAACCGGCCGACAATCAATTCGCCGCTTACCGCGCCGATGACCACGCCAACTGCCAACAATACCGCCCGTAGTTGCAGCGACTCGGTACGCACCAGGGCCGTTGCACTGATCGCGGCGGCGATAAGTACAGTCACAATCAGGCGATCGCGAAAAATGAACAGCCAGCCCTCCAGCACTTCCTCCACCGGCCAATTGCGCCAAACAAAGGGTTGCGCGAAATACTGTAGCGACAACGCAAACGCGATCACAGCGCCGAGACCTAAAGCAGTTCCCAACCGAGCGCCCGCCGTTGCCGCCGGCAGTGCGCTCGGCCTCACATCCAACTTCGTGGGAATGATTGACAAAGCAGGATGGCCACGCTGGGATTGCTTTCTCCCAACACTCTCAACGAAACCGCAACGCAGAGCAAGTCCCCTGCCGTGCGCACGAATCGCAGCGCCATGGATTGCCGATGCGCCGTGACCGATTCGTGTCCGGATTGAAGGACTTCATACTCGAAAAGCGTCTGCTCGTCGCAAACTCAAGCGCTGATTTGGCCTTTCTTGGCCTAATGACATCAAAGAGGCCGACTCCGGTACCACTGCAAGAGGATCATCATGTTTCGCTCAATCGGATCTGTGACGGTTCTGGCTCTGCTCATGGTCGGGTGCGGGGGCGGGGGCGGTGACTCAGGTTCGCCACCTCCGCCGCCACCCCGTTACACGGTGGGAGGCACGGTATCGGGGCTGGTGGGCTCAGGTTTGACACTTGAAATTTGTTCAGGAAGTAGACAGAAGGGTTCTTGCCACAGTCCGCTCCAGGTCGGTGCCAACGGCGCGTTCATCCTGGACTCTGTTTATCCCGCGGGATACTCGGGCCCCGATTACGTCCTCATTACCAACCAGCCTAATTTTCCTCCGCAGTGGTGCGTAATCAATGACGCGGCAGTCAGGATTCACGCCAGCGTCACAGTGACCTGTGCGACATTCCTCTATGTCACAAATGCCGCGGACAATACGCTCTCGGCGTATAGCGTTGACGCGACCACCGGCGCGCTCACAGTCATCGACACACCGATTGCCACGGGCGCCTCCCCTCACACAATTTTTGGTTTCAAAAACCCTGCCAGCGGATATGTCTTCGTCGGCAATGAGGACAGCAATGACGTTTCCGCCTTTACCGTCAACAACACAACTGGCGCATTGACCGCCGCTCCCGGCTCCCCCTTTGCCGCCGGTACCGACCCCCAGGCCATGGCCCTCTATGGATCGTCTCTGTACGTTGCGAATGCCGGCTCTGACAACGTTTCCGCCTACACCATCGATCCGAACACCGGAGCACTGACCGGGACCTCTACAAGTGCCTCGGGCAAGAACCCGACGTCGATTGTCAATAGTTACGGATATATCTACGTGGCGAACCACGGTGGCTCGAACGACATTTCGGCATTTTTTACAGACCTGACCCCAGTGTCCGGATCACCGTTTCCCGCTGGCGGCAATCCGCTTAGTCTGGCGCTCTGGGGCGGCAAATTTCTCTACACGGCAAACCCCGACGCCACGAACCCAAGCATATCGGGCTTCAGTATCGACCCGGCCAGCGGAACATTGACGCCGCTCAGCGGCTCTCCATTTCCCTTACCGGTAAGCCATTACATCACCACGACCGGTAACTACCTGTATGTCACGTCGGGCGCGAACGTCGTCGGCTATAGCATCGACGCGAATACAGGTGCCCTTACTGCGCTTGCGGGATTCCCGGTCAGTGCCGGCGCGAACGCCTATTCAATAACCATCGATCCCACCAACCAGTTCCTCTATGTCACCAATGACGGCGCGGCGAATGTTAGTGGCTTCACACTGAACGCCTCGACGGGCGCACTGACCCCTATGGCCGGCTCACCCTTTCCGGCAGGTAACCACCCGGAATTCATCGCGACGTTTTGAAACCCCGGAGAAACTCAAATGGAACCGCACACCATTCACGAACAGCCTGCCTGGCTCGGAGCCTGGCTCCAGCTTGGCCTGGGCTAGGTCGATGCGGCTCACCGGCCCTTCACATCTCAGGACTCAAGGAGAACGACATGAAGATCAAACGTAGTCCATTCCAGATTATTGCCTTCTTTTCCGCCGTACTGATTGGCCTCGCCCTGCTTATGCCGGCGCGCGCCTTCGCGACCGGCAGCGCCGATAGCATCGAGCGTTGGAATATCGCCATGACCGATTTCTCGGCTGGCCTGCCGCTATTTGCTCTGACCCCGATGGTCGAGATGCGTGCCTATGCGATGGCGCACATCGCGATGCTCAACGCCGTGAAGTCGGCGTCGCGCCCGTACAATGCCGGCTCCACCAGCGTCGACGCCGCCGTCGCGGCTGCGGCTCACGACGTACTGGTGGTCGAGTTCGGCAAATTCTTCGGTTCGAACACGCCCTTTGACAGCGTATACACGGCGGAGCTGGCTGCCATTCCAGACGGCACCGCCGAGAATCGCGGCATCGCCGTTGGCCAGGCTGCTGCCGCGGCAATGCTCGCGAGCCGTGCTAACGAAGACGTGCTCGGGGCGCTTAACGCGCCGTATACACCGGGCACCAAGCCCGGCGACTACCAGCCTACTCCACCGACAAACTTCGTCTCCGCTGCTGGCTGGGGCGCGCTGAGCACGTTCGGCGTGCGTTCCTCGGCGCAGTTCCGCGCGCCGCCCCCGTATTCCTCGTTGCGCAGTCTCGAGTACGCCATGGATGTCAACGAGATCGCGGTTCTGGGCAAGGCTGGCGTTTCCGCGCGCAGCTCCGATCAGACCGCGATCGCGTTCTTCTGGTTCGAGAATGGCTCATTCGCCTGGAATCGGATCGCACGCAAGCTGTCGGGTGGCATGTCACTGATGCAGCACGCAAGGCTGTATGCGGTGCTGAACGCGGCGATGTCCGACGCCATTGCAACCACGCTCGAATCCAAGTTCTACTACAACTTCTGGCGACCCCTGACGGCCATTCGCGCGGCGGACACCGACGGCAACCCGCTGACCGTCAAAGATCCCTACTGGGAGCCTGCGTTCGTCACGCCGCCGGTCCCCGACTACCCGTCCGGGCACGCAGCCGCGGGCGCTGCCGCGGCTGAAGTACTGGACGCCCTGGTTGGCGCCAACCTTCCGTTTCAGCACACCTCGACAACTGCGCCCGCTGCGGGTCCGGATGCCACGCTGACGCGTTCCTACGACAGCGTGAACGATGCTGCGCGCGAGAACGCGTTCTCGCGCATGCTGGTCGGAATCCATTTCCGCCGCGCCTGCACCGTGGGGCTGCAGCAGGGTCGCGATGTCGCCCGATACGTCCTGGAGCGAGCGCCGTTCCTGCAGGACTGAGGCGGATTGCGCGAGGCCACCCAGGTGGGGCTCGAGCCCCCCTGGGTCTGAGACTCTGGAGTACCTGTGTTTTAGGCGTCTTTCGTCAATTTCTGGACCATCTGAGACCGCTTGAGAAAGGAGCCTGCAATGACATCATTCCTGTATCGGTCGGTCTTGCTCGGGTTCCCGGGGATTCCATTTGCGGCCCTCGCCGCATGCGGCGGAGGTAGCGGGGGCAGCGGCGTGCCCCCAACGGCCAGCTGCGTGAGCACCGAGATCCGCCCTGAAAAATCAGCGAAACACAGGAGCGCAAACGCTCAGTAGTTCGCGCAATGTGTGGGCCCGTATTGGATCGGATATGAGCAAAGACTTTGATCGAGGAGTGTTGTCGGGTCCGGCGGGATCGGGGTTCCACGCCGCGTGAACGTGCGACACACCGCTTCGAGGAGCACCGCCCGGTCGAATCGTCCACTGCGAGCGAGATAGTCGATGTCGAAGAAGTCTTTGATGCGGCTGTTGCGGATGCCGAGCGATACGATGGCCTCAAGTTTTTCGGCAATCACGGTTTCAGGACTGTAGACGCGAATCAGCGGTGATGGATCTCCCAGTGCCACGGGATACGCCATTTCCTCGGCGTGCGGCCAGAGCGCATCGCCGAACCCGATGTCCACCTGCAGCCGCTCGCGGATCGTTCCGAGCCGCGCGTCGAACATCGCCCGCACGCCGGAATACTCCTCCTGTGCGCGGATCGGCTCGACACTGATCGTACTCGCGGCGAAAACCACAGCGTCGTCCGGGACGTCGGTGCGACAGATGGCGGCGATGTCGCGGGCCACGGAGTCCGGATCGGGGTTGCCCCGCGAAATCAGGTCCAGATCCACGGTGGCCCGGTATGGCTGGTCGGCCCACAGCCTCAGCAGCATCGCGCCCTTGAGCACGAACCGTTCACGCAACTCCGAGCGGCTGAGCCCGGTACAGGAAGCGCTCGAAGAGGTAGTTTCGGAGCGTGATCTGGAAGTGTTCATCACGATCGCGCGCGAGATTGAGAAGGCGCGCGCGGACGGAGGCGGAGCGGTCCCTTGGTTCCTTGGCCTTCAACCAGCTGCCTCCAGGTACGGACGCATCACATTCGCTACGCGGCAGATCTTCGCAAAGCCCCACAGCGCGTCGGCACCTCGCCGGTACTTCTTAAGGTAGTCCTTCAGAGCCTCGACGGCGACCTCCGTGCCGATCTTGTTGCGTACTTGAAGCAGTCGGCCACAGTCTTGGCGGCGGAATAGATGCGCACCGGGACGAAGTGATTCGAAGCAATCCGAGCAAGCTAGCCTTGACCTTCTAGACAATTGTCTATATTTTGTAGACATATGTCCGTAGTCTTCAAGTCGTATCCGCTCGAGAACGACCT
>VBMV01000043.1 GCA_005878835.1 Gammaproteobacteria bacterium | reverse complement strand
TGAAAGATCACCGCCTGATAGCGCAGCTCCCGCGCCCATTCCGCGACCAGCTGCGGGTGGGTGCGCGGCGAGGCGCAGGCGTAGGCGACCCGCGCGACGTGATCGAGCACCAGGCTCCCGGTGCCCTCGAGAAACTTTCCCTCACTCTCGTGGCGCGTGAGATCGATCAGATGCGACACCTTGAAGCCGAGTCCCTTCACGGCCGCGTCGATGACCTCCTGGCGGCGCTCGAGCCTGCGGCTCGCGCTGTGCATGGGGTACAGCACCAGCGTGCCGTCATCATGAAAACTCAGCCAGTTGTTGGGGAACACCGCGTCCGGCTTGGCCGGCTCCGGTGAGTCGTCCACGGCGCAGACGCTGATGCCTTCGCTCCCGAGCGCCTGGGCGAGGCGCTCGAACTCCGCACGCGCCTGGGCGATGGCCCCGGTGGCGTTGCCCGGGTCCTGCGGACGCTGGAAGGTGTTGGTGGCGGCCGTTTCCGGGTTATAGCCGAACGCACCGGGGCGAACCATGAGCACCGCATCCGCGCATTGCTGGTGCGCTTTCCCGTCAGACCGTGGGGAGCTCTCGGGGCTGCGCGACATGGCCCATTCTCGCACGTCCCGAAAAGGCGCGGCGCGGGCGGGGGCGGCGCGGCACGCGCCTTGCGCCTCAGGCCTGCAGTACGCGGAACTGATCCCCGCTGCCGGTGGCTTCCAGCCCCTCGAGCGTCCGCAGGGTCTGGGTGAGATCGACCGGCTTCCCGGAGAGATACTGCGCGCAGTCCTGCGCCGGCGCCGGCCGGGCAATGAGATAGCCCTGCGCGAAGCCGCAGCCGAGCTGGCGCAGCTTCTCGAGCTGTTGCCAGCCCTCGATGCCTTCGGCCACCACCTCGATGTGCAGGTGCCGGGCCATGGCGATGATGGCGCTGACGATGGCGAGATCGCTCAAATCCGTCACCAGGTCACGCACGAAACTGCGGTCGATCTTGAGCGCATCCACCCGCCAGCGCTTCAGGTACGAGAGGCTCGAGTAGCCCACGCCGAAATCATCGATGGCGATGCGCACGCCCAGCTCGCGCAGGCTCGCCACCGCGTCCTGGCTCGCATCGGGGTTGCGTGCGTCGCGCCGCTCGAACACCGCGCCCTCCGTCAGCTCGACCTGCAGGAGCGAGGGCTCCAGGCCATGCTGCCGCGTGAGCCTGGAGATGCTCTCGGCGAGATTGGAGCGCTGCAGCTGCACCGCCGAGACGTTGACGGCGATCGGCACCAGCGTGCCGCCCGCCTGCCGCCAGCGCACCGCGTCCTCGACCGCCCGTTGCAGCACGAAGTCCCCGATCGGCACCATCAGGCCGGTCTCTTCCGCGATGCCCATGAAGCGCTCGGGCCGCACGTACCCATGGCTCGGGTGCTTCCAGCGCAGCAGCGCCTCCAGCGCCACGACGCAGTTCGATTCGATATTGACGATCGGCTGATAGTGCACGTCGAGCTGCTGGCTCTGCAGCGCGGTGCGCAGGCTCGTCTCGATGGCGATGCGCTCCTTGAGCCTGCGGTCCATGACGGGGCTGAAGACCTGGAAGTTGTTGCGGCCGCGGTCTTTCGCCTGGTACATCGCCGTATCGGAGTGCCGCAGCAGCTCGCCCATGTCGAGGCCGTCGTGCGGATACAGCGCCACGCCGATACTCACGGTCGTCACCAGCGTGCGGCCGTCCACGACCATGGGGGCGCTGAGCGCCTGGTTGATGCGCTCGGCGGTCTCGCTGACCTGCCCGGTCTGCTGCACGCCCTTCAGTATGACCACGAACTCATCCCCACCCATGCGCACCACGACATCCTGGGTGCGCACGGTCGAGCGAACGCGCTGCGCGACGGTCTTCAGGAGCTTGTCGCCGGTCTCGTGCCCGCGCGAGTCGTTGATGTGCTTGAAGCGATCGAGATCCAGGAACAGCACCGCGAGCATGCTGCCGGCCTTCTTTGCCTCTTCGAGGTCGCCCGGCAGGTGCGCCGCCAGATACAGCCGATTGGGGAGCCCGGTGAGCTGATCGTGGTGCGCGAGGTGATCGAGCTGCTGATGGCGCTCGAGCAGCTGTGTCTCGACCTTGCGGCGCACCGTGACGTCGTGGACCGCCATCCCGAGCAGCTGTTGCTCGCCGAGTGTCAGCGGATGACAGTTTGCCTCGACGTTGCGCTGTGAGCCGTCCTTGCAGCGCTGGCGCATCTCGACGGGCAGGCGCGAGGTGGCGTCCAGGAGCTTGCCGACGAGAGCCCGCGGATCGACACCCTCGGCGCTGAACAGCTCACCGAAGCGAAGCTCGCGAACCTCCTCGAGCGTGTAGCCGAGGCTGCGCAGCGCGACCGCGTTCGCGGCGACGATCTGCAGGGTGGCGGTGTTCAGGACCATCGCCCCGGTGGGCCACTGCTCGAAGATAGCCTGGTGCGCGGCATCGGAACGGGTAAGCGGGCTGCGCAGGCGCCGCAGCCACCAGAATCCCATGGCCGCACCCGGAAGGACTCCGACCAGTGCGCCAAGACCAATTGCCAACTGGTTCACACTCTACCCCGACGCTATGACCCGAGTGTGGCGGATCGGGCCGGCGCGCGGCCGTGCGCTGTACACAGTTTACGGGCCCGATATCACGCCGGTGGCGCGAGTGTGTCGAAAGTCACCCGGCACTGGGCGCCGCGCTCGATCTCGCACCCCGTTCCCCGCTCGATGACGGCGTTCTCGCCGAAGGTGACCCCGAGGAGCTCGCGGTCGAAGCGGAATTTGCGCAGCACCGGCAGCGGGTCCGTGGCGGGCTCCCCGGTGCACGGATTCCGGGATGGAATCGAGCAGCGCGTGCAGGGCTTCACCAGCCGCACAGTGACCTCCCCCATGAAGAGGGTATCGATGCGGTCCTCGGCCCAGGCGGGGAGGCCGCGCAGCACGATATTCGGTCGAAAGCGCTCGATGGGTACAGGGCGCGGCAGGCGCCGGTTGAGATCCTCGAGCGAGGCCTGGCTGCAGACCAGGAGCGGGTAGCCGTCGGCAAATCCCAGCGGCGCCGGGGTGGCTCCCGCGAACCTGGCGTTGGCCGCACGCGCCATGTCCGACGCCACCCGCACCAGCCGCACCGCTTCCCCCGTCACCCGGCTTGCCCATGCATGGGCCGCCTCGCCCTGATCCACGCCCATGCAGGCGTCCTTCCACACCTGCACCGGCACCCGCTCCCCCCGGTTGTCCAGCGGCACGCGCAGCGCGGGCATGTCCGGGGCGTGCAGCACCAGGGCA
>VBMV01000042.1 GCA_005878835.1 Gammaproteobacteria bacterium | reverse complement strand
ATCATGGTGGTCTTGAGATCCGCGTGGCCGAGCAGCTCCTGCACCGTGCGGATGTCGTAACCATCTTCGAGCAGGTGGGTGGCAAAGGCGTGCCTCAACGTGTGACAGCTGGCGGGCTGAGTGAGTCCCGCCTTACGCACGGCCGACTGCACGGCTCGTTGCACGGCCTTCTCATGCAGGTGATGGCGCACCGGTACCCCTGCGTACGGATCGCGGCAGAGCGTAGCCGAGGGGAAAAGATACTGCCAACCCCACTGCGTGCCCGCGTGCGGATACTTCCGCGCGAGCGCGCGCGGCAGCGAGACGCCGGGCTGCTGCCGACGCCGCTCGTCCTCGAACCACGCCCGCAGCCGCGCGAGATGCGCTTGCAGCGGCACATCGAGCGATGCGGGCAGCATGGTGACCCGGTCCTTGAATCCCTTGGTTTCCCGCACGATGAGCTCGCCGCGCTCGAGCGCGAGATCCTTGATCCGCAGGCGCAGGGCCTCCATGAGACGCAGTCCGCTGCCGTAGAGGAGATTCGCGACGAGCCACGGAGCCCCCTTTAGCTGTGACAGCAGCGAGCGCACCTCCTCGCGGCTCAAAACCACCGGCAGCCGCTTCGCGGTCGTGGCGCGCGTGATGTTGTCGAGCCACGGGAGCTCGATCTCGAGCACCTGGCGGTAGAGGAAGAGCAGCGCCTGCAGCGCCTGGTTCTGCGTGGCGGAGCTCACCTTGCGGTGCACCGCGAGGTGGGTCAGGAATTGCTCGACTGCGGTCGCGCCGAGCTGACGAGGGTGTCTGCTGCCGTGAAAGCCGATGTAACGCCGCATCCACTGCAGATAAGCCTGCTCAGTGCGCAACGAGAGGTGGCGCGTGCGCATCCGCTCGCGCGCGACCGCGAGCAGGCCGGGCACTCCGTCCTCGGGCGCAGCTGGCTTGCGGAAGGTCGGCACGGCGCATCACCTGATGCAATGGAACCAGAACCCCGCGTCGGGATCGAGAGGCAAATGCGGCGTGTTTGCCGTGTTTCGCGGATTGTCCGGTGCGGCCGGCAGAGCCCGACCTTCGTGTACAATTTGCCCGGGCGGGGCGCGTCCGCTGAGGCTCCTTCTGGGGCAGCGGAGCGGAAACCTGGCCGTGGAGCGGTGGAGCGAGGAGGACGATCCCGACACGTCCTACCACGTCGAGTGTCTCAAGTGCGGCTGCAACGGTCCGCAGGCTGAGACCCAACTCGAGGGCGCAGAGGGGTGGAACGGCCGCAACGGATAGCCGCGCGGATCCGTCGCGTCCTGACAGCAGGCAAGCTGCAAGGCCGGAGAATTCAAATGGTTGCAGGATGTCCGGCGAGTAACGGGACCGAAGTGTCGCACTACAACGCGACGCTTGGGTCGCAGAAATAGAGTTAGAAGTCACTTAAGGGAGATTCAGCGCCGCGAAGAGCTGGGAGGGTGCTTCGGTTGACTCTGTGGTGTGCGGACGGTGGCTGACTCGGATGTCTTGCAGGCGTCTTCGTTTGACGCAACCGGTGTGCGCGTGCGGCCATCGGGAGCGCTCAGCTCTGGGGGTAGGTTGGCTTCGGTTGCCGGCGCGGTGCCGCACGCGCACAGTGGTGATCTGTGAGGGTGACTTCTAACAATCGTTCGAGGGGTCCGTGATACGTGGTCTGTTTGGCGCCGCGGGCGCCGGAAGACAGTGTGCGCCCGCGGCGCTTGATCGGCCGCGCGCGCTGGGACTAAAGAGCTTCGTTCGACCTGAGCGCGGCCTGCGACATCGGTCGGCCCCTCAACTTCACCGTTAGATGGCTGCACTACCTCGGCGTCTTCGTTCCTTGGCAGCTGGCTTGCTGGCCATTGCCTTCTTTGGCGGCGCTCTCCTGTATCTCTACTATCCGGCGAAGCCGCACAGCGTGCTCGGATGGCTAGCCCTGTTCGCAGTGGGCTTGCCCACTTGGGCATTTCTCGAATGGCTCGGAGACGTCGTTCTGAACAACAAAAGGTTTAATCGCCTCAGCAGCGCTAGCCGCATTGCTCTGGGGGTCCCGGCGGTTCTGGTTTTGACTTGCCTCGGTGGTGCGCTGATTGTTCTGGGCGGCCTGATCATCAAGCGCCTGTGACACATGCAGCCATCTAACAATCGTTGGAGGGGTCCGTGAGGCGTGGTCTGCTTGGCGCCGCGGGCGCCTGGGGACAGTGTGCGCCCGCGGCGCTTGTCGGGCGCTTCTGTGCCGCCCCTCAACTTCACCGTTAGGCGAACGCAATGCGACGCGCTACCTCAATCCTATTGTTCGTAGCATCGACTTGGGCAAGCGTTTGCGCGTGGAGGTCACTGTTGAGTTTGCCTTTTTGGACCGCCGGTAATTACGCCTGGCAGCAAGCTAAAGTGAATTCAACGTGGCTACTGGGTTGGCTCCTATTCTCAGTAGTGTTGA
>VBMV01000085.1 GCA_005878835.1 Gammaproteobacteria bacterium | reverse complement strand
CGCCCACCGACATCTTCCCCAATATCCGCATCCCGGTCGTGGCCACGGTGTGGAGGTACACCGGGCTGTCCCCGGAGGAGATGGCGACCCGCCTCATCCTCAACGGCGAGCGCACCGCGCAGACCACCGTCAACGACGTCGAGCACACCGAGTCGCAGTCGGTGAGCGGCACCTCGGTGGTGAAGTATTTCTTCCAGCCGAACGTCAACGAAGAGCTGTCCTTCGCGCAGATCACCGGAGTGTCGCAGACGATGCTGCGCTTCGCGCCGCCCGGTACCACCGCGCCCTTCGTCCTCGCCTATAACGCCTCCTCGGTGCCCGTCCTGCAGCTTGCGCTCTCGAGCCCCAGCCTCTCCGAGGCGCAGCTGTTCGATCAGGGCAACAGCATCATCCGCACGGCGCTCTCGACCGTCGCGGGCGCTTCCATGCCCTGGCCGTACGGCGGCCTGCAGCGCCAGGTGCAGGTGGATCTCGACCCGGACGCCCTGCGCGCTCACGGCCTGTCCGGCAACGATGTCACCGCGGCATTCAGTGCCCAGAATTCGATCCTGCCGGCGGGCACCGAAAAGATCGGCGACCGGGAGTACTTCGTCTCGGTCAACGCCAATCCGAAGACCGTGGCCGAGCTCAACGACCTGCCGGTCGCCACCCGCAACGGCAGCGTGATCTACGTGCGCGACGTGGCGCACGTGCGCGACGGCTACCCGCCCCAGACCAACATCGTGCGCCGCGACGGTCACCGCGGTGTGCTGATGAGCGTGCTGAAGACCGGCAGCGCCTCGACGCTCGACATCATCCGCGGCATCAAGGAACGCATGCCGCGGATCCGCGACGCGCTGCCGCCGGACTTCAAGATCGACCTGGTGGGCGATCAGTCGATCTTCGTGCGCGCCGCGATCTCGGGCGTCGTGCGCGAAGCGGTGATCGCAGCAAGCCTGACGGCGCTCATGATTCTGCTGTTCCTCGGCACCTGGCGCAGCACCCTCATCATCGCGATCTCGATCCCGCTGTCGATCCTCGCCTCCATCATCTGCCTGTCGGCGCTCGGCGAGACCATCAACATCATGACTCTCGGGGGACTCGCGCTCGCGGTCGGCATTCTGGTCGATGACGCCACGGTCACCATCGAGAACATCAACTGGCACCTCGAGCGCGGCGAGGACGTCGAGGCCGCGATCCTCAACGGCGCCCACGAGATCGCCGTGCCGGCCTTCGTCTCCACGCTCGCCATCTGCATCGTCTTCGTGCCGATGTTCCTGCTGGCAGGGATCGCGCGTTACCTCTTCGTGCCGCTCGCCGAAGCGGTGGTGTTCGCGATGCTGGCCTCGTACCTGCTCTCGAGGACGCTGGTGCCGACGCTCGCCAAGTACTGGCTACAGCGCCACGATGCGCACCGTGGGGCGAGCGCGAGCGCCCCCTTGCGGCGCCTGCAGCTCCTGCAGAGGCGCTTCGAAGAATGGTTCCGCCAGGTGCGCGAGGACTACCACAAGCTCCTCGAGCGCGCCGTGGCGGCGGGCGCGCGCTTCGCCGTGCCGTTCCTCGCCGCCACGGCCGCGGCCGCCCTCCTCGCCTTTCCGCTCGGCCGCTACCTCCCGGGCCTCGGACAGGATTTCTTCCCGAGCGTCGACGCCGGCCAGATCAAGCTGCACCTGCGCGGTCCTACCGGCATCCGCATCGATGAAACCGCGAGCCTGTGCGATCGAGTCGAGCAGACGATCCGCGAGCTGATTCCCGCGCGCGAGATCACGACCATCGTCGACAACATCGGCATTCCCTACAGCGGCATCAACCTCGCCTACTCGACCTCGGCGCCGGTCGGCCCGGGCGACGCCGATATCTTCGTGAACCTCGCCGCGGATCACGCCCCGACCGCGAGCTACGTGCGGCTGCTGCGGCGCAGGCTCACGGCGCTCTACCCCTCCACGAGCTTCGCGTTCCTGCCGGCGGACATGGTCAGCCAGATCCTCAATTTCGGCCTGCCGGCGCCGATCGACGTGCAGGTGTCAGGCTTCAACGTCGAGGCCAACCGCGCCTATGCGCAGGCGCTCCTCGCCCGGTTGCACCGCATCCCCGGGGTCGTCGATCTGCGCATCCAGCAGGCCTTCGATTACCCCCAGCTGAACGTCGAGGTCGACCGCAGCAAGGCGGCACTCCTCGGACTCTCGGAGACCGATGTCGCCTCCGACCTGCTGGTCTCGCTCTCCGGCAGCTCGCAAACCACGCTCTCCTTCTGGATCGACCCGAAGAGCGGCACCCAGTACGCCATCGCAGCCCAGACGCCGCAGTTCCGGCTCGCTTCCCTCGGGGACCTCGCCACCACGCCGGTCACCGCCGCCGCCGCCACCGGGACCACGGGGGGCGGTGCAGGAGGCGCCGGCAGCTCCGGCAACGGCGGCCGGACCGCGCAGCTGCTCGCCAACCTTGCCAGCTTTCACCGCAGCGTCGCCCCGGCCGTGGTGAGCCACTACGACGCTACGCCGGTGGTCGACATCTTCGGAGCCGTCGAGGGAGCGGACCTCGGCTTCGTCGCCGCGCAGATCCAGCGCGTGCTCGCCGAGTCGAAGAGCTCGCTCCCGCGCGGCTCACAGGTCGCCGTGCACGGGCAGGTGAAGACCATGACCGATTCGTTCGCGGGCCTCCTGCTCGGGCTTGCGGCCGCAATCGTGCTCGTGTACCTCTTGATCGTGGTCAATTTCCAGTCCTGGCTCGACCCGTTCATCATCATCACCGCTCTGCCCGCGGCGCTCGCGGGGATCGTGTGGATGCTGTTCCTGTCGGAGACGCCGGTGAGCGTCCCGGCGCTCACCGGCGCGATCATGTGCATGGGGGTCGCGACCGCCAACAGTGTGCTCGTGGTCAGCTTCGCGCGCGAGCGTATGAACGCCGGCGATGATGCGGCTCACGCCGCGGTGCAGGCGGGTGTCACGCGCTTCCGACCGGTGTTGATGACCGCACTCGCGATGATCATCGGCATGGTGCCGCTGGCGCTCGGCCTCGGCGAGGGCGGCGAGCAGAATGCGCCCCTCGGGCGCGCCGTGATCGGCGGACTCATTTTCGCGACCGTGGCGACGCTCTTCTTCGTGCCCACCGTATTCAACCTCATTCACGGACGCCGGAGCCACTGATGGCCGACCTGCCCACCGCAGCGCACTCCGTCCTGGCCGATGCACGCGTGCGCCGTTACGCGCTCATCGGGCTCGCGGTCGCGCTCGTGCTCGCCGTGTGGGGGATCGTCAGCCGGATCAGCGCGCGCAACGCGCTCGAGCGCGAGGCCGCCGCCGCCGCAGTGCCCACTGTCGCGACCGTGACGCCGAAACTGGGTCCGGGCTCCGACACCCTGGTGTTGCCGGGCAGCGTCCAGGCCTTCTACGAGGCGCCGATCTACGCGCGCACCAGCGGATACCTGAAGAACTGGTACACCGACATCGGGACGGCGGTGAAGAAGGGACAGGTGCTCGCCGAGATCGACACGCCGGAGGTGGACCAGCAGCTGCGCCAGGCGCAGGCGGACCTGGCGACGGCCGATGCCAACTACGAGCTGGCCCGCACCACCAACGAGCGCTGGAAGGGCCTGCTCGCCACGGAGTCGGTCTCGCAGCAGGACGCCGATCAGCGCGCCGGCGATGCGGCCGCCAAGGCCGCGGCGCGCCAGTCGGCCGCCGCCAACCTGGCACGGCTCAAGGACCTCGAGTCCTTCAAGCGCGTCGCGGCGCCCTTCGACGGTGTGGTCACCGAACGCAACACCGACGTCGGCGCCCTGATCAACGCCGGTCAGACCCCCGGGAGCGCCCTCTTCCGGGTGGCCGACACGCACCGCCTGCGCATCTACGTGTCGGTGCCTCAGGCCTATGCGGCGGCCGTCCAGCCAGGCCTGAAAGCCACGCTCGAGTTCGCCGATCGCCCGACGGCGCGCTACGAGGCCAGCGTGGCCTCGACCGCTCACGCGCTCGATGCGATCTCGCGGACGCTCCAGGTCGAGCTACAGATCGACAACGCTCAGGGCGAGCTGCTGCCGGGCTCCTATGCGCAGGTGCATTTCACGCTCGCGGCCGGCAGCGCGAGCACGCTCCGCATCCCGGTCAACACGGTCCTGTTTCGCGCCCACGGCCTCGAGGTGGCGACTCTCGGCGGGGAGCATCGCGTGCATCTGAAGTCGATCACCCAGGGGCGGGATTTCGGCACCGAGATCGAGGTGCTCACCGGGATCGACGCCGCGGACACGCTCATCGTCAATCCGCCGGATTCGATCGCCGAAGGGATGCCGGTACGCGTCGCACCACCGCCCACGGCGGTCGCGAGTACCGCAGCCCGGCACTCCTGATGCGGACCGCTGCGGCGCTGCCGGTGCTCACCGTGGTGCTGGCGCTCGAGGCGTGCTCGCTCAGCCCGCGCTACCAGCGCCCCTCGGTGCCGACTCCGCCCCCCTCGTACAAGGAGGCCGGCGAATGGAAGGTGGCGGCGCCCGCGGACGTTAGGCCGCGCGGGCGCTGGTGGACGATGTTCAACGATCAGGCCCTCGATGAGCTCGAGAGGCAGGTCACCGAGGCCAACCAGAGCCTGCGGGCCGCGCTCGCGCGACTCGAGCAGGCCAGGGCTGAGACCCGCATTGCGCGCGCGGCCTCCTTCCCGGCTCTGACCGCCGAGGCGAGTGCTACCCGCCAGCGAACCTCGCTCAACGCGCCCACCTATGCTCCCGGCAGGCCGACGACGAGCAATGTCTTCATCGCCGAAGGCATTCTCGGCTACGAGCTGGATCTCTTTGGCCGCGTGCGCAACACCGTGGCCGGGGCGCGCGCGAGCGAGCAGGCGAGCGCCGGGGATGTCGCAGCGCTCGATCTCAGCGTGCACGCCGAGCTGGCCAGTGACTACTTCACGCTGCGTGGCCTGGATATCGAGCAGCAGCTGCTCGATCACACGGTCGCCGACTACGCGCGCGCGCTCAAGCTCACGCAGAACCTGTATCACGGCGGCGCCGCGGCCATCGCCGACGTGCAACAGGCGCAGGCGCAGCTGGAATCGGCCCGCACCCAGGCCGAGGACACCCGCCTGCGCCGGGCCCAGACCGAGCACGCCATCGCCGTGCTGCTCGGCCGCGAGCCCGCCGATTTCAGTATCGCGGCGCGCGCGGACGGGCCCGATCTGCCGGTTCCGCAGGTCGCGCCCGGCCTGCCCTCGCAGCTCCTGGAGCGCCGTCCGGACGTCGCGGCGGCGGAGCGCCGTGTGGCCGCGGCCAATGCCGCCATAGGTGTGGCGCGCGCGGCCTACTTTCCCGTGTTCAGTCTGCTCGGCACGGCGGGCGTGGAAAGCACCGCGGGCTCCACCTGGATCAGCGCCCCGAGCCGCTTCTGGTCGGTCGGCCCGCAGGCGCTGCTGACGCTCTTCGACGCCGGAGCGCACGCAGCACAGTCCGCCGCCGCGCACGCCGCCTACGACGAGCAGGTGGCCAACTACCGCGGCACGGTGCTCACGGCCTTCCAGGAGGTCGAGGACAGTCTCGCGGCCTTGCGCCAGTTGCAGCGCGAGAGCGTGAGTCAGGCGGCCGCCGTCACCGCGACGCAGGGGGCGCTCGATCAGGCGAACCTGCGCTACAAGGGCGGGATCGTGAGCTACCTGGAGGTCGTGTCGACCGAGAACGCCGCGCTCGCGGCGCGCCTGGCGGCGGTCGACATCGGCATCCGCCGCACCAACGCCGCCGTGCTGCTGGTCAAGGCCCTGGGCGGGGACTGGCAGCCGCGCTGAGCGGCTTACCTCATCACCCGGCCCTCCCCCGGCGCCTGAGCTGTACGTTGCCCTTCGCAGGGCTCGTCGGCGTTGCCCGTCGTTGCCTGTCGTATTACACTTTCGCCATATGAGTCAGACAATTACAGTCCGTCTTACAAAAGAGCTCGCCAGGTGGCTCGAGCAGGCCTCGAAGCGCTCCGGCATGCCGCGCGGACGCATCATTCGCGAACAGCTCGAAAAGGCACGCGAGAGCGGCGGCGAGCAATCGTTCATGCGGCTGGCAGGAACCGTTCGGGGCGCCCGGGATCTGTCGGCGCGCAAGGGATTCTCGCGCTCGTGAAGGGAATTGCCGACACCGGCTTTCTGGTTGCGTTCGCCAATGCCAACGACAAGCACCACGGCTGGGCGGTGCAGCTCGCGACCGGGATCACCGAGCCGCTTCTGACCTGTGAAGCGGTCCTCGCGGAGACTGCGTTTCACCTCGAGAGCGCCTCAGTGGCTCTCGCCATGGTGAACGACGGGCTGGTGGCGTTGGCCTTCGACTGCCGCGAGCATCTCGTGCAGCTCAGCCGGCTCGCAGACCGTTATGCGGACCGTAAGGCCGACCTCGCCGATCTGTGCCTCGTCCGGATGAGCGAGTTGTTCCCGAAGCACTCCGTGATCACGATCGACCGGACCGACTTTCGGGTGTACCGGCGCAACAAGCGCGAGACGATCCCGATCCTTTGTCCGCCGCAGCGCTGAGCCCCCGATCTTCCGCTGGGCCGGTGGGGGGCTCCTCGAGCCCCCCACACCGGTGCGCCGATGGCCGCGATCAGCGCCGGATCAAGCCCCGTGTGTGGAGCCACCTGGCCTTTACCAGGCGGCGGCTGCGGCGCGGGGCGGGCTTTGACTCAGCCCTGCGGCGAGCGCGTGTCGCTGCGCGCCTGTTCCTCGGCCTTACGGACTTCGGCCTTGACGTTTGCGTCGGGTTTCAGCTGGTGAATTGCCGTACCGAGCTTCGTCCCGCCGGTCACTCTCGACTTCAGGTCCGGGAACGCGATGTTGAGATTCTGCGACGCGTGCAGGGTCGCCGCACATTCCTCAACGTTCCTGAACCCCGCGCAGGCTTCCTGCGTCGACATGCCCGAGGGCACGATGGCCGCGAGCCGCGTGCTCTGCAAGGTCGATACGCTCGACTGTGCCATGGCCGAAGGATCGGTAGCGTACGGCGTCGTCGGGTCGGTCGACGGCATCGAACGCTGCTCCGCAGGCGATGGCTGGGCGCCCGTCTGATCCTCCGGTCCGCCGGCGTAAGCAAGCCCCGCGAGCCCCAGCGCGGCGGTTGCCGCAATCAACGTCAAAAAGCGCTTCATGTCATACCTCCATTGATACGAGACCCGTCCGTTTCGAAGCGCCGTAGTTAAGCGCCTGCAAACTCGGCAGGGCAAAGTGTCTGCGATCTGCGTCGTGTAAATTGCCGGTGTCGCCGCGTCGGACTGGGCGCCGGCAAGCCGTGGCCTTATGGCGCGGCGCTCAGGCGCGCACGAAATCGATGTAGCCGCGCTCGATGTCGGTGTGGGTGAGCTGTACGCGCAGCGCATCACCGACGTCCGCCCCTTCAAACCCCCTCACCAGCCGTCCTTCCGCAACCGGCTGGCGGATGCGCACCCACACTCCCCTGTCGGAAGCGCCGGTCACCAGGGCATCAAACTGTTGGCCGATGCGCGGTTCGAGCAGCATGGCGGCGGCGCACTTGCGCACCCGGCGCTCGACCTTCGCGGCATTGCCTTCCTGCTCGGTGCAGTGTGCCGCGAGGCTGCGCAGCTCCTCCTCGCAGTAGGGCGCGGCGCGCCCGGCGAGCGCGGCCTTCAGCAACCGCTGCGTGATGAGGTCCGGGAAGCGGCGGTTGGGCGCGGTGGCGTGCGTGTAGTCATCCACCGCCAGTCCGAAGTGCCCTTCGGCGGCCTGTCCGGGGCGCTTGAGCACGTACTCGCCGGCCCCCAGCAACTTGACGATCGACAGCGACAGGTCCGGAAATTGCGCCGGCGCCGCCTGCTGGCGCCTGACGAGAAAGCCGCTGAGCGAGCGCGCGTCCGGCGCCGCCGGCAGAGCCTCGCCCAGCCCGCGGGCCAGCTCGACGATCCGGCCCCAGCGCTGCGGCTTGCGCAGCACGCGGCGCAGCGATGCGCAGCCGCGGCGCTCCAGGTACTGCGCCACCACGGCGTTGGCCGCGATCATGAAGTATTCGATGAGCTCCTTGGCGCGATTGTCCTCGTCGGGCCTGAGGTCCGCGAGCACTCCGCCGTCGTAGACCGCCCGCGCCTCGACGGTGCTCAGTCCCAGCGCGCCCTGCTCGTGCCGCACGCGCTTCAGTAGCTGTGCCACGCGGTCCTGGATGCGCAGCTGCGGCTCCATGCCGCTGACCGCAGCGGCGCGCGCGGGCATCGGGCCCGCGCCGCGGAGCCACGCCGCCACACTGTCATAAGCCAGTTTGGCGCGATTGCGCACCAGGGCGCGATAGATGTCGGATGCCACGAGCGCGCCCTCGGCGGCACAGGTCATTTCGATGACGATGCCGAGGCGCTCCTCGTCCTCGCCGAGCGATGTGAGGTCGGTCGACAGCCGCTCGGGAAGCATCGGGAAGATCTGTGCGGCGGTGTAGACGCTGGTGGTGTTGGCGCGGGCGTGCGCGTCGATCGGCGAGCCGGGCGCCACCGTGGCATCGACATCGGCGATCGCCACCAGGACCCTGACCGCGCCGCCGCTGAGGGGCTCGGCGACCGAGAGCTGATCGAGGTCGCGCGAGTCGTCGTTGTCGATCGAGCACCACAGCAGGGCGCGCAGGTCCCGCAGCTGCGGGCCGCTCTCCAGCGCGCCCCGGCCGAGGCCGCGTACCTGCTCCACGACGGCGGCGGAGAAGTCCGGCTCGAGTCCTCGCTCGAGCATCGCGCGCCGCGCGATGCTCCTGAGCTCGTTGCTTCTGTCGGCGGGCATCGCGGGATGATACTCGCGATGGCCTGCCATCGAGGGCCGAGGCGTCCTGCCTCGTCCGCTTCGCTCCCTGAGTCCGCCCTCTGCGTCAGAGCCGCGGCAGCATGCCCGTGAAGTACACCACCACGTAGGCCTTGAGCGAGCCGGCCTGCGGCACGCCGAAGACCTTCACGGGCGTGCCGGCCACCAGCCCGGCGCTGAGCGCCGCCAGGCCGCTGCTGGTGGTGACGTCGATCGGTGAGATGGTGATGACGCCGTTCGAGCGGTCGACCTGATAGACCAGCGTGGCCGACTGGGCGGTGGTGCTCACATCGACCGTCACCGGCAGCGGATTCCCGTTGGTCGCGGACACGCTGCCCGCGGTCATGGCAAAGGTCGTTCCCGCGAAGGGCGTCGACACCACGCCGAGCGGCACGGGCGTCGGCACCAGCACCGCGTTCCTGAGCGACCAGCCGGTGGGGTTCGCCGCATCGGCCCAGGTCGCGCCGCTCACACCCCACGCGCCGAGCGCACCCACCGTGCCGCCGAAGTTCACCCCGCCGTTGGTTGCAGCGACGAAGGCCGCGACTGCACCGGTGCCCTCGGTGGCAAGCGTCGGGAAGGTGAAGTCCCACCACAGGAATCCCATCACCGAATTGCCGCTGGGATCGGTGTTGGCCGTGGCGCCCGAGATGTAGTCGAGCGTCACGGTGTAGTCATCCGTTGCGCGGGCAAACTGCCGGGTGTAGGTGAAGCCGGTGGCGTTGGCGCCCGAGATCCGCCCCGAATACGCGGCGGTCTCGATATCGATGCTCTGCGCCACCAGCGGGGTGGCGAGCGGATCGACTACGCTCACATGAACCTTGAACCCGCGCACCAGATCGTGGCTGGCGAGGAAAGCGGTGCCGGTGGCGATCGGCGTGGGATCGGCGCGGAAGAAGAACTCGGTGTTGGCGTCGACCGTCACCGGAACGCCCACGCCGGATTCGTTGGCCACCGTGATGACATCGGTCGTGGTATCGACGTGCAGTACATGTCCTTCCGGGCTCAACCACACGTTGTTGAACTGGCTGCTCGCCCACACGCGCACCGCCACCAGCGTGCCGTCGACCTGGTAGCGCGGGGCGATGCGCACGAACTTGCCGGGCAGGCTCATGGCTTCGGCCGTGAAATCCTTCACCACCGTCTGCGTCTTGGCGTCGAGGTCGTAGAGGATCGTGCCGTTGGTGGCGTCGGCGAAGATCTGCAGCGACAGTGAGCTCGCGACCGCGGTCTCCGGGTTCGTGACCGGCAGCACTGGAAAGTCCTTGGTGATGGTGAGCGACTTGCCGTCAGAGGCCACCTGCTTCACCGTGCCGTAGGTGTGTCGCAGCACCAGGCGCGTGATGTCGCGCACCGGATGATGACGCACCGGCCCGTTGAAGTTCACCGCCCACAGCGTGGCGCCAGCCGCCGCCGGAGGCGCGTGGCCGAGGATGAACGCCGGGTGGGCAAGATCGAACTCCAGGTCGAGCGCGTTGTTCTGACTCGCGCTGACGGTCAGCGGCGAGTCGAAGGTGACGTTCACGGGCACGGTGAGGTTGCCGCTCGTGCCCTGCTTGCCCTGGATATGGATGTCGCCGGCCGGGATGCTGGTTCCGGGGGCGAGCGGAAAGCCGCTTTCGGGGTCTGCGGCGACCGTCAGCAGCAGGTCACCGGGATTGGCGCCGATGGTGAGTACCGCGCCGGTATAGGTGCCGACCGGGACGCTCACATTGCCGAGGATCTCGCCGAGCTGATCGAGCTGCTCGAGATTCACGTACGGCGCGGGGGTGGGCGCGGTCCACACCGGCACCGCGCTGCCGCCGCCCTGCGGCACGAGTGCGATGCTCAGCAGCTTCACGCCAATGGTCGCCCAGTCGTCCGAAGACGCATCGCTGATGGTCAGCGGCATGGTCCCCGACATGGGGGTTGGCGTGAGGGTGGAGCCCGAGCCGCCTCCGCCACAGGCGCCAAGAGCCGCTGTGAGACCTATCAGGAGCGCGCTGTAAAGTGCGCTTCTCAACATTGTGCGTTGCATAACCCAATCCCTCTGTTGGTTCGTACCGCCGCCTGCGTCGGCTGCCATTCATAGCGAGCGAGCGCCGCATTGGTTGACGCGCGAAAGTGGCACCACGCGCGCCTGTCGCGACGCGGCGACAGCTGATTGACCCCGCGACCGCTCATTCACCCTGATGCAGCAACTCCAGCACGTGTCGCTTGGCGCGTGCGCAGGCGTCCCCGAGCTCGAGACCCGCGGCGAGTCCGGCCGCGATCCCTGAGGCCAGAGCACAGCCGGTCCCGCGGTGGGTCCTCGCGCTGCGTGCAGCGATGAGTCTGCGAGGCGAGCCCCCGGCGCTCACGAGCAGATCGACGGCCTCGCTTGTGCTGCCGTGCCCGCCCTTGATCAGCACCGCCGACGCCCCGAGCGCGAGCCAGGCGTGCGCCTGGCGCAGCAACTCCTCTTCGGTGGTCGCGGGCTGCGTACCCAGAAGCGCCGCGGCCTCGGGGATGTTGGGCGTGACGAGCGTGGCGCGCGCCACCAGCCTCTCCCGCAGGACTTCGCGCCCCCCGGCATCCAGCAGCGCGGCTCCCGAGGATGACGCCAGCACCGGATCCAGCACCATCGGTATCTGCTCACGCGGCGGCAGGCACGCGGCCACGGCGCGCGCGATGGCCCCGGTGCCCAGCATGCCGATCTTGATCGCCCCGACCCGGCCCGTGGCCAACGCCGACTCGATCTGTGCCCGCACGGTGTCCGGCGCAAGCGGGTGTACCGCGATCACGCGGGAGTCCGATTGCACGGTCACCGCGGTCACGGCACACATCGCCTGGGTGTCGAAGCGGGCCAGGGTGTGCAGGTCACGCGCCAGGCCCGCCCCGCCGCTTGAGTCCGAGCCGGCGATGACCAGGACCGCGCTCACTCGCCCGTTGCGATCAGCGCGACATTCGCGTGCCCCTGGCTCTGCAGCGCACGCGCCGCACGCCAGGCGCGTACCCCGGTGCGGCAGCACAGCACGATGCGCCGCTCGGCGGGGAAGCTCATCCGGGCCTGCTCCAGCGCCTCCACACCGATGCGCATCGCCGACGGAAACGGCGACACCGGCGCTTCGGCGAGGCTGCGCAGGTCGATCACGAGGTCCGCAACCGAGACTTCCGCCGGCGCGATGAACGCAATGGCCGTGCCGGCGGGCTCGCGCGCGTCGGCAAAGGAAAAGCCCCCGAGGTGCAGGGTGCGAAAGTCCACCGAGATCAGGCGACCGAGCGGGGTGGGCTGCCACTTCAGGAGCACGGCCAGCGCGAGGTGGGCCTGCAGCGTACCCATGACACCCACCGCGGTTCCCAGCACTCCGGCCTCGGCGCACGAGCCCGCGGCGCGCGGCATTTCGGGAAACACGGCCCGATAGCTCGGCGCGCCGCCGCAGAACGCGCCGACGTAGCCGGACAGGCCCAGCACCGAGGCGCTCACCAGCGGGGTGCTCGCGCCCCGGCAGGCATCGCTCAGCACGTAGGTCACGGCGAAGCTGTCGGCGGCGTCGATGACGACATCCGCGCGAGCCACCAGGCGCGCGGCATTGGCAGGGCCGAGACGCTCCTCGAGCGTGTCGATGCGTACTTCGGGATTGGATTGCAGGAGCGCTGCGCGCGCCGCATGCACCTTCGGTCCCCCGAGGTCGCTCATGCGATACAGCGGCTGACGGTGCAGGTTGGATTCCTCCACGCGATCGTGGTCGACGATGGTGAGGCGCCCGACTCCGGCGGCGGTGAGGTACTGCAGCACCGCGCAACCCAGCCCCCCTGCCCCCACCACGACGGCCGTCGCGGAAGCGAGACGTGCCTGACCCTCGGCGCCGACCTCGGGAAGAATCGCCTGGCGTGCGTACCGATCGTGCATGGCGGCTCCGACCCTCAGGCGGCCCGCGCCGCGCTGAGCCACTGGCGCACGCGCGCCTCGGGGTCCAGATGGCGCACGATATCGGTCACGACCGCTGCGACGTCGGCGCCGGCGGCGAATACTCCCGGCAGGCGCTCGAGCGTCAGGCCACCGATCGCCACCAGTGGAATCGTGCCGATGCGCCGCTTCCACTGCGCGATCCGCTCCAGACCCTGCGCCGGCCAGGGCATCACCTTCAGCAGCGTCGGATAGATCGGACCGAGCGCCACGTAGTCGGGTTGCAGGCCGAGCGAGCGCGCCAGCTCGTCCTCGTCGTGCGTGCTGACACCCAGGCGCACGCCGGCACGTCGCAGGGCGGGCACATCCGCGCCGTCCAGATCGCCCTGCCCGAGATGCACGAAATCGCAGCCCGCCTCGAGCGCGAGCTGCCAGTGATCGTTGACGATGAGCTGCATACCGGCCGCTGCGCAGCACGCGCGCGCCTCGCGAATCTCGCTGCGCAGCCTCTGCGGCGGCTGCTCCTTGATGCGCAGCTGCACCAGGCGCACGCCGAGCGGCGCGAGCCGCCTCACCCATGCGGCGCTGTCGACGATCGGATAGACGCGCGGCAGCTTCATTCGCGGAAGGCCGTGCCGATCACGGGCGTCGAGGGTGCGGCGAGGTCACGCGGCTCGATCGGTCCTGCCCGCCGCGCCGCCCGTCCCGCTTCCACCGCCTGGGCGAATGCGGCCGCCATCCGCGCCGGATCGCCCGCCTGCGCGATGGCGGTGTTGATCAGCACCGCGTCGAACCCCAGCTCGAGCGCGCGCGCGGCATGCGAGGGCACGCCGATTCCGGCGTCGATGATCAGCGGCACAGCGGGAAAGTGGGCGCGCAACGCCGTGAGGCCAAACAGGTTGTTGAGACCGCGGCCGGAGCCGATCGGCGCGCCCCACGGCATCAGCACCCGGCAGCCTGCCGCCAGCAGCCGGTCCGCCACCACCAGGTCCTCGGTGGTATACGGAAACACCTCGAAACCTTCCGCGCACAGGATGCGCGCCGCCTCGGTGAGACCGAACACGTCCGGCTGCAGCGTGTCCTCCTCGCCGATCACCTCGAGCTTGATCCACGCCGTAGCGAACACCTCACGCGCCATGTGCGCGGTGCTGACGGCCTCCCTCACCGAATGGCAGCCCGCGGTGTTGGGTAACACCCGCACTCCCAGCTCGCGGATGATCGACCAGAAGCCCTGTCCGGCGCGCTCGCCGCCCGACTCGCGCCGCAGCGCCACCGTCACCACCTCGGCGCGCGATGCGCGCACTGCCGCGGTCAACACCGCGGGCGACGGGAAACGGGCCGTGCCGAGCAGCAGCCGCGATCGGAGCGAAGTTCCGTAGAGCTCGAGCATCAACCCCCCTGCATGGGCGCCAGCACTTCCACGCGATCACCCTCGGCGAGGCGGGTGCCTGCCCGCACAGCGGCCGCCACGAATTCGCCGTTGACGGCGGTCGCTACCACCGCCTCGCCATAGCCGAGCTCCTCGAGCACCGCGGACAGCTCGGCGCCTTCGGTCTCACGCCAGGCGCCGTTGACGATGATCCGCATCCATCACCTCCGGGAAATGACTGCCGTGCAACAGCACATCCGCCGCGCGGCGTGCCAGCGCCGGCGCGACGAGGAAGCCGTGCCGATACAGGCCGTTCACATACAGCGTCTCGCCGTGGCGGCGCAGCCGCGGCAGGTTGTCGGCAAACGCCGCCCGCACGCCGCTGCCGATCTCGACGATCTCCGCCTCGCCGAAGGCGGGATGCAGCGCGTAGGCTGCCGACAGCAGCTCCAGCATGGAACGCGCACTGATGCGCGTACCCTGATCGCTCTCGATCATGGTGGCGCCCACCATGAAGAGCCCGTCCGGCCGCGGCACGACATACACCGGCACGCGCGGATGCAGCAGGCGCACCGGGCGGGACAGCGACACCTCCCGCAGGCGCAAGAGCACCATTTCTCCCTTCACCCCGCGCAGGTCCGTGAGCTGCCCTCGTGCGGCGAGCCCGGTGCAATCGATCACCTGCCGCCCGGCGGGACTTCCCGCGGGGGCGTCGACGCCGTAGCGGATGGCCACTCCGAGCTCCCCGAGCCGTGCGGCGAGCCCCGTGAGGGCCGAGCGCGGCTCGAGATGTCCCTCATCCCTGAAATACAACCCCTGAGCGAACCGTCCGGCCAGGTCCGGCTCGAGCCCCGCGATCTGTGCCGAGGCGAGGCGCTCGAAATGAGCGGTGCGGGCGGCGAACTGCATGAGATCCGGCGCATCGCGCCCGTGCGCCACCACCAGCGTGCCGTTGATGAGCGTGCCGGCGAAGCGCTCCCGCCACCAGGGGATACTCTCGGCACCGAGGCGCGCGATCAGGGGATCGGAGCTCTCCAGCTCGCACCAGGGCGCCAGCATGCCGCCGGCAAACCAGGAGCACGCACTCGCGCCGAGCTGCGCGCCGCGCTCGAGGACCTCCACGGCGACGCCGCGCTCGGCGAGCTCGAGCGCGCAGGTGAGCCCTGCGACCCCGGCCCCGATGACGGTGACGCGCACGGCTTTCAGCGCTCCGGCGGGACCGGCGCCGGCACGTACAGCTCGCTCCCGCCGGCACGGAATCGCGCGGCCATCTCGCGCATGCCCTGCGCGCGCGCCTCGGCGCGCACCTCGTGCGAGATACGCATGGAGCAGAACTTCGGCCCGCACATGGAGCAGAAATGCGCCACCTTGTGGCCTTCCTTCGGCAGCGTCGCATCGTGGAAGGCGCAGGCCGTGTCCGGGTCGAGCGCCAGGTTGAACTGATCCTGCCAGCGGAAATCGAAGCGCGCACGCGACAGCGCATCGTCGCGCGCGCGCGCCCCCGGGTGCCCCTTGGCGAGGTCGGCCGCATGAGCAGCGATCTTGTACGTGATGACGCCGGTCTTGACGTCGTTGCGATCCGGAAGCCCCAGGTGCTCCTTGGGCGTCACGTAGCAGAGCATCGCGGTACCGAACCAGCCGATCATGGCGGCGCCGATCGCGGACGTGATGTGGTCGTAACCGGGCGCGATGTCGGTCGTCAGAGGACCCAAGGTATAGAACGGCGCCTCACCGCAGGTGGCGAGCTGCTTGTCCATGTTCTCCTTGATCTTGTGCATCGGCACGTGCCCCGGTCCCTCGATCATCACCTGGCAGTCGTGCCGCCAGGCGACGCGCGTGAGCTCGCCCAGGGTCTCGAGCTCGGCGAACTGCGCGGCGTCGTTGGCATCGGCGATGCAGCCCGGGCGCAGACCATCCCCGAGCGAGAAGCTCACATCGTAGGCGCGGCAGATGGCGCAGATTTCCTCGAAGCGCTCGTAGAGGAAGCTCTCGCGGTGATGCGCCAGGCACCACTTCGCCATGATCGAGCCACCGCGCGAGACGATGCCGGTGACGCGTCCGACCGTGAGCGGGATATAGGGCAGTCGTACGCCGGCGTGGATGGTGAAGTAATCCACGCCCTGCTCGGCCTGCTCGATGAGCGTGTCGCGGAAGACTTCCCAGCTGAGCTCCTCGGCGACCCCGCCGACCTTCTCCAGCGCCTGGTAGATCGGCACGGTGCCGATCGGCACCGGGGAGTTGCGCAGGATCCATTCGCGGATGGTGTGGATGTTTCGCCCGGTCGAGAGGTCCATGACCGTGTCGGCTCCCCAGCGAATCGCCCAGACCAGCTTGTCGACCTCCTCGGCGGTCGAGGAAGTCACCGCCGAGTTGCCGATGTTGGCGTTGATCTTCACCAGGAAGTTCCGACCGATGATCATCGGCTCGGACTCGGGGTGATTCACGTTGGCGGGAATGATGGCGCGCCCGGCAGCCACCTCGGCGCGCACGAACTCGGGTGTCACGTAATCGGGAATGGAAGCGCCCCAGGCGTTGCCGTCGAGGGCCGCGCTCGCGGCGTGCCGCTCGCGCCCCAGGTTCTCGCGCACCGCAACGAACTCCATCTCCGGAGTGATCAGACCCGCGCGCGCATAGGCGAGCTGCGTCACGGCCGCCCTGCCCCGCGCCCGCAGCGGCTCGCGCCGCACCGGGAACCGCGGCGCTGCCTTCGCCCCGGTGGTGAGCCCGTTGTCGAGTGGCGTTACCTGCCGGCCGGCGTAGCTCTCGACATCGCCCCGTGCGCCGATCCAGGGGGCGCGCGTGCGCGGCAAGCCGTGGTTGATGTCGATGGTGACCGCCGGGTCGGTATAGGGGCCGGACGGATCGTAGACCGTCAACGGCGCCTCGCCCGCGGAAGGATGCAGCGCGATCTCCCGCATCGGCACCTGCAATCCCTCATGAAGGGCGCCGGACTTGTACACCTTGCGCGATGCCGGCAAGGGCTCGGACACGACCTGCAACAGTTGCGCGTTCATCGGAGTACTCCAGGGAGGCAGCTGGGGCGCGACGCGCACGACACAACCGGGCCTGGATGGCCCCGGCGGGATTCGGTTGGCAGCGCGGTCGGCAAGGGAAACTTTCCTACGCCAGCATTAACTGGATCAGGTTCAGAGGGTCGCCATGCCGCGCCGCTGCAGCGCCCGATGGCCTCTCAGCCCCCTGCCGGGGCTCCCCTAGCTCGCGGTGAAAGTAGTACGGTGGATGCCTTCAGGTCAATGGGAGCGTTGCGATGGCGCAGCGTTCGCCCCCATGACTGCGATATTCGCCAAGCTCGGGGTCGAGCAGTTCAACCCCGACGCGGCGACGCTCATCCGCACGGTGGTGATTTTGATCGTGCTCACGGGCGTGGTCGCCGCGACACACCAGCTCCCGGCGCTCGCGGCCGGCTCGCCGCGCACTTACGCGTTTCTCGTGCTCTCCGGCCTTGCGACCGGGGCATCCTGGTGGTGTTACTTCCGCGCGCTACACATCGGCGACGCCGCGCGCGTGGCGCCGCTCGACAAGCTGAGCGTCGTTCTGGTGGCGCTGTTCGGAGTCGGATTTCTCGGCGACAAGCTCATGCCGGCGAACTGGCTCGGCATAGTCATGATCGCCGCCGGTGCCTGGTTCGTGACGCTCAAACCCTAGCGGGCGACGCCGCGCGCGCGGCGTCACCCGCTGCACCGTCTTTGGCTCTGAGCCCTGCGAACGGGGTCGTCAGGCCGGCCGGCTGCTTCCGTGGCTCGCCTGTCCGCCCTTGCGGCCTGCCTCGGCCGCAAGCTCCGGATGCTGCGAGAAGCTGCGCTTTTCATCCGGCACGCTCTGTCCACCCTTGCGCCCGGCGACCGCCGCGAGCGCGCGATTCTGCGAGAAGCTGCGCTTGGAGCCGGGAACGCTCTGCCCGCCCTTGCGTCCGGCCTCTGCGGCGAGTCGCCGGTTCTGCGAGAAGCTGCGTTTCTCGTCCGGTACCGCCTTGCCACCCATGCTCGCTATCTGCCGCTGTCGCTCCGTGTTCATCGATGCGAACCCACGGTGCGAGATGCGCCCTTCATGACCTGTTCCTTGAGCCATCACTCTCTCTCCTTATATGCGCGAAGCCCGAGGGATGCCGAACCCGCGACTTGAACGCGACGTGTGACGCCGTCGGCCCCAGCATACCTCCGCTCGCCAGCTTAGGTAAAACCTCGGCAGCGGTATGGCGCTCGCGGTGTCGCCGCTAAGCGACGGATGGCATGGATTTTCTAGGGCATCCGGTGATCGATGACCAGGCTCACGAGCCCATCCCGGCCCACCTGGTAGGTCACCTCCCCCAGGGGATCGCCGCTGGCGCCCACGGGATTCCCGGAGCGCGCAATCCGCGCCACCACCTGCACGCTCTGGCCGGGCGCGAAGGCACGACCGGGAATCATGGAGTCGGAGGGGGCGAGGGAGACGATCTGCGGGAAGCGGCTCTCCAGACGCTTCACCGCGAGCGGCGGACCGGGGTGCGCCGGGTCGCGCACGAAAACAAACAGGGGCGAGGCGTCCACTGCGGCCGCGAGCGCGGGAGCCACCTGCACGTTCACACGCACCACAGCGCCCGGGTTCGGCGCAGACGGCTGCGGCGCGGACGCGGCACTCGCGGGAGCGACGCCGCCGCCGAGTTGGCCGTCAATGGCCGTGATCTGCTGCTCGATGAGCGGGCGGACGTTCGGCGGCGGATCCATCCCGAGGAGCTTCACGAAGCGCGCCCGCGCCAGCGCCAAGTCTCCGCGGCGCGCGGCGACCGCGCCCCCGAAGAACAGCGCCTTGCCCGAGTCCGGTGCCAGCGCCAGCGCCCGCTCGATGAGCCGCCCGGCGCGCCCGTTGAGCTCGGACTCATCCGTGAGCACCAGTGCCTCGGCCTCGCCGGTGAGCGCCTCGGCGTTCTGGCCACCGCTCAGGCGATCGGCGCGCTCGAAAGAGCGCAGCGCGAGCGGATACTCCTGCAGCGCGATGTAGGAGCGGCCGAGCATCAGCCAGCCGTCGAGGTTCTGAGGATCGCGCTCGAGCTGACGCGCCAGGCGGGCGACCATGCTCTGCGGCGAATCAGCGGGGATGACGGCTCTCCATGGCCAGTTGCTCCAGCTGACATACAACATCGCCGAGCCGATCACCAACAGTACCGTCGCGGCGAGCGCCGCCCATGGCGCCGGCGTCGTGGGCGTCGTCGAGCCGGTGCCGCGCCGCAGCAGCGGGATCGCCACCGCGATCACACCGGCCACGGTCAGCGCCGCCGCCAGCAGAACGAACGTGATCATCAGCGGCTCAGGTCCTCTTCCAGCGGCTCGGTGTCCAGCGGCACGAGCGCGCTGCGCGCGCGCACGATGCGCCACGAGACGAGCGCGCCGATCAGCAGCAGAATCCCCGGCGTCAGCCACACCCACGCGGTCTTCGGCGCAAAGCGCGGACGGAACAGGACGAAGTCCCCGTAGCGCGCCAGCATGAAGTTGCGGACATCCTCATCGGACTTGCCGGCGAGCAGCATGTCGCGGACCTCGCGCCGCAGATCCGACGCAATACCCGCCGGCGAGTCGGCAATCGCCTCGTTCTGGCACTGCACGCAGCGCAACTCGTGCGTGAGCGCGAGATAGCGCTCCTGCAGCTTCGGGTCAGGCAGCTGAGTGGGGTCGACCGCGTAGACCTTGGCGCCGACCACGAGTCCGGCGAGCAGGATCGCCCCCACGACGAGGGCTCTGTAGCGCCCGGGGCGTGGCGCCGTCTGCACGTCGATGAGGTCGCGCCTCATGAGGTCGCGGCCTGGCGCTTCTGCAGCCGCGGCAGGATTTCCTTCTCCCACACTTCGGGCGTGAGCTCGCCCATGCACTTGTACACGACGATACCCTGGGGATTCACCAGGAAGCTCTCCGGCGCGGCGTACACGCCCCAGTCGATGGCGGTGCGGCCGTCGTGATCGACCGCGACGACCTCGTAGGGATCGCCGAGCTGAGCGAGCCAGGAACGAGCCTGCGCGTCGTCGTCTTTCCAGTCGAGTCCGACCAGCGGGACGAGACCTGACCGGCGCACCTCGAGAAGCATGCGGTGCTCCTCCCGACAGGTGCCGCACCAGCTGCCCCACACGTTGAGCAGGTACCAGCGTCCACGCAAGGTGGTGGTGCTCACGGTGCGAGTGGCGTCCGCCAGGCTGGGGAGCGAGAACTGCGGCGCAGGTTTGTCGATGAGAGGCGATGCGATGACGCCCTTGTCGGGCGAGTGCTTGATGCCGATGGCGAGGACCACCACCAGCAGCGCGAACAGCGCGATGGGCAACGCGAAACGGTTCATGGCGTCGCATCCCCCGTCGCGACGCCGGCCGACACGGCCTGCGGCGCGCGGGCCGTGCGATAGCGGCGGTCGGAGGCAGCCAACGCGCCGCCGATCGCCATGACGAGCGCGGCGAGCCAGATGAAGCTCACCAGCGGCCGGATCTGGATGCGCACGCTCCAGCGCCCGGCCCCGAGATCGTCACCGAGCGCCACGAGGATGTTTGCGCCGCGGTGCATCTCGATGTTGGTCACGGTCTTGTCATTACCCTGCACCCAGTAGTGCCGCTTCTCGGGCTTGAGCACCGTGACCGGCGCGCCGTTGCGCGTGACAGAGATCGTGGCCCCCACCGCGTCGTAGTTCGGGCCCTCCAGCGGACGCACCCCGTCGAAGCGGAACTCGTAGCCCCCGGCGCTCGTGCTCGCGCCCGGGGCGAGCGCCACGTCCTTCTCGATGGTGAAGGACTGCACGGTCGTCAGGGCCAGGGCCGCGAGCGCGAGCCCGAGATGCGCGACCGTCATCCCGACCACCGCGCGCGACAGCGACAGGCCGCGCCGCCAGCGATCGATCGGATCCACCAGCGAGGCCAGCACGATCCACAGCGCCAGCGTCGCCCCGACCGGTGTCAGCATCCGCCCATGCGAGTAGATGCCGAACACCACGCCGCAGGCGAGCACGGCGGCGGCGACCAACGTGTACAGCAGCGTACGTTGTTTGTCCTTGAGGCGCCCGCGCTTCCAGTTCGAGTGGATGCCGACCGACAGCAGCGTGAGCAGCGGCAGCATCGACAGCATGAAGACGGGATTGAAGTACGGCGGGCCCACCGACACCGTACCGAGCTTGAGCGCGTCCGAGATCAACGGCGCCAGCGTGCCGGCGAACACGGTGGCCGCGGCGATGACCAGCAGCACGTTGTTGAACAGCAGAAACGATTCGCGCGCCCCGAGCTCGAAGCCCGCCGTCGACTTCAATAGCGGCGCCCGCCAGGTGTAGAGGCTGAGCGCCCCGCCGATCATCACGACGAGAAACGCCAGGATGAAGATGCCGCGTGCGGGGTCGGCCGCGAACGAGTGCACCGACACCAGCACGCCCGAGCGCACGAGGAACGTGCCCAGCATGCTCATTGAGAAAGCCAGGATTGCCAGCAGCAAGGTCCAGCTCTTGAACAGACCGCGCTTGTCCGTCACCGCCAGCGAATGAATGAGTGCGGTGCCGACCAGCCACGGCATGAAGGAGGCGTTCTCGACCGGGTCCCAGAACCAGAAGCCGCCCCAGCCGAGCTCGTAGTACGCCCAGAAGCTCCCCAGCGCAATGCCGCAGGTGAGGAAGCCCCAGGCGGCGGTGGTCCAGGGCCGCGTCCAGCGGGCCCAGGTCTGGTCGAGCCGCCCTTCGAGCATCGCCGCGCAGGCGAACGCGAACGCGACCGCAAAGCCGACATAGCCCGTATAAAGGATGGGGGGGTGCACCGCCAGCGCCGGGTCCTGGAGGATCGGGTTCAGGTCGCGGCCGTCCGGGGCGGCCGGAACGAGCCGATGGAAGGGATTGGAAGTGGCGAGCGTGAAGAGCAGAAAGCCGACGCTGATCACCCCGAGCACCCCGAGCACCCGCGCCGCAAAGCGCGGCGGGAGGCGCGCCGCCCCGATGCTCACCGCCACGGTCCAGGCGGCGAGCAGCAGGATCCACAGCAGCAGCGAGCCTTCATGAGCGCCCCACAGGGCCGTGACGCGATAGAAGAGCGGCAGCGCGGAGTTGGAATTCTCGGCGACGTAGAGGACCGAGAAGTCGTTGCCCACGAACGAGGCCACCAGGCACCCCACGGCGGTCGCAATCATGACGAACTGGCCGGCCACCGCGGGCGTGACGGCCGCGATCCAGCGCTCGCGACCCAGCATCGCGCCGCCGATGCCGAAGAACGCCTGCAGCGCCGCGAGCAGCAGCGCGAGAATCAAGGCGAAATGACCGAGTTCGGGAAGCATGTCAGGTACCTGCTGAGGATGGCGGCGCACGCGGGGCGGGCGCGCCCGGTGTCGGCGCCGCCGTGGCGTCCGCCCGTGACTGCCCGTGTCGCCTCTTCAATGAGCGGGCGACCGCGGGGGGCATGTATTTCTCGTCGTGCTTGGCGAGCACTTCGTCGGCAACGAAGGTGCCGTCGGGGCGCATGTGCCCGTGAGCGACGACCCCGGCTCCCTCGCGGAACAGGTCCGGCAGCACGCCGGTGTAGCTGACCGGGACGTCGTGGCTGAAGTCGGTCACCACGAAGCGCACTTCCAGGCTCCCGGGCGCACGGTGCAGGCTCCCCTGCGTCACCATGCCGCCCAGCCGGAAGCGCTCGCCCGCCGGCACCTCCCCGGTGACGACCTGGGTCGGATCAAAGAAGAAGGTGACGTTCTGGCGAAAGGCGCTGAGCGCAAGGGCGCCGGCGATACTGACGCCGCCGACGATGCCGAGCACCAGGGCCATGCGGCGCCGGCGCGGCGTCACGGCCCCTCCCCCCGCATGGCCAAGCGCCGCCGCGCTTCCTCGCGCGAGCGTGCCAGTGCGCGGCGCGCCCATACGATGTTCAACACGATGGCGGCGAGCGTGACCGCATACGCGGGCCACACGAAGGCGGCATAGCCGCCCATCTCGAAAAACTGCTTCATGCGTTTACGATCTCACGAATCCAACTGGCCGAACGTTCACGGCTCAAGACCTCCCCGCGCAGGCGCACCAGCAGTACCGCCCCGAAAAACAGCGTGAAGCCCAGCAGCATCATCAGCAGCGGCACCAGCATCGATGCCGCCATGGTGGGCTTGGCGAGCCGCATCACCGAGGGCGCCTGGTGGAGCGAATTCCACCAGGTCACCGAGTAATGAATGATCGGCACGTTCACCACACCCACCACCGCCAGCACCGCGCTGGCACGATCCGAGCGCTGCGTGTCCTCGAGCCCGGCGCGCAATCCCATGTATCCCAGATACAGAAAAAGCAGAATGAGCTCCGAGGTCAGGCGCGGATCCCACTCCCAGTACGTTCCCCACATCGGCTCGCCCCACAGCGCCCCGGTCACGAGTGCCGCGAAGGTGAACGAGGCGCCGATCGGAGCACAGCTGGCGGCGACTGCGTGCGCAACCTTGATGCGCCAGATGAGGCCCACCGCGGCGGCAACTGCCATGGTCGTATACACCATGAGCGACATCCACGCACTGGGCGCGTGCACATAAATGATGCGAAAGCCGTCGCCCTGCTGGTAATCCGGGGGGGCCAGCACCAGCCCGCCCCACAGCCCGCCGACGATCAGCAGCGCTGCGGGCCAGGCAAACCACGGCGTGAGCCGGGCAGCCAGCGCGTAGACATAGGGGGGTGAGCCGAGCCGATGAAACCAGGTCCAGGTCATGATGCGCGCCTTGCGCTCCTATTATTCCAGGCTGATCCGCACCGCCGCCGCCGCCGCGAGCGGCGCCAGCGTCACCCCGAGCACCGCCAGGGCCGCGAGCAGCTCCAGGGGCGCGCGCAGCGGGCCGCCGGTGATCGCCAGTTGCGTCGCGCGCGCACCGAAAATCAGCACCGGGAGCGACAACGGCAGCGTGAGCAGCGACAGCAATGCGCCGCTGCGCTTTATCCCGAGCGTGAGCGCCGCGCCGATCGAGCCGATGAGACTCAACGCCACGCTGCCCACCGCGACCGAGGCGACGATCCCGGGGACCGCCGCCTCCGAGACCCCGAGTGACAGGGCGGCGAGCGGCGCCATGAGGGCGAGTGGCAAACCCGTCAATAACCAATGCGCCACGGTCTTGGCGAATATCAGCCAGGTGAGCGACTGACCCGATAGCGCGTACTGCTCGAGCGTGCCGTCGTAGGCATCGTCGCGAAACAGAAACTCGAGCGCCAGGAGCGACGCCAGCAACGCACCGGCCCACAGGACACCCGGGGCGATTTCCCGCAACCGCGCGAGCTCCGGAGAAATCGCCAGCGGGAACAGCATGGTGACCATCGCAAAGAACGCCAGCGGCTGCACCAGCTGGCCGCGCTTGCGAAAGGCGAGCTGCAGGTCGCGCGCCAGGGCCAGGCGGGCCGCATCGAGGAGCGGCGCCTGATGGCTCCCCGCCCACACCGTCGCCTGCGCAGGCATCGGCGCCGCCGGCACCACCACGCCCGTCGCGGGAGAGCCGTAACCGCTCATGCCGCGAGCTCCAGGCGCCGCAGCTCGCGCAAGCTGGCGGGCAACTCGTGATGCACGGCCGCCAGCACCATGCCGCCGCGCGAGAGCTGCTCGCCGATCAGACTTCCCACCAACTGTTGTCCCTCCGTATCGAGATTGGTCGTCGGCTCATCCAGCAGCCACAGTGGCACCATCGACAGGGCCAGCCCCGCGAGTGCCACACGTCGCCGCTGTCCGGCCGAGAGCGTGCGCACCAGGCGTTCGCACCAGGGGCTCGCGCCCACGCGCTCCAACGCATCCTCGAGCGCCGCGGCGCCGAAGCGGTGTCTGACACCGATCCAGTAGCGCAGGTTCTCGCGCGCGCTCAGGTCGGCCTTCAGCGGCGGTTCGTGCCCGAGGTAGACCAGCGCGCAGTGAAAGGTACGCAGATCGCTGCGCACATCCCGGCCCTCCCATAGCACCCGCCCGGCTTCCGGGTACATCAGCCCGCAGACGGTGCGCAGCAGGCTCGTCTTGCCCGAGCCGTTGGGTCCGGTCACCTGCAGGCACTCACCGCTCGCGAGCGAAAAGCACACGCCCCGCAGCACGTGACGATCACCCCGCCACAGGTGCAGGCTCTCAACATCCAGGCGTTCATCGTGCATGCTTAGGCTGCGGCTCGCTCATCCCCAGGCGTGTCGCCTGAGCACGGCGCGCGAGTCTCGCAAATTGCGCGGCTTATCGCCACATCCCCGTGTGGCTCGTCCGCGTCGGCCAGACCGGGCGCGAAATCGCCCCGGATCACTGCACCGCCCGGCGCAATCCCGCAGCGATTCGATGAGCGCTGACCCTGCGCGCCGAGCGCGTCGTGGAGCTTGCGCCCATCGCGCGTGGCGCCGCGCAGGAATCGCGACCGTGGGCAGTGGCGATTGACGAGCACTTCCAACATGAGCGTGCGTCGAGCACAGCGCGAGCAAGACGCACTCGCGTTCTCGGTATCTTGGCCAAAGATCCAGGCGTCGCAGACATGCGTCACAGTTTCCGCGGAAAGTTAGATCGCCGACGCAAATTCAGTGACTGCAGTTGGCGACAGCCTTGTCGGTGGCCCGAGACATGGTTACCAACGCGCGAATCATGTGTATTGTCGCCTCCCGCGCCTGACTGCACTTCGAGTCAGTGATCGCGTAGTTGGGGGGTCTTATCATTTTTTTTGCTTCGTGGCCGAAGCGTCGGTGGAGTTTGCCGCGTGACTCGCTCGCGCGGCAGCGCGATCGCTGCGGTGTGCGCGCGCTCGCGGCGCTGCTGCTGCTGGCGCTGGCTTCACAGGGGCATGCCGCGCAGAACCGCCCGAACTTCGACCATCTGACGACCGGCTTCGAGCTGGTCGGCCAGCACCGCGACCTGCCCTGCGAGTCCTGTCACGCCAACGCCATGTTCCAGGGCACGCCGAGAGATTGCGGCGCCTGTCACGGCATCGGCACCGCCGTGCGCGCCACCGCCAAGCCCGCCAACCACATCCTCTCGACCGACCAGTGCGGCAGCTGCCATACGCCCATCGCCTGGAACCCGGCGGTCAACTTCGACCACACCCAGGTGCGCGGCAGCTGCTCGACCTGCCACAACGGCGTGCAGGCACAGGGCAAGGGGCCCACACACATCGTCACCGACCTGGAGTGCGACGCCTGTCATACGACGCTCAGCTGGGGCGGCGCGATGTTCAGCCACGTGGGCGTAACCAACAACTGCGCCAGCTGCCACAACGGCGTGTCGGCGACGGGCATGCCGCCGACCCATATCCCGGTTGGCACGCCCCCGACCCCGTGCGAGGGCTGCCACTCCACCACCAACTTCACGAGCTTCGCCGGAACGAAGATCAACCATCTGGCGGTGACGGCGCTCACCTGCGCGAGCTGCCACGAGACGGCGAACTATCTGGGAATGCGTCCGAGTACCAACGCCACCGCGGGCGACTCGCGTCCGCCAACGGCACTGGACCCGATCCATCCCGCCAAGAGCGCGGGTGATTGCAGCACCTGCCATGACACGGTCACCTTCGCCGGCTCGGCAGTGAGGCCGCCGAACCACATTCCGACCAGCGCGCCGTGCGCGCAGTGCCATACCACCGCGGGCGTCTACGCGCTCTATTCGGTCACCGGCACGCACCAGGGTGTGAGCGGGTGTCTCACGTGTCACGGTCCCACGGTCGGCCCCTTCGCCAACGTCACCCTCGTCAGCACGCCCGGCAATCACATCCCCATCGGCACGCTCGATTGCAACGGCTCGGGCTGCCACAGCACGACCAATGTGAACCCCGGCGGCTTCAAGCTCGGCGCGGCGAACATCTCCAGCCCCACGCTCAGCATGACCGGCCATACGACGGTGGCCGGGGCGATCCCAGCCTGTCAGACCTGCCACGAAGGGGCGGCCTTCGTCGGGATGCAGGCCAGCACGGGCACCAGCGCGGGGGATTCGCGTCCCTCGGCGACGCTCGACAAAATTCATCCGACCAGTGGCGATTGTGTGAGCTGCCACACCACCGCACCGACGTTTCTCAGCGACGTGACCGCGGCCGGGAAGCCCTCGAACCACATTCCGACCACGGCGCCGTGCGCGCAGTGCCACACGACCGCGGGCAATAACGCGCTCTACTCGGTCACGGGCACGCACCAGGGCGTGACCGGGTGCCTCACCTGTCACGGTTCGACGGTCGCCGGGACCTTTGCCAACATCACGATCGTCAGCAACCCCAGCAACCACATGCCGATCGGCAACCTCGATTGCAACGGCTCGGGCTGTCACACCACGACGAATGTGAATGCGGGCGGCTTCAAGCTCGGCACCGCGAGCATGGCGAACCCGACGCTCACGGTCGCCGGCCATGGGACGGTGGCGGCGGCGGTGGCCGCCTGCGCGACCTGTCACGAGAGCGCGCCCTACGTCGGGATGCTCGCCAGCACCTCGACCACGGCCGGAGACTCCCGTCCGACCGCACTCGATGCGAAGCACCCGACCAGTGGCGACTGCGGCAACTGCCACGTGACCACACCCACTTTCGCAACGGATCTGCTCCCCACAGCCCCGAAGCCTGCCAATCACATCCCAACGACCGCCGTGTGCGCGCAGTGCCACACCACCGCGGGCAACTTCGCGCTCTACTCCGTCACCGGCACGCACCAGGGTGTGACCGGGTGTCTCACGTGTCACGGTCCCACGGTCGGCCCCTTCGCCAACGTCACCCTCGTCAGCACGCCCGGCAATCACATGCCGATCGGCAACCTCGATTGCAACGGCTCGGGCTGTCACACGACGACCAATGTGAATGCGGGCGGCTTCAGGCTCGGCACGGCGAGCATGGCGAACCCGACGCTCAGCATCGCAGGCCACACCACGGTGGCGGCGGCCGTCGCCGCCTGTCAGACCTGTCACGAGAGCGCGCCCTACCTGGGGATGATCGCCAGCAGCGCGAGCACCGCGGGAGACTCGCGTCCGACCGCGCTGGACAAGATCCATCCGACCAGTGGTGACTGCAACGGCTGCCACACGACCACGCCGACCTTTGCCAGCGATGTGACCGGCAGCGCCAAGCCCGCGAACCATATTCCGACCAACGCGCCGTGCGCGCAGTGCCACACCACCGCGGGCAACTTCGCGCTCTATTCCGTCACCGGCACGCACCAGGGTGTGAGCGGGTGTCTCACCTGTCACGGTTCCACGGTCGGGCCCTTCCTCAACGTCACCCTGGTCAGCAACCCCGGCAATCACATGCCGATCGGCAACCTCGATTGCAACGGCTCGGGCTGTCACACCACGGCGAATGTGAATGCGGGCGGCTTTAAGCTCGGCACCGCGAGCATGGCGAACCCGACGCTCACGGTCGCCGGCCATGGGACGGTGGCGGGGGCGGTGGCCGCCTGCGCGACCTGTCACGAGAGCGCGCCCTACGTCGGGATGCTCGCCAGCACCTCGACCATGGCCGGAGACTCCCGTCCGACCGCGCTCGATGCGAAGCACCCCACCAGTGGCGACTGCGGCAACTGCCACGTGACGACACCCACGTTCGCAACGGATCTCCTCCCCACAGCCCCGAAGCCTGCCAATCACATCCCCACGACCGCCGTGTGCGCGCAGTGCCACACCACCGCGGGCAACTTCGCGCTCTACTCCGTCACCGGCACCCACCAGGGTGTGACCGGGTGCCTCACCTGTCACGGTTCGATGGTCGCCGGGACCTTTGCCAACATCACGATCGTCAGCAACCCCAGCAACCACATGCCGATCGGCAGCCTCGATTGCAACGGCTCGGGCTGTCACACCACGACGAATGTGAATGCGGGCGGCTTCAAGCTCGG
>VBMV01000084.1 GCA_005878835.1 Gammaproteobacteria bacterium | reverse complement strand
GAGAGTGCGCCCTACGTCGGGATGCTCGCCAGCACCTCGACCATGGCCGGAGACTCCCGTCCGACTGCGTTCGACAAGAACCATCCCACGAGCGGCGACTGCAACGGCTGTCATACGACGACACCGACCTTTGCCAGCGATGTGACCGGAGCCGGCAAGCCCGCGAACCATATTCCGACCAGCGCGCCGTGCGCCCAGTGCCACACCAGCGCCGGCAACTACGCGGCCTACTCGGTCACGGGCACGCACCAGGGCGTCACGGGGTGTCTCACCTGTCACGGTTCGACGGTGGCCACGACCTTCGCCAACGTCACCCTGGTCACCAACCCGAGCAATCACATGCCGTTCGGCAGCCTGGACTGCAACGGCTCGGGCTGCCACACCACGACCAATGTGAATGCGGGCGGCTTCAAGCTCGGCACCGCGAGCATCTCGAGTCCCACGCTCAGCATCGCAGGCCACACCACGGTGGCGGCGGCCGTCGCTGCCTGTCAGACCTGTCACGAGAGCGCGCCCTACCTGGGGATGATCGCGAGCAGCGCGAGCACCGCGGGAGACTCGCGTCCGACCGCGCTGGACAAGATCCATCCGACCGGTGGCGACTGCAACGGCTGCCACACGACCACGCCGACCTTTGCCAGCGATGTGACCGGCGGCGCCAAGCCCGCGAACCATATTCCGACCACGGCGCCGTGCGCACAGTGCCACACCACCGCGGGCAACTATGCGCTGTATTCCGTCACCGGCACGCACCAGGGTGTGAGCGGGTGTCTGTCCTGTCACGGTTCCACGGTCGGGCCCTTCGTCAACGTCACCCTAGTCAGCACGCCCGGCAATCACATGCCGATCGGCAACCTCGATTGCAACGGCTCGGGCTGTCACACCACCAGCAATGTGAATGCCGGCGGCTTCAAGCTCGGTACGGCCAACATCTCAAGTCCGACGCTCACGGTCACCGGCCATGGGACGGTGATGGCGGCGGTGGCCGCCTGCGCGACCTGTCACGAGAGCGCGCCCTACATCGGGATGACCCCGAGCACGGCGCCGCCCGGAGGAGACTCTCGCCCGACCGCGTACGACTCCAAGCACCCGACCACGGGCGACTGCGGCAACTGCCACGTGACCACGCCCACGTTCGCGACAGATCTGCTCCCCACAGCCCCGAAGCCCGCCAATCACATCCCCACGACCGCCGTGTGCGCGCAGTGCCACACGACGACGGGCAACTTCGCGCTCTATTCCGTCACCGGCACCCACCAGGGTGTGACCGGGTGCCTGACCTGTCACGGCCCCACGGTCGGGCCCTTCGTCAACGTCACCCTGGTCAGCACGCCCGCCAATCACATGCCGATCGGCACGCTCGATTGCAACGGCTCGGGCTGTCACACCACGACCAATGTGAATGCGGGCGGCTTCAAGCTCGGCACGGCGAGCATGGCGAGCCCGACACTCACGGTCGCCGGCCACACCACGGTGGCGGCGGCGGTGGCGAGCTGTCAGACCTGTCACGAGAGCGCGCCCTACGTCGGGATGCTCGCCAGCACCTCGACCATGGCCGGAGACTCCCGTCCGACTGCGTTCGACAAGAACCACCCCACGAGCGGGGACTGCAACGGTTGCCACACGACGACGCCCACCTTCGCGACCGACCAGACCGGTAACGCCAAGCCCGCGAACCACATTCCGACCACGGCGCCGTGCGCGCAGTGCCACACGACCGCGGGCAATAACGCGCTCTACTCGGTCACGGGCACGCACCAGGGCGTGACCGGGTGCCTCACCTGTCACGGCTCGACGGTCGCCGGCACTTTCGCCAACATCAAGATCGTCAGCAACCCGAGCAATCACATCCCGTTCGGCACGCTCGATTGCAACCGCTCGGGCTGTCACACCACGACGAACGTGAACGCGGGCGGCTTCAAGCTCGGCACGGCGAGCATCTCGACTCCGACACTCACGGTCGCCGGCCACACCACGGTGGCGGCGGCGGTGGCGAGCTGTCAGACCTGTCACGAGAGCGCGCCCTACGTCGGGATGCTCGCCAGCACCTCGACCACGGCCGGAGACTCCCGTCCGACCGCGTTCGACAAGGCCCATCCGACCTCTGGCGACTGCAACGGCTGCCACACCACGACGCCCACGTTCGCGACCGACCAGACCGGTAACGCCAAGCCCGCGAACCACATTCCGACCACTGCGGCGTGCGCTCAGTGCCACACGACGGCGGGCAACTACGCGGCCTACTCCGTCACCGGCACGCACCAGGGCGTGACCGGGTGCCTCACCTGTCACGGCTCGACGGTCGCCGGCACTTTCGCCAACATCAAGATCGTCAGCAACCCGAGCAATCACATCCCGTTCGGCACGCTCGACTGCAACCGCTCGGGCTGCCACAGCACCAACAACGTGAATCCGGGGGGCTTCAGGCTCGGCACGGCGAGCGTCAACACGCCGACACTCTCGGTCGCCGGCCATACCACGGTGGCGGCTGCGGTCGGCGGCTGCCAGACCTGTCACGAGACCTCGCTCTACCTGGGAATGGTGGCCGGCACCGCGAGCGCCTGGGGCGACTCGCGTCCCCAGGCATACGACAAGGCCCATCCGGCCAGCGGTGACTGCAACGGCTGCCACACGACCAGCCCGACGTTTGCCACCAATCAGATGGGCAGCAGCGCCAAACCGGCGACTCACATTCCAACCAACGCGCCGTGCGCCCAGTGCCACACGACCGCCGGCAACTACGCCCTGTATGTGATGGGTACGGTCGGGCATGCGGGCATCACCAGCAATTGCGCGCAGTGCCACGCTTACGGGCTGAGCTTCTACAACATGGCGTCGCCAACCCTCAAGCAGCCTCCCTCCGGGGCCACCGGGCACATTCCGTCCAATCCGCCCAACGGCACCGCCAAGCTCGCCTGCGAGCTGTGCCACTCGGCGGCCGTGTTCACCGCGTTCTCTGGTACCGTCATGAAGCACGCGTACGTGACCTCGATGACGTGCATGAGCTGCCACGAGAAGGGCATGACGTGGAAGACCAACGGCAGCCTGTGGAAACGCCCCAGCGGCCACCACACCGGCCAGGACTGCGGCGGCTCGGGTTGCCACAGCTCGCGCGACAAGCTCGCCCTTCGGCCGGCGACGACGAGGACCGCGTCCACCACCACCAAGCCCGCCACGGGCGTCACCCCCCGCACGAGTGTGGGCCCCGCCCTGCGCGCCGGGACGGCAACTCCTGCTGTCGTGGTGCCGGCTGCCGGCACTGGCGCGCCTGCGCCGGTGCAAGCGGGCACCGCCGCCTCCGGCGCGCCGTTCAATCACGCGACCGTCGCCGGGACCGCCTGTGTCACCTGCCACACCGCCGCGAGCGGGGCCGGCAAGCCGCCGACTCACATCGCGACCACCGACGCCTGTCAGAGCTGTCACACGACGCTCGCCTGGCTGCCAGACGGTAGATCACACCCAGGTCCGAGGCAGCTGTGTGAGCTGCCACAACGGGGTCGTGGCGAGCGGCAAGCCCTCGCGCCACCTCGCCACCAGCGCCGGCTGCGAGCGCTGCCACACCACCAACGCCTGGACGCCGGCGCGCTTTGATCACGCCGCCGTCGCCGCGCATACCTGCAGCACCTGCCACAACTCCGTGCAAGCCATCGGCATGCCGCGCACCCACATCCCGACCACCCAGCAGTGCGATACCTGCCACGGCACCCTCGCCTGGAAACCTGCCAGGATCGATCACTCGGGCTTCATCAGCGGCTGCGCCGCCTGCCACAACAACGGCGGCGCCGTCGGCCTCTCGCCCGGGCACATGCTCACCCGGCGCGACTGCGCCACCTGTCACAGCTTCCCGGACTGGAGCCTCATCCGCTTCCGGCACACCAGCGCCGCCTACCCGGGAGCGCATCGCGCCGCGCTGAGCTGCACCAGCTGCCACACCTCCAACACCGACCAGGTGCCCTACCCCTCGGCAGCGAACGCCGGCACCTGCGCCGGCTGCCACGCGAAGGACTTCAAGCCCGCGGCGCACCCGAAGACCGTCAAGGGCCTCACCTACACCGCCACGGAGCTCGCCAACTGCAGCGGCGCCTGCCACGTCTACAGCGATACGACGCAGTCAACCATTACAAAGAGTCTGCCCGGACCGCATCATCGAGTGTCGGATGCGACGTTCCATCGCTGAGCGCCGGCTTCACGCCCGGTGAGCGACTGATCCCCGGCCCCGGGCAGTCCAGGGCGAGCCACTGCGGGTTATCCAATAGCCTCTATACCGCCGCTGCAGGCGCTACAGCTCCCGCCATCGGGCTCCAATCGACCGCGACAAGCGCGCTATGCGCCAGGATTCCATCCGGCGCTGACATTGCGACACTTGACATCCAGGCGTTCTTCGGCTCGCGCGTCCGCGAACGAGGATTCTCGATCGCGCTCACACACCCCTAATGGCCAGGGGCTCGATGCGGTACTGGATGCCCTCAAGGTGACCATCGACCCGACTACCAAGGCCGAAACCATCACCAATCGCCTGGACAACACGTCCGTGTCCGGAACCTTGAGCGCGCCTCCCACGACACCGCTTGCCGCCGGCACAACCAACAATGTGACCGACCTGCAAGGCATCACGGTGCGGTTCAACAGCTTTGCGGCGTTGATGGCAACCGCACCCGCGCCCACCTCTGCGGCGCTGCTGGCGTTCTTTGATCAGGCCAGCTTCAAGGAAGACGGCCGGAATCTCCAGGCGTTCCTGCAAGAGATTACCAGCAACCCCGTCATCGCCGGTGGCTCGCTTGCGTTCACCGATCTCGTGCTGGAGAGCGTTCCGAGCTGGGTGAGCACGGTGCCGTCGGGTATGACCGCTTATGACGTGAGTTTCACGGTGCTGCAAAACACCACACCCACCGAACGCCATGACTTCATCATGTACAACAGCCAGGGAACCTGGCTGATGCTCGGTAATCAGCAGGTGGCCAAGGCGGCGATCACTGCGTTCGAGGGCGACAACAACTCGGTAATGTGCACCGGCATGAATCTCAATGTTGACGACGGTGGAGTCGGAATCAACTATGCCGTGGTGACGGGGCCGGGCCTGCCCGCTGCAGGCGTCCTGCTATACAGCTCGGGCAGCAACAACTCCTTCAATCTGGCGGCCGGCGATCCGACCACCTACAACGGTACCGGCACCACGCAGGCGACAGTCCCCTGCAGCTACAGCAATGTGTTCGTGATGTCGGACGCGCAGATTCAAAGCATCACTACACTGCCGGCCGTCTACACCGTGAAGCTGTACAAGGACAATGGCACGGTGACCGATCTGACTGACGACACTCTGGTCGCCACCTACAACCCGACGATGCTGGCCCTTCCGTTGCAGTCGACGGCGCTGACCAGCGCGCTGTTTGCGGGCAACATCGCTGCCAGCCCGAGCGTGCTTTCGGCTGCGCCAACCGGCGGGACCGTGACTGTGAGCTGGACGGCGCCGACGGCCAGCGCACTTTACGCTAGGTCGCTCGATGTCTTCCTCTGCAATGCTTCGGGCTGCCAGGACATCAACACGGACCTGTCCGGTACTGCGACCAGCGCGATCATCACCGTCCCGGCCGCCCCGGGCACGATAACGGGCGACGGTGCCACGGTAGAGTACGTCGACTCGGTATTCCGCGAGATCTGGACCAGCTCCGCTGGCGGCAGTTTCTAGTACGCCCAATGACCGGGCCCCTGCAGGGGGCCCGGTCCCTTCTTGAGTCGGCCGATCCAACAGCAGTACTGGCCCTCGCGTGACGCCAGCGTTCAGCAGGCCCTTCACCAAAGCCGCGCCGGGCGAGCGACTAAGCCCATAACGAGACAACGACGGGGCCTGATCTGCCTGGGGCCGGACTCGAACCGGCATGGGGTCTCCCCCAAGGGATTTTCATACCACTACAGCTTTCGCTGCTGCACACAGCGCGTGCATTTGTGGTCTGGACTTTACCTTTGCCGTCCCGTGATCACTCCTTGATTAGTGCACACGGATTAGGCAGGGGCCGTCAAGTCTCTACACTTTCCCTGGCCGGCATGCGATGAATGCTGAGGAGTCGACCAAGGCTTAGCTCGGTATTGCAGGCGCCGTGACGTCGCTACTGTTCCACCGAATTTGACCCCATTCACGCCGGCCGTTTCCGAGCCGGGTGCTCAATATTTCTTCAAGTCCCTTGCGTCTACCGATTTCGCCACCCAGGCATGGGTTGCTACCGCAATTGTACAGAAAGGCGGCGATGTAACGCTGCCGCTGGCTAGAAATAACGTCTCATAGTGTCTCTAAGCGACTGAATTTTAGAGAGTCGTACAGGGTCGAAGCGACTCCATTCGAGTCCGGCCCCGGCAGTCCGCAGCAAATAAATTTTACCGATTGGGTCCCCGTGCCCTTCTGACATCATTTCTTGTGCTTCGCCAACAGTGATTTGACTCGCTCCAACAGTGGCGGCAGATCGCTCTTAACGGTGTCCCAAACGACATCCCAGGCAACATCGAAATAGTCGTGGATGACTTTGTTGCGAATTGCCGCGCATCTTGCTCCAAGGTAGCTCGGGATGCTTCGCTACAAATTCAGGGCTACTTTCTGAATCCTATTGGCCGCCTCGCCTATCACCGCGATCGTGCGCACGATCGCGTCCTGGGCTTGCTCGTCCTTTTCGAGGGCTTCGAGGTTCTTCAGGTTTCCGACGTAGCGCGTGGCACGTTGTATCGCATCGGCGATGTGTTCGAGATAGTCCTCGGCGCGGTCCGGATGCGTCATAGCGGTTCGGCTTGCTGAAGCACCCTGTCACGGAATTTCGGCGACAAGAATCCAGGCGTCAACACCGACACACGCACGCCCGTCAATTGCTGCGCTTCGTCTTCCACGCCTACCAGTGTGAAGAGAGTGGTGCCCCGCCGGGATTCCACCAGTACGTCGAGATCGCTTTCCTCCGTATCTGTCTTGGTCAAAACCGACCCGAAAACACGCGGATGAGCGAAACCGTGACGGTTCAGGAGCCGCCGCAGAGCGATCCGGTGAATAGCAAGGGCCTCGGATGGCTTCATGGCCCATCTCTAGCACATGCGCCTTCTCGCGCCAACAGTAAAGAATAGCCAAAACGGTATGGCAACCGCACCCCCACCACCTCCGCAGCGCTGCTGCCGTTCTTTGATCAGACCGGCTTCAAGGATGGCGCCCACCTACAACGGCACCAGCACCACGCAGGATCTCACTCTGGCGCCATGCGCCCCAGGCGCTGCTGTTGCAGCACGCGCGCGCGAACCTCGGCGGGCACGGCCGGGCGAACGGCCGCTCCTGCGCCGCCCGGCGCGGCAGCAGCCGTCACCGCGGGCGCGACGATGGCGACAAAGGCATGCAGCACGCTGCTGCACGCGCCGCCCGCCACCACGCACGCGAGCCCGGTGATCACCCCGCGGCCGTCGATGTCGCCGCTGGCCAGCAGGTAGAGGGGCGCATCCGGTTGCACCAGGGTGTTGAGGTCGTACATCACCCCGTCCTGCCACAGAAACACCCGCGAATTGCCGTCTGCATCGAAGGAGGTCCCAGCGATCTGACCGAAGTCATTGATGCCGGTGGCCTCGCTCAACACGTCGCCGGGCAGCGTGTGCAGATTGCGGATGCCCCCTTCGCGGGTCCAGAGAAACGCCTGGAAGTTCGCCCTCAGCACCCCGCCGCGGACATCCCCGCTGAGATCGGAGAAGCCGGCCACGGCGCCCGCATTGTTGATCGCCATGGGAGTGTTCCAGCCGCGGCCGCCCAGCGTCGGCAGCCTCATGGGGTGGCCGTTCTCCCACAACAAGGCGTGCCGGGCACTGAAGGCGCCGACCGCATCGCCGCAATCGCCCGAGATACCGACGACCTCACCGGCGTCGTTGATGGCCGTGGCGGCGGAGGTCGAGTCACCCGGAAAGGGGGGCAGGATGCGCTGCTGACCGACCCCCGGACCCCAGAGCACCGCTTCGAACTGCAGCACCTGCGGCGGCACGCAGGTCGGATCGTGCAGCGCGGTCTCCGCCCAGCCGACCGCCTGCCCGGAGTTGTTGATGCCGGTCGCGAAGCCGTTGTTGCCGCCGAGCAGCGGCAGCTGCACGATCGTGCCGTTTCGCCACAGGAAGGGAAGACACGTGTGCCCGTGGGTCGCGATGAAGTCCGGGTCGCAGGAGAATTTCTCCCCATTGGGATCGGGCCTCGCACTCTCCGAGATGCCGACGACGAGGCCGTGATTGTTTTTCACCGGCCATTCCACCGCGCTGTTCGCTCCCCCGAGCGTGCCCAGGTCGATGACCCGGCCGGGGCTCCACAGCGCCGCGTGCGTGGCGCCCGCGGCGGTGGTGCTCAGGCCGGCGATCCAGCCGATGTCGTTGATGCTGTTGCCCACCCCGACGGCTCCGCCCAGCGTACCGGTGTCATAGACCACGTAGGCGGGATGCGCGGGGGAAGGGTCTGTCTGCGCTCGCGCCGGCAACGCGGCGCTGCCCATGATCGTCATGCCGCACGCGAGCACTCCGAGTCCGATGTTCGCTTTCATGGTGCCTCCCGCGGCCGTGTCGGCCGTTGCATACGCACCGCACTGTAGAGCGGGAGACGGCGAGAGCCCGGACGTTTTCGGACGCCCAAGGCGGGAGATTCAGGTCCGAAAATGGCGGGTCGCGGGGGGCGGCCTCAGGCGCTCTTGAGCAGCTCGGCGATGGCCGTGAAGGCGCGCTCCCGGGCCACGTCGGCGGCGCTGGCGTGGTTCTTGTTGCGCAGGCGGGTGCTGGCGCCGGCGCTCAGCAGGCGCTGCACCAGCGCCGCATTGCCGTTGCGGCTGGCGATGATGAGGGCGGTGTCACCGAACTCGTTCTGCGTGTCCTTGTCGGCGTGCCGGGCGAGCAGCTTCTCGACGACCTCCACGGCGCCCGCGTTCACCGCGAGCAGCAGCGCGGTGTCGCCGCGCGCGGTGCGCGCCTCGAGCCGCGGGCCCTTTTCGAGCATGAGATCCACGATCGCCGTGGCCCCGGCAGCGCAGGCCGCCGCAAACGCGCTCTCCCCGGCGGCATCGGCGTGGTCGACGCTGGCGCCGTGCTCCAGGAGCAGGCGGGCGGCCTCGAGCTTGCCCGCATGGGCCGCATACCACAACGCCGTGCGACCCGCCTTGTCCACGCCTTCGGTGGCGGCGCCGACGTCGAGCAGCCGCCGCAGCGACTCCAAGTCGGCGCTCTGCGCGACCAGCATCAGCGCGCTGGTGCCATGCTCGTCACGCACATCGGGCTGCGCGTGTACCGCGAGCAGCGCGCGCAGGATGCCGCCGTGCCCGGCCTTGGCGGCCGCGACTACCGGCGGCTCGGGATCCCAACGACTGTCCGGCGAGACCCCGTGCGCCAGCATGCTGAGGACGATGTCTTCCCGGCCGACGCGTACCGCGTCGAGCAGCGCCGAGTTGCCGCGCCGGTCGGGGCGCGTGGCCTTGGCTCCCGCGGCGAGCAGCGCCTCTATCGACGAAGGGGTGCCGGCGAGCACCGCCACGGTCAGGATCGGCAGGCCGTCGGGCGTGGTGGCATTCGGATTCGCGCCGTGTTGCAGCAGCGCGTGCAGCAGCTCCGGGGTGTCACGACTGGCCCCGACCGCCAGATCCGGCCATCCGGCGTACAGATCGCGCTGGGCTCTCTGCACGGCGGTCGGCCGGCTCTCGGACACGATCGCGCTGCGGTGCAGGGCAGTCGCACCCTTCTCGCGCAAGCGCGCGACGATGTCGGCGGCGCCTCTGACCTCGGCAAAGTCGAGGGCCGACCAGTCCTGCACGTCGCGCGGCGCGACGCTCGCTCCGGCGGTGAGCAGACGATCGACCACGGCGAGTCGGCCGCTGATGGCGGCGTGCATCAACGCCGTGTTGCGGTCTCGATCCGCCGCATCGATCTTGGGGTGTGCCGCGAGCAAGGCTTCCACGGCCGCCAGCTCGCCCGCACGCGCCGCCAGCATCAGCGGCGTCATGCCATGCTCATCGGCGGCGTCAACCGCTGCGCCGCGCCGAATGAGCAGCGTCACCGCCGGCGCCGAGCCCGCCTCGGCGGCGCGCGCCAGCGCGCCACGCCCGAACTCGTCGCGTGCCGACACCAGCGCCGGGTCCGCGAGGATCTCGAGGCTCGGCACGTCACCGTCGGTAGCGGCAAGCCATAGCGCATCGCGTCTCACCCCCGGGTCTTTCAGCTGCGCAGCCGGCAGCAGACTCGACGGTGGCCCCTGCTGCGCCGCGGCCGCCCCTGGCGGGGCGGTCGGAGCGCTGAAGCCAAGCTGGCGCGCGCGCGCCAGCCAGTGCTCCGCGGCTTGGCTGTCGGGCGGGTCGGATTCGGCGAACAGGTTAGCCAGGCTGAATGCGGCGCGCGCATTGCCCTGGCCGGCGGACTTCTCGAGCCAGCCCCTGGCCTGCGCCGGATCGCGGGGTCCGTTCACCCCGTTGAGGTAGAACACCGCCAGCATGTACTGCGCGTCGGCGTTGCCGGCGCTCGCCAGCTTTTGCAGCGCCGTCGCGGCTTCGGCGAATTTCTTGAGGCGGATGGCGGTCTTCACCCCCTCGAGCGGGTCCGCCGCTCGTGAGAACTGTTGTGGGGCCGCCAGCGCCGTGCCTACCGCCAGCGCCGCGCCCACCGCCAGCACGCCCAGTACGGCAAGCAGTGCCGGCCTACGCCGTGCCACGTTTCGTTTCAACCGTGATTCCCACACGCTTCAGAAAATCCGAAGGCAACACCCCGCCCGCGCTCACGATGACCGCGTCGTTTCGGACCTTGGAGACCCCGCCGTCGGCCTCAATCGCCACCGACTGCGCCTCGATCTGCTTCACGCTGGATTTCATCATGACCTTAAGAATACCGCCCTTCGCGGCCGCATTGATGCGCTCGCGATTGCGCGCCTTGGCGCGGTCGAACTCCGCCCCGCGATAGGACAGCACCACCCCGCCGCCGCCGGCTTCGGCAATGCTCGCGGCGGCCTCGAGCGCGCTGTCGCCCCCGCCGACCACCAGCACGTGCTGACCCTTATACTGTTCCGGGTCTATCAGCCGGTAGACCACCTTGGACATCTCCTCGCCGGGCACGCCGAGCTTGCGCGGCGTGCCGCGGCGCCCGATCGCCAGCAGGACGCTGCGCGTGGGGTAGGTGCCGCGGTTGGTCTTGACGATGAAACCCTCGCCCGCGCGGGTGATCTCCTCGACCCGCTCCTGGTAGTTGATCTTGATGCCGGTCCTGCGTTCGGCATCCTTCCAGAATTCAAGCAGCGCCTCCTTGCTGGTCTGGCGGAAATTGACCTTGCCGATGAGCGGCACGGTCGCCGGTGCGGTCATCACCAGCTTGCCGCGCGGATATTGAAAGACCGCGCCGCCGAGGGCTTCCTGCTCGACCGTCACGTAGCGCATGTTCTTGGACTTGGCGGTCAGCGTGGCGGCAAAACCGGAGGGACCTGCGCCGACAATCACCAGGTCAAGCTCCTGGCCGCCCGCCGCGCGCCGCCTCTCGGCAATCGCCTCGACCGCCTGCCGTCCCTGCTCGAGAGCGTTGCGGATGAGCCCCATGCCGCCCAATTCGCCCGCAACGAAAATGCCGGGCACCGTGGACTCGAATTTCGGCGTCAGGATGGGAATGTCGACGCCCCGCCGCTCGCTGCCGAACACCAGCGTGATGGCATTGACCGGACAGGCGGTCTTGCATGCGCCGTGGCCGATGCAATCCCCGGGACTCACCAGGACGGCCCGCCCGTCGACGATGCCGAGGACCGTGTGGTGCGCCTGTTCCGGGCAAGCCTTGACGCACGAGCTGCAGCCGATACAAGTCGCGGGATCAATGATCGGGTGAAGCGACGCCGGTTCTGCCGCACCGGTGCTCTCCAGCGCCTTGAGACTCTGCCGCTCGAGGCGCCGCCGGCGCCGAACGTGCAACACGAACAGCACCAGGCCGGGCAACCCGTAGATGAGGTACATCGTCAACGAATTCATTGAAGCCCTTGAAGCAACGCCATATCGGTTGCGCAGCCGTGAACACGGCGCGGCACGTCCACCCCGAATTAACCGGGGGTGTGCCATTGGACACGTGGTCGGCACGTTAACTCTGTGACCGAACTCCCAGTAATGGGGCTTTCCCCTACTTGCAACGGCGGGCGCGGCTGCGCACTCTAGCAGCGATTCGGAACGCGTGTAATTGCCTGTTTTCTCCGGCGTTTTTGTCGGTAGTTGGAGACAGGATGTCGGCAGCCTGAGACATCGTTACTGGCGCGCGGATCATGTGTATTGTCACATCGCCGCGCGCTTCTTGCGCTCGTGACTTGACGATCCCTCGGGAGGGTGCATCGCTATTTTCTGGTTCATCGCTGGAGCCTTGGTCGGGGTCGGTGCGACGTTGGTCGCTACGCCCCTGTGGCGAAGTGCGCTCGCTCTCGGCCGCGGGGGAATCCGCTACGGTCTTGCTGGCGCGTTTGTCGCGACGTTCGCAGGGGCCGCGGCGATCATCTATCTCGCGATCGGCTCGCGCCACTCCCTCGCCAGCCGGCCCGCAGCGGCCATGGTGGCGCCGGCTGCCGACTCGTCCGCTGGCGCAGCCGCGAAATCCGCAGCCGCGAAATCGGACGCCCCCGCGAAGTCGATGGAGTCGGAAGTCGCCGCGCTCGAAGCGCGCCTCGCCCGCGATGGCGGCAGCGCGGATGACTGGACACTGCTCGCCAAGGCGTACGATTTCCTGGGACGCCCCGACGATGCCCGCCGCGCACGGGCGCGGGGCGCCAACCCCGCCGCCGGGGTGGTCACCCAGATGAGCGCAGGGGCGCTGGTGGCCGCGGCCACCGCCACCGAGTCCCGCCCGGGCTCTGCCGAGCCTGCAGCCGCGCCGGCTGCCCCCGCGGCCTCGGTCACGGAGCTCGAACAGCGGGTCAAGGCAAACCCACGTGACGTGCAGGGGTGGCTCGCGCTCGCCGACCTGCACCATGCACAGCACGACAACCGTGCCGCACGCGATGCCCTGGCGCGGGTCGTGGCGTTGAAGGGCATGACCGCCCAGTCGTGGGCCGATTACGCGGATGTGCTCGCCTCGCTCGCCGACGGCTCGCTCACCGGGGCCGCGGGCAGCGCCATCGACAGCGCGCTCGCACTCGATCCGAGTAACACCAAGGCGCTGTGGCTCAAGGCGAGTCAGGCACACGAGCAACGCCATTTCACCGATGCGCTCACCTGGTGGAAGAGGCTGCGCGCGGCCCTGCCCGCGAATTCTCCTGACGCCCGCATCATCGACGGCAACATTGCGGAAGACACCTCGCTCGCCGGTCTCGCCCCGGTGAGCGCCTCGAGCGCAGCCGCGGCGGCGCCGGCTGCGACGGGCGCCGCGGAAGTTTCCGGCACCGTCTCCATCGACAGTCATCTTGCGGCCCGCGTCCAGCGTGACGCGACCCTCTTCATCTACGCGAAAGCGGTGGACTCGCCCGGTCCACCGCTCGCGGTCCTGCGCACCACGGCGGCCGTCTGGCCGGTCAGTTTCCATCTGGATGACTCCATGGCCATGATTCCCTCACGACGGCTCTCGCAATTCGACAAGGTGGTGGTTGAAGCGCGGATCTCGCGCAGCGGACAAGCTGCCCCGAGCGCCGGTGATCTGTACGTCACCAGCCCGGTGCTGCACCCGGCTGCCGGTAAGAAGCTGGCCCTCGTCATCAACCGGGAAATAGGCTGACGGCTTTCATGGCAGCGCGCCGCCAACCACTTCCGGAGACCGAAGAGCTGCAGGAGCTGCAGGAGCTCGAGGTCAGGGTCGTGCGCCTGAACGAGCTCGGTCCCCGGGTGGCTCGCCCTGCGACCGGGGATACGCCGGAGACGGTTCCGGTCCGCTCTCGCGCGGCATACCGGCCGCCGCAAAAGCCCCGCCCTGCGACCGCGGATGCCGCGGAGACGGTTCCGGTCCGGGCGCGCGCGGCACCGCAGCCGCCGCAACCGCCCCGCCCGGCGCCGCAACCGCCGCCCCCGGCGGCGGCCCGGCCGGTGCCGCAAACGCGCCCGGCACCACAACCACCCCAACCGGCGCCGCAAGCGCGCCCGGCACCACAACCGCCCCAACCGGCACCGCAAGCGCGCCCGGCGCCGCAACCGCCCCCGTCACCCCAGCCGCCGCCGGCGGCCGCGAAGCGCACCGCGGCTCCGGCGGTGGCACCTCAGGCGGAGCCGCAGCCGCCGCGCAGGCGGCTGCTGAGCGGCGGCCGGTTGTTTTTCGTGCTGGTGACCGCGGTGCTGTACCTCGGCTGGAACACCCAGACTGCGCGCTACATCAGCCCCAATCGCGGCGTGGGTTACTGGCTCGGCATCATCGGCGGGAGCCTGATGCTGCTGCTGCTGGTGTATTCGTTGCGCAAGCGCTGGACGTGGCTCAGCTTCCTCGGCTCGACGCCGGGTTGGTTCCGCTTTCACATGGTGCTCGGGATCGCGGGACCCGTGTGCATCCTGTATCACGCAAATTTCGGCATCGGCGCCACCAACAGCAACGTGGCGCTGTTCTCGATGCTCACCGTTGCCATCAGCGGCCTCATCGGCCGCTACATCTACGTGCACATCCACCACGGCTTGTACGGCCGCAAACTGGAGCTGGGGGAATTGCGCACCGGCGCCGAGGGCCTGCGCAACCTGTCCGGCAGCATCAGCTTTCTGCCCGAGCTGGTGACGCGCATCGAGGCGGTCGAGCAGCGTCTGCTCAAAGCCGGGCCGCACCTGTCATTCCTTGGATTCGCCAAACCGCCCGTGGTCGCATTCATAGCGTTCGAGGCGCGCTGGCAGCTGCACCGCTATATCCGCCACGCGCTGCACGCCGGCGCCCGCAGATCCGCGGTGGTCGCGCTCGAGCACAAGCGCCTCGGGCTCACGGCCCGCTGTTACGTCGACCGGAGGCTGGCCGCGACGCGGCGGGTAGCCGGTTTCGAGGGTTACGAACGGCTGTTCTCACTGTGGCACGCGCTGCATATACCATTGATCTTCATCATGGTGATCGCCGCGGTGATTCACGTGATTGCGGTCCACGTTTACTAGATCGACCTTCCGCCACCGACATGACGGGGCGACGATGTTACGCGCTGCTGACATTGGGATTGCTGTTGGTGCTGATATCGGTGAGGCCCGCTGAGGCCGTGAATCCAGAGACGCTCCTCATGCCCGGCAAGCTGAGCGCCGCTCATGTGAAATACGAAGAGCAGTGCTCGCTGTGCCACGACCGCACCGACCGCAATCGCCAGACGCAGTTGTGCCTCGATTGCCATAAGGAGATCGCCGGCGACCTGCATGAGCGACGCGGCTTCCACGGCCGGTTCCCCGGCATCGACACCTCACAGTGCCGCGCCTGCCACTCCGAACATCTGGGTCGGGAGGCGGACATCGTGAAGTTGAGTCACGAGCAGTTCAATCACGAGAACACCGACTATCCGCTGCGCGGCGCGCACGCCGACGTGGTGTGCGAGAGCTGCCACGCCGCCGGCAAGCGTTACCGCGACGCGCCCAGGGAGTGCATCGGCTGCCACCGCAAGGAGGAGCCCCACGAGGGCAAACTGGGGCGTGACTGCGGCTCCTGTCACGACGCCAGCGCCTGGCGCCACATAAGCTACGATCACGACAAGACCGCGTTTCCACTGCGGGACCAGCACCGTGAGGCGCCCTGCGCGGCCTGTCACTTCGGCAACCGTTATAAAAATACGCCCAAAGAGTGCGTCTCGTGCCACGAGCCGGACGACGTGCACCACGGCGACCGGGGCGTCAAGTGCGCCGAGTGCCACGTCACCAGCGCCTGGAAGAACTCGAAGTTCGATCACAAGAAGGAGACCGGTTTCGCGCTCGAGGGCGTGCACGACCGCATCGCCTGCAACGACTGCCACCGCACGGGCAATCTCAAGGACAAGCTGCCGCGCGAGTGCTCCGGCTGTCACCAGGCGCAGGACGCGCACGCCGGCCGCCTCGGCAAGGACTGCGGCACCTGTCATGGCAACGAGAAGTGGAAGCCCTCGAGCTTTGACCATACGCGCGACACCAAGTGGCCGCTCGTCGGCCGTCACGAGAAGGTCGCGTGTCATACCTGCCATACCGCGAGCGTGGCGACGCAGAAGCTGCCCACCGAATGCGTCAGCTGCCACCGGCCGAACGACGTGCACGCCGGCAAGCTCGGCAAGAAATGCGATGAGTGCCACACGCCGGCTGGCTGGCGCTCCAGCGTGAGCTTCGATCACGACCTCACGAGCTTTCCGCTGGTGGGTCTGCACGTCGCGGTTCCGTGCGAGCAGTGCCATCTGACCCGCCAGTACCGCGACGTCGGCAAGGAGTGTATCGACTGCCATCGCAAGGACGACGTGCATAAGGGCAATCTGGGCAAGGACTGCGCTCGCTGCCACTCCTCGAACGGCTGGAAAATGTGGGAGTTCGACCACGGCAAGGAGACCGGATTTGCCCTCACCGGTGCGCACGGCAAGCTCACCTGCGAGGCCTGCCACCTGCGGCCACCGGACGAAGTGAAGCTCAAGCAGGATTGCCTCTCGTGCCACGAGAAGGACGACGTGCACGTCGGGCAGTACGGGCGCCAGTGCGACCGCTGCCACTCCACGGTCACGTGGAAGGGTGCACGGGTGCACTAGGAGGGCGCATGCGTATACGGACAGCCATGACGCATAACCGGTTCGGGCGGCAGTGCCGGCGCTGGGGTGTACGCGCGCTCGCGGCGCTGCTGCTCCTCGGGCTGCTGCCGCAGGGATTTGCCGCGCCGATCCGCTACAACTTCGACCATCTGACGACCGGCTTCGAGCTCATCGGCCAGCACCGCGACCTGCCCTGCGAGTCCTGTCACGCCAACGCCCTATTCAAGGGCACCCCGAAGGATTGCGGCGCCTGTCACGGCGTCGGCACCGTCGTGCGCGCCACCGCCAAGCCCGCCAACCACATCCTCACGACCGACCAGTGCGCCAGCTGCCATACGCCCGTCGCCTGGAACCCGGCGGTCAACTTCGACCACACCCAGGTGCGCGGCAGCTGCTCGACCTGCCACAACGGCGTGCAGGCGCAGGGCAAGGGGCCCACGCACATCGTCACCGACCTGGAGTGCGACGCCTGCCATACGACGCTCAGCTGGGGCGGCGCGGTGTTCAATCACGTCGGGGTAACCAGCGGCTGCGCCGCCTGTCACGACAACGTGCACGCGTCGGGCATCACGGCGACCCATGTCCCGATCGGCACTCCGCTAACACCGTGCGAGAGCTGCCACTCGCCCACCAACTACACGACGTGGAACCCCGGCGTCATCAACCACCCGGCGGTGTCGGCGCTCGCCTGCGCGAGCTGCCACGAGACGGGGAACTTCCAGGGGATGCACCCGAGCACCGACACCACCGCTGGGGACTCGCGCCCCTCGGCGAAGCTCGATCGCCTGCACCCCGCCACCGGCGATTGCAGCCTGTGCCATAACACGACCTCCTTCCTAGACCCCACTACGCCGCGCCCGTCGAACCACGTTCCGACCACGGCGCTGTGCTCGCAGTGCCACACCACGGCGGGCAACTGGGCGCTCTATTCCGTTACCGGCACGCACCAGGGCGTGACCGGGTGCATCACCTGCCACGGCCCGGGCACCGGACCGTTCGCGGGACCGCCGCCCAGCAACACGATCACGATTGTGGGGTGGCCGGGCAGCAGCCACATCCCGATCGGCAGCGCCGACTGCAACGGCTCGGGCTGCCACACTACTGCGAACGTGAATACCGGCGGCTTCCGGATCGGCGCGGCGAGCACTGCGAGTCCGACACTCAATGTCGCCGGGCACGCCACCGTGGCGTCGGTGGGCGCGTGCACGACCTGTCACGAGGCTGCCCCCTTCATGGGGATGATCGCCAGCACCTCCACCGCGGCGGGAGACTCCCGTCCGAACAGCACGCTCGACTCGAAGCACCCGACCACCGGCAACTGCGGCACCTGTCACGCGACGGCGCCGACCTTCGCCTCGAACCTGCTGGCGAGCGCTCCGAAGCCTGCGAATCACATCCCCACGACTGCCGCGTGCGCGCAGTGCCACACCACCGCGGGCAACTTCGCGCTCTACTCTTCCCCGGGCACGCACCAAGGGGTGCGCGGGTGCGTGCAGTGCCACGGCTCCAGCGCCTTCAATATTGCCGCCAACCCTGTCTTCACGATGATGATGAAGCCGGGCAATCACATCCCGATCGGCAGCGTGGATTGCAACGGCTCGGGCTGTCACACCACGGGCAACGTCAATCCGGGCGGCGGCGGCTTCAAGCTCGGCAACCCGAGCATCTCCGCTCCGACACTCAACGTCGCAGGGCATACGACGCTGGCCGTGGTGGGCACCTGCGCGAGCTGTCACGAAAGCGCCCAGTACCTGGGCATGATGGTCAGCACCTCGACCGCGGCGGGAGACTCCCGTCCGAACGCCACCTTGGATTCGAAGCATCCGACCACCGGCGACTGCGGCAACTGCCACGTCACGACGCCCACGTTCGCGACCGACCTGCTGCCGACCGCCGGCAAGCCGTCGAATCACATTCCGACCACTGCGGCCTGCGCCCAGTGCCACACGACCGCGGGCAACTTCGCGCTCTACTCCGTCACCGGCACGCACCAGGGCGTGACCGGCTGCCTCACCTGCCACGGTTCGACGGTGGCGAAGACCTTCGCCAACGTCACGATCGTCAGCACGCCGACCAATCACATCCCGATCGGCACCCTCAATTGCAACGGCTCGGGCTGCCACAGCACCGCGAACGTGAACCCCGGGGGCTTCCGTATCGGTGCGGCGAGTGTCAGTGCTCCGACGCTCAGCGTCGCCGGCCACGCCACCGTGGCGGCGGTGGGCGCCTGCTCGACCTGTCACGAGACCGCGCCGTATCTGGGGATGATGGTAAGCACCGCGACCTCCTGGGGCGACTCGCGTCCCCAGGCATACGACAAGGCCCATCCGGCCAGCGGTGACTGCAACGGCTGCCACACCACGACCCCGACCTTTGCCACCAATCAGATGGGCAGCAGCGCCAAGCCGGCGAACCATATCCCGACCAGCGCGCCGTGCGCCCAGTGCCACACGACCGCGGGCAACTTTGCTGCCTATGTGATGGGGGCCACCGGGCATGCGGGCATCACCAGCAATTGCGCGCTGTGCCACGCCTACGGGCTGAGCTTCTACAACATGGCGCCGCCCACGCTCAAACAGCCGCCCTCCGGGCCCACCGGACACATTCCGTCCAATCCGCCCAACGGCACCGGCAAGATCGCCTGCGAGCTGTGCCACTCGGCGGCCGTGTTCACGACGTTCTCCGGCACCGTCATGAAGCACGCCTACGTCGTGTCGATGACGTGCATGAGCTGCCACGAAATCGGCATGCAGTGGAAGACCAACGGTCGCCTGTGGGTGCGAGACAGCGCCAACCATTATAAGGGCAGAGATTGCGGCGGATCGGGTTGCCACAGCACGCGTGACAAGCTCGCGGTGCGGCCGCGGGCGACCGTGACGAGGACCGCGTCCACCACCACCAAGCCCGCCACGGGCGTCACCCCCCGCACGGGTGTGGGCCCCGCCCTGCGCGCCGGGACGGCAACTCCTGCTGTCGTGGTGCCGGCTGCCGGCACTGGCGCGCCTGCGCCGGTGCAAGCGGGCACCGCCGCCTCCGGCGCACCGTTCAATCATGCGACCGTCGCCGGGACCGCCTGTGTCACCTGTCACACCGCCGCAAGCGGGGCCGGCAAGCCGCCGACTCACATCGCGACCACCGACACCTGCCAGAGCTGTCACACGACGCTCGCCTGGCTGCCGGTCAAGACGGTAGATCACACCCAGGTCCGAGGCAGCTGTGTGAGCTGCCACAACGGGGTCGTGGCGAGCGGCAAGCCCTCGCGCCACCTCGCCACCAGCGCCGGCTGCGAGCGCTGCCACACCACCAACGCCTGGACGCCGGCGCGCTTTGATCACGCCGCCGTCGCCGCGCATACCTGCAGCACCTGCCACAACTCCGTGCAGGCCATCGGCATGCCGCGCACCCACATCCCGACCACCCAGCAGTGCGATACCTGCCACGGCACGCTTGCCTGGAAGCCGGCGAAGGTCGATCACTCGGGCTTCATCAGCGGCTGTGCCGCCTGCCACAACAACAGCAGCGCCCTCGGCCTCTCCCCCGGGCACATGATCACCCGGCGCGACTGCGCCACCTGTCACAGCTACCCGGACTGGAGCCTCATGCGCTTCCGGCACACCAGCGCCGCCTACCCGGGCGCGCATCGCGCCGCGCTGAGCTGCACCAGCTGCCACACCTCCAATACCGACCAGGTGCCCTACCCCTCGGCGGCGAACGCCGGCACCTGCGCCGGCTGCCATGCGAAGGACTTCAAGCCCGCGGCGCACCCGAAGACCGTCAAGGGCCTCACCTACACCGCCACGGAGCTCGCCAACTGCAGCGGCGCCTGCCACGTCTACAGCGATACGACGCAGTCAACCATTACAAGAAGTCTGCCCGGACCGCATCATCGAGTGTCGGATGCGACGTTCCATCGCTGAGCGTCGGCTGTGCCGCCTGGCGCTCATTCTGCTCGCCGCGCTCGGCGCGCGCGGCGCTATTGCGCAGCTTCCCATCAGCCGGCCGACGCGCCTGGTGAACGTCATCGAGGTGAACGACCACGAGGACCAGGTCGACCTCACCATGGTGTTCAATTGCTCGATGCGCTTCATCACCAGCCTGCCCGCGAGCGAGGGCCGGCAGGTGCATATTCAGCTCGCGCCCATGCCCGACTGCGGCGTGAGCCAGCTGTCGCAGCTGCTGGCGGAGACCCCGCCGGTATCCGGCGGCGCGAACATCATCACCGCCGCCCGCGTCGACTCCATGGCGCCCGGGCAGATCACCCTCACGCTCGATTTCAAGAAGAGCGAGCGCTTCGTGATCGCGCAGGGAGTCGATCCGCGCGGCCTGCGGTTGCGGCTGATCGATCGCGCCCGCGGACGCGGCAAGATCCTCGTCGGCCAGGCGACCGAGGCGGTCAGCAACTTCGCGATCAACCTGGACTCGCAGCCCAAGCCCTTCGCCCCGGCGGACGTGGAGCTCGCGCACCAGCGCCTCAAGGCGCCCGCGTTCGTCTCCGAAGCGGTGGTCGACGGCGAGAAGTGGTACCGGCTGCGCGTGGGTCCGATCGAGCGCCGCTCGGAAGCGGACCGCCTGTTGAATCTCGCGTTGCCGGACTATCCGCGTGCCTGGCTCGCCATCGGGGATGACGCCATCACCAGCGATCTGAACGCCACCATGGCGCAGGTGGCGCTCCCGCCCGTCGAGCGCATCGGCAGCGACCCGCCCCTGCCCCCGGAAGTGCTCAAGTCGACGATGGCGGATGCGCGCGCCGCGCTGGCGGCGCGCGACTATCCGAAGGCGATCGCGCTGCTCACCAAGTTGCAGCGGCAAGCGGAGTTTCCAGACCGCGCCCATGCGCAGGAGCTGCTGGGCCTCGCGCGCGAGCGCTCCGGCCAGCTGGCGCATGCCAAGGCGGAATACGAGGAGTATCTGCGCCGCTATCCGCACGGCGAGGCCGCCGAGCGCGTGGCCTTTCGCCTGCGCATCCTGCGCGCCGCCGAAGCCAAGGCACGTACCGGTCGCGACGCAAGCGGCGAGACACAGGGATGGGAGGTATCGGGTGGGGTGGCGCAGCTGGCGCGCTACGACGGCTCACGACTGAGCAACGGCGCCCCGCCGCCCAACAGCCAACCGGTGCCGGCCGCGCCGACCGTCACCAACAATGCCCTCTTCAGCGACGTGGACCTGCTGGCGCGCCGGCGCGGTGAAACCCTCGACTGGATCGGACGGCTCGCCGCGGGCTATGACAAGAGCTTCAGCAAGGACCAGTTCGCGCTCGGCAATCCCACGCGCGTGAGCCTTGCCTCGATCGAGGTGGTCGACCGCTCGCTCGGGCTCCTGGGGCGCCTGGGCCGTCAGGTGAGCAACGCGAACGGCATCCTCGGCAGCTTCGACGGGCTGTTCCTCTCCTGGCAGTTCAAGCCCTCCTGGGCCGTCAACGCGGCAGCCGGGTATCCCGTCGAGCAGCTGATCGTCGCCCCGCAGACCCAGGAGCGCTTCGAGACGCTGGCACTGGCCTATACGCCGCCGAGCGCCCACTGGGACGGCGCCGTGTTCGCTGCGACGCAGCAGTTCCAGGGCCTGCGTGACCGCCAGGCGGTCGGACTCGAAGGACGCTACCTGGCCGCGCGCGCCTCGCTGGTCGCGGTGCTCGACTACGACACGGCCTACCGTTCCCTCAACACCGTCAGCGTGCTCGGAACGCTGCAGCTACCGGCGCACTGGAGCCTGAGCTTCGACGCCGAACGGCGCAACTCGCCGGTGCTCACCACGCGCAACGCCCTCATCGGTCAGAATTTCACGGACCTCATTCAGCTCGAGCAGGTGTTCACGCCCGCGCAGATCTATCAGCTGGCGCTGGATCGCACGCCGGTCACCGACAACTACAGCGTCACGGCGACCCGGCCGCTCGGGCCGCGCTTCCAGCTCACCACCATCGTCTCGGCCACGCAGACGGGCGCCCAACCGGCCTCGGGCGGTGTCGCGGCCGTGCCAGCCACCGGCCTGCTGCTCACCTACCAGGCGCAACTGTATTCGTCCAACCTGTGGCACCCGGGCGATTTCAGCGTGCTGTCGTTCACGCACGGCAACACCGAGGTCGGGCGCATCGACTCGCTCGGCGCCACCACCCGTTTCCCGATCTGGGGAGCCTGGCGGCTCGGACCGCGCTTCACCATCGATCGGCTGAACACGACCACCACCAACGGCAGTACCGAGACCACCTACATTCCCTCGATGCTGCTCGACTATCAGCGCGGCAACAAGTTGTTTCAGCTGGATGTGGGTGGCGAGCTGGGCAAGCGCGAAGCCTTGCTGCAGCTGCAGAACGGGGCGTTCGTGCAGACCCAGAACACGACGCGCTACTATATAAGCGTGTCGTACCGCCTCAGCTTCCAGTGATCCTCAGGGCCGGGCACCAGGCTCGGGTGGCCTTGCCCGTGGCGATGTTGGCTGCGCTCGGCGCGTGCGTCGCCGTTGCGGGCGACAAGCAGCCGCGCGAGTATCTGGACGAGGAGACCGCGGCCACCGTCACCGTCGTGGCCGAGCCGCTGGTCTTTGCCCTCCCGCGCCCGGAGCTTGCCGCGAACGTACGCGACTACGTGACGCTCGCCGCTGCGGCCGTGGACCGCAATGGCAAGGTGAGTTACGTGCTGATCGCGTACTTCTGGTCGACCGTCGACCCGCGCTTGCGCACGGACGCATTACCCTCCCCCGAGCCGCTCGTCCTGCAGGCCGACGACCGGCGCATTGCGCTCGCCCTGCTCGGACACTCGGCCCACGAGGCGGGCATCGGTGTGCCGGTGCACGCGCCCCCGGGCACCGTCGTGACACCCAACGTGTACGGAACCGATCTCGGCACGCTGCGCTTCATCGAGGAGGCGCGCAGTCTCACGCTGACTGCCGACAGCGACGGAGCCCCGCTCAGCTACCAGCTGTGGGAAGACCACCGCGTGGCGCTGCGGGCTTTCGTGCATCACATGCACGGTGACCAGTAGCGCCCGCGCGCGTTCCCGCGCCTCCCTTGGAGTGTTCCAGCGTTCCCGGCGGCGGTGCGATCACCGCCCCCACGGGCCGCCTCCCGCCGGCAATCCAAGTCTTTAAACCACTGTAATATCAATGTGTTAGAACTGATACCTCCCGTGTTAGGGGGCCAGGCCCGGTAGCGCCGCGTAGTACTTTCCCCCGCGCGCATTCGGCCTTCAACCCAAGTGGGGGGCCGAACTTCGCCTTATTCCTCATCCACCCGGGATGCGATATCTCTACTCCCCGGGAGATTCAAACAACAACAGGGGTGCTCTGTGCACATTCATCGCTATCAAGGCTGCGCTCTCGCGCTGCTGGTTTTCATGATCATCGCCCTACCGCGGACCGCTTCCGCCGTACCGAGTTTCGCGCGTCAGACCGGGATGCCCTGCTCGCAGTGTCACACGATGTCCTTCGGGGTGGCGCTCACGCCTTACGGCCGCCAGTTCAAGCTGAACGGCTATACCTTCGGCGAGGGCGAGCATCCGATGCCGCTCGCATTCATGGTGCAGGGCGGATACAGCCGCGTCGACACGCCACCGCCGGATGCGCTGGCCGCGCATTTCAGCGCCAACAACAACGTCTCGGTCGACCAGGTCTCGGTATTCCTGGCGACGCGCCTCACCGAGCACATCGGCATCTTTTCGCAGTCCACCTACAGTGGCGAAGACCGGCATTTCAGCTGGGACAACACCGACGTTCGGTACGCGCGGCCGCTGAAGCTCTTCGGCACCGACGCGGTAGTGGGGATCTCGGTGAACAACAATCCCACGGTACAGGATCTGTGGCACTCCTCGCCTGCCTGGGCCTATCCCTACATCGGCTCACCGCTCGTGCCCGGGGTCAGCGCCGCTCCGATCATCGGCGGGCTCGGCGGCGTGGCTGTCGGGGCGACCGCGTACACCATGATCCACGACCACGTGTATCTCGAGGCGGGTGCTTACAAGGGCCTCTCGGACCGCTGGCTCGGCAATGTGGGCCTCTACCCGGATAACAACGTCCACATCAACGGGGCTGCGCCTTATTGGCGCGCGGCCTACCAGTTCACCCGGGGCGAGAAGGGCGAGCACTACTTCTCCGTGGGCACCTATGGCATGGATGTGAAGATGCAGCCCGATGCGGCCGTGCCCGACACCGATCACTACACGGATGTCGCGTTTGACGCCACCTATCAGTACACGCCCGATGGCCCGGGCGCGATTCTCGTCAACGCATCGCTGATTCACGAGAAGCAGCAGCTGAACGCGACCTTCAACGCCCTCTTAGCGGACAACGCCACCAATCACCTCAATGCGCTGGAGATCGATGCCTCCTACGCATATCGCCAGACCTGGAGCGCGGGCCTCGGCCTGTTCGATACCAGCGGCGGCCGCGATGCGACGCGCTACGGACCGGCCCCGTTCGAGGGCAGCAACAACGGCTCCCCGGACACGCGCGGTTACACGGCGCAGTTGGAGTACGTGCCGTTCGGAAAGATGACGTCCTGGGGGCGGCCGTGGGTCAACCTGCGCGTCGGCGTGCAGTACACCGGGTACCTGCGGTTCAACGGCGGTACGTCCAACTACGACGTCCCGAACGGGCGCTCGGCGAGCCAGAACAACTCGCTGTTCCTGTTCTCATGGATGGCGTTCTGAGAATGACAGGCGGGGAGGAAACTCCATGACTTACCTTCGAGTGATCGGCGCCGGCATGCTGCTGTTAGCGAGTGCAGGCGCTTATGCGGACCCCTGCAAGCTCGCCATCGACAGCAACGACATGATGCAGTTCAGTGCGCACGAGCTGGCCGTGCCCACGAGCTGCGCCGACGTCGAGGTCACTCTGAGGCACGCCGGCCGGCTGCCCGCCAAGGTGATGGGCCACGACTGGGTGCTCGCGAAGGACTCGGACGTGTCGGGGATCGTCAATGCCGGCCTGGCGGCGGGCCTCGCGCACGGCTTCGTGCCCGAGAACGACAAGCGCATCATCGCCGCGACCAAGGTGGTGGGCGGGGGCGAGAGCACCACGGTGAAATTCAGCACCGCGGCGCTGGTGCAGGGGCTGCGCTACGTGTTCTTCTGCACCGCACCCGGACACTCGTCGGTGATGCACGGAAGATTCCTGTTTGGCGATGCCACGCGCGTGGCGCAGGCGGGAAAATAACCTGATACCGGCGCGCGGCGCGGGCGGGAACTGCCCGCGTCGTCGTCGTGCCGCACGTGCGAGACCAGCCGTCGGCTGGCTATTGCACAAAGCAAACCGAAATAGCGCCGAGCGTTCGAGAAACTCAGCGGCCGCGGGGCGAGTTGACCGGTGGCGACTGCGTATTGACCATGGCGCCGCGGCGGCGTGTCGACGGGACGGTCGGCCTTGTGAACTGGGCATTATCGAAAATCGGGTTGAGCGCGATCTTTTCGACGATCATCTTGTCCGTGTCGCGGCTCGCCGGTCCCCCGGTCTCGATCAGTAACGGCATCACGAGCCCGTTGACGGTCTGGTAATTACGCAGATACACGGAGACCATGCCAGTCGCGCCGACGGCGTTGCGCGTGGCGCGGTCGTAGCGCAGCTCCAGGAAACTCTGCGCGTCGATCCAATCGTCGCGCACCTGTCCGGAGGGGAGCGTGAGCTTGAGGTGATACGCGCGATGTCCCTCCACCGACCCGACGCCCTCGAGCGCGATGCCGATGCCTTTGGCCGTCGGGTCGAAGAGGGGACCGTCGAGTCCGCCGGCGTCCCGCGCAAAGCCAATTTCCTCGGCGCCGTACTCCTTCACTTCGAACGTGCCTTGTGAGGTCGGCCGCTGCTTCCAGCCCATGGTACCGTCGAAGACTCGCACGGAGCGCTGGCCCTCGCCGAAGATTTCGAAGCGTGTCGCCGCCGGCCGCCGGAACATCAGCAGAAATGGGTGCTTGGAAATGCCGCCGGGACCTGACTCGATGTGGCCCGTCCAGGTCATGGTCTGGATCCTGTGCCAGAGCTCCGCCCCGCCGCGCGCCGCGGCATGGCGCTCCAGGATCTGCTGCACCGTCAGCTCAGCGCCCGCGGTCGCCTTGGCGGCATCGGTCGCGGTCCCTTCGGCACCGGCCGCGCTCGTACCGATCGCCACTAGCGCAACCGCTCCCGCTCGCAACCATGGGCCGACTGGATTCTTACTTGGCATTGGTGAATCGGGCGTCATCCAGCGGCGGGTTCAAGGTGACACTGTCGATCGTGACCTTCTCGGCCTTCGGGACACCCTGCACGACCGTTTCCTGCAGGTGCGGAATCATCAGGCCCTGATCCCGCTTGTAGTCACGCAGGTACACCGCGACCGCGCGCACCTTGCCATCCAGCCTGCGCGGCGCGCCGTCCACCCTGAGCTCGAGAAAACTCTGGCCGTCGACCCACACCTGCCGAACCTGGCCGTCCTTGCGCGTCACCTTGAGCTTATAGGCGGCGTGGCCCTCGACCTTGTCGGTGCCGGCCAGCTGCACCTTGGCGCCCTTGCTCGCGTGGTCGATCAGATAGCCGTCAATACCGGGTTCGGCGGCCGCTTGCTGGAGCTCGTCGGCGGTATAGGCTTCCCACTCGTCTCGACCGAGGTAGGGGCGCCGTTTCCAGCCCTTGACACCGTCATACACCTGCACGGCGGTCTGGCCGTTGAAATCGAGCTCCAAGCGGGACTTCAGCGGCCGCTTGAATTCGAGTCGGTATGGCAGCTGCATTTCTTCCCGTTCCTTTTGCTGCAGCTTGCCCTTGGGAGAGACCGACATGTAAGTCGTGCCACCGGCGCCCATCTTCCCCTTCCAGGACATGGTCTCGACCGCCTTCCAGGCGGTGAGTCCGCCGCGCGCGGTGGCATTGCGCTCGACAATTTGCTCGGCGGTCAGTGGCGGCAGCGCCGGCGCGCGAGCCGTTGCGGGCGCCGGCGTGGCCACTGCCGCGGGTTTGGCGGCGGGCTTGGGTGCCGCGACGGCATGCAAGGCCGTGGCCATCAGAACTAGCCCGACGATCGTGGTTCCCGACGCTCGCATAATGGACATTACTCCTGCACTCCTTCATCGATTGGCGTGTCGCCGAATTAGCCGGTGCGCGCTCGTCCGACCCTCGGGCGGGAGGCGGACGCAGCGGCAGCAGGAGCACTGGCGCGCTCGGCCGTATCATCCGCCTTGGGCAGTTACATCAACGCCAGGGCCTTAGCCTGATACCTGTGATCACAATGCGTCAGTTTGCGCGCCCCGGTCAACACCGTCCGCGAGCCAAAGCTATGTGAGCGAACTCTACTTGTGATGCTCACCCGGGTTGGGGCGGTCACTCTGGCGACTTGATCCATGACCGTGCTCGGGCCTGGGGCCGGGCCCCGGCAGGAGATCGTTGCAGGCTCGAACCGCCCAGTCTCCCGGTGCCGATTTGAGCACGCTGCTGATCTGGGCAAACGCATTCTTATAGGCCGAAGTGTGTGTCGCCACCTCCCGGGCATGGTCGTCCTTGCCAAGGAGCGATTCCTTCAACGCCTTGTAGGCTGACGCGCCGGCGGGATTGACCTGGCGACAAAAGGCGAGTACCGCGTCCACGCTGCCCAGCGTCATGGGAGTGACAGGCGCAGCGGCCCCCGCCAGCGACGCCGTCCCGAGGCCGACGCAGAGACCAATTATACCCAGGGTTTTCATTGACACCACCTGCTGCTGCTACGAGGTTAAGTGCCGCACAGCCTACCCGCGAATGGTGCCGAGTCCACGAGCCCGGTACCGCTTCTTGTTCCTCGTTCTGCAACGAAGTTCTCAGTTTCATCCGAAATTTGCGTAAGCGCGTGTCACGCCGTGAGTCCGGAATCGCGGCGCAGCAAGCGGTGCCATCCGGGCACAGCCCATCGTGGGCGAACGCTATTTGCGTCGGTTGCCCTGGCGCGCGCGCGGGCTCAGCGACGCCGCAAGCTGGGTGCACTCTTTGAGCACCTTGTCATGCGGCTCGTCTGCGGACTTTTGTCGCGCGGCCTCGTATGCCCGGCGATACTCAGGCGTCTGGGTCAGGGCCTCGACGGCACCATCGGGCTGCTGGCCGATCAGCGTCTCTCGCAGCTTGTTGTACGCGGATATGCCGGCTGGATTGATCTCGCGACAGACGTTCAACATGCCATCGAAACTGCCGACCTGCGCGGGGTCGAGCGGCTGCTCGGCCCAGGTTGACGAGGATAGTGCGACGGCTAAGCCGATGCCGAAAATTATGCGGGTCTTCATTGCCTCACCTGCGATTGTCGATACTTGGGTCTGGCCCCTGCATTGCCTGCCAGGCTTACTTCGCTGCCGCGGCCTTCATCCACTCCTCGACGCTGGGCGAGGCGGCATTCCCCCCGGCCGCACGTGGTTTGCGGGCCCGGTTGTATTTCGCCTTCTGCCCTTCTGTGAGGATCGCTCTGATGCGATCCGCGGTCCGGTCGCTAATGATCCGCGTGGCGCTCACCCGATTGGCAGCGGCCAGCGAGCCGTCATTCCAGACTCTCATCACCTGCTCACGCTGGTCCTCGAGGATCCTGCGCACCTGGGCCTGCTGCTGCGCGTCGAGGCTCAGCTCCGCCGATAGCAGCGTGATGCGCTTCTCCAGGGCGGCGGACTCGTGCTGTATGGGCGCCGGCCCGGGCTGCGCGCCGGCGGCGGCAGGCTCCGCTACGGCAGTACCCGGCAGCACTACCAGGCCATAGGCGCACGCTGCGACAGTGAGCCAGGGAATCTTCCGACCGCCCAAGGACTTCATCTCCATATGTCTGCCGGCAGAACCGCTCGCGGGATTTCCCGCGAGCGGTCCAGTGCAGTATCAGACTTCCGTTAAGGCGTGGCAATCCCGCTCAGCGTCCCGACCTGCGAGGCGGTCGCCGCGCCGTTGTCGGTGAACGTGATCGTGCCGCTGCGAGTCGGGCCACGCGGCGACAGTACGTTCGTGAAATTAACCGATACGGTGCACGACTGTTGGGGCGCCAGAATGGCACCGGTGCAGTTGTTCGATCCCGCGCTGAAGAAATAGGTCCCCAGCGTTCCACCCGCCACATTGACAGCCGTTACCGCGACCTGTCCGCCGCCCAGCGCGGCGTTGTTCGTCAGCGTGACCGTCCCGGAACCGGTCACTTGCCCGGTGGGCAGCGTGATGGTCAGCGTGCTCGGCGTGACTGACACGGTCGGAACGCTCGCCACACCCGTGCCCTGCAGCTGCACCACTTGTGAGGTGATGCCAGTACCGGCAATGGTGAGCGTGCCGTTATAGGCCGTCGTCGGGGTCGTGGGCGCGAACACGCGATTGACGGTGCACGAGGCGCCGGCATTCAAAGTTGTCCCGCAAGTCCCGCCGCCCGCGCCAGTCGCCGGGGAGAACCCGGCACCGGCGGTGGTATACGTCAAGCCCGTGACCGCCACGTTGCCGGTATTGAGCACCGTCACGGAACGCGCCGGACTCGTCCCAAACGCCCAGGTGCCGAAGTTCAGCGGATTCGGACCGGCGCTCACGCTGGGGCCCCCGCCCCCGGCCCCGGCCTGGAACTCCACCGCGCCGATATCGGCCGGATTGGACGTCGTCCGTGCTCGAGCGTTCCCGAAGAAGTCCTGTGGCGGCGCACCGCTGTTGGTGCCCCCGTTGACCGCATTGGAACCGGCGCCGATCGAGTACGCACCGGCGACCACTGCGTTCGACCCGGCGGCCAGCATCGACTGCGCCGCGTTGTTGAACAACGCCAGAGGGCCGTAGCTCAGGTTGATCCAGTTGTTCCCTTCGTCCACCGTCGCCGCCGGCGTGATGTTGTTGAACACGAACAGCGTGCTCAGGCCGGTGGTCTCCGAGCGGCCCGGAGGCGAGAGATACCCGTGGCCGCCGTTCTCAGGTGGCACACGCGAGCCGTTGCAGTACTGCGCGTTGACCGGCGATGAGCTTGGGGCCCGATTGCCATTGCCCGTATACCCACCAGCCAGGCTGGTCAGGATGGAATTGCTCAGTGACAGCGTCGCGCCGCCATTGTGGTTGGTCGGGCCCGTGTCATCACGCACGCCGACATCCCAGTAGCTGGCGCCAGCGGCGCATTGGCCGGTAACCGTCTGATTCAACGTCGGCAGCAGGCTGACCAGGTTCTGCTGCGACTGCAGTCCGGTGCCCGCGCCGGTGATCTCGACGTGGAAGGCGCGGTTCTGCCAGAACATGTCATTGAACGCCCGCGGTAAGGACAGCAGTCCGCAATTGGCGTTGGCGATGCCGAGGATGCCGCCCGAGTAGCCGTAGCCGCTGGGGCACAGCCAGCGTACGCCAAGGAAAGACGGCAGGCCATTCATCGCGTCGACCAGGTTCGGCGTGTTCCTCATGGTCACCAAGCCGGCCGGCTGCGGAATATGCGCCGCGTTGTGGAGCAGGCAGTTCGGATCCTGCGGATTGGTGGTCAAATCCGTGGTCGGGTTGCAGCCCGGGGGCGGCGATGAGGCGTCGACCGCACCGAGGGTCTTGAAGAGCACGCCGGCCGATGCCGTCGTATCGTTCGAGACGATAGTGTTATTGACCATGGTCACCTTCAGGGCGTCTTCCATCGACACGCCCGCGCCGTCCCAACCCGCGACGTTGTTCGCGATGATGTTGTTCTGGACGGTGACCCCGTACCACGTGATCGACAGCAGGTTGTACGGCGCGGTGACCACTTCGGTACCGTTGACCTGTTGCAGCCGCACACCACCACCACTGCCGCTCTCGGCACTGTTGCCGATGATCAGGTTCGAATCGATCATGAGATTCGCACCCGTGCCGTCGCCGAGCCCTGGCGGGCAGTCGAGAACTTCTGCGCTATTGCACTCGTTACCATTCGCGAGCGTGCGCGTGCCGTTGGCACCGATGATCCCCAGGCCGCCACCGTTGGTCGGCAGCGTCGCGTCGGTGCTCTGGTTGAACAGGATGTAGTTGTGATCGATCGTGCCGTTGAAGCTCAGGCCGCTGTGCACGACACCGCCGCCGTCGCCGGTGCTCAAGTTTCCGGCGACCCAGTTGTGATCCAACCGGTAGTTGTCGGCACCGGCGCTGATCGTGACACCACCCGCGCCCGAAGGCGTGCCGGAGAACAGCGCGTCGCCGAGGCTGGCGTTGTCATACACGGCGTTGTGGTGGACGTGCACCCGCGTGTTGAGCTGGAACGGAATGGCCGCATTCGGCAGCACCCCCGTCAATGGCGGGCACAGTGGCGCCGGCGCCGCAATGCCCGGGCCGCAGAGGGTGCCGTCATTCACGTACAGCGGCGGTGTCTCGCCGTTGCCGACATTGATGCCGCCGGTCAGCGTGCCGTGGTTGCCGAAGACACGGGTGTTGGCCACCTCTAGGTTGTGGTTCCAGCCATGCAGGAAGATGCCGCCACCGCCCTGCGAGCTGTTGCTGACCGACAGGCCATCGATGCGCGACGGGTTGCACAGGAAGTTGCTGGTGCCATAGTCGCGCCCGGTAGTGCTCGTCGTGCTGGACGTGCAATCCGACGTGCTGTTGGTCAGGTAGACGCTGCCATCCGGGAACGTACCCGGGACCGTGCCCGGGGGCGGGCCGCCATCTAGACCCCAGAAGTCGCTGCTGTCAGCGGGGATGCGGATGCCGCGGCCAAGCACCGTGATGCCCGCACCTTCGTAGGCGCCCATCAGCGTCGGCTCCTGCAGCTGCCCTGCCAGGTTGCCGTTGCCCTGTGCATCCCAGCCGACGATCGCTTCGAAGGGAATGCGATCGACACGCAGGTACTGCGAGGCCGGACAGCTGTACGTGCCGGTGGGGTCGAAGTCCGGGTTTGTCGTGCTGCGCGGCACGCCGTTGACCGCGAGACCGAACAGACACACCACCTGCCGGCGCCACGCGTCCAGCTTGCCCGCAGGATGGGCATCGGCGTTGATCGAGGTCGCGCCGGCGCCCACGCCCTGCAGGCGCACCGGCTTCCACATCAACACATTCTCGCGGTACGTGCCGGGGCCGACGATGATCAGGTCGCCCGGGGCGGCCGCGTTGATCGCCAGTTGCAGCGCGTTGCCGGCCGCGTTCTCGCCATTGACGTAGCTCGGCGGCTTGCCGGCCACGGTGACCGTGATCGCGTCGATCGAGCGCTTGCCGCTCGCGGTGGTGATGACCAGCTGGCCGCAGCGATAGCCGGCCAGGCCGGTGGTGAGAATAGCACCATTCGCCCCACGTTGCGGCGGGGTTTGGCCGGCCGGTATGGTGCTCGATGTGCCGTTGTAGCAGGTGGAACCGACACCGGTTGTCGTGTTCAGGTTGGCCGGAATGGCCGGCACCGTGCACACCAGCTGGGAGTTGGTCCACGTACCGCAGTTGGCCGTGACACCGGCGATCGTGACCGTGCCTCCACTGCCAAACCCATAGTGGCGGGTAATGGTCTTCTGATTGAACGGTGCGGTCGTCGCGCCCGGACCGGAGAAGGCCGGGTTCGGCACCACCTTGGTGCACGGGTTGGCCGTAGTGTCGTAGCCCAGGCAGCGGATGGTCAGCGCCTGACCCGCAGCGCTAACCCAGGGTCCCGCGCCACCACCACTGGCGGTGCCGGTCACGGTGGACACGGCTGGCGTCAGATCCGGGTACTCGCTGTCGGGCAGGTTATAGCCGTCGGCGAAGGCCTGGGTCGGGATCACCGGCGTATCCATGTACTGGGTCTGGCCCGGCATGAACGGCGTCTCGTAACAGAAGTTGCTATACGCCGGGCTGTAGGCGGGATCGGTGATCTGCTGGGCGAGGTCGGCCGTTGCCACGAAGGCGCCGGCGGCGTTCACGTAGCGTCCCGTTACCGGGTCGGTCCTCGCGATCGGGCCCGGATCGTTCATGCACGCGATCATCATCTGCGGCACGTAACCGGTCGGGTTCGGCGGGTTGACGCCATAAGTCGAGAAGTTGAGACCGTTGAAGATGCCCCACTGGTCGGCATACACGCGGGCGATCTCCTTGCCCGCAAAGTCGCGCACGCCAACCGGCAGGTTAGGCGGAGAGAACTTCTCGCCAAACTGCGGCGAGAACGGGTCGAATTCCGACGCGAAGTCATTGGTCATCGTGCCGGTGAAATGGCCGGCCACGTGCGTCGAGGAGAACACGTAGAACTTCGCCAGTGCCGCGTGCTGGTCTTCCAGCGTCACTTCCTTGCGATCGCACAGGTTGCGGATGGCGCCCGCAAAGGGCGAGTTCTGGCCCGCGGTCGGGTAGAGACTGTTCCAATCCGGCACCTGGCGCTTGGCGCCGACGCAGGGCCAGAAGGTCTCGATGCTGCCGGTGTCACCTTCGTGACGCGGCACGGCCCCGAGGCTGTTGGTCAGATTCAGCGCGCCCGGGTTGTTGCCGTTGTAGGCCGCGCCCACCTGCGCCTGGTCCGGCATGATGAAGATGTTGCCAAAGCCGGCGAACTGGGTGGTGACCGGCGCCACATATATGTCGCCCAGCAGAATGTTCTTGTCCTCTTCCTTCACCAGCTCCATGCCGGGCGGCACGATGACTTCCACCACATACTTGCCCGGGAACAGCATCGGCGTGCCGTCAGCTGGATTTGTGGTGCAGTGCGTGCAGTTCGACGTGGCCGGCAGGCCGGTAGTCGCATTGACCGTGGCCACACTCGGGAACTTGTACATACCGTCGTAGGGCGCCGGCTGCACCTGGTTCAACATGGCCCAGCCGTCAAAGCACTTGAACTGGGCGTTGTGCGGCAATGGCACGCTGGGGTTGAGCCACTGCGTGCTGCCCTGCAAGGTCTGGAAGAATGGGCTGGTCGGATCCTGCCCCGGGCAGTTCATGTTGGGCGTGCCAGCAGCCCGGCCACCGCCGCCAAAACCCTGCGCCCAGTCATCCCAGCTGCTGGTCGTCGTGGTATCCACGAGTCTCAGGGTGCTCGTGACGCCATCGGCCGCCGGGAGCTCCTCATACAGGTTGAGCTTCACGCGCGCCACACCCGGCTCCCAGCTGAGCTGCAGCAGCAATTGCGGGTCGTCAAAGGGCCGCGTCGAGGCGTAGATGACGTGGCCCTTGATGCCGCCGTTCTCTCCTGCGGCAAAGGGCGTCATGGCGAACTCGATGAAGCTGTTCTGGCCGAGCAGCCCCTGCCAGCCTTCCGTGGTGTTGCCGGGCGGATCGACACGACCCGTTGAGAGGCCCGTGGTGCCAGCGACGCTGTCGCCCGCCGGACAGGTGGCGTCCGCGCAGTAGCGCGCGCCCGGTACCCGCACGTCGGTCGGGAGAGAGTTCTGTTCGATGCTGTTCGCCAGGCCATCCGTGATGCCGTTCGAAGCGGCGCCACCGAAGGCGTCGGCGGGACCGCCGGCGTCATAGATGACGTGCGTGCCGGTCGACTTGAAGCGGGTGGTGTCGGTCTCGACTACCAGCCAGTTCAAGAACGGGAAGACTTCGTTGAAGCCCGCATAGCCGTCCAGGTCGGTGTTGTTGAAGAACGCGAAGCTGCCGTCGCGATAGCGCACGTTGGTCGCCACCAGGGGCAGGCCCGGTTCCTCGGGCTGCGACACGCCATCGCCCGCTCCCGCGGTGCCAGCACCCACGTCGAGGAAGGTGCGCGTGTACACATTCGTCCGCCACTGCGTGACGGGGAAGACGAGCCGGTTGGTGTCGCTCGAGCCGGGGCCGCTAGTGCCGACGTGAAGCGGCGAGACCAGGCCATCGACCAGGAGGTCGTTCCACTGATCGAAGACCGTGAGCTTGTAATCGCCGGTCGGCACGTTGTCGAGCTGGAAATTGCCGTCGGCGTCGCACTTGGCAAAGGCGAAATCGGCGCTGTCCGGCGGACTCATGCCCACGTAGCACTGCGTAAAGCCGTACGCGCTGTAATCGCCGCTGCTGTAGATGCGCTGATCGGGCGTGCGGCTCATGCGCGCGCTGGTGACTCGGCCATACACGCTATGGCTGCAGTTCAGCCCGCCGCCACCTACGTTAACGCCGCCTTGAACATTCGGCGGGTCGCACAGACCCGTGCCATCCGTCTTGTGCCTTCGGGCGTTGATGATGTCGCCGTTGGCAAAGCCGATCGCGACGTGGAAGCCGCCAGGGCCGAACTCCTGGAAGTAGGACGGTTCGTCCGGCTTGATGAAGGCCTCATGGGCCGGGGTGCCGTCGAGGGTATTGGTCTGCAGCCATTCCTCCCCGCGCGCGATGCGGTCCGCACTCGGACGCGCGACCACTTCGTACAAGCCGGGGTAGAGGTTGGCGATGATCGCCTGACCTTCGAGGGGCGACTCGGTCACGCCATCCGCCTCGAAGTGCGGGCAGGTCGGAATCATACCCACCATGCCATCGCCCCTCGCAGTGATCGGACACGCATCCTGCCCGGTAAAGGGGTCCAGGGTCCCCGCCAGCGCGTTGCTCACCGGCTGGTTGAACATGTCGTAGGTGATCTGGCCGGTGGAATCGCCGAATCCGCCCGCCTGGTCGAACAGCTCCAGATTGAAGCCGCCGAGACCCGGCTCATTCGCCGCAAGGCCCGTCACGCCCACGGCAGGACCACCGGCGTCATGCTCGCCGTTCAGCGGGTTGTCGTCGGCGAACACGAACGCCGTAATCTTGGAGGTCGGGAGCGGTGTCTGTTCCAGCGGGACCCTGACCGTGGTCTGGCCCGCTGCGATCAGCGCTCCGGAGATCTGCGCGCCGCCCATGGCGTGGCCGCAGTCGCCAGCGCCAGGCGCGAAGCTGGTGCAATCGTCCGGCACCTTAAACTGCCGGAAAACTCCGGATCCGGGCGATGTTTCCATCGGGCCGCCGGAACCGGCCAGCGTCGGATTGACGCCGTCACCGGGTAGGACGGAGAGGTAATAGCGCTTGGCCGGATCGAGATAGACAGTGCTCGGATTGAGCGGTGTCTTCTGGGCAGCGGGCCGGCAGGCGCCGTTGCCGACGTCGCAGGCGACGGGAGTTGTGCCGCCACCGAAGCTTTGTCCGGCCTCGCACGAGACCGCGCCGACGCAGCCCGCTGCGACGATGGGCATGTAGGAGGTGTGGAAGTTATAGCCCAGGCTCTGCACCGGCAGCGGCGGGCAGGAGGCTGGCCGCAGCGCTGGGTCGGTCGAATTGATCTGGCACTTGGGATCGACGTAGAAGGTGCGATCCTCTTCGATGATCCAGCGGTAGTCGTTGATCTGACTGGCATTCTTCGCGTCCCTGACCACCACATTGAGGCCCGAGGCCGGCATGAAGATGACGGTCGCGTGTCCAGTATTCGACAAGGTTCCCTGGGCGTTCTGCGCCTGATAAGGAAGGTCGCGGCAAACCGTCGCAGGGGGCAGCGCGGGGGTCTTGATCGGGCAAGTAACAGCTGCACCAGAGCCTGGTGTGGCGACAAACGAGCCGTCCGCGTTCAGGCCGGTTCCGACGGCCGTCAAGGCGAGGCCGCCTGCATTGCTCGTCACGCCAGCGAGGACACCCGGAGGGGAAGAGGCGTAACGCGTGGCCACGTTGCTTGTAAACTCGATAGGCCCGGCGACCGCCGCGCCTCCCAGTGAGCAGCCGCTCCCTTGTGTCCCAGCGTCGCACCGGGTGATCGTGGCCGTCGCCGTGTTGAGGCCATTGACCAGGTACGTGAAGCTGCCGCCGCAGGTCGTGTCGGTAGGCGCCTGCGCATAGGTAAATGTGCCGTCCGAATTGAACGTCAGGGAACCCAAAGGCAAGGTCGATGTGCCCAGGACCGCGCCGTTCGCGCCGGGATCGTTGCCGAGAACGCCCTTGCTCGGGTCGGTGACGGCCAGCGTCGTGCCTGCCACGCAATAGTAGGTTTCGGAGGCCGCCGTCCCCGCCACCGGCGCCACAAAACCGCCGGGCGCGCGGGCGATATTGGCCATCATGCCGCCGCCGCGACGATTGTTGGTAGTCAGGCTCAGGTGGCGATCGAATACAGCCAGGGCCGACGAGCCGGGGTCATTGACCAGCACGTCCTGCGTCTTGCCCGCGGCCAGGAACACTTCGGACTGGATCTTGGGAACCCCGGGGAGAACATTGCCGTCTTCTGCGATGAGCGAGACGCCCGGAACCGCTGCGATGCCGCCCGTGATCGCACCCACGATGGAAGGCACGTGCATGCGCAAGCCCGCGTTCACGAAGCGCACGAGGATCGAGCCGGCGGCCCCCGCCGGCGTGGTCGCAAACTGGGACTTCCAGCTCGCGCTCTGGTCAAAGGACACGCCATTGATCAGGAAGTAGCGCGGGTCATAGTTGACTGCTGGCGGATAGCAGGTATTGGCGGTCGCTGGAATCGAAGTCGCAGACGGCGGCAAGTCGCCGCACTGGCCGGGCTGGCCGTTCCACACGTTCGTCTCGCTGAATCCGGCCGTCTTCACGGCCGAATCCACAGCGCGGTTTTGCACCGGATCGATCTCGCTCAGCACCAGGGGCAGTTCCGAGTCGTAGTTGACGACAGCCGCGCCCGCTTTGTAGTAGGCGACGCCGGGAGTAGGACCGGTCGTGGGCGCCGTGGTCACAACGAGTACGCCATAAAGGCCCATCGCGCCCTGGATGGACGGATGCGTGCCGGATTCGATCAGATAGGTGCCAGGTTTGAGGTTGCTCCAAGTGAGAGGCGTAGCCGTCGTCCCGAACGGCACTTCAGTGGCGAACGACTGGACGCGGTTCGGTTGAGGCGGCGGGCAATTGGTGCCGGCGGCTGCCGCAGCGATCCGATCCGCGGGGGCGCTGCACGTGGTCACCGAGGGATCGGGGCCGCCACTGGCAGGCCAGGTAGGCCCTTGAGGTGCATGCGTCGGGCTCAGCGTCGTCACCGGCGCATCGCCCAGGCCGCCGCCGAGCTGGCCCACGATCACGAGCGAGGTCGGCAGCGTGTTCGTGCCGGTCCCTGCCGCGAACGAGAGATTGTTGGTCAGGCTAATCGTCAGGATCGTATTGCTGACGCCCGGCGCACTTTCCGTGTAGGGAACGGTGATGACGACCGGCGACCAGTTAGCACCGGCATTCGGATTCGCTGCCACGCAGGTGCCGGTGCCGGCAGTGACGGCGCCGCAGGTGTAACCCCACATCGGCACCGACTGCCCGTCGGGCAGCACGGCCTGGGTGGGTGCGGCGGTCAGGCCGACAGTGGTCTGCGCATACGACGCAGTGGCCGCTACCAGGAGAACGGCAGCCGCAAGTCCTGATCGGATCAGACTTGCCTTGGAATGGATGGCTCTCATCGAGGTTCTCCCAATTACTATTTCGATTCGTCGATTACGTATGCGCGCGGGTCTACGAGCATCATCATCAACATGCCGCCCGGGAAGATGTTGTTCGTGGTGATCTCGCGCTCGTTATGCGAGTGCCACATATAAGCAAAACCGGCTTCATCTGTCGGGCTGTTGGCCACAGTTCCGGAAGGCGGGATCGGCGTGCTGCCGACGGCGCGCGTCGTGGCCTCGCCACCGAGATACGGACTGCCGCTGTACCAGGGGCCGTTGGCCACGATGTTCGGGTCGGGGAGCGTCACCGGACCACCGCTGCCGACGCTGCCGAAGGGCTTGTTTTCGAGTGCCTTGTTGTGATCGCCGCACCACTCGTAGTAGTTCTGTGCGGTCGGAGCGCTCGTGTAGTAGCCGTTGGCGTCCGGCACGCATACATCGCCGGTCACCGGGGCGCCGTCCTTGGATCCATGTCCGAACACGTCCCAGTTAAGGCCCTTGCCGGTCCACTGGAAGATGCCGTCGATCGTCTGGCCTGGTGTGGTCGTAGTCGTAAACATCAGCGGACCGGCCAACGGAGTTGTCGCACCGACTGTGCCGGGCGCAAGCAGCAAGTTGCCGTCACGGGCGAGCACGCGTACGTGGTTACCGTGCTCGTGGAAGGGGTGCTGCCAGCGCCCCTGCCCGATGATGCGCAGCAGCGTGAGCTCGCCCGGATGCATGTGCGGGTTGCCGTTGTAGGGCTGGTGCGGATACTGCATCGAGTAATTCGGATCCATGTCATCGGGCATCGAGCGCCCATTGATCATGTAGTAGGCGGGCAGGTAGGGCTCGGTGGCCACAGTATCCATGTTGCCCGGGCAGCGGGTGCCGGTGCAGTTCACGATTTCCTCTGCGGCGCGGTGGATCCTGGGATCGATCTCGGAAAACTGAAACAGGTACTCGCGGTCGTAGCAGCTGTCGTTATGGTTAAAGGCCGCGTCGGCAAGCCGGAAATTGACCTCGCCCGAGTTGGTTCTAGCCAGCGCGTTCCCGCCCGGGTTCGTGGTGGGCAGCCCGGCCGTGCATACGCCGGGAGGGCTTGACGGCAGCACGATGATCGCCCCGTACAGACCCATCTCAATCTGCAAATCGCTCTGCGTACCGCTGTAGTAGGAATGTGTACCGGCGTTGCTCGCCACAAAGCTATAGGTGACCGGACTGCCGGCCGCCGCTTCTCGAGTGAGGAGCCCCGGACTACCACCGGCGGCAGTTACGGTGAATCCCGGGAACAGGATTGATGTCGCACCCGCGCGGGTCGGCAGGTTGTTGGTCAAAGTTACGGTCACCGTCTGGCCCTGGGTGACGATCAACGTCGGACCCGGAAGTTGCATCGTCGGGCAGTTTCCCCCGGCTATGGTGGTCGGCCGGAAGGTGCCGGCCGCGGCAGGCGTCGTGCAGCCATACCCCCACGAATACACGGTTGACCCGTCAGGCTGCGTGATATAAGCCGCCGCAGCATCCAGGGCGAACGACGTGCCGGTTATGCCGGGAGCAGCCGCCTGTGCGGCGTTGGCCAGCAGCGAAACCGCGGCGATCGTGGCGACCCGCCGGAGTTGCCGGACCAAAGTATTTGTCTTCATGGCGCGCATCTCCGCTCTCCTACAGGCTGCATGCTTTGGTCGACGGATCGACCGCAGTGCAGACGTTGACCTCGGTCATCAGACCGCCAAAGTTCTCTGCGTCGTTCGATAAATGATCGAGATTGGGCGTGTACAGATAGAATTTCTGGCCCGCCGTATAGCCCGTGGCGTCCAGGATCACGTCGAGCGATTCGCCACCGGCGAGCGTGATCGAGTTCGTAAGGTAAGTCATGTCGTTGCCAGCCATATCGCGCAGCAGCCGCGCGTTGAGGCCAACCACACGCATCGGAATGCCGAGCGAGGCCAGCGTCTGGTACTCAGTCACGTCCAGGTCCGAGATGCGCAGCAGCGCACGTCCGTTCACTGGAATATTGATGACGCTCGGCAAGGGCTGCGAAGCGTGAAGCGTGCCGTCGGTAGACTGAGTCACCATCGTTCCCGGTGCCACCGTGTCCGGGTAGCTGCGGCCATTCAGCAGGAAGTACTTGTCCTTCATGTCCGTGAAGGATTCCGGATTGAAGGTCATGCCGACGAAGTGGAAATTCGGATCGAAGCCGTGGATCTGAATTGGATACTCCACGTCGTAACGCGTGGAACCGTCGCCGTCGTTGTAGGCGAACTTCGTGCCCGCGGCAACCGCGACGCCGGCGGCCGTCGGCGCCGGGGTCTGGCCCGTGCACAGGATGTCGGAACACGTAACGCCGTTGGCGCCAGGGTTTCTCACCGCATCCGAGTTACTGACCTCGAGACTTTGCAGCAGCTGCGCGGCTGTCGCGCCAGCCGTCGCCACGCGATTCTGCCGCGGCCTTACGTAGATCTGGCCGACCATGCCCATCTGCAGATGCTCGGGTGGGGAGATATGGCAGTGCCAGAAGTAAGTTCCAGCATCTGGCGCCAGGTAGTAGTAGGTGAAGCTGCCGCCAATATTGATCGCGATGGAGGCATCCGGCACACCGTCGTAGAAGGCCGAAGCGTTGGGGTAACCGTGGAAGTGCACCGTGTGCTGCTCGAACAGGTCGGGGCGCATGACCTGGCCGACGTTCGTGAGCGTGAGGAAGAATTCGTCGTCCTCGTCTATGGCCATCAGCGGCGCCGGCTGGTTGGCGTTCATCACACCGACGTCCATGATCAGCCGCGGATCGACATGCCCGGTCAAGGCTCCGGGAGTTGGCTCCGACTGCGGGTCAGGGACCAAGCCGATCGCACCGTTGAAGCTATACGCCGAGACGTCCAGGTTGGACTGGTCTACCGGAGCACCGATGAATATCGGGTCGACGCCGCTGGTGTTGTCGACGTTGAATTCGGACTGCACGTCCGTACCGGGCAGACCGCTGGCCATCTTTTTGAGGCCCGACAGTGGACCAAAGCCGAACAGGTAGGTCTGCGTTCCGTCGCCCATGGTCGCGAAGCCGTCGCCGCCCGAGATCTGCTGGCACTTGATGCGGCCGCCCGCCGGATTCGCAGCTGCATCGGCGGGATCGCTTGGATGCGAGGGCGTCGCCGTCGGGCACTGCACCTTGAAGCTCTGTGCCGCCACCGGCAGCGCGCACAAAACCAGACATGCTGCGGCTATTCCGCTGCCGAAAAAACGTGTACTAAGCATAAAGCCTCCGTCCGGAACTTTCCGCGCGTGCGGTGCTCACAACCATGGCGTGGGGGAAATCTCGCGCGCTGTGCGCAACGCCTGCTGCCGGAAGACAGACTTCATCGGCAGATATGGCTACTTGGCTCATCGTGTTGTCGTGGAGCATCTTGAGTTGCCGGCCCTTACATGGCGCCTACATGGCGCTTGGTCGTTGTCCCCGGCGGACCCGTAACAGCGTGCTGTCCCCTGGGATGCAGACTGAGGCTATTGGCACTCCGCAAATAGTGCGAAGACACCGTGTGGGCGATGGGGACAATAGGGTAGTTTCGAGTCAACTGATTTCCGGCCCGCTAGCGCCTGAGACCCGATATTTCTGCCGGTCAATATCAGCGACGTGGTTCCTTGACCCTGCCATCCGCTTGCCGCAATGTACGGCCGGAAATCCATTCAGAGGCCTGTTCCATGCATGTATTGCGCTATTGCCGCGCCCCGGTCGTGTGGCTGCTGACGCTCCCCGCCCTGGCCCAGGCGCCGGCCGACCCCCACGGCAGTGCGGGCGCGCACCAGCGAAACCCCAAGCAGTCTCCGTACCGCAATGTCGGGCACAGCGGCTGGGCCGCCATGTACAGCGCCACGGCCTGGGGAGTGGATCAGCTGCGGGTGCAGAAGACGTCCTCGGGCGAGCTGATTCGCTTCAGTTACCGCGTGGTAGACGCGAAAAAAGCCCAGGTATTGCACGACAAGAAAGCCGAGCCGCATCTGATCGGCCTGCGTAGCCACGCGATGCTATCGGTTCCGACGCTGGAAAACGTCGGCCAGCTGCGGCAGACGGAGGCGCTCGCGAACGGCAAGGACTATTGGGTGCTGTTCTCCAACAAGGGCGATCTGGTCAAGGTAGGTGACCGCGTAGATGTGGTGATCGGCGATTTTTACGCCAGCGGTTTGAGGGTCGAGTAATTTCAACTAGGAGCGGGCGATGGTGCGAGGATTTTCCGTGAGCGTGTGGTTGCTGGCATCGACGGCACCGTTCGTGGGCGTGGCTACTGCGGACGCGACCAGGGATGCGGCCAGTGCGATGCCACAGGATGGCGTGACCATCACCACGGTGAACTACACCATTCCGCCGGTGCATCTGGTGCGCGAAACCGGCCAGAGCGTATTGCTGACGCAGGAGCTTGACGACGGGCGCCCGGTGATAATGAATTTCATCTTCACCACCTGCGAGACTACCTGTCCGCTCTCAAGCCAGACCTTCGCGCAGTTTCAGAGCAGGCTCGGGCCCGAAGACCGCCGCGTGCACATGGTGTCGATTTCGATCGACCCGGAGCATGATACGCCGCAGCGCCTGCGCGCCTACGCGAACAAGTTTCACGCCGGGCCGCAGTGGCAGCACTACACCGGCACACTTCGTGACAGCCTCGCCGCCCAGCAGGCCTTCGGTGCCTACCGCGGCGACAAGATGGGCCACACGCCGCTCACGCTGCTGCGCGCAGCCCCGGGCGAGCCGTGGACGCGCATCGAGGGCTTCGTCACGCCTGACCAACTGTTGCACCATTACCGTCGATTGCTCGCCGCGCGGTGAGCAGACGTCATTGGTGAAGGCGCCCACCATCGTGCGCACGCTGGCAGCGTTGTGCGCCCTGTCGTTGGGCGCGGTGAGCGCGGCCGGAGAGCCTGCACAGCCGCAGGCGTCGGCCGTCCCGATTGGCGAAAGCATCTACCGCTTCGGCGCGCTGCCCGGCGGCGAGCCGTTGCGTGGGGAGCGCGCGTCGGGTGTACCGGTGGAAGGTGCAAGTGCCGCCTGCGTCAACTGCCACCGGCGCAGCGGCCTGGGCGCGGCCGAAGGACGCGGCTTTATTCCGCCGATCACCGGGCAGTTTCTGTTCCACCCGCGCGTGAGCAGTCGTGACGATTCGGATCTGCCCTACGTCGACGGCGCGCGCATCAATCGCGATCCGTTCACCGAGGAAACGCTGGCCAGGGCGATTCGCCAAGGCATCGGCGCGGAAGGCAAACCTCTGAGCGTGCTGATGCCCCACTACGCGCTGGACGACGCTGAGATGGCCGCGCTGGTCGATTACCTGAAGCACCTGACCAAGACCCAAGTGCCCGGCGTCAGCGACTCGGTGTTGCAGTTTGCAACGATCATCACGCCGGACGCCGACCCGGTCAAAGCCAAGGCCATGCTGAGCGTGCTCGACGATTATTTCGATGAGAAGAACGCTGCGGCGCGGGCGGTAAGCCCACGCCTGCGCAGTTACCACAAGATGATGTTCCGCGCGACGCGCAAGTGGCGGCTGCATGTCTGGAAGCTCACGGGGCCGGCGAATACCTGGGAAGCTCAGTTGCAAGAGCACCTGGCCGCCGAGCCGGTGTTCGCCGTGCTTTCCGGGATCGGCGGCAAGAACTGGGCGCCGGTGCACCATTTCTGCGAGCAAGCCGAACTACCCTGCTTGTTTCCCAATGTGGACCTGCCGGTAGTTGCCGAGAACGATTTTTACGCGCTGTACTTTTCGCGCGGCGTACTGCTGGAAGCAGGGCTCATCGCTCATCAACTCCAGGAACAGCCCCATTGGTCGGCGGTGCGCCGGCTGGTGCAGGTGTATCGCGCGGACGATATCGGCGCGGCAGCGGCAACGACGCTCGCAGGCGAGTCGCACCGATCGGGGCTCGAGATCGTCCGGCGCGTACTCCGGGCGGAGGCGGGTTCGGGTCTTTCATCCGCCCTCAAAGACATCGGGCCCGGAGATGACCTGGTGCTTTGGTTACGGCCCAAGGATCTGGCTGCGCTCGGCAATCATCCGGTCAAAGCGGACGGCGTGTGGATGTCCGGCCTGATGGGCGCTCTGGAGCACGCGCCGCTCCCCAGCGCCTGGCGCAGCGGCACACACATGGCCTATCCCTTCGACCTGCCCGATAAGCGGCGTATTCGGGTGGATTACCCGCTCGGCTGGTTCCGGATTCGCAAGGTGCCGGTCCTGGATCTGCAGGTACAGGCCGACACCTATCTCGCCTGCGGCCTGCTGTCGGAAACGCTGAACCACATGGTGGATACCTTTGTGCGTGACTACCTCATTGAGCGCATCGAGAGCATGCTCGAGCATCGCATCATTACCGGTTACTACCCCCGGCTTACGCTCGCGCCAGGGCAACGCTTCGCTTCCAAGGGCGGTTACATGGTGCACTTTGCTGAGCCGACCGGCGCGAAGCTCATGGCCGAGGGCGATTGGACCGTGCCCTGATTGTGAGTCCTCGACTGCGCGCTATTTACTGACCGGCGGCCGGCTTGGCAGGAGCTCTCGCCGCCGGCGGCTTGGCATCCTTCTGCCCTTTGAGCGCCGGGCCGCTCAGCACCGAGGCCGACTCAACCTTCGCCAGCTCGAGGTCGAAAATGAGCAAGGACGCCGGCGGAATGTTAGGCGGTGAATTCAGGTCATAGCCGAGCTCCGGCGGCACGAACAATCGCCACTTGGCGCCGGGCTTCATCAGCAGTAGCGCTTCGCGCCAGCCCTTGATGACGGAGTTCACGCTGAACGCGGCTGCCTGGCCATGAGAGTCGGAATTGTCGAACTCCGTGCCGTCGAGCAGTCGACCGCGATAGTGCACCGTTACGCGATCGGTCGGTGCCGGTGAAGCGCGCTTCGCCTCGCCCGGCTCGATCACCTGGTACTGCAGGCCCGAAGCGGTGGTAGTGACACCAGGCGAGGAGGCGTTCTTGGCCAGGTAGTCGCGCGCCGCTGCGCGATTGCGCGTCGCGATCGCGTCGCGACCGGAGCGCACCAGCTGCAGCGCGTGTTCCTTGTCTTCGGCGCTCAAAGCCCTGCCCGCCAAGCCCTCCTTGAGGCCGCGCATGACGGCATCGGGCGCCAGAGTCTGTTCGAGTCCGGCGCTGCGTAGTTGATTGCCAAATACCAGCCCAATGCTGTAACTCG
>VBMV01000140.1 GCA_005878835.1 Gammaproteobacteria bacterium | reverse complement strand
GAAGACATTGAAGATGTTGCGGCCGCCGATCCCGACGGTGACGCTCTTCATGGGCTCGTAGGCCAGATCGAGGTCCGTGGTGTACTTTGCCGAGAAGAGCTGGCCAGGATAGTCGTACTCGTCCCGGTAGACTCCATAGTAGTTCTCGTGCACCAGCGCCTCGAACGGGCCCATCCGATAATCGAGGTTCAGGTTGACCCGGTTATTCGGAGCGTAATGCTCGATGTTAACGACAGCCGCCGGCTTCCCCCCAATGGCGCATGTGGAGGTGGGGGGTGTGCCTCCGCACATGACTGTCGGATCGTACTTGGGAACGGACGTGAAGTTGTAGTTCCAGGCCAACTCCGTGCTCAGGCGGCCGCTGGCGATCTGGAAGTTGTGCGTCGCCACGACGTCCACGCCCTTCGTGCGTGTATCGAAGCCGTTGGTGAAGTACTGCACGATCCCGCCCGCGCCCGGCCTGCATCACCTTGAACTGCTGCGAGATGCCGATGCGGTGGCGCACCGCGATGCTGTACCCATCCACGGTGACAAGGGACCGCTCGGGCAAGGTCAATACGACGCCCGCCGCGAGATTGGTCGACTCCTCGGGCCTGAGCGCGGTGGCTCCGTAGTATCGGGCGATCGAGCTCGTGACCGGATAGGTGCCGATCTGCACGTTGGTCGGCGAGCCCGGCAAGAAGGTCGTGCTGATCGTCTCGACGTTCGATTGTCCCGGCGTGGGCGCATGGAAGCCGGTGCTCGCGGTCGCCCTGAACGCCAGCCAGTCCGTGGCCTTGGCACGAGCCTGCAGTTTGCCGAGCGTCGTGGAGCCGAAGGAGCTGTAGTCCTCGTAGCGTCCCGCGAGGCCCAGTGTCAGCCAGCGCAGGACGTCCGCCTCGAGGTCCAGATAAGCGCCATAGCTGATCTGCGAGGCGTCAATGCCGGTGGCGATGCCGCCGTAGCCGTTAGAGCCCGTCGGGACTGTGGCGACCTGCTGTATCAACTGCCCGGGATGGTCCGGATCGGGAACCATGACGGGTGTGCACGTCGTGCCCGTGCAGCTGTAGAGCGGCTGGGCGCCATAGACTCCCGCGACATAAGACGCCTGATCACCGAGGAGCTGCTGGTAGGTCTCGTCCCGGTATTCGAGGCCACCGGCGACCGAGACGGGGCTGGCCAAGCCCGCGACCTTCCACGGGTAGCTCAAGTCGATGTTGAGATTCGATTCGCGCTGCACGAACTTGCCGACATAGAAGTTTTCGGGCGATAGGGGGCCCAGAGACGGATTGACCGTGCTCCTCAACGACTCTGCGAGGGAGTTCTGCGCGCTCGAGCCGGAGACGTCGTAGTGCAGACCGGTGCTCGTCGTCCCCTTGTAACCCACGGTGCCGAAGGACTCCTGGGTCGTGCCATAGAAGCGCGGCGTGAAGCCCGCCGGGTAGAACGGAGCGTTGGGGAAGGCCGGGTTCGAGACGCCGAAGTTGAAGACGTTGTTGTCCTGGATCCAGCCGCCGGCCGGGCAGCCCGTATAGGTGGGCTGGGACGTGCACGGGTCGAGATAAATGTCGCCAAACGCGGCGTGGTGGCTCCACGTCGTACTGGAGCCCTGGACATCCTGCGGCAAGCGCGGAACGCTCTTCGGCAGGCGGTAGTTGAAGCTCTCGTTCGCCTGGATGTTGGCGTAGTTGCTGAAGAAGTAGAGCTGGGCGCCGTTATCGAGCGTGACGCCCGAGTTGATCATCGCCTTCACGCCATCGGACGGGGGCGTTCCCCATTGCTGCACGGGGCCCGGATAGTGCGGCAACTGCGAAGCAAGGCTCGGAAAGGCCGCAGCGAACGCGAGCGCCGTCGGGCGCGTGGCATTGCGGACCGTCTGGTCGTATTTCGACCATTCGACGCTCAGGTTGACGAAGCCCTGGCCCCCGAGCGGCAGGCCGAGATTTCCCGCTACCTGACGATCCGTGCCGTCGCGCGAGTAGCCGGTCGGGAAGTAGCCGCCCAAGCGCGAGGTCAGCTCGATGCCGGAGGAGTTGTCCCGCAGCTGGTAGTTCAAGACGCCCGCGATGGCATCCGACCCGTATTGAGCCGAAGCGCCGTCGCGGAGGATCTCGAGCGACTTGATGGCAATCGAGGGGATGGCGCCGAGATCGGGTCCCTGCGAGCCGAAGGCGAGCGCCGTCTCGCCACCGTAGAACACTTGGACGAGGGCGGAGCGGTTGTAGCGCTTGCCATCCAGCATCACGAGCATCTCATCCGCAGGCAGACCGCGGAGCGAAGGAGAGCGCACGAAGCTCGAGGCGTCCGAGATGGAGTTCTGTCCGACGATGAACGAGGGCACGAGGCTCGACAAGGTGTCCATCATGCTGCCCGAGGGCTCGATCGCGAGATCGTTGCCGCTCAAGACATCGATCGGCGCCGACGACTCAGTGAGGGTGCGGTCGGTACGACGCGTCCCGGTAATAATGACTTCTTCGGTCGGGGCCGCGGTAGCGCCCGGTGCGCCAGTGGGTTGCTCCTGGGCCAAGGCGATATTCGTAGCGGCCGCAAGTGTCGCCGCGGCCAGAATGATCCGCAAGAACTTCATTCGCGTACTCCCCTGGTGGTGTTTGAGCCTTATTTTTGCGTCAGGCGGACACTGTGCGACCTGTTGGATCCTCCTACCCCAATGCCCAGCTTCCGAAGGCCCATGGGCGGTCGGTCCAAGAGGTCCGACTCCCCGCGGCCTGTGGATATTCTATGGGATTTTTACAACATTGCCACGCCGGATTGTCGCCGGATCGTCCGCCTCGTCGCCGCTGAGACCCCGTATGCTACGGAGTTACCGGGACGTAGCGGACGTCGCAAACGCCGCCGCGGGGCTTCTGCTCCTTTACAGAGCCTGCCGGGAAGCGTGGCTTTTCCGCAATGGACCGCGCAGGATGGTCTGCGACTCGTCCCGCACAACAACTCCGTAGGTCACGTCCGACGGGCGGCCGTAATTGCTGCCTACAAGGGGCTTTGCGGGCGCCGACAGCCCATGAATTGCTGCACGTTTATGATTTTCACTGAGCTCTGCGGGGATAGCTGATAGGGACGGCCGGCCGGGATGACGGATAACAATTCGATTGGGCCGGCTAAAGCCGAACGCTATCGCGAGATAGCGAGCTCGGTGCGCGCCCTCATCCCCTCGATGCAATACTCAGAAGTACGAGATGAGCTCGGTGTGCTCGCGCTCGAGTACGAGAAGCTCGCGCGGTGGCTCGAAGCGTTGGCCGAATCTCCACGGCACCCGTAAGCTCCGCAGCGGTCAGCCCAGCTCGTCGAGGTCCATGATCGCCGAGCGTGTCACACGTCCGTTCTGTACCGATACCCCTTCAGCGTGCAGACGTCGCGCTTGCTCACCATGTTCCCGCGATGACTTGGGGAACACGATGCGGCCGCCGGCACCGACAACTCGATGCCACGGCAGATTCAGCGCCTTGGGCGCGACCCGTAACGCAAACCCAGCCTGACGCGCGCGACCAGGCAGCCCCGCAGCCCGGGCAACCGCTCCGTAACTCGACACTCGCCCCCGCGGAATCAGGCACACCACATGCCAGATCCCTTGGAGCGCGGGATTGTCCTCAGCGGGCAGGCGCCGGCGCGAGCGCGAGCTCTTGGAGCTCGAAGGCCGTACTTGTCTCACCCGACATGGACCGGCGCCCTCCGGTCTCGATACAGCCAGGCGATGATCGTCCCGAGTATCACCATCAGAACGCCGTCGAAGACGATCTGCTTGACAACCACGTCCCCTGGCATCGGCTGCACGACGAAGTAGATCATGTAGGTGGGTACGATCGTCAGCAGTGCGACGGCGACACCAAAGCGCACGCCCTGTGCCATCCACGGCTTCGCCTCGACGCCGCGCGCATAGATCCACACGAACGCGCCGGACAGGATCACATGCGCCAGTAGCATCAGGGGGAAGTACTTCTGCTGGTCGCCCTCCGCCCGGAAAAGGTTGGTGAGTTGCACGTAGTCGGAACGTAGCAGCACGCCGTGGACGACAAAGCTGCCGACGAACCACGCGACAAATAACACTATCCAGGCGATGATAAATCTCTTGTTCATGGTTCCCCCCTTCCAGCGTGCGCTGAGCACGGCGGGTGCGGATCAGTCACTGTGCGCGGCGAGCGGCCGTACCGGCGCCGGCGAAGCCGCTGCGCCGCTCGAGATGCAGGGTCCTGATGTCATTCAGCATGACTTGCGGCTGCAGGTAGGCGAGCGAGTAGATTTCCCGCACCCTGCCGCGATGGTCGATCAGAAAGACCTTCAGCATGTGGTGCAGCGCCCGGGTCGCCCGCCCGCTCTCGTCCACATCCACACTTACGTCCTGGCCGAAGTCAGCGAGCACCGGCAGCAGTGCCGACACCGATCGCGCCGTGAGGAACCGCCACTCAAGGCGTGAAACCCCCGTGAACTGCATGGCATATCGCGCCAGGACATCCGGCGTGTCGTTGCCGGGATCACAACTGATGCCGACGAATCGAACCTCGCGCGCCAGCTCCCGATCCCGCACGATCCGATCGCGAAGCAGCGTCAATGTTTGATGTGCAAACGGGCACCCGAGGGGATCCACGCAGTAAGTGTAGAAAAACGTCAGCAGCGTGATCTTGCCCTTGGTCAAGGCACTCAGTCGTACCGGACGCGCGCGTTCGTCGAGTAACGTCGCGTCCTCGACGGACTGAATCGCCTGCAGCTGATAGGTGCCCGGCGCCAGCGGCGTGAATTCCATCCGCGGTGCCGTCGCCGGGCTCACATCGACGGCTGCCTGTGCGCTCGCCAGGATCGACAGACAGGCCGCCACGCGCCTCGAGACGCGGAGCATGGCGTTGCACTACCGGGCGAGCGCTGCCAGCGTGCGTGACTGGTTGGCCCGCGCGCTGAACTTCATGTGATGAGGCCGGCCTAATTTCTCCTTGGTGAAATCAACTTCGAAGGCCGGCGTCAGCGCATGACCGTCCCAGTTGAAGGCGCGCAGGAACTGCTCGTTGTCCGCCCCCTTCTTGTCCCAGTGCGCCAGCAGGCTGGAAGTCATGTACACCCGCTTGCCGTCCCAGCTCTGCGAGATCATGTTGACTTGAGTGCCGATGCGCCGCTGATAGGTCTGCCTGGGGTGCTCCGGATCGGTGAGATCGAAGTAGTGCGTGGTGCCATCCATGAACGTATTGACCCACAAGCCCTTGCCGGCCGCCGTAATGGAGATATCGACGGGCAGCGGAACCTGCGCCGGGTCACCAATCGTTCCGACCTCCCGGGCGCTCCAGGCACCGCCCGCGCCTTGCTTGATGAGCCATAGCTTCGCCGTCAACGCCGCCGCCGTGATCGCCCAGTTCTGGCCGGGCGCGAGCGACCAGCGGATCTCCAGCGGCGCACCCGGCACGCGCAGCACCTGAGTTGGCCGCATGGACTTCAGGTTCCACACGACCATGGTGTTGCCGAAGTGCTTCATCGCCTCGGCGTCCTTGATCAGATCTCCCAGCTCACGCATGTAATTCTGCCAACCGGCGAAACTCGACGTCAGCAGAACGTTCTTGGCCGGATTGATCGCTATGTCGTAACCATACCCGTCGCCCTGCACCCCGCCGAACGAAGCGGTCGGCATGTCATATCTGGCGATCAGCGAGCCTTTGTTGTTGTACAGCGCCATCCCGGTGACCCCGCCCTTGTCGGCGGTGTTGGAGAGGTTGCCGATCAGCATCCGTCCCGGCAGCGCGTAGAAAGTATGTGGACCGACGAATTTGGTCTTGGCCGGCAAGTCGGTGATGGTGCGAAGCAACTTCGGCTTGGACGGGTTGGTGCCGACGTCGAAGACATGGATCTCGCTGTCATCCAGTCCGCCCGCCCAGAGAAACTTGCGATCGTCGGTGAACCCCATGTGATGCGCTTCGCCGCGCCCACCGACCGATACGCTGTCAACGACCTTGCCGTAGGTCTTCGACGCCGGGTTCGCATCGACAGTGACGAGTTTGTCGGACCCGTCGCCCAAGCCTTCTACGCCGAGGGTCCAGACGTGAACGAAATCTTCCTGGCCCTTGATGAGGTTACTGATATACGGGGAGTTACAGGTCTCATCCGCGAGCGCCTCGGGTACTGCGGTGCCCAAGCACACGCACACATTCGCCACAACAGCCGCACACTGCGATGACTGCCGCATACGCTGACCCTCGCGTGTGCCGATCGGCCCCTAACGGATTGGCGCCATCAGGTGCTGATAGGGAGTACCCGCCCACATCACGTAAGGGCTCTTGGTGTCCGGATCCGCGCTCTTCGGATAGGTGTCATAGAAGCTGGCGTCGGCGCCAACGATCATGACGTGCGGCCCGGTCTTGATCCAATGGTTGGCGGCAGTCGGCTTGGCAGCGTACGGGTCCGTGTTGCTGGCGTCAGTGCCACCGGCGAGCATGTACATGAGGCCGATCTTCCCCGCCGGGGGCGTCTGGTGGTGCAGATACGCATCAATCCACGCCCCGGCATTCTTGTCCCAGCACATCGGGTCGGGGCCCGGTGTTTCGGGGTTGTCAGGCATGCACGTGAAGCCATCGCTGCCTTTGCGCAGCGTGCGCATCCCGCCCTTCGGGTCGGGAGCCACGATGGTGGCGTCCTCGGCCACCTTCCTGGGCGCCGCCTTCATGGCGCTGGCAATCAGCTCCTCATCCGTCGGGGCCGTCTTGGCACCCTTGGCGCTTGCGGCATGGTGCATCGCGGCAGTCTCGGCGGCAGGCGCATCGGCCGCCCAGGCCGATCCCCCCAAACCAAGGATTGCCGCGCCGGCGCAGGCCAAATGAATTGCTTTGCTCATGGAGCCCCCTCCCCTCGGGTGCGTTTTTCGCCCCGTATCTGACTCCTTTCTTGCGCCTTCTGCAATTGCTTTGAGCGGGGCGGCCTGCCGCCAAGAGCGCTGCCGGCGGCCCGCCAATCCGGCTCGGCGAGTTTCCTCGGCAGCGAGCGCTGGTTTAAGCTTCCGAGCCGGTCGCGGCGCCGGCCGCAAGCGCCGGACCGACCGCCAGGAACAGGGGGCAACGAACATGGTCGCGAGCAACGTCGCCACGCTTTCAGAGCTGGAGCACGGAATTCAACTCAGGCGTGCAGTCATCGCCGCCACCGTCGGCACCGCCATCGAGTGGTACGACTTTTTTCTGTACAGCGTGGTGACCGGACTCGTGTTCGCCCAGCTGTACTTCCCGAAATCCGATCCGCTGGTCGGCACGCTCGAGGCATTCACCATTTATGCCGTCGGCTTCCTGGCGCGCCCCATCGGCGCCGCGATATTCGGACATTTCGGCGATCGCATCGGCCGCAAGTCGACACTGATCGCGACGCTGCTGGTCATGGGGATCGCCACCTTTCTGGTGGCGCTCGTGCCGACCTACGAGCAGATTGGAATCTGGGGCGCAGTGATCCTGACGGTGCTGCGCTTCATTCAGGGCATCGGCGTCGGAGGCGAATGGGGCGGGTCGGTGCTGATGGCCATGGAGTGGGCGCGCTCAAACCGCTCGCGGGGCTTTCTCGCATCCTGGCCGCAATTCGGGGTGCCGTGCGGCCTGTTCCTCGCGAACCTGGCCGTGCTGGTTGTCAGCCGGCTGTCGGGCGAGCAGTTCCTCCATTGGGGCTGGCGTGTGCCGTTCCTCTTCAGCCTGATCCTGGTCGGCGTCGGTCTGTATATCCGGCTCGGCATTCTCGAGACCCCGGTGTTCGCCAGAATTCTCGCCGAGCGCAGGGTCGAGCGCGCTCCCATCCGCGAGGTGCTTCGGCGACACCCAAAAGAGATCGTCCTGAGCATGTTCGCGCGCATGGCCGAACAGGCGCCGTTCTACATTTTCACGGCGTTTGTGTTCGCGTACGGAGTCGGCACATTGAAGTTGCCGCGCGACTTCCTGCTGGTCGCAGTACTGAGCGCCTCGGTCGTTTCGTTCGTGTCGATCCCGCTGTTTGGCCACATCTCCGACCTCATCGGACGGACCAAGATGTACATGCTGGGAGCGATCGTGACCGCTGTGTTTGGATTCATCTATTTCGGCATGCTCGGCAGCGGCAGCAGGACCCTGATTTTCCTTGCGATCGTCTTGTCTCTCATCCCGCACGACATGCTGTACGGGCCGCAGGCGGCCCTCATCGCGGAATCGTTCAAGGGTCGTGTTCGCTACAGTGGTGCATCCCTGGGGTATCAACTCGCCTCGGTAATCGCCGGTGGCCCCGCGCCGTTCATCGCTGCCTGGCTGTTCGCCCGCTACCACTCCGCGTACGCGATCGGGGGCTACATTGCGGCCTGTGGCGTGGTGTCGATGCTCGCGGTCAGCAGGATGACGGACTATGCCGGCAAGGATATTGAGGGTGACTTCGAGTGACGGGTCAAACTGCGGCGGGAATCAGACCATCCGGTCCGCGATCGGCAACCCCTGCAGATCCAACCTCCAGGTGTCCACGGAATCGGGCCAACTCTACTTCGGCGAAACACCGCTCGGCGTCCTGCGGCAGCAAACCATTGCGCACCGCGAACAGCGTGAGGGCCGCGGTGTTGTGCAGTGCGAGTTTGCGCATCACATTCGCGCGGTGCTTTTCCACCGTCTTGACGCTCAAGCACAGCGCCACCGCGACGCGCTTGCTGGACTCCCCGAGCGCGATGCGCGTGAGCACCTCGCGTTCGCGTTCCGTGATCCTCGGGCAGGGGTCGCTGGCCGGGTCGTTGCGGCGCAGATAGCCGGACACCAGCCGCGCGGACACCGGCTTGGAGAAGTACTTCTGGCCGGCGATGACGGAGCGGATCGCCTGCAGCAGCTCTGCGCGGCTGGCATCCTTCAGCACGTAGCCGTCGGCCCCGGCGCCCAGGGCGGCCACGATGTACTCGTCCGTGCAGTAGGCGGTGAGCACCAGCACCCGCACATTCGGGCACACGGCGCGCAGCTCATCGATGGTTCCCAGACCCGAGCCGCCGGGCATCGCGAGGTCGGTGATCACCAGCGTCGGGTCCGAGCCCTGCACCACCCGCACGCCTTCGGCTGCGGTGCGGGCTTCGCCGATCACCTTCAGGTCGGGTTCCAGCTCGATCAGGGCGCGCAGCCCCTCGCGCAGGATCGTATGATCCTCCACCAGCACGATGCTCGCGGACGTCTTTGTGAACATCAGCGTTGCCTCCCGCATTGCTTGGTACTCTCAGGGGCGCGTCCGCTCCTGCGATGAACCAGGCGCGGAATTCAAAGCCATTCCTCTCATGCCTCCCTGCAAGCGAGCGCAAGGGTAGAGCCAAAGCGTTGCGCGTCAACTCGGCGCAAGGTGTAAGTGGGTGTAGGTGAGCGCCGACTTGTCAGCGGGCGCGAGTGTCCTTGGTTTTCATCGACTTCCAACGCAGCATGGGGACAACACCCGATTGCCGAGAGCCTTCGCACCCGCTATCCACGCTCTCCATGCCTGAGTCCATGACGCTCACGGAATGTCGCGGGTGGCTCCCGGGCGGCAAACGCGCTGCGGTGTGCTTCAGCGTCGACGACGTCCATCCGGCAACCTCCCGGGACGAATTCGACGCCGGCGGCGACCTGGGTCGTGGCGCGCTTGGGCACGTGGAGCGGCTCCTCGATCGACATCCCCGGCTGCGGGTCACGCTCTTTGTCACACCCGACTGGCGCTTGAAGCGCCTGGTTCCGACCCGCAAGTGGCTTACCCGGATCCCGCTCCTGCGCGAGCGCATCCACTGGGCTCCTCTGACCCCCAGGGGCCACTTTCGCATCGATCGCTTTCCGGAATTCGTCGCTTACCTGAACGCTCTGCCGCGCACCGATTGCGCCCTGCACGGCTTGCATCACGCCCATCCCGGTCCACGCATGGCGGTCGAGTTCCAGGAGCAGTCCCGCAGCGAGTGCAGCGCGCTGCTGCAGGAGGCTCGGCGGATCTTCGCGACCGCCGGGCTGCGCCACGTGCAGGGCTTTGCGCCTCCGGCGTGGAGCGCCCCGCCTTCGCTGTGCGAGGCGCTGAACGAGGCAGACTTCCACTTCGTCACCTCGGCGCGCGACCTGGACACGCCTGTGAGCCAGCGGGCCCGCACCGCGAGGAGCGGGCTGCACGGCGCCTCTCTCATCCACCCAATGTGGATCCGGTGTGCCGCCAACGATGAGTCCACCGGCGCCACGGCCGTGCCCTGCCGACTGGTGCACTTCACGACGAACTTCCAGGCCACATCGACGATCGAGCGCGCACTCACCATCATCGAGTGCGGGGGTCTGCTCGCGATCAAGGCCCACATCTTCAAGACCGGCGGCGGCATCACGATGCTCGACGGACTCGACAACGCGTACTGCGACTACCTCGAGCGGCTCTGGCGGGAGCTCGAGACCCGGTACGGAGATGCCCTGTGGTGGACGACACTCGCGGAGGTGGCCGGCCGATGTCGGGCGACCGCGAACTGAGGCTCCTGGTCAACCCCGAAGGGCTGGACGCCGACGTCGGCGCGGACTTTCTCACACGCTGCTTTGGTACCCCGTGGAGCGAGGCGATGTACCGCTGGTATATGCAGCGCCCCTTCGGCGGCGAGGCTCCCGATCGGCTGGTTCTCATGGACGGAGAGCGTGTCGTGGCGTGCTGCGGTATCGTCTACCGGCTGGCGCGCACGCCCGACGGTACAGCGCACCGGATCAGCGTGATCGTTGCCGGCGGGACGTTGCCAGGCGAGCGCGGACGCGGATTTTTCGAGCGGCTGCTGCGGGCCACCGCCGCCAGGAGTGCGCTACGCGGTCGCACGGCAGTGTTCGGATTTGCCGTACCCGACAAATCCTCCGCTCGCTGCTTTCAACGGCTGGGCGCCACCGGGATCGCGAGCGCCTACATCGTCTCGCACGGCCTGTTGCGCGATGCGGGGCGAAGCAGCTTGCGGATATGCCGCGCGACGGTGACGGCCCGGTGGCCGGCACGTGCCGCGGCGCACCAGCACGGCCCGCCGCCCCGGGCGGTCTTTCACTATCCTGACCCGGGCGCCTGGACGTCGCAGATGGTGGATCGCCCCCATCCGGTCGAGCCGCTGCGCATCGGCAGCACGTGCCGCGCGCTCATCGAGTGCGTCGGCGACACCGATCGCCTGCAGTGGCTCGACGGCGACCCGCGCGAGCGCCTGCCGGCGATCCACGCCATCGCTGCACAGGCGCAGCGGCGCGGGAGGCACTTCTTCATGTACTCGACGCGCCGCGACGACGTCGAGTCCGTGCGCCGGCTCGGGCTCGTGGCGCGACCGGGATACCTGATGGCGCTCGCGGCCGAAGCCCGACATGAGCCCACCGTTCGCGGCTGGGAAGCGCTCGCCTGGGACCTCCAGTCGGGCGATCGCATGTAACGCATGCGACACCTGCCGCGCGAGCAACGGCGCATCCTGCGCGCGCTCAAAGTGTGGCTGTGCCGGAGCCGTTGGGGCGCAGCGTGAGGGGCGGCATGGGGACAGTCGGGTCGTCTTCGCGCAGCTGGTAGTGGTCCCGGTAGATCCGCCGGCCCCATAGCCGCAGCGCTACCCAGTTGCCGAATCCGACGGTGATCGGAACGATGTGCGCGAGGACATAGAGGAAGTAGATCGGCAGGATGGGTCCTACGTACGCGCGCTCGCGTCTGGGCACGACCGTGAACAGCGCGATCACAGCGAGGACC
>VBMV01000083.1 GCA_005878835.1 Gammaproteobacteria bacterium | reverse complement strand
GCGGTTATCCGCGAACTGCACGATCTTTTCATCTGTCAAGTTAAGCCCGTCGAAGGTCAGTGCGATATTGTCGGTAATGTTCAGCGCAACCGATGCGTCCAGCGACTTCAGCGCGGACTGGTCGAGGTGCGTCGAGCGATCGAAGGTAACGAAGAAGTCCGATCGGTAGGTGTACGCGAGGCGCGCACTCAGGCGCTTATTCTCGAAGAAGCCCGTCACGTTGTAGGTGTTCTTCGAGTCGCCCGGCACCGGATCACCGCTGTCCAATTTCGAATCCGAGTAGGTATAGTTTGCCTGCAAGCCGAAGCCGCGCCAGATCGGCTTGGTGACCCCAAGCTCTGCGCCCCGAGACTTGCCGCCGCCGCCGTTCGAACGCTTATTGATCGTGAATGGACAGTTGAACAGGTTCGGAG
>VBMV01000012.1 GCA_005878835.1 Gammaproteobacteria bacterium | reverse complement strand
CTCACTTATCCTGATCCGCAATCGCTGGTGCATCTGATGAACACCGGCGATCAAGGTTCCTTCCCCGGCGCGAACGTGCCCAAGTTCAATATCTGGCGGCAGCAGACGGGGATTTTTCAGCAGGTCGCGGCTTACGACAATGGCGGCGCCGGATTGAACCTGAGCGGTAACGATCAGCCGGAAGAGGTACAAGGCGTACACGTAACCGCTGACTATTTTTCGGTTCTTGGCGCACCGGTGATCGCGGGTCGGACTTTCACGGCGGCGGAAGACAGCCCCCACGGCGGAAATGTGGTTGTGCTGAGTTACGGTCTGTGGAAGCGGCGATTTGGCGGAGATCGCGGCATCGTCGGCAAAAACATTCAGCTCAACGGACAGCCGTATCAGGTTGTGGGCGTGATCGGCCGCGCCTTTGTTACGGACAATCCGGCTGATCTCTGGCTGCCATTCCAGTTTGAACTCAGTTCGACCGACCAGGCGCACTACTTCGGCGTGATTGCGCGCTTGAAGCCGGGCGTGACTGAGCCGATGGCCAACGCGCAGTTGAAGCTGGCCGCCGATCAATATCGGGCGACCTATCCGGGCACGCTGGGGCCGAACAATAGCTTCGGCGTGGTGTTGTTGCAGGAATTGATGGTCCGCGATTCGCGGTCGTCCCTTTACGTGCTGCTGGGCGCCGTCGGACTTGTGCTGTTGATTGCCTGTGCCAACGTTGCCAATCTGCTGCTGATTCGCGCCACCGCTCGTAAGCGGGAGCTCGCAACGCGCTCTGCGCTTGGCGCTGGACGCTGGCACATCATTCGCCAGCTGCTTACCGAGAGTCTGCTTGTATCGCTCACCGGCGGACTGCTTGGACTCCTTCTTGGATTCGCGGGGGTCCGGTTCTTGCTGGCGATCAATCCCGGGAGCATCCCGCGGATCGGCGAAGATGGATCGGCAGTCACGGTCGATCTGAAGGTGCTTCTGTTCACGCTTGGAGTTTCGGTGCTGACCGGAATTTTGTTTGGCCTGGTGCCTGCCATCAGCGCCTCGCGCAAGAGTCTTGCAGCAGTCTTGAACGAGAGCAGCAACCGTGCAGGAGTAGGCTTCCGCAGCGGCAAGGTGCGTTCTCTTCTGGTCGTTAGCGAAATGGCTCTTGCGCTCGTTCTGGTCATCGGAGCGGCGCTCCTCATTCGCACGTTTATGAACCTGCAGTCGGTCGATCCCGGATTCGACACGCACAACGTGCTCACCATGGCCACGTCGATCAGCGGCGACCGGTTTCTGAAGACCAGCGGCGTCGCGCAGGTCATTCACGACGGCACCGAGCGGATCAATGCCGTCCCCGGCGTCACGGCCAGTGCCGCCGCGTGCTGTCTGCCCCTGCAAGGTGGCTTTGGGCTGCCTTTCAACATTGTCGGGCGTGCGAACGGCAACAATCCGAATACGGGTGGAGCAGGATACTTCCCGGTCTCGTGGAGTTATTTTGACGTCTTCAAGGTGCCCGTCGTCCGCGGGCGCAATTTCACCGAACAAGATAACGGAGCTGCGCCCGCTGTCGTCATCATCAATGAGGCGATGGCGCGACAGTTCTGGCCCAACGGTGATCCGCTGAGCGACCGCATCGTGATTGGAGCGGGCATGGGACCGGTCTTCGTCGAAGCACCGCGGCAGGTGATCGGCGTTGTTGGAGACACACGCGATGGCGGACTCAATCAGGACCCGGGTCCAACCATGTATATCCCGGTTGCGCAGATGCCCGACAAAGTCACGGGGCTCAACTCGCGCATCGCGCCCTTGTGGTGGATTGTGCGCACGCGGATGGAGCCCCACACCGTCACGGCCGCCGTCACTAACGCGATCCGCGAAGCGACGGGCGGTCTGCCCGTGGCGCACATCCGCAGCATGGACGAGATCGTCGTGCTGACGACCTCGCGCGAACGCTTCAACATGCTGCTGCTCACGGTCTTCGGCACGTCGGCGTTACTGATGGCGGCGATCGGCATCTATGGATTAATGGCTTACTCGGTCCAGCAGCGAACCCGGGAACTCGGCGTCAGGATGGCTCTGGGAGCGCCTGCTTCGAGCATTCGCAATATGGTGATTCGTCAGGGAATGTTGCTTGCGGGAATTGGGCTAGTCATCGGAATCGGAGGCGCCTTCTGGCTGACGAAGTTTCTGACGGGATTCCTGTTCGGCGTAAAAACGTGGGATCCGACAGCATTCGTCCTGACCCCAATCTTCCTGTGCGCGGTGGCGCTGGTAGCAGTCTGGGTACCAGCGAGAAAAGCAACACGGATCGATCCGATTTCAGCGTTGCGGTTTGAGTGATCGTGCAAGGAGTGAGGCCCGCACCGGAATCACTCGCGCAAGGAAGCGGGAGTGGTAAAGTGCGCCGGGGAGACAGCTCATGTCACTGTTTCAATTTCCCGTAGTGCTAACCGTCGCGCTCTTGTTGCCACTGTCTGCCGTACCCTTCGCTGTGACTTCACGGCAAAGCGTCAACCGGGACTCGGCCTCAGTGACCATCCATCCGCCTGAGGCGACTGTCCGCGTGGGACAACGCAGACTCTTGAAGCCGTCGTTAAAGGCACTCATAGCACTGGAATACGACGGGCGGTTGAAGAGCGCAACGGCGGGCGCATAACCGAAGATGGAATTTATACAGCTCCGCGTCATGTGGGCCTTGATCACGTGGCTGCGACTAGCGAGGAAAATCCCGCCGCAAAAGCTGTCGCCAAACTAACGGTAGGGACGGAGTATGACAACTCCTGACTCGCAGAAGCTAATGTAGCTCGGAGGGACCGACGCAGAGGCCAACGGAACGGTTGAAGAAAACAGGCGATTACGCTCACAATCCGCCGGAAAATTGTGAAACAAGGCGCGGCTTCAGGTCATAGTGTCCGGCAAGTGGGGTACTCGTAGAATGTGTGGCTGGCCCGATTCCGCGACGGATTGCACACTTGTCCGCAATCGCAGTTAATCAGACTCACTACGCCTTCGGCAAGTTGCGCAACGCTCGATCCAGATCGTTCTAAAAGTCCTCGACGGCCTCGATACCCACGCTCAGCCGCAGCAGAGGGACGGAGGCAGGTGCTCCTGTCCAGGAACGCTGGCCCGCCGTTCGATGGGGGACTCGACTGCGCCGAGGCTGGTGGCGTGTTGGATGAGCTGCACTCCGGCGCATACGGCGTCGGCGGCCGCGGCGTCGCCACGCACGTCAAACGAGATAATCGTGCCGAAGCCCTTGAGTTGGCGCCGCGCGGCCTCGTGAGTTGGGTGGCTCGCCGGGCCGGGATAGCGCGTCAAAGTGATGTTTGGATGACGCGCGAGGCGCTCGGCAAGTGGGGTTCGCGGAGAAGTGATCGATCGAGCTAAGCCGGCCATCATCTGAAGTTGCGCCTCTCCTCTGGAATTTCAATTCTCCGCGAACGCTTTTAACCAGGACTTGGTGATAGTCTTTTTCTGAAATGACCGCGTCAAAGGGACTAGCTATCGTCGCCGCTTTTCTAGTGGTTCTTGTCGCATGGCCTCGGTCGGGATTCACGGACAAGAGCCAATCCGCAAGTGTGCAGAGCGAAGAGAAGGTTTATCTGGGATTTGACCGGAATG
>VBMV01000139.1 GCA_005878835.1 Gammaproteobacteria bacterium | reverse complement strand
GTCATGCAGCCGCTGGCAGCCGCGGAACTCGCGAACTCGTCTGGCCAGCGTGCCCGGGGTCTGTCGGCGGTCGCGCGACTACCAATGTGATGCCCGGGAACGTGGGACCCAGGGACAGCCCCACCCCGGAGGCAACCGAATCACGAGCCGATAGCTTGGGCCTTCTCGGCACCCCAGATACTGTTGCGGCGCGTCTCCGGCATCACAAAGAGGCAGATGAGGAAACACACCGCCGGCACCGCGATGGGGTAGATCAGGGCGCGGCCCACACTGCCGGTCGACAGGAATGCGGCCGAGGTGATGAAAGGCACCAGGCCCCCGCCCCAACCGTTGCCGATGTGGTAGGGCACGGAAACCGACGTATAGCGGATGCGGCTTGGAAAATACTCGGCCAGGAACGCCCCGACCGGGCCGTACACCATGCCGACGTAGGACACCAGGATGAAAATGATGAGGATGGCGACCGGGTAGTTCACCGCGCCGGGGTTGGTGACGTCACCAAGCCACGCATACAGCGGGTAATACGTCAGCGCTGCGAGCAGCATGCCCCCGAGAATGACCGGCTTGCGGCCGATGATGTCGGAGAGCCATCCGAACAGGATCAACGTCGGGGAGGCGATGAGCAGGGCCGCGCCGACGATGTAGCTCGAGGTCAGCACGTCGAGCTTCTTCACCGTCTGCAGGAAGTACAGGGCCCAGAACTGGCCGCTGTACCACACGACGCCCTGGCCGATCAGAACCGCGATGGCGACCAGGATGAATTTGATGTTGGAGCTCAGGAACGCCTCTTTCCACGGGTTGCGCACCATCCCGCCCCGGGCCTTCATCTCCTGGAAGACCGGAGTCTCCCCCAGCTGCAGCCGGATGTAGATCGCCATCATCACCAGCAGGAAAGAGATCAGGAACGGAACCCGCCAGCCCCAGGCCTGGAAGGCGTCCTTCCCCAGATAGCCGCGGGTACCCACAATCACCGCCAGCGAAACCACGATGCCGAGCGTCGGGGAGGTCTGCAGCCAGCCGGTGTAGTAGCCGCGGCGCTCGTCGGAGACGTGCTCGGCGACATAGGTGATCGCGCCGCCGTATTCCCCTCCCAGGCACAGCCCCTGGAGCATTCTCAGACCGAACAGAATGAAGGCGGCGCTAACGCCGATGGAGGCGTAGGTGGGTATCAGGCCGATGGCGGCCGTCCCCAGGCCCATGCCGCTCAGAGTCACGATGAAGGTGTATTTGCGGCCCACCCGGTCGCCCAGCCAGCCGAACAGGAAGGCGCCGAGTGGGCGAACCAGGAAGCCGGCGGTAAACAGCGCGATCGTGCTCAGCAGCGCCGCCACCGGGTTGGTTTTGTCGAAGAACTTGACCGACAGGACCGCGGCCAAACTACCGAAGATGTAGAAGTCGTACCATTCGATGACGTTGCCCACGGCGGCGGCGAGCACTACACGGCGGAAGTTCTGTGGGATCTGCCCGGCCATAGTATTCCCCTGGTTTGTTTGGTTTCCGTGCCGCAATTCGCTCTGTATTGAGCGGTTTCTAGAATTTGAAGCGGATCCCCGCGGTAGTGGTGAGGGTGGAGGTGTTGAGGAAGCCGCTGGCTGGACCAGCGAGCCCGTCGTGCACGCTGGTCCAGAAGGTGCCGAGGTAGCCGTCGAAGCGCTTGGCGAAGCGATAGTCGGCGAGCAGCGAGAAGGAGTCCTCGCGGCCGCTGCAGCCGCTGCTGCGGTTATCGGAGCAGCCGGCGTTGGCGCCGGTCGCGAAGCTGTTCTGCTTGTAGCCGTAGTAGGCGGCCATCAGGTCCACCTCCGGGCTGGCGGCGTACTTCACCCCCGCCCAGTACACCTGCAGGGTCCTCTCGTTGTTGTAGGCGGTGATGTTGGGAACGGCGATCACATAGCCGCCGATGGTGAGCGAGCCGACCGGCAGCGGGGAGTTGGGATTGGCGAACTTGATGTGCTCGTAGCCGGCGAACAGCGTCGGCGCCCCGAGCCCGAACAGCCCCATCACCCCGTAGGTGGTGTTGTCGGAGATGGTGGCGCGGAGGGAGTTGCTCGGGGAGTAGCCGAGAGCGGGCAGCCCCGCCACCTGCGCCGCGGTCAGCGGGGCGGTGGCGATGGCGTCGTACTTCTTGGCGTAGTAAGCATCGATCGAGCCGCCACCCCCCTCGACCCCCAGCTGCAGCTGCGCGGCGGTGTTGGTGGTGCCGCTGGAGCCTGAGAACTGGTACAACGCCCCCAGGTGCAGCGCGCCGAACTTGCCCGAGTACTTCAGCGACTGATCGAGCCGCCGATCCTCGGTGGCACCGCCGCCGGCGGTCGTGCCGGAGAAGCCGATGAGCGAGAAGGCCTGCGGCGCCCCCAGCGGGTCGTACTTGCCGATGCCGTCGGCGAGCGGGGTTACGTGCCGCCCGAAGGTGAGGGTGCCGTAGCTCGGGGAGCTGAAGCCGGCATAGGCGCCGCCCGCGAACAGCTGCCCCGCCACGCTGGAATCGACGTTGGTGCTCTGCTGGGTGAGCGGCCGGCCGTTATTGAGCACCTGTGATTTGAGCGCGTCGCTCAAGTTCCCCGACTGCGGGTTGAAGAAGGTCTCCAGCCGGAACACCGCCGACCAGTCCCCGGCCAGCGGCTCCTTGCCCGACAGCCCCACTCGCGACTGGCTCAGGTTGTTCGGGGTGACCGCGGTGATCGAGCCGTTGCTGTTTGGCAGGATGATCGCCTCGGTGCCGGCGGGGAAGTAATCGCTTGCCGGCACCCCGTGCGTCTGGTACTGCAGCCCAATATCGACGATGCCGTAGAGGGTGATCCCGTTCCAGGTGAAGCTGGTGTCGGCGGGCTTGGGGGCCGGGGCCGCGCTTTGTGCCTGCGCGAGCGTCCCTGCGCACCCGCACGCCCCCAGCACCCACGCACCTACCACACGGGCGATGCCCCCGCCGCGGCGGGCTCGGGATGCACTCTCATTGCAACACGCGTTCGCGTAACTCACTGTCAGTCCTCCCCTAAGATCGCCAGTGGATGAGCTCAACACCATGCGCGGCCCTTACGGCGCCGCGCATTCCCTTCAGATCACTGCACAGTCCTTGGTTTCCACTCGAACACCGTCCCCAGGCTTGACGCACGGCGATGCGCCCGGTCGATTCCCGATTCGTACGCAGGCAAGTTGGTCGTGGACACGGGAGGCGCCTCGGGTGAGCGTGGATTTGTCGTTCTAACGCTACTACCACACAGAGCAAGCACGCGGAGTATTCCACACGTACCGGCTTGCAAGGAAGGCTTGCCGGTCGTGAGCTGCGGCGAAAAGGCAGCTCGGGCGCTGACGCGAGTGCGCCTCGAGGCGTAAGCGCGACCCTTGCAGTCGCGCCTCACGCGTACGTCGGTCAGATGATGCTTCCGAGCAACAGGCTGCGGAGCGCCTGGCCGGAAGGGGGAAGGGATGGAGCTGGCTTCAGCCGGCGGCGCGTGCCAGAGCGGCCAGCTTGCTGTGCGTGCGCGCCGCCTCGTCCTCCGGCGGGGCTGGCTCCTGTTTCACGAGAGCGGCGAAGCGCTCCGGGAGCAGCGCCGGGCTGAAGTGAAATCCCTGGTACTGGTCGCACCCCAGCTCCGCCAGTAAGGCGAGCTGCTCGGGGGTTTCCACACCCTCGGCGATCACCTTCAGATGCAGGCTGTGCGCCAGCGAGATGATGGCGCGAACGATCGATGCGTCCTCCGGGCGCCGGGTCATCTCCTCGACGAAGCAGCGGTCGATTTTCAGCTTGTCAATCGGAAAGCGCCGCAGGTAACTCATGCTCGAGTACCCGGTGCCGAAATCATCGACCGATACCAGAACGCCCATGCGGCTGATGGCCTCGAGGATGCGTATCGACTCCTCCGCGTCGCTCATCACCGCGCTCTCGGTGAGCTCGACCTCGAGGAACTGCGGCTGCAGGGCTGCGGCCTCGAGCGCCCGGCGAATCTGATCGACCAGGTTGACGAGCCGGAATTGCGAGGGCGCAAGGTTGACTGCGACGCGCAGGGGACGCAGCCCTTCGTTCTGCCACGCCTTCGCCTGTCGGCAGGCCTCAAACAGCACCCATTCACCGATGGCGTCGAGCAGCCCGCATTCATCGGCGACCGCAATGAAATCGTTGGGTGGCACGAGGCCACGCTGCGGATGCCGCCAGCGGATGAGGGCCTCCGCGCTGTTGATCCGACCGCTCGAGGTATCGACCTTCGGCTGATAGTGCAGCTCGAACTGCCCGCTGCGCAGCGCCTCATGCAGGTCGCTTTCGAGCTTCACGCGCTCCTGCGTCACCGCGCTCATGCCTTCGGCATAGCACTGCACGTTATTGCGGCCGCGTTCCTTGGCGCTGTACATGGCGGCGTCGGCTCGCGCGATCAGGGTGTCGACGCTCGTCCCGTCGCGCGGGAAGAATGCGATGCCGATGCTGGGGGAGATGTGCACGTCGATGCCGAGCAGCCGCATGGAGGGCTCCATCTGCTGGATCGCCCGCTTGCCGATCTCGAGCGCTTCGGCCTGCGTCACGGGTCCCCCGAGCAGGATCACGAACTCATCGCCCCCGAGGCGTGCGGTCGTATCGACGGCGCGAACCGCGTGACTGAGGCGCTGTGCGGCCTCGCGCAGCAATTCGTCGCCCGCGCGGTGCCCGAGGGAGTCGTTGATGAGCTTGAATCTGTCGAGGTCGACCACCAGAACCGCGAATTCATGCGAATGCCGTTGCGCCTGGATGATGGCCTGGGCAATGCGGTCATCGAGCAGCAGGCGGTTCGGCAGGCCGGTGAGCGCATCGTGGGAGGCGAGGTGGCGCAGCTGCCGGTTGGCCGCCTCGAGGCCTTTGGTGCGGTCGGTGACGACCAGCTCGAGGCTCTCGACGTGGCGCTTGAGTGCGCGGGCGTTGTGCCACTTGCGGCTCAACGCGCTGGCGCATTGCAGGATCTCGATCGGCTCGAAGGGCTTCTTGACGACGATGAGCTTGTCCGAGTGCCCGAGCCGTGCCAGCAGCTCCAGCCAGTCATAGTCGGTGTAGGCAGAGCAGATGACCACCTGTACGTCCGGGTCCACCTTCCACAGGTGTTCGACGGTCTCGAGCCCGTCCCACCCCGGTGGCATGCGCATGTCGACGAAGGCGACCGAGTACGGACGGCCCTCCGCCACAGCCGCGCGGGCGCGTTCGACTCCATCGCGTCCCTGAAGCGCGGAATCCACCTCGAAGGTCGGCCGCCCGGTCTGGGGCGCCTGCTCCCCGAACAGCCCCGCTTCGGCGGCCGACATCAGCGTCTTGTCGGCGGCCACCAGGATCTTGCGGTAGTCCTGGTGAATGGCCGCGTTGTCATCGATCACGAGGACGCGATGCATGAGGGAGTCGGCTTCACCGGACATCGGGCGACTCCGGCGAGGTGAGCGGCAGCGCCAGGGTGAAGGTGGCACCCTTGCCGGGCCCGGCGCTTTCCGCGTGCAGCGAGCCGCCCAGTTCCCTGGCCGCGAGCGCACTGCTGTGCAGTCCGAAGCCGTGGCCGTCCGGGCGCGTCGTGAAGCCGTGGTTGAAGATCCGCTCCAGGTTCTCCCCGGGGATGCCGATCCCGGTGTCGATCACCGAGATGAGCACCGACGAGTCGGTCGCGCGGATCCGCACGGTCACGCGTTTATCGCCCGTTTCCTGGCAGGCGTACTTGGCGTTGCGGATCACGTTCACCAGGATCTGCAGCACCTTGTGCTTGTCGACCTGGATGAGCGGCACGTCCCGGTAGTCGCGCAGGGTCGTCACGCCATGGCGGCTGAAGGCTCCCTCGTTCATGCGCAGGCTGTCGTCGACCAGCACACGTACGTCCAGTGTCTCGATGATGCCGCCACGTCTGGCATAGCTCTGCTGCATCGCGACGATTTCCTTGATGTGCTCGACGTTGCCGCGCAGCGCCGACAGTTCCGCGACGGCGGTATCACGCTCGCCGAGCAGATCATCGGCCAGCTCGCGCAGGTAGCCCGGCAGGTGCTTGCCTCGAGCTCCCGCCAGGAAGCTCGCCAGCTCGCCGGCATGCTCGGCGAGGACCGCCGCGACCTGCCCGAGCCTGGTGCACTTGGACTTCGCGATGCGCTCCGAGACCAGGCTGGCCGAGACATTCACGCTGTTCAGCACGTTGCCGACGTTGTGCAGCACGTTGGTGGCCACTTCGGCCATGCCGGCCTGGCGGGACGCGACCACCAGCTGCCTGTGTACGTGCTCGAGCTCCTGTTCAGCGAGGCGGCGTTCGGTGATGTCCTGGACCACCGCCACGGCGCCGAGTGCCTGTCCGGCCGGACCGACGAGCCGGCCCGCGCTGGAGAGCGCGGTACGCACGGCGCCGGTGGGTGTGACGACCACGAACTCGGCGTCGCTGACGCTGTCACCGCGCAGCGCCCGCGCCAGAGGACGCTCCTCGGGGGGGACCGGCGTCGTGCCATCCAGCTGATAGACCTGAGACGTGACGGGGTAGGTGCTGCGGGGGAGGGTGGGCGTGTCCTCCGCGGGAATTCCAAACAGCTCGATGGCCGCGCGGTTGTAGTGCGTCACCCGTCCGGTGACATCGCACGCCAGCAGTGCGAGCGGCAGTTCGGCAATCACGGTCGCGAGCAGCGTCTGGTTCTGCAGCAGGGCCGCCGCCATCTCCTTGCGCGCGGATATGTCGCGCAGGAACTCGACCGAACACACCGGCTCCGGGCCGCCGGCGCGAACCAGCGAGGTGCTCACGCGAACCCACAGCGCGCTGCCGTCCTTGCGAACGTAGCGCTTCTCGACGTCCAGATGCGCGATGTCGCCGCGCCACAAGCGCGCATGACCGGCGATCGTGGACTCGCGGTCCTCTGTGAGTGTGAGGCTCGCGATCGACTTGCGGCTGAGCTCTTCGACACTGAATCCGAGCATCGAGCAAAATGCCCGATTGCAGTGACGAAAGCCCCCATCGGGGTTGGCGAAGGCAATGCCGACCGGCGCATGCTCGACGGTGTTGCGAAACAGCGCGTCCACCTGCCCGAAGTGCGCGGGTGCTTCCAGCGGCTCCTTGAGAGCGGGAAGCAGGACGGTCTCGGCGCTTGCGAGCTTCATCGCCGCGCCCGATCCCTCGGGCCGAGGAATGTCAGGTATGACACGTGAGTCATCGGGAGAGTCCTGGCACGCATCTCCACGGCAAGCAAACGCTGGCGCGGGGAGCCTTGGGTAAGGGTGATGGGGGATTCCATCACCGGAAGCTCCCGGGAACAGCGAACCAGGTCGCAGCTCCGGGCATCGGGCCGTCCGAGCGTGCGCGACGCGAACGCGTTCACATTGGTGCCGCGCGGGGCATCGGGTGGCGGGACTCAGTGCCTTGAGAAGTACTGTCGGTGACCTGTGCGGTTGACTTTCGCGAGACAGGTAGATATCTTTAAGATATCTTGAGCCTTGGAGCGCCGAATGACTTCAAAAGTCAGTCAAATTTCATTTCGCTACCGGTCCAGGGATAGCGTGACCGGCGTTACCCGCGAAACCGCGAGGCGGGTGGCCGAGGTGCTCGGTGTCGATGAAACTCAGGCGATTCATCAAGCCCTGCGCGAACTGGCTACCAAGGTGTTGCCTCAGTATGAGCGAGACGACGGCCCGCTCACAGCCGTCCAGATGCAACAGATCAGGCAGCGCGCGCCACAAGGGCGGAAGCGCTCGGTTCGCTCGAGCCTGATCGAGACCGAATCTGCAGAGAAGGGATCTGCGTAAAGCAGATGGTGCAGTGGTGGGGTGAGCCAACCGCCGGAGACATCGTCTGGTGTCACTTTCCCGACGGAGTTCGTGCTCGCCCCAAACCCCGTCCTGCTCTCGTGCTGGTGGTGTTCGATGACGACGCCCCGCAATTCACCGTAAAGGTGGTCTACGGCACGAGCCAACGCACCACAGAATTACATCGCGGCGAGTTCTGCATTGCGCGGCTTCAAAGTTCGGCGGCGTTTCAGGCGGCCGGCTTGAGTTACGACACCAAATTCAATCTGAAGCAAACCGTAGATCTACCCTGCAATTCGGACTGGTTTTCCGTACCGCCCGCGGCCCCGCACGGTCAGGTTCCCAAGCTCGGCATGCTGCATGCCTCACTGATGCGGTCGCTGGAGGCGGCCTTGAATGCGGCCACGGAATAGTGATGGCTGGGGATCACTTATTTCCGCGACGCTGGCCGCAGATCCTGACACTGTTCACCGAGCGGCGCCGCGCCTACTACGCGGAGCGTCGCTATACTATTGAGACGGTCCTATAAGGACGGTCCTAATAGTGGAATGCTGATGGGTAACCCGTTCCAGTACGGCGCCGAGCTCAAGCCGAGCCAAATCGTCAATCGCAAGCAGGAGATTCGCGACGTCACGCGGGGCGGTCACGCAAAAATACCGCGTGTCCCCCAGTACCGTGAGCAAGACGCTACGGTTTCTGGAAGAGCGCGAGATTCGTCGCCGTGAAGAGCAGAGGGATTCGGTCAGGTGGCGTTTAGAGGATCCGTTTCTCTCCGCCTGGCTCAAAGGGTGAGAGCGAACTACCCTCCAAACGCGCTCCCCAGGGAATCGCTCAGGCGCACCTGGCGATCGATGTCGTAAGGTGTTTCCTGGAGCAACTTCTGCGTGGAGGGCCTGTGGTACCGGCAGACCGTTGTCTTGTGTATCTGGTTGTGTATGTGCAGGCGTCGGGATTATAGTGTCCGAGGTACCCGACTTGGTTGGAGGAGTCCGATGTCTGCGAAGGCCGAAGATCTGCTGCGCCAGCAGTACCTGGTGCCGCGCAAGAGCGTGAAGAAGCTTCGCGAGATGAGCCGTCGCCAGGGCGTCTCCGCCGGTGAGCTCGCCCGACGAGCCATCGCGGCGTATACCTCGGGCAAAGTGCTCACCGAGTCTGAAGAGGAAGCGGCCGCGCGAGCACTGCTCGAGGACGTTCACGGCCAGGTGCGCGCCACACTCAAGAGAATCGATGCGAGCCTCATCGAGGTCCGGGTGCGGGAGCGGGCCCTTGCCGATGGAACCTTCCGCGCCCAGGTCCGCAAGGAGACGCAAGCCTGGTTCGAAGCGCATCCGCACCAGGCTCGAGCCATCGCTGAACTCTTCGCGCAGGAGCCGGCCGCATGAGCCTGCTCAGCGAAGTCATCAAATACGGCAAGGACATTGTGCTCCTCGGCGAGCGCGTGGATGCGCTCATGGTGCATCGGAAGGAGGCTACACTGCGGTTCGAGGATCACGAGCGACGTTTGATTCGCATCGAAACGCTGATCGAGCTGTCTCAGTCGCGGCGACACGAGTTGCCAAAACGGTGAAACGTTGGGCTTACAGAGGCTGCCGGGTGCGCGCCGGGTGGAGGGTTCCGGTGCAAGCGGTTAGCGTGTCACGCGTCGGTAACCGGGTGGTATCGTCAATTAAACATAATATACATTATGCGAACTAGAATGGATGCTCCTGCTGCAGCATCGCCACGGGCTGCTGCACGTTCCATCCAGGGGCTTAGGTACTGCCAGGGTGCGTCGCGGTGCGTCGGGGTGCGTCGTATCGTCCGGGACAGCCGTTGTTATTCGTCGTCACCGTCGTGGTCAGCGACGGCATCGTGACCGTTGTATTCATTTTGCGAGCTAGCATGCCACAGGCCGAGAGGTCCATCGGCGAGTTCTTGCATATCCGCGGGGTGTCGCGCGGCGTGAGCCGCTAAGGCCCACGCATCGAGTGCGGGCGCTCGAGCCTCTTCGATCCACCCCGAGATGTGCCCGCAGGTGAGGTAGATCTCCCGCCCGCTGGTGAAGTGCACGACCTCATCATCCCGGTCGTCCTGCGAGGGGTCATAGCGTCTCACATTGCCGTCGCAGAGGCTGAGCATATAGCCCACCGTGTGGAAGGCCCCGTTCACAATCGCATCAGCGGGAGAGAAGAAGTTGGCGAACAGGCGGTTGTGCTGAGAGCAGATGTGCGTGTGATAGTCCGCCACGATCCGCCAGCCGCTCTCGGGTACACCTTCAGTGTATTGCGGAATGACCAGCCCGAAGTGCTTGTGGGACGTCAGCGGGGCGCTCACGTGGTAATGGTGCCCCGGGTCCTCATAGATCACCCCGCCGCACTCATACTGCCGTGGGCAGTCGAGCGCGACGGTCAGCGCGCCGTTAGCGGCTGAGTCCATGTCCCCGAAGATGACGAGGATGATCGGGATCATTGTCTGTGCTCCCACACCATTAGGCAGTCGCTGTGATGCGTGCGTTCAATGGCTCATGGTTGCCCTTTCCGGGCGTTGTGGCGGCGGATGCACTTCACAGCGTTGAGCTGCGAAATGTGGACCCACCCCGCAGGCTGGACGGGTCATGCGAGCGGGTGCCCTGGCTGTCTGCAGGCGTGTGACCTGGTCGGTGAAAGCTCCAGGAGCGCCTGTGAAGCAGGCCCGCTGTGTCCTGGCGCACGGTCCCACCGGCGCGTGACAGGATTCACGTTCCGGAGCACGTGCGATAGCGGTCAAGCACCCCCAACATCTCGGTGTCCGAGGGTTGCGTCAATACGCAGTCAGCCCCATTCCACTCTGGCGGCGCGTTCAAGCGCAGGGGGTGTTGCGCCCATGCGCGCGCCTAAAGATCACAACGTACTCAGCAGCTTACAAGTGATACATCATTTGCAATCTAGATACGCACTTCGCCCCGCTGCGGGTCGCGAGCCTGCGGCCGCAGACCTCTTCAGACCTGAAATCCCCGGCTCTGTTTCTTCTCCCTCTTCGCGGCGCGCTTCTCCTGCAGAGACTTGGCCGGCTTCTTCTTCGCTTCCTTCTTCCTGTCCATACCCTTGCTCATGGTTCGCCTCCTCGCGACGGTGAGCGCGGTGACCTGAAACCCACAGGTCAACCTTGGCGCTTAAGGCTGCAAATCGCAATGCCTGAACTCTATCTGCGCGGGGACGGATGTGGAACGGGCATGACATCGGCCGGGAACGTCGGGTGCGGGAACCGCCGCGCGAGTCGCCGCTACTCACAAGCAGGGGATGCCGCTGCACCCGCGGCGGCGTTCAGGCTCAAGCGTCGGAATAATCAATTCGTCATCGAGATCGATCCGCACACGCACGCCATCGTGTGGCAGTTCGGGAACGGCTCGGACAAAGCCGGTCCTCACAGCATCGTCGGAACGAACGACGCCGAGCGGTTCGGGCCCCTCACGCTGATCTCGGGAACCGGCATCCCGCCGGCCAGCCCGCCCCTGCCGGGCTGCTGCGAACAACAATCGCATCGTCGAGGTCAATGCCGCGGACGCACCCGTGGGAATATCTCACCAACACCGAATTCGGCAGCAACTCCGCTCCGCTGCCGACGCGCGCGGTCCGCCTGGCCAACGGCAACACCTGCTCAACACGCCAGGCAACGGCTTCAACCGCCTCAATGGCCCCTATGACGCGAAGGTGGTCGGGGATTTCACCGGCCTGACACCGCCGCTCGGCGAGTAGTAGGCTCCCGCCCCCCTCCTACGCCCGGGCCGGATCCCCGGCCCGGTGCGCGCATTCGAACCGTCCCGCTAAATCATGTGACGCCAGACACACGGTGCGCGTGCTTATGTCCTTGCCAGCGACCGCCTGGGACTCGAATGGCACCGCTCGTCGGACCGGTCCCGCGAGCGTGAACTGATACTCACTCTTTTCAGTGTCGGCCCAGTAGATTGCACCGCCAATGATCCTGGCGAGTGACCCTGCGCATGATGCTTGAGGAGAACATGTTGGTAACGGACCGATCGAGCGACGGTTCGGCGGGCGTGAGAACGCAACGGGGCTTTACGCTCACGGAACTCATGGTCACGCTGGCGGTCGCCGGTGTCCTGGCGATGGTGGCCGTGCCTAACATGCGCACGTTCCTCCAGAACAATCGCCTGAGCTCGGCCTCGAACGATCTGCTCCGCTCGTTCAACCTGGCACGCACGGAGGCGATCAAGCACCAGGCGAATGTGGTCGTGTGCGCCGTGGCCGACCCCACGTTGGCGGTTCCCGTGTGCAGCTACGGCCCGTTCAAGGGATGGATCGTCTTCCAGGATGGCCCTCCCAGCGGCCCCCCCAGCAACTGGCAATTTGATGCCGGCGAGCCCATCTTCGAGCGGCACGTGCTTCTCGACAGCTCGATAACGGTCAAAACCGACAATGACGGCATCGAGATGTACCTCGCGACCGGATTCGCAAGCCCCGCCGGGGTCAAGAACCCGACGCGCAACATCCTGCTGTGCGATATCCGAGGCAATCAGGCGGTCGGCACCAATTCCGTCGAGCGCGCGGTGCTGATCCCGGCCAGCGGACGCGCTCGCGTGAGCGCGACCAGTGCGGATGTGCTCGCCGCGGGCACCTGCCCGTAGGAGATCGCAAATGAACCCCACCTTGCAACCACGACGCATGCAACAGCGCCCTGCCCGGCCTCGTGGATTCACGATGATCGAGATGCTGGTGGCCCTGGTCGTGCTGGCCGTGGGTATGTTGGGAGTGGCAAGCCTGTTCGGCATTTCCCTGCATTCCGGCAGCAGCGCGATTACCCGCATGCAGGCGGTGAACCTGGCTACCGATCTCGCCGACCGCAT
>VBMV01000082.1 GCA_005878835.1 Gammaproteobacteria bacterium | reverse complement strand
ATGTCGGTGTAGTCAGGCCGCGCCATCACCTTTGCCGCCGCAAAACGCACCACGACATCCTTCCTCACATCGTAGGCCACGTTCAAGGAGGGCAGCGTATCCGTGTAGTTGCGCTCCGCGGTGGTCGGAATGAAGCGGCCGAACGGATTATCGATCGAGCCGGGTCCGCCGGCGAAGACTGCGCCGTTTGTGGTCTGCTCCGTGCGAACGATGCGCAGGCCGAGGTTTCCGCGCCAGTGATCGCCCTCGAAGTTGCCCATGACAAAGCCGCCCGTGGTCTTCTCCTGTGCAGAGAAGCTCTGCTGCGGATACAACACGCGCCCCGAGTGTTCAAGCTCAGCGAAGAGCACGCGCTCCACGGCACCCGTGTCCACCTGCCAATACCTGGTCAAAGTGCCCGGGCTGGAGATGTTCTTGAGGTAGTCCCCCGGCGTTAAGCCTCCGGCGAACGTTGAGGCCGGCAGCGTGTTTATGGGGACAAAGAATCCGCCGTAGGTCGTCGCGTTGAACGTCAGGTCGCGCTCGTGATTAGTGCGCTTGATGCCGAACTTCAGTGACTTCAACGGGCCGGCGTCGAGTTTCTTGGCGGCATCGAGGTAGCCGTACTGCTCCCGGTCGTCGTTCAAGATCTGATGCAGAGAGCCGAAGATGAGTTGCAGCGAGGCGGGATTGGTGGGATCGACGGTCACCCCGTTGCCGTTGGGCGCGAATTGGACCTGCGGCGCGGTGCCTCTCAAGTCATAGTTGAGGACGGCGGGCGCGCCGAACTCGACGAACGGTTGGCCGTTGGTGTTGCCCGTGGCATCCGTGTAGCCGAATTTGAGGTGCGTGGTCCAGTCGTCCGTCGGCCTGTACATTGCGTCGAAATCGACGTTGCGAGTCGTGGCTCGGGCGAATCGATCGATCGCGTCGTAGACGACTCCGAAGTCCTGGGTGCCGTTGTTCAGGGACGCGACCCGACCGGCAACCGCGGTGCCGTTCTGAACCGTGGTATTGCTGAGCGTTCCGCCATTACCGAGCGCCCGGGTAATCCAGGCCAGATAGTTCTCGTTCACATTGTTCGCATCGAACTCGGACAGCAGACCCGTCACATTGACGAGCACCTGGTCGGTCGGCTTGAACTGCACGCCGATATTGCCGCCCTTGCGGATGCGGTCCTGCCGGAACAGCGCCGAGCCGATGAGCGCTGGGACGAGGGTCGGATCACTCGCGCTCACCGGCTGATACCCCAGCACCTCTACGCCATCGCGGCGCAGGTGTCGCTCCTGATAGATCGCGGCGAGTAGTACTCCGAATCTATCGTCCTTGTCCCTCCAGCTGATCAGACCCGTACCCTGCGGATCCGTCTTGCCGGACATCTCCGAGTATCCGCCTTGCACGGATGCGTACGCCGTGAACGGGTTCAGGTCGAGGGGATTGCGCGTGGCAACGTCGACCGTGCCGCCGATACCACCCTCCTCCACATCTGCCTGCGCACTCTTGAGAACCACCACCTTGCCGATAATGTCCGCAGGCAGCATCAGGTAGTTGAAGCTGCGCGTGGTGGCAAGTTGGTCGAGAATGAACCAGTCCGCGGTCGCGAGCGAATGCCCGTTGAGCAGCGTTCGAGTCAAGTTTGCTGCCGTGCCACGCAGGTTGATGCGCTCGCCTTCTCCAAACTCGCGGTTGATGACTACGCCCGGGACGCGCTGCAGTGCTTCAGCGAGATTCTTATCTGGAAACTTCCCGACGTCCTCGGCGGTCAGGGCGTCGACGACCCCGGTCGCTTGCCTCTTAGTCTCGAGCGATTCACGTAAGCTCGCACGGATGCCGTACACCAGGACTTCCTGCAGCTCATCTGGATTGGACGCTGTTGTGCCGCTTGCCTGTGCGTGAACTACGCCATTGCGTCCGAACAGAGCCATCGCGACTGCGGTTCCGATCAACGTCGACCTTGCGATTCTCATGAGTAACCCACCCCGGATGTTGTCGTTAGCCGATGCCCGTTCACGCCGTCACCCAACTCCCGCGAGACCCAAGGGATCGCTCGCTTGCGAGCGTCCGTGCCGGCAGCCCGTTTGGGACCACTTACATGCCAATATAGTACCAGTGCTCGTAAAATGCCACACCCGTAGATACCAATCGCTTATGCCCGCTCCTTATATAATAGTTTCAATTAGTTGAGATCTACCATGTGTCGTGCTGGCAACGGACTGGTCTTATAGTGGTAGTATGACGCTGTTTTCCGTACCGGTCGGAGAGCCACCTTGACGCCGCTGTCACAGGCGGTCGGTAAGCTCGACGAGTCGAGCAGCCTGCCGCTCTACCAACAACTGCAGCGCGCCCTGCGCCAGGCGATCGAGTCGCGCGTGCTGGGTCCCGACGACGCATTGCCCCCCGAGCGCAATCTCGCGACCGACTTCAACGTGTCGCGCATCACCGTGCGCAAGGCCATCGACGGGCTGGTGAGCGATGGCATGCTGGTGCGGCGTCAGGGCTCGGGGACCTTCGTGCGCGCGCGCGTCGAGAAGAATTTCTCCAAGCTCACTTCGTTCTCGGAAGACATGCGGGCGCGCGGCCGCAACCCGCGCAGCGTATGGCTGCGCAAGTCCACGGGCACGGTCACACCCGAGGAGGCGCTCACGCTGCGCGCCAGCCCCGGCACGCCGGTGTACCGCTTCCACCGCATTCGCTTCGCCGACGATGCGCCCATGGCGCTCGAGTACGCGACCATCCTCGCCTCCTGCCTGCCGTCGGTCGATGCGGTGGAGTCGTCGCTGTACGTGGCGCTCGAGCGCGCCGGCAACCGACCGGTGCGCGCGCTGCAGCGTTTGCGCGCGGTACTGTTCAGCGCCGAGCAGGCGGAACTGCTGCAGGCCAAGGAGCGTGACGCCGGCCTGCTGGTCGAGCGGGTCGGATTTCTCAACGACGGCCGCGCCGCGGAGTTCACCCAGTCCTACTATCGCGGCGACATCTACGATTTCGTCGCCGAGCTCAGCGACTCCTCGTGAACGCGACGCACGCGAGCACGCGCATGTATCGCGAGGCGGCCGAGGCGCCCGCGGTGGTGTGCGCGCAGCTGCGCTCCAACGCCGCAAGCCTCGCGCGCCTTGCGGAGCGGCTGCGACAGACCCCGCCGCGCGCCGTCGTGACCTGCGCGCGCGGCAGCTCCGATCACGCCGCCACCTTTGCCCGCTACCTGATCGAAACGCGCCTGGGACTGCTCACCTCCTCGGCGGCCCCGTCGGTGAGCTCGGTCTACGAGGCGAGGCCGGACCTCTCCGGTGCCCTGGTGCTGGCGATCTCGCAGTCGGGCGCGAGCCCCGACCTGCTCTCGACCGTGAGCCACGCGCGCGCCGCGGGCGCTCGCATCGTGGCTCTCGTGAATGCCGAGAACTCCCCGCTCGCGCAGCTCGCCGACGATCTGATCCCGCTCCGCGCCGGGGTCGAGAAGAGTGTGGCCGCGACCAAGTCCTACATCGCCTCGCTCTCCGCGATCGTGCAGCTCCTCGCGCTCTGGTCGCGCAATGCGGAGCTCGCTGCGGCCCTCGAGCGCTCCCCCGAGCTCCTCGCGCGCGCCTGGGAGCTCGACTGGAGCGCGGCCCTCACGCGTCTCACCCACGCGACGAATCTCTATGTGATCGGCCGTGGCCCGGGACTTGCGATCGCGCAGGAGGCGGCACTCAAGCTCAAGGAGACCTGCGGCCTGCACGCCGAAGCGGTGAGCGCCGCGGAGCTGCGACACGGCCCGATTGCGCTGGTGCGGCCCGGATTTCCCCTCCTCGTCTTCGCCCAGAACGATGAGAGCCGTGCCGGCGTGGCCGAGCTCTCCGGCGAGCTCGCCGCGCAGGGGGCCGACGTGCTGCTCGCCGGGGCGCAGGCGCCGCGCGCCACGCTGCTGCCCACGAAGGCTGCGCACCCGGTGATCGAGCCGCTGCTCCTCGTGCAGAGCTTTTACCGTATGGTCAACGCCCTCGCGCTCGCGCGCGGCGGCGACCCGGACCATCCGCCGCACCTCTCCAAGGTGACCGAGACCCTCTGATGAGCGTCGCCCTGGTCAACGGCCGGGTGTTGCGCAAGGCCCGGCTCACGCAGGGCCGGTGCGTGCTCATCGAGAACGGCCGCATACTCGATATCGTCGCCCCCTCGGACCGGCGCGTGCGGCGCGCCGAGCGTTACGATCTGGGCGGGCAAATGCTGCTGCCGGGCTTCATCGACTCGCAGGTCAACGGCGGGGGCGGCGTGCTCTTCAACGACGCGCCGACCGTCGAGACGATCCGCGCCATCGGCCGCGCCCATCGCCGCTTCGGCACCACCGGGTTCCTGCCGACGCTGATCAGCGCGGATCTCGACGTCGTGGCGCGAGCGATCGCGGCGGTGCGCAGCGCCATCGAGGCCGGCGTTCCCGGCGTGCTGGGCATTCACATCGAAGGTCCGTTCCTCAACGTCGCGCGCAAGGGCGTGCACGATTCGGCCAAGCTGCGCGAGCTCGGCCCGAGCGCGCTCGGGCTCCTCACCTCGCTGCGCGGCGGCCGCACCCTCGTCACCCTCGCACCGGAGATGACCACGCCGCAGATGATCGACAAACTCGTGGCGGCCGGCGTCGTGGTCTCCGCGGGGCACACCAACGCCACCTACGCGCAGATCAACACCGCGCTGCGCCACGGCCTCAGCGGCTTCACGCATCTGTTCAATGCCATGTCGCAACTCACGGCCCGCGAGCCCGGCGCGGTGGGCGCGGCGCTCGATGACCCCTCCAGCTGGTGCGGCATCATCGTCGATGGCGAGCACACCGATCCGGTGGCGCTGCGCATCGCGCTGCGCTGCAAAGCTCACGATCGCTTCATGCTGGTCACCGACGCCATGCCGAGCGTCGGCACCGACAACGACTCCTTCGAGCTGCAGGGACGACGCATCACCGTCAGGGGCAACGTGTGCCTGGACGAGGATGGCACGCTCGCCGGGACCAACATCGACATGGCGAGCTGCGTGCGCAATGCCATCTCGATGCTGGGCGTGTCGCTGCCGCAGGCGGTGCACATGGCCAGCCAGGGGCCGGCCGAGTTCCTCGGCCTCGCGCAGGACACCGGCCGCATCGCCCCGGGGCTGCGGGCGGATCTCGCGCTCGCCGACGATGCGCTCAACGTTGTGGAAACCTGGATCGCCGGGCGCTCATCGCGGGACGGCGACGGCGGGTGATCGGCCTGCGGGCACGGGTCCCACCGTGAGTGCCCTCCGGTGTGCGGGCTTCAGGCCGGCGCCGTGTCGGGCTCCTGAAATCCCCCTTCCCGGTAGGTCAGCACCAGCGTGTCGCGCACGCCGTCCTTCCCCTGCCCCTGGATCGGGGTCGTCTCGTGAATCACGCGCGCGTCATCCAGCAGCAGCATCGACCAGGGCTCCTGCATGGTAAAGCGCACGCCGGAGGCGCCGCGCGCATCGAACACGCGCGTCTCGCCCCCGAGGATGTTGCGCCGTCCGACGAGAATCACCGCGACGAAATCCACCCCATCGCGATGCGCGCCCTCGGGCGTCGGACGGCCGATGCCGCTGGCGGTGTCGATGCGGAACTGGTGTGCCTCGATGAACCAGCGCGCCACGGCGCGAACCTCGGCAAACAGCTCGCCAACGGACCTCAGCAGCTGGCGCCACGCCGGCGCGCTCATGACCGCAGGCTCCACGGGCTCGAACCAGCGCGTCAGTCCGCCATGCAGAGCGTTGTAGGAGGTGGGCTGCCAGTGCGGGCGGTGCGGCACCGCCTCCAGCAGGCCTGCGGCCGGGGTCTGCACGAAACAGCCGTGCCGGCGCGCGCGGTAGTTGCCGCCATCGCGCAGGTACGCATCGCGCGGCAACCGTTCCCAGCTGTCGCGCAGGGCATCGAGAGCCGCGAGGTCGAGCTGCAGCGTGGCGCGCGCGCTGGCTGCCGGCAGCAGCGCGTAACCTGCCTCCGCGAGCTGCGCTCGCAGTCCGGAGCGGTCAGGAGTCATAGACGTCTCCAGCGGCAGCCTCAAAAGTCATGGGCGCCGGTACCTATCAATACCGCGAAAGGCGGACGCCGCGCCAACTCGTAAGGGCCTCGCGCCTGCGCCCAGGGCGTGCCAATGTGGGGCTCGGGCGCCGGAGGTGCGGATCATGATCGACCTTTATTACTGGACCACGCCGAACGGACACAAGATCACGATGTTCCTGGAGGAGACGGGGCTCCCCTACCGGATCGTGCCGGTGAACATCAATACCGGGGCGCAGTTCGATCCGGCGTTCCTCGCCCTCTCTCCCAACAACCGCATCCCGGCGATCGTCGATCACGATCCCAGGGGAGGCGGCGCAGCGCTGTCCGTGTTCGAGTCGGGCGCGATCCTGCTTTACCTCGCCGAAAAGACCGGGCAGCTCCTGCCAACCGATCTGCGTGGGCGCTTGGAGGTCCTGCAATGGCTGTTCTGGCAGGTGGCGGGACTGGGCCCGATGGCCGGCCAGAACCATCACTTCGCCCGCTACGCGCCCGAGCCGATTCCCTACGCCATCGAGCGCTACGTGAAGGAAACGAACCGCCTGTACGGGGTGCTGAACAAGCGCCTCACCGACCGTGCGTTCATCACCGGCGAGTACTCGATCGCCGATATCGCGGCCTACCCCTGGATCGTCCCGTACGAAGCACAGGGACAGAAGCTCGAGGATTTCCCGCAGCTCAAGCGCTGGTTCCAGGCCATCCACGACCGCCCCGCCACCGTGCGCGCCTACGAGAAGGCGGCCTCGATCAACCCGGCCGCCAACACCCGCACCCCGCTCACCGAGGAGGCCCGGCGCGTGCTGTTCGGCCAGACCGCGCGTTGAAGGACCGCTGATGCCGCGCGCCTGGCCCGCCGGCACCGCCGCCGCCGCGGCCGCGATCGCACACCTGGCGCTCGGCGCGCCGCCGGCATCCGCGGCTGCGACCCCCAACGACATCAGGATCGACGGCGCGGCCATACACGTCGAGCTCGAGCCGCGCGCCTTCCGCGACGGCGGCGATGCGGTACGGGAATGGATACGCCGTTCGGCAAGTATCGTCAGCGGCTATTACGGACGCTTTCCAGCCACCCGGCTCACCGTGCGGGTGATGGCCGAAGCCGGTGAGGGTGTGCACGGGGGCAAGAGCTTCGCCAATCCCGACGCCTCCATTCGGGTGCAGGTCGGGCGCGAGGTGAGCGGGGCGCAGCTGCTCTCGGACTGGGTACTGGTGCACGAGATGACCCACCTTGCGCTGCCGGATACCGGCGAGGCTCATGCGTGGCTGTCGGAGGGAATTGCGACCTACGTCGAGGGAGTGGCGCGCGTGCAGGCCGGCAACCGCAGCGAAGCGGATGTGTGGGCGGAAGAGATCCGGCAGATGCCGCGCGGCATGCCGCAAGCCGATGACCGCGGACTTGACCACACTCACACCTGGGGGCGCACCTATTGGGGCGGCGCGATGTTCTGTCTGCTGGCCGACGTCGAGATCCGCACGCAGACGCACAACCGCTTCGGGTTACAGGACGCGCTGCGCGCCGTGGCGCGCGAGAGCGGCGGGCTCAGCGCGGACTGGCCGATCGAGCGCGTCCTGAGGACCGGCGACGGGGCGGTCGGCACCACGACGCTCGAAGATCTCTACGCGCAGATGAAAGACCGCCCTGTCACGCCCGATCTCATGAAGCTGTGGCAGCAGCTCGGTATCGAGCCCGAAGGCTCCGCCGTGCGCCTCTCCGACAGCGCGCCGCTCGCCGAGGTACGCCGCGCCATCATGCGCGCGCCGTAGCGGGCGGGCCGGCGCTCGCATCGCGCTCGGTCTGCGCGGGCGAGAAAAACCCGGTCAGCACGGCCGTCACGGTGAGCACCGCGCAGATGAGGACATATTCAGCGGCCAGCGACCGCCGCAACCGCGGCAGCGCACCGGGCTCCCCGCGCGCCAGCGCGGGCGTGAGCCGCAGCCTGTTGAGCGCGGCGAGACCCATCAGTGCCGCGAACAGCATCAGCTTGGCGCCGAGCAGCAGGCCATAGGGCGCCAGCAGTGCGGCGAAACCCGGCAGCAGCACCGCCGCAATCCCGGCGCCCGCGAGCGGGATCAGCGGCACGAGCCAGAGCGCGCCGGATGAGAACGCCTCGATCACGCGCGCCGCCTGCGCACGCGGCTCCAGGGCGCACAGCTGCCGCAGCGGCCACAGCGAGCCGAACCAGAACGCGGCGAGCATGAGGTGGACGAGCAGCAGCGGCGCGAGCAGCAGGCGGTGCGGATCGACCGCGCTGTGCCCTGTCAACGCGAACGAGCCCAGCGCGGCGAGGCTGCCCCCAGCAGCCGCGCTCCTGGCGGCCAACCCGTCGTACCGCAGCCCGAGCGCCACGCCCGCAACACCGGCGGCCCGCACCGCCAGCGCGGCACCGGTGGAAGAGCTCAACACCAGCCGGTGGAGGGACGCGTCGGCGATCCCGGCCCACTCCCCCGCCAGGTGCACCGGCTCGAGGAGGTACTGCGCCGCGAGCACCGCGAGCGCCCCCGCCGCCGCGCGCACCCCTGTGCGGCGGATAGTGGACGTGGAGTGTTCGAGGCGGTGGGCGAAGGCCGCGCTGAAGAGCGCCGCGCCCGCCGCCTGGAACAGCAGCACCAGACTCGCGGCGCGCAGCGCGACCCAGGCGAGCTCGGTCATCACACAGCCCGGAGCCCGCCCCTCCGGGACCGCACGGGTCTCATTGGTAGAGGCTACACCGGCCGACGCGCGCGCGGGAAGGATGCGGACGGCGCCGCAGCACGGCCGCGCGGCGGCGCTCGCCGTCCCGGGCCGGCCTGCCAGCGCCGCCCCTCGTGCCGATGAGCGCCGGCGAGCGCGGCCACGCGCGCGGGCGGCGCGCCCGCGGCAGGGGCTGCGGCCACCGGATAGGCCGGCAAGGCCGCAACCGGCAACGTGCGCCGCAGTACCTTCTCGATCTCGCGCAGCAAGGGCGCCTCCTCCGGCGACACCAGCGAGACGGCGGAACCGGAGCCACCGGCACGCGCCGTGCGACCGATGCGGTGCACGTAGTCTTCGGGCACATTCGGCAGCTCGTAGTTGACCACGTGCGGCAACTCCTTGATATCGAGTCCGCGGGCGGCGACCTCGGTCGCCACGAGTGCCGTGATGCGGTTCTCCTTGAAATCCGCCAGCGCCCGCACCCGCGCGCCCTGGCTCTTGTTGCCGTGGATCGCGGCGGCGCAAACGCCGCTGCCCTGGAGCTGCTCGGTCAGCCGGTTGGCGCCGTGCTTGGTGCGAGTGAACACCAACACCTGGTGCCAGTTGCCGCTCACGATGAGGTGCGCCAGGAGATGCCGCTTGTGCTCCTTGGGCACGCGATACACGTGCTGCTCGATGCGCTCGGCCGCCGCGTTGCGCGCCGCGACCTCGATCGCCACCGGATTGCGCAGCAGACGGCCCGCGAGCTCGCGGATGTCCTCGCAGTAGGTCGCCGAGAACATGAGATTCTGGCGCTCGTGCGGCAGGAGTTTCAGGATCTGGCGGATGGCGTGAATGAAGCCCATGTCGAGCATGCGGTCGGCCTCGTCGAGCACGCAGCAGCGCACCTGGCGCAGGTCGAGGAGCTGCTGCTGCGCGAGATCGAGCAGCCGCCCTGGAGTGGCCACCAGCAGGTCGCACCCAGTGCGCAGCGCCTCGATCTGCGGCTTCTCACTCACGCCACCGAAGATCACGACGGTGCGCAGCCCGGTATGGCGGCCGTAGTCGCGGGCACTCTCGGCGACCTGTGCCGCGAGCTCGCGCGTCGGCGTCAGCACCAGCGCGCGCGGGGCGCGTGCCTGGTGAGATGCAAGGTTCTGCAGGATCGGCAGAATGAACGCGGCGGTCTTGCCGGTGCCGGTCTGCGCACCGGCCAGCACATCGCGGCCGGCGAGCACCGCGGGTATCGCCTCGCGCTGAATGGGTGTGGGGGTGACGTAGCCCTTTTCGGCCACAGCACGGGCCAGCTCGGGCTTCAGCCCGAGATCGGTAAATGACATATAAAAGGAAAACCTCTGTTATCGAACTCGCCCGGCAGCTTTTGGCTGCGGCGGTCAGACGCGAGGCTTGGAGTTAATGGTAAATCGAAGTGCGCCGGCGAGGCACAGACTGCGAGCGAAACGGTGCTGACCGAGCACTGTAAGGACGTTTGGCGCCGCGCACTGTACAGACTTTGCCCGGGCGCGTCCAATTCGCCCGCCAGGCCTGTGAAGCGTGACGACAATTCGACACAAGACCCGGCCGGTCCCGCGTTGCGGCGCCCGTCCGGTTGGGAGATCATCGCCTCAGGATGGCACAGGGATTGGCATCATGAACCGCATATCTGTCGCACCTGCCGTTGCGGTCGCGGGCCTGTGCTGCGCGGTGGCCGGTTGCTCGACGCGCACCGATGTGTCGGTAACCGGCAACACCCCGGCGCAGTACTCGCACGTGTGGATCACCGCGCAGGAAGTGTGGTTCAACACCAGCGCGACTGCCGGTCCCGACGACGGCGGTTGGGTCAAGTTCCCCCTGTCGACCCCGGTCACGGTTGATCTGGTGACCGAATCGGGCGGCAACCTCGGCAGCCTGGTCACCGGACTGAAGCTGGCCCCGGGAACCTATTCGCAGGTCCGGCTCATCCCGGTGGATCCGGCCGCGCCCCTGACGAGCTCGGCGCAGAGTGCGGGCGCGCGCTACAACGCGGAAGCGGACTACGTCGACAACGTTGGCACGACTGGCACGCCGCACCAGTTGCCCCTCGAGCTGCTCAATCCTGAGCAGGGCATCGGCATCCCGGGCACGCTGAAGGTGCCGGTTGGAGATGTCGGCGGCGCGCTCACCGGCGCGACGACCACGACCGGCACCACCACGACGGGCACCACCACGACGGGCACTACCACGACCACCCCCACGACGCCGACGACGACCGCGACTACGACCTCATTCGCGATCACCTTCGACGGTGCGCGCGACCTCACCCCGTTCAGCTACGCCGGCGCGACCACGCCCAACGCCATCCTCTTGAGCTCGCACGCGAGCGCCTTCGACCTGTCGGAGGTGGGCGGGATCCAGGGGCAGCTGACACTTACCAACCTCCCCGGGATCAACAGTGCGGCCGGCCTGCCGGCCATCCAGGTGAGCGCGCAGTCCCTGAGCGCCGACGGCACGCGCCACGTGGTGGTGAGCCGCGCACCGGTGCATGCGGACGGCAGCTTCCTCCTGTACCCGCTGGCGACGAGCGCCTCGAGCCCGACCGAGTACGACCTGGTCATTCATGGCCCGGGAATCGCCACCATCATCATCAAGTCGGTGCAGGTGACCCTCGCCAGCAGCACCAGCGCGGCGACTACCACCACCACCGGAACCGCGGCCAACGCGACTCTCAACACGGTGTCGGTGGGTACGCTGATCCCCCGGGCAGCCAGCTCCTACACTGCAAATGTCGCCACCGCGGCCGGTGCCGCGCTGCCCGCCGGCGCACAGGTCGCCTTCTACCAGACGCTGGCGACCGCGGGCGAAGTTCCCTATGTCATCGAAGCAAGTCCCATCGATCCCTTCAAACAGGTGCTGGCCAACGCCCAGGCGCTGTCCACCGGTACGCTCGATTCGGGCACCTACTCGACGAGTGGTGCGTCCGTGACACTGGTCAGCACCCCGCCCAAGGAGGGCGCCGGAGGGTACCTGGTCGCGGCGAGTGCGCCCTCGTTCACCGACGGAGCCCTCACGACCTCCGTGTCCGCCACGACAGCGATGCCGGTCACCGTGCCGACTCTGGCGCTCGCCCCGGGCGCCACCGCCGGCTCGATTTCCGCCTCCGTCACCCAGGCGACGGCGGGCAAATACGATCACGGCGAATTGCTCGTGTCCCATGACGGCACGCTCATCGCCACGACGCCCCTGGATGCGGCGCTCGCACAGGGCGCGGGCGCAACCCTCACCGTCAGCGGCCTGCCCGCCGGCACGTCGGCGGCTCTTTATTACGTCGCGGTCCGCGTCTGGAACGCGTCCGGGACCCTGCAGCGCCACTCGTATCCCACCGCGATCGATCTGCGCGGCAGCACGACGGGCGCCGTGCAGCTGACGATCAACTGAAATCGGCGCGAAACCGGTAAACTAGCCCCGCTTTCCGGGCCGGCAACACCTAAGTCACTGTAATTACGGGGAACGGATTGCCGGTCTGTGCCTCTAAGCGACGGTGCCGAGAATGCCCGCGCCCATCGGTTCGAAGGGATAGCCTGATGACCGTCGTTTGCACCCGCGGCAGCCGCTGCTCTGCGCGAAGCCTGGCCACCCTCGTGTTGGGATTCACTGGCCTGCTCACCGGCTGCGGCAGCCATTCCACCGCCTCGCTGGGCACGCCGGTCATCACCCTGTCAGATACCAGCGGGGACTTTGCCGCTTACCGAGTGGCGATCAATCCTCCGATCACCCTGACCGACAGCAACGGCGTGCCCGAGACTCTGCTTCTATATCAGACGACGCCCGAGAGCGTCGATCTCGCCGCCCTCACCGACCTGACGGAGCTGCTCGGAGTGCCGGCCGTACGGGCCGGCACGTACAAGTCCGCCACGCTCACTCTCGATTACACGAGCGCGAGCATCTGGGTCAACATCAACGGGCAGGCGGTCCTCGCCACCCCCGTAAGCAGCACCGGGACCGCGCTGACCACCACCACCCTCACCATCACCTTCGATACCGGTCATCCGCTGGTGATCACCCGGGGCAAATCGACGCGCCTGGCGATTGATTTCGACCTCGCCGCGTCGAACTCCATCAACACCGCGACCACACCGCCCACGGTGACCGTGCGACCGTTCCTGGTGATGACACCGGCGCCGGCCGATGCCACCGTCACGCGTGTACGGGGCCCGCTGGTCACGGTACAGAGCGGCTCGAGCCACTACGTCATCAACGTGAGACCCTTGACTGACCTGCTGACGACCCCTTACGGCGCCGTGATCGTGAGCACCGACGCGCAGACTTACTTCAACATCAACGGTGTCGCCTACACCGGAGCGGCGGGACTCACCGCCATGGCGTCGCTGACGGAAAACACGGCCACCGCCGCCTACGGAACGCTCGGGGATCTTTCCGGCAACACGCCCGGCTTCCACGCCACCGCGGTGTATGCCGGCACCAGCCTCGAGAGTCCCGTCGCCGACCACATCAGCGGCGTGGTCAGCGCCCGCAGCGGCAACACCCTGACCGTGCACGGGGCAACCTTCCTCACTCCCCCCGTCTTCGGCAGCGCCAGCTACACCGCCAGCTACGTGAACAACGCCACGGTCACCATCGGCAGCTCGACCGTCGTCAGCGAGGACGGGGTGGCCGCGAGCGCTCTGACGCCCGCGGCCCTATCGGTTGGCCAGCAACTGGATGTGTCCGGCCAGGGCAGCGTCGACAGCTCCGGTAATGTCAGCCTGGACGCCACGGCTTGCAGCTCGGCCCCACCGTGCCAGGTGCGCCTCGCCCCGACCCGCATCTGGGGGACGCTCAACTCCGCGACCCCCGGCAGCGCCCTGCTCGATGTCCTGACGCTCGGCAACTTCGCGCCTGCCGGTTTCAACTTCGCCGGCACCGGCACCGGCGGGCAGGATGCCAACCCGAGCGCTTACGCACTGAACACCGGCTCGCTCGACGAAAGCACCGTCGCTGCCGGCACGCTGCTGCAGGTCGACGGTATCGTCAACGCGTTCGGTTCCGCGCCACCGGACTTCACCGCCACCGCCATCACCGCCGGCACCGCGACCGAGCAGCGCCTGGTGGTGGAATGGATCAATGGCGGTTTGACCGCGCCCTTCACCAGCGCAAGCAGCGCCGGCCTGGTCCTGAACGTGAGCAACGCCGATCTCGGGACCATCCACGAGATTCGCACTGGACCCCCTGGGCCTGCGAACACCGGGCCGGGGGTGCGGGATCTGACGTTGCTCCCCACGAGTCCGCCTTTCACCATCGTGGGCGCGGCCCAGGCTGATCTGCGGCTGGCGATCGGCAGCGCCAGCCTCAGCACCGGGGTGTCGGTATTCAACAGCCTCAGCGGCTTTGCCACAGCCCTGTCCTCGACCTTCAAGGGCACCAACAGGGTCTACCGCCTGGTCGCGGTCGGGCAATACAATACCGGCACCAACACCTTCGTCGCCTCGCGCATCAGCGTGGCCCTGATGTAGCCGGCGTAGGCGGGCTCCGGGAGAGAGCGCATGCCCTGGAAGCGGCGTCCGTTCGGCAGCAATCGCCTGTCACGCGCGCTCAACATCGCCGACCTGCGAGAGATTGCCCGGCGCCGCGTGCCGGGCTTCGCGTTCGAGTACGTCGAGGGCGGGGCCGAAGACGAGGTGACGCTGCGCGCCAATCGCGACGCCCTGGAGCGTCTGCGGCTGATCCCCCAGACCCTGGTCGACACCAGCGCGCGCCATCAGCGCACGGCGATTCTCGGGCGGCCCGCCAACTCGCCGCTCGTCATCGCCCCGACCGGCCTGAACGGCATGCTGGACCCGCAAGGCGACCTGGCGCTCGCGCGGGCGGCCGCCAGGCTCGGCGTGCCGTTCACCCTGAGCACCATGTCGACCACCCGGCTCGAGGATGTCGCCAACCGCGCAGGCGGACGGCTGTGGATGCAGCTCTACGTGCTGAAGGACCGTGCCATCGCACGCGACATCATGCAGCGTGCCACGGCGGCGGGTTACGAGGCGCTGGTGTTCACAACCGACGCCAACGTGTTCGGCAGCCGTGAATGGGACCAGCGCAGCTATCGCGCCCCCGGCAAACCTACTGTCCGCACCGCGCTCGACGTGCTGCGGCACCCGCGCTGGCTCTTCGAGGTTCTCGGCCGCCACGGCATGCCGCGCTTTCGCAATCTCGAGGCCTTCCTGCCCCCATCCGCGGCCACCGCGCTCGGCGGCAGCACGGTGATTCCACCGCTGTTCGATGCGACCATCAGCTGGGATGACATCACCTGGATCCGGCAGCTGTGGCGCGGCCGACTCCTCATCAAGGGAGTACTGAGCGTGGCGGACGCCGAGCGCGCTGCGGCACTGGGGTGCGACGGCATCGTGCTCAGCAATCACGGCGGGCGGCAGCTCGACTCCTGTGTCACGCCGATCGAGGTGCTGCCGCAGACCGTGCGCACACTCGGGGAGCGCCTGCCGATTCTCATCGACAGCGGCTTCCGCCGTGGTACCGACATCCTCAAGGCGCTCGCACTCGGTGCGCAGGCGGTCATGATCGGCCGCGCCACGCTGTACGGCCTGGCCGCGGGGGGCGAGCCGGGCGTGGAGCGTGCGCTGAGCATCCTGACCGCCGAAATCCACCGGGTGCTCGGCCAGCTCGGCTGCAATTCCATCGCCGAGCTCGGCCCGCAGCACGTGCGCGGGGCCTGAACCGCAGCCGGTTCGCGGGCATCAGCGTTCCGGGGACTGCAGCAACTCCAGAAGATCGTGCTTCCACAGCACCGCGTAGGTGTGCGAGCCATGCCCATGGGTGCGCTCGCTGAACGGTATCACGCGGGCGCGGCCGTGCGGCACGCGCTTGATCTCGCGCTCGAAGATCTGCAGCTCGGGGGGATTGATGAGGTCGTCCGCGGAGTTGATCGCGAGCAGCGGCGCCTCGATCCTCTCCAGTGCCGGCCCGGGGTCATAGTCGCGCGACGCCTCCACGGCGTACAGCAGGTCGTTGGCGTCTTGCGTCTTCAGATAGTCGTTCACATAGCTGTCGATCACCTGGTCCGCCTGCGCGCGCGTCGGCGCTTCCTGTTGTCGCAGGACCGGGTTGCTGCTGACGAGCCACAGCATCTCAGCGGCGGTCCTGAGCGAGGGCGGTTGCGTGCGGTACTCCCCGCCCAGCCAGGCAGGATCGTTGCGGATCGCGTCGATGATCAGCCGCCGCCAGATACGGTTACGGCCGGAGACCTGCGTCGGCAGACTCGCGAGCGGCATCAGCGCGTCCATGAATTGCGGGTGCTGCTCCCCCCACAGCCAGGTATGCATGCCGCCCATGGACGTGCCCATCACCAGGCGCGCGTGATTCAGGTGCAGGCCCTGCGTCAGCAGCCGGAACTCCGCCTCCACCATGTCCTGGTAGCCGTAATGCGGAAAACGCGCGTGCAGCCCGTCGCTCGGCTTGCTGGACTTGCCGTGACCGATACCGTCAGGCAGCACGACGAAGAAGCGCGCAGCATCGAGCGGCTGCCCCGCTGCGAACAGCTCACCGGCAAATTCGGCTCTCACCAGACTCGCGCCGCTGCCGCCGGTGCCGTGCAGGATCAGGACGGCGTTGCGCACCACGCCGCGCGCATCCGCGCGGGGCGTGCCGAAGGTGCGGTAGTGGATCCGCACCTCCGGCAGCGACTCACCGGAGACGAACCTGAAGTCCCTGATGAGGAAGTCGCCCTCGGCCGGCGGCGGATAGTCCGCCGCGGCGCCGCCCGCAGCCAGCAGCAGCGCCACCAGACTCGCCCCGATGCACCCGGCGAGGCGCCTGCGCCGTCTCATACCCTGAGACTCTTCAGCCAGTCCTCGACCACGCGCTCGAGCACCGACAGCGGCATCGGCGCAGCGGTGAGCCCCACATCATGGAAATCGCGGATGTCGAACTTCGCGCCCAGGCGGCGGCGCGCCTCCGCGCGCAGTTTCAGCCAGCGGGTGTGGCCGACCTTGTAGCTGCACGCCTGCCCGGGCCAGGTGCAGTAGCGCTCGACTTCCGTGCTCATGGCCGTGCCATTCTCACCGGTGGTCGAGACCATGTAGTCGATCGCGCGCTCACGGCTCCAGCCCTTCGCATGCAGCCCGGTATCGACCACGCAGCGCGCGGCGCGGAACAGCAGCGACTGCAATAGACCCAGCCGGCCGAGCGGGTCGGCCTCATACAGCCCCATCTCATCGCACAGCTGCTCGGCGTACAGCGCCCACCCCTCCGTGTTGGCGGAGAAACCGCCGCCCGCCTTGCGGATCAACGGCAGCGAGGGCATCTCCAGCACCAGCGCCAGCTGGAAGTGATGTCCGGGCTCGGACTCGTGATACACCAGCGTAGGCAGCTTCCAGCGTGACCATTCGCTGCTGTCGCGCAGATTGATGTAGAAGGCGCCCGGGCGCGATCCGTCGAGCGCCGGAATCTGGTAATAGCCGCCCGGCGCCCCGGCCTCGGTGTAGGCCGGCACCCGGCGGATTTCCACGGCCGCCTTGGGCCGGATGTGGAAATACTTCGGCAGACGCGGCTGCAGGGCGGTAACGAGCCCGTTGCAGTAATCGAGGATCTGCTGCCGGCCGGCATCGGTGTCGGGATAGAGGTAGCGCGGGTCCCTGGCAAGTCCCTGCATGCGCTCGGACACCGTGCCACTCTTCTTGCCCTGCGCGCGCAACAGGGCATCCATGCGCGCGTCGAGCTCCTTCGCCTGCTCGAGCCCGAGGCGGTGCACTTCGTCCGGACTCAGAGCGGTGGTCGTGCCCTGGCGCAAGGCGACGTGGTACAGCGCTTCCCCCTGCGGCAGGCGGCCGACCCCCGCCTCATGCGCGGCGCCGGGGCGCAGCTCGGCAAGGGCCTGCATCTGCCGCTCGAGCGCCGGATAGACCTCGGCGGTGACGATGCGCGCGGCATCCGTGCCGTAGCTACCCTGCAAGCCGAGCTTCTGCGTGCGCTTTGCGATCGAGGTCGTGAGGATCGAGTCAGCCGGCTCCGTGCTGTGCAAGGTGCGCATCTGCTCCAGCGCGCGCTCGATGAGGAAGTCCGGCGGCGCAACCTTCAGTCCCGCATCGTGCCGCACGCGCTCGGTCTCCTGATCGAGCACTACGGCAAAGGCCCGCAGCCGTGCGAGGTACGCCTCGGCGTCCTCCCTGTTCTCGATCCGATGCTGCCGGTCGAGGAAGGTCGGGATGCTCTGGTACGCCCCCGTCAGCTGACTGACCACGTACGGGCGTACTCCGTCGCCGTACTCGAAGGGCTCGGTGCGCGCGATCGTCTCCATCTGGAACTCGACCGTGTCGTAGTTGGCGAGATCCGCTCCGGAAAGCGTGCTGCGGTCGAAGGCTCTCAGGCGCTTGAGCCGGGAGGCGTTGTCCTGCTTGGACTCGCGCACCCATTGCAGCGAGGCCTCGGTGAGCTTTGACCTGGCCCACGCGTACTTGCCCTTGTCGAGCCCGAGGACCGTGAGCTGGTCGGGATTTTTCGTCAGCCGCTCGTCCATGAAGACATCGAACAGCGCATCCAGGCGCTCGGTGACCTCGCTCGCGGGCGGCGCCGTGGCGAGGGCCCGTCTCAAAGACGACGCGACGCACGCCGCGACCAGCGAACCGGCGACGGTGACAAACTGCCGACGATCGATCACGAGAGCCTCCTCCGTGTGGCCACGCATCCGGCGCCGGCCCGCTGTCGCGGGCCGCGGCACCGGTTCACCGGTGGGCGGCCAACCGACGGGCTGGCCCCACGGGCTCAAGCCGCCAGCGTACCCTTCTGTTTTGCGGTGTGTGTCGCGATCAGGTCCATGAGAGCCGGCGAGAGGCAGTCATACGGCTCGAGCCGTAATTCCTTGAGGCGCGCGCGCACCTCGCCCATGCGCGCCGGCGGAAAGCTCGACTCGATGATCGAGGAGACGAACGCCGCGAACTCGGGAGCCGACCAGCCCTTGTCCTTCGACAGCTCGGTGTGCACGAAATCGAAGCCGTAGAAGGGATGATCCTTGTTTTCGATCCGCCCGTACATGTGCACGCCGCACCCGGTGCACGCATAGCGCTGGATCGGCGCCTTCTCATCGACGATCTTGAGCTTGTGCGCATTGGCGCTGACGCTGAGCTTGTCGCGTCCGATGACCGCGACCATCGAAAACAGCGCGCCCTTGGGTTTCCAGCACTTGGTGCAGCCACACACGTGATTGAACGCGGTGTTGCCCTTCAGACTCACCGTCACGGGTGAGGAGCTGCACTTGCAGGTGAGCGTACCGCCCGCGAAGTCGGTCGCGCCGGGCTGCACGCCGCCATCGACGGCCGGATGAATCGTAGTGGCCATGATGTTCTCCTGATTCGCGTTTTTGAGAGCAGTGAGCGCCCCCGCAAGGATGCAGCGCCCGTCAGAACGTAACCACCGAGCGGATCGACTCGCCCTTGTGCATCAGATCGAAGGCGTCGTTGATCTTCTCCAGCGGCATGACATGCGTGATCAGCTCGTCGATCTTGATCTTCCCGTCCATGTACCAATCGACGATCCTCGGCACGTCGGTGCGGCCGCGGGCGCCGCCGAACGCCGTACCTTTCCACACCCGCCCGGTGACCAGCTGGAACGGTCGGGTCTTGATCTCCTGCCCCGCTCCGGCGACGCCGATGATGACCGACACGCCCCAGCCACGGTGACAGCACTCGAGCGCCTGGCGCATGAGATCGACGTTACCGACGCACTCGAAGCTGTAATCGGCACCGCCGTCGGTGAGGCCCACCAGGTGCTGCACCAGGTCCCCGCCGAGCTCCTTGGGGTTCACGAAGTGGGTCATGCCGAAGCGCTCGGCGAGCGCTTTGCGGCGCGGGTTTACATCCACGCCGATGATCTTGCCCGCGCCGACCAGGCGCGCGCCCTGGATGACGTTCAACCCAATGCCCCCCAGGCCGAACACCACCACGTTCGCGCCGGACTCGACCTTGGCGGTGTTGATGACCGCGCCGATGCCGGTCGTGACGCCGCAGCCGATGTAGCAGACCTTCTCGAAGGGCGCGTCCTCGCGGATCTTGGCGAGCGCAATCTCCGGCAGCACGGTGTAATTGGAGAAAGTCGAGCATCCCATGTAGTGATGCACCATCGTCCTGCCCATGGAGAAGCGGCTGGTGCCGTCAGGCATGACGCCCTTGCCCTGCGTGGCGCGGATGGCCGTGCACAAGTTGGTCTTGCGCGACAGGCACGACTTGCACTGCCGGCACTCGGGCGTATAGAGCGGGATCACGTGATCGCCCTTCTTGACGGAGGTGACCCCGGGCCCCACGTCCACGACGACGCCGGCGCCCTCGTGCCCGAAAATCACCGGAAACAGGCCCTCCGGATCCGCGCCGGAGCGGGTGAATTCGTCCGTGTGACACACGCCGCTCGCGCGGATCTCCACCAGTACTTCGCCGGCCTTCGGGCCGTCCAGATCCACCGTGACCACTTCAAGCGGCCGTCCGGCAGCATGCGCAATGGCAGCCTTGGTCTTCATGCCAGTTCCCCGTTATTGGTGTGCAAGCGCGGCCCGGTAAGTCTACGCGCCTGTGCGTCAAATTACAGAAACGACTTGTCCGGATGCGACCCCGATGGCGACAATGAGGCCTCGAGGGAAACATTGGCGCGAGGCAGCCATGGCAGACACAGTGTTCGGCAAGATCGTCCGCGGGGAGATTCCCTGTCACAAGGTCTACGAGGATGACAAGGTGCTGGCGTTTCTCGACATCAATCCCGTGAGCCACGGACACACGCTCGTGGTTCCGAAGGAGCCCGCCGAGACTCTCGACCGCCTGTCCGACGAATCCGCAGCTGCGCTCGGGCGCGTGCTGCCGCGCCTGTGCCGCGCCGTCGTCGCTGTGACGGGGGTAAAGGAATACAATGTGCTCGAGAACAACGGCACCGGCGCCCACCAGGCGATCGCGCACGTGCACTTCCACATCATCCCCAAGCCCAGCGGCCGCGAGGGACTCGGCATCGGCTGGCCGCTGACGACTCTCGACCCCAAAGCGGGAGCCGCCCTCGCCGCGAAGATTGCCGGCGCGCTGTCCTGAAACCCGCGCTCGCGGCGAATTCCCGCCGGTAACCCACCCCTCCGCGGGCTCGCTTGCCGCCGGGTCGACGCAAGTCATTGATGTCGCGGGCCCTGCTTCTTCTTATTGCCGCTCCCGGCGCGCGCTTGTAGAATGCGCGCCCTCCTGGTGCGGGGTGGAGCAGTCTGGCAGCTCGTCGGGCTCATAACCCGAAGGTCGCAGGTTCAAATCCTGCCCCCGCTACCATTTGCAACGGTATGCACCGATCTGCACCGGGTTGCTGCGTCGGGCACCTCCTGCACGCATCCCGCGCGATGGTCGAAGAGCGCTTCGGTACTGGCCACCGCCGCCTTTCGACCCCGAGCAACCGGTCACGCGCGCAGGAAGCGGACACTGAGATGGCGCGAAGCGGACGTCCGCCGAGGCACAGGGTCAGGCGGACTTGCGCGCGGAAGCCTCCGCCGGCACCGGCCGCCGCGCTTGCGGCTTGAATCCTTGGATCGCCTTGATCTGCCGCCCGTGGCGCTCGATGGTCCGGTCAGCTCCAGATGGTGACCGGTGACCGGCAGCCTTGCCCCTGGCGCGCTTGGCGGCGACGCGAGCGTTATGGTGCTCCAGCCTCTTTGATTCCATCAAAACTCTGTCCTTTTTCATCGCAACTCCAAGTCGAGCACCTTGATGCTCTTCATCCACTCAAACAGCTGAGCGTTGGTCAGCCGAAACATCGGCACCCACATCGCAAGCTTCGTGTCCCAAAAACACAGATGACCACTATCGCTGACCTTGCAGTGCGGGTAACGGTTAGGACCGATATGACCGCCGGGAAACAGTGTCCTCATGACTAGCCCCCATTTGAGCAGGCTCCCAATCGAAGCGTACGTGAATCGGCGATAGATGAAAGTTCTCGGGCGTCTCTCAAGACATCCGAACTAAGGAAGGCAGGGTGCGATTAATTGCGCGGAATCTTGGCGTGTTCGTCGCGCATGCTGAACGACACGCGCAATCACGCGATGGATTCGAATGATCGCCGCGCCCGTAGACCGGTAACCTGACGAGAGCCCTGCCCCCTCGCAGCGAGCCCCCAATCGGGCCGGCGATCTGAACATTCGCTGAGGGGTGCAGGATGGCTGCGGCCGCAGTTTGACCACGTTGCGCGATGCATTTCGGTGCAGACCGTTGCACGGCGTTACATCCCTGCCCTTGCGCCTCGAGCAGTCTTCGCATGAAACACCCGAGTCAAGGCCATTTCATCCGTTGCGAAAATCTGCGATGTGAATGGTCGCAGCCGGCGCAGACCCCGCTGATCGCCCGCGGGCCCAAGCTACGAGCTCCGTCACGCTCGGACGATCCTGCGGGCTGGGGCTCAGACAGCGCACTACAACTTCGCGGAATGCCGAGGAGAAATCGGCCGGCAGCACGATGGCTTCCCTGGGCTCGCCCAAGCCCGATGGCGGACAGCGAGTGAGCGCTTCGAACAGGCTGACGCCGAGCGCCCAGATGTCATCAGCAGTGGAACTGCTCCCGTGCCGGGCTTCCGGAGGGTCGTACACGGTGGGCGTGTTAGCGCTCATCGTGCCTGCATTGACGTGACGTATCGTGTCGCTTGCCAGCTTCAGCTGATCTCCAACAACCAGGATGTTTGCCGGCTTCAACTGGCCTTGCACCAAATCTCGGCCGTGCAAAAACGCCAGTGCGTCCAGGGTCGGCAGCAGCATCTCTCGCGCTTCGTCGTCCGTCAGGGCGCGGTGTTGCAACAGCTGCGCAAGAGTCTGGTCGGCGTACTCCATAACGGTGTACAGATAGGGCAATCCGTCCAGTTGGCACCCGCCCCATTCCCACAGGCGAAGCAGGTGAGGATGAGCGAGGGCGCCAGCCCGCTTCCACCGCGGCAGTTGTGATTCCGCTAGGGCCCGATTGGTGGGAATGAGTTTGACGGCGACCTCCGGAGGGCGTCGCGCCGCTGACACTGTGAGGAAGACGCCGCTGTGATTCGAGCAACCGAGATAGCGTCCCAAAGGAAACACGCCGTTGACGACGTGCCCCTGCCAGCTCGTCCAGCCCTCGCTCATCAATTTCCTTGGTTCCACGCTCATATGCCCCCCGAAGCGCCGCTCAACAACTGCGTGATCCATCTCTGGGGTTCCTAAAAGCGGACCGGTTCCCGGAGCCTCTGTGCCAGGAGCCGCGCTACCAGGCGATCGAGCGGGTGCCGAAGTTTCCGGACTGAAGAGGACAGTGCCCCCCGAAGCCGGCACTCTCAGGCGCTGCGACACCATTTACCGCTCTGATCAGGTATCCAGGTCCCGCAATCGCGCAATCCGCCGTCGTCGCCGTACAGGCTCACCTGCAGCACTGGCGCTCCGCGCTCGCGTGACAAGGGACGAGACATGTTGCAGGTGAACAGCCATGTATGAAGACCGTGAGCCCGGCACGACCAGGTCTGACCCTCCTTCGCTGCCTGAATGAGAGGCTTTCGCACCTCCCGTGGGACCGAGTCGGGCTCGCGAATCCGGTAGGCGCCCCTCGGCACGACTTCAGACTGCGAGATATACGATTCCAACAGTTCCTCCACCTTGGAGGAATATTGACTCTTCCAGCGCAAACGCACCATCTCCATGGAAACCATTCTCTTGGACAATTGCTCAGTATGTGCAGCAACTTAGTCCGTGGCAGACACTGAGGAGGTTAGGTTGTCGACGTGTCTCGATCAAAACGTCTTCGGCCAACGACACAGTACAAGTAACACTTGTGTCTGCGCTTGCACACGACTGGTACCTATTATGTAAACCGCTTGCGCGCTCAAGGGCGTCTCAGCACGGCACCCGGAAGACGGCGGCCGCGCGTTTGCATCTGAGAGTGAGGCGCCGTCAGCTCGAGCGCAATTACCTTGCCAGTCCAGTAGTCTTCCCGCAGCCGGCAGGTAGCGCGGCTAGCTCCTGCAACGCCTTGCAAGCGCGGAAGCGCGGAGCAGCAGATTGCGGTATTGATCGGGAGACAGATTCGATTGCAGCGCGTGGCGCCGGCTCTACCACGGTGCGCGATGCATTTCGGTGCGGACCGCTGCAAGTCGTTGCGCCACTGTCCTGGCGCCTCGAGCAGTCTTCGCATGAACATCCGAGTCAAGGCCACTTCATCCGTTGCGAAAGGCGGCATACCGAGCCGGTGGGAGCATGCTCCTGACCATGCGAGCGCACTCAGCCTGTCCGTTGCCGATCCCTGAATGCCGCAGCGCGGTCGTTACCACACTGCCGGCACCGCCATCGGCGCTCGCGCTGGTCTATTCGAACATTGCCAACTGTCAGCCGATGGCCGTTACCACAGTGCTCGGGAATCTGGACGCGGGCAATCTTGCGGCGGCGGTCAGCGCGCGAGAACGGAATAACGAGCGTGTCATTAGTCGGAATCGCGCCCCCGCTACCATTTGCAACGTGTCCATCGCTATGCGCCCGGGTGCAACGTCCGTGAACCCGTGGGCAGGCTCCTGTCGAGGAGACGGAGCCGACCAGTTACTCATCGCCTGTCAGGCTGCTGATTCCGTCTCTCGCGGTTCGATCGCGCGTACGGCTTTTCGCGTTTCTGCGGATCGCTCCGCTTTTCGAAGGTCGTAAGCAGACTGCAGGTTGAGCCAGAACTGCGCGCTGCTACCAAAGTAGCGCTCTAGGCGCACCGCGGTGTCCGCGCTAATACCGCGACGCTCTAACACGATGTCGTTCACTCGCGAAGGCGACAGGTGTAGGGCCTTAGCGAGCGCGTTCACGCTCATGCCCAGGGGCTTGAGGTACTCCTCGCTGAGCACCTCGCCCGGGTGCACCGGTCGCATGCCGTTCTTGAAACCCATAGCCGTCACTCCTACTGGTAGTGCTTTGTGATCTCTACGTCCGTTGGACCCGCCTCCGTCCAAACAAAGCAGATTCGCCACTGATCATTAATCCGTATGCTGTGTTGTCCCGCTCTATCCCTGGTCAACGCCTCAAGTCGGTTTCCCGGCGGCGACTTCAGGTCCTTCAGTGTCGCCGCCGCATCAAGCATCCCCAGCTTTCGCGTCGCAAGCTTACGAATAGATCCAAACTGCCGGGACCTGTCCGTTTCAAAGAGTTCCTGTGTATCGGCGCACTTGAACCCTTGAATTGCCATGCCAATAAGTTTATCCCGTTTACCGGTATGCAGCAAGGCTCGGGCTTAACCGCCAAACGAACTCGTTAACTCGGGCATAATCGTGCAAGCCCTAGATTTCGCCAGCATCTCGGCCATCGCCGACATGGACAGGCACCAGCGATTGCCCGGTGCTACTGCTTGCCCCTACCCGTTCGCCGTTCCGCCATCGCTCAGTTCGCCGGCGCACGCGGGAGGGCGCGTGTATGCCTGTTTTCCTGACGCGCGTGAATGCAAGACGTTGCAAAGCGTCTCATCGCGTCGCGAAGACGCTGGCCGGAACCACCGGCACCCGGATGCAATAGGCGCTACAAAGCTCGAAGCGGGCCCCCGCTACCAAAGTCAAGGACCCTCCATCCCGAGCAGGGTGTCGTTAACGACCCGTGCTGGATAGTCCGCCTGTCGTGCGGCTGGTGCGACTCTGACAGTTTGGGTCTAGACCGCGTCATCAGCTGCCAATCAAGATGATCTGGTTAAGTGTTTCGCACGCGAGCCCAAACGTGTCTTCGGGCACCTGCTTCCACGGATGCGGCTTGGCTGCGCGCGCTCTCCAATCAAACGACTTCGGTTGATGCCCGAGGATGTAGCTCACTGCACCCTTCGGACCTACGAAACGAATCGCGAACGGGTTGGTCTCGTTGTAGCGCGCCGTCGTCATCGGCAGACCTATCACGATGCCGGTGCGCACATTGAATTCCCGCGGAGACAGCACCAGCAAGGGATGTACGTCCTTCATCTCCCGCCCGACCTGCGGACTGCAGTCGATCCAGATCATGTCACCGCGACTCGGACTCCACGACAGGCGCCCAGCCATCAAAGTTCCTCGGCGCCTATGCGATACGTAGCCATCACTTCGCCGCCGTGCTGAGCGGGATCAAACACAGCAAGCTTCTGTGCCAGCGTCAATTTCGGCCTACCGGCCCGTTTGACTAGTACTCCCTCTTCACCGACGGACAGCTCCACCGGTTGGCCCACCACAAACCGGGCGGATCGGGCTACGGCCGCCGGGATGCGTACCGCCAGACTATTCCCCCACTGTTGAACCGTGAGGGTTGCCCTCTTTGCCATAGGTAGTTACCTCCTGCGCCAAGCATGTATAAACAAGTATATACATTGGATGGCTCCCGTCAAGAAAGCGGATTTCCCGGGTGCCCGTCGGCGCCCGCCGGCTCGGCGTCTGATCCCCATCCGCCAGTTCCGCCATCGCTCAACTAGGACGGCGACTGCCGGAGGATCCGCGTCCCCCTGCTGGCGCACGCAAATGCAAGACGTTGCAAAGCGTCTCATCGCGTCGCGAAGACGCTGGCGGGAACCGCCAGCACCCGGATGGGATAGGCGCTATAAAGCTCGTAGCGACCCCCCGCTACCAACTAATCAGGCAAACGGGAGCCGCAGCAAGCAACGCCACAAGCGCACCCCCACTACCAATTTTGCATTCTTCACCGCTGTCGGTGCGTGCTCGCGATGGCGGCAATGCGCGCGAGTCGTCGCAAGGCGAAGACCGCAGCGATCGAACTCACGATCAGAAGCCACCCGGCCACGGCCAAAGGATGCGAACTCGGCTCGAGCAAAAGACTGGGTCGCACAGAGGTCACGATGACGTGCAGCCGATCGACAACGGTTGCATTCGCATGACCTTCCCAAACAGGTCGAGCGGTGAGCAACGACCAGGCGACATGCGGACGGTGATACACGTATGCTGGGAGAAGAAGTGCATCTCCCAGTACGTGCCCGACCATGGCGGGCAGCAACGAACGCGTCAGGTAGGTCGCAGTTCCGAGCAATACGCTGACCGCGAGATGGAACGGCAAGTGACTGACGGTCACCTTGTCCGCGTGAGCGGACCAGAATGCGATGCCGGTTAGGATTAGCGCCGGTACTATCCCGTAGGCATCCTCAAGCGACTTCTGCAGATAGCCGCGGAACGCGATCTCCTCGACGACTCCGGCCGATAAGGCTATCGCGAGCGCGAGACCAATTACGGTCGTGACCGGGTAGACGCTGATGTCGATCGGGAGACTTGGTGGCGCGACTGGAACGACGCTGGGCAGCACTAGGCGCAAGCTCCAAGTGACAATCAGCGAGGCGATAACCGCCGGGATGGCTGCGCGCCAAACCGATGCCGAGACCGTCTTGTCGCGCGTCATCGTGGCACGATACGCGCGCGTCGCCGACGGATAGCCGCTGCCGGTAGCGTACAGCCAAAACGCCCACATAATGGCCATCGTGCCCGGAAGCGCCCACGGGACGCTGGTCAGGAATTTCGTATTTCCGAATATCGGCAAGACGGCGAGTATCGACCCGACGTTGAGCACGACAAAGGCAACAATCGGGGCGCGCACTAGGACTGGCAGGCGACGCCAGATTGCGACCAGCTTTAGGCCCATCGGTAACCCTGAAACTCGGCGCTCAACGAGGCAGGAGCGCTCGCAGTATATTCCCGATTTGAGTGCCGCCTCGCGCCTCTCAAGGGCGGACAAACGATCCGCGTGATAGACCACCACTTCGGCGACCGGGTACTGCCGGCTGACAATGGTGCCGAGCCACCAGGGAGCCTTGCGTTATGTTCGAGTTCGTATCAGGTGCACGTCTGGTAGATCAAGAGGTAGCACGCCCCCGCTACCATTTGCAACGGTTTGCATCATCGAGTCCTCCACTGGGAGCGGCGCGCACGCCTTCCGCAGCGCCTAGCTCGAGCCAGCCAGCCCGAGAAACACGACGACTGCGCGGTTTAAGCGCACGACGTCCTCGTCATCGAGACGTCCGATCTGTTTGCCCACCTTGCTCTTTGCGACAGTGGTGATTTTGTCGACCATGAGGCGGGACGGGCTCTTAAGACCGTTGGTCGCAGTGGGCTCAATCGGAATACGGAACAGTTCGGCGGCTGTTGGATCACCCGTGAAGGGGCAAATCGTGATGGACTCCGTGGCGTCGAACCTGTTGTCCTGCAGGACCATAACGGGCCGGGGTTTGCCGGCGTAGCCCGGACCGCCGGCGACAGTCCAGATGTCGCCACGTTTCATGTCGTGTCCCAGTCGGAGATGGAGTCGATGAAGGCTTGATCATCCTTCTCATACGGGCTGTTGGCGACCGCGAGCGATTGCCGGTGGGCCTGGGCGACAAAGCGCTTCGAGCGAACATCGGGGACCCAGATCTGGATGGGACGAAGGCCCGCGGCGCGTAGTGCCTTGCGGTGCTTCTGCACACGTTGGGCGACCGGGGTGCGCAAACCGTTCCTGACACGGGCTGGACTCACAATCGATTCTCCCGAAGAAAGTGACATGTAACAGCATGCACTCTTTCAGTGTTACATGCAACGCTTATCAGATGATCGGGGTCGGCACCTGGCCGCTGTCTCGTCCCCGTCCGCCGGTTCCGCGATCGCTCCGTTGGCGGCGGACGCGGAGGACGCGGAGGACCTGAATGTCCCTGCCCTCCTGGCGCACAAGAATGCAAACCGTTGCAAGGCGTCTCATTCCGCCGCGATGACGCTGGCCGGAACCGCCGGCACGCGGATGGAATAGGCGCTATAAAGCTCGAAGCGCGCCCCCGCTACCAACCGATTCAATAAATCCGGGGTTACTCGACAGACTGATTGCTGCGGAACAGATTCTCGGAGCCACCCGCGGAGCCCGTGAGCAACGACCGTCGAGACGCAACCTGCACGCTACGTGCGCGACGGGCAGCCGACCGCAAGGGGTCCGCGCTCACGCGCAAACCCCTTTCTGCGATCTTGGAAACCGACGTTCCGCTCAGCGGCTCGTGGCAGGCAGGCTCCCAGCAAGCGCTGTCGCGACGGGGCTGCATTGCGGGTGCCCCCAGCCACTCGCGCTGACTCCCTCCTGCTGGCCATGCTGAGGGGTGATGTCGTACACGATGTTATCCGGGCGTGCTGGATCTCCACTCACTCCCGCGGGTACGTGATCCAAACCCAAGTCATTCCGGGTTCGCCACGCGATGTTGTGATCCGCGCAGGAACTGTCACCACTCACGCCGATGGCGCCGACCAGGACGTGGGCGCTGTTGTATAAAGCGAGTCCGCCTCCGAAGACATTCACACCACCGATACGATGAGCCACCATTGGGTCACTGCCGGTGCCAAAGTTCGTTGCCGGACCAAGGTAAGCCACCGCGGTGTTCACAGGATTGCTGTGCTGCAAGCCGTACAGGCTGCCGCCGGGCTGGACTGCCGAGTACAAGTTGGCCGTGGATAGTGCGAGGCCCGGCAGGCTGAATGCATTAGCGGTATTCGCCTTCTGAGCCGAGATGACGCGGCTCCCGGGCCATTGCTGCCCGCGATCTGAACCGGTGAAGGCCACTGCGCATACCAGTCCATCGCGATTCACGACCGTGGCCCACATGTCGAGATTGAAGCCCCCATTGGCCTGATTGCGCGCGAGCGTCAGAGCATTCTTCAGGGCACCCTGGCTGGGCAGTCCGGCACACTGTTCTGTATCTTGAGCAAAGGCCGCCCCCGCGCCCCAAGTCGTGGCTGCCGCACCGAAAAGAATCGCAATCACGCGTGTTATCGAGATTGTCATAGGCTTCCCCCAGTTTGATTAATGTTATGCAAACGTAAAAGTCGACCATTCCGGACACGGCAAGCCTGCCGAACGCGCCCGCGCGTGGCGAGCGTCCCTCCCAGCTCGAAGTGTCCGTTCGGGTCGGGTGTTCTGACTTCTTTTGGTCTAACGCGTTCATTGAACCGAAACGCGGGAAGGTACTCCCTCGAATGCAACTGCGCCGACGAGTCTGTCACCCGCCGGCGCGAGCGGTCACCGAGCGTTTCTTTAAATTCCCCCCGCGGCCACTGTACTGAGTATGCGAGCAGAACGAGAGGTGTGCCCGCGTTCAGTCGGCATCCGCGTGCGCAGGCCGCGCCGCCTCGTGTCGGCGCACTAGATGCCTCAATGCTGCGGCTGTCAATGCGGGGAAACCTCCATGTCTGTCGGGGAAGCGAGCGCCGCAATGCAACACGGCCAACACGCCGAAACGGTCGCAACATTGAATTCTCCGAAGACCCAACCCGAATAGCTCCTTGTGATGTCGTGGCGATTGATGGAAAGCTTGGACAAAACAACGGGATCGAGCCGTGTGCGCCGGACAGATGCTGTGATTCAGGAGGCTCGCCTTCGGCACCTTCTGTATCGGCCGGAATAGCGTGGCGCGGGCCTCAGCTCGGCTGTGCTGGATATTTTGGACAAGGGTGCATGCCGCGAGAACGCACTTGCCGCTACTGCAAGTTGACCGACCGCGGCCCGACCGCTTCGACAAGAGATCCTCGCACCATGCAGCAGAGTTGCCTACGCCCGCGCATGTTCTCGCGGACCTTGCTCTCGAGCAGCGCGATGCCCTCCGGGCTGAGAATCTCGCGCTGCAGTTCCTCCAACAGCTTGCTCTCGGCGAGCTCGCCCCGGACCCGGATGCCGTTCGTACACGCCGCATGACCGCCGTCGACGTGGCTCGCGCAACCGTACTCTCGGGTATTCACGCGACGGGACGTGCCGCCGCATTGCCCACAGACTAGCAGCCCCGACGGCAGATACCGCGGCAGCCGGCCGTTGCGCCTGAGCGCGCCGCGGATGGGTCACGCTCATGCACTCGATTTCGCCCTGCCGCTTCTTCACGCCGTCCCACAGGCTTTGCGGAACCGATACGCAGTGGCTCGTCCTGGTGCGTGCCGATCTGCCCGACATGGCTCAACGCGCACCGCCGCTGCTTGGAGCCCACCGCCGAGCGTTTCCAGGCGGAGCGGCACCACGCGAGCTCGCCGGATTGTGTCGATGCTAGTGAACGCCAGGGGACGGAGTTCCCCGCACGGAGGGTTGCTCCCGCTGGTCATGGATCGTGACCGGGAAGACGCAATCTCCATGAGTAGGAAAGGGATTCGCCGCCAGCGCTTCATCGAAAGTGCGATACCACGGGCAAGCGAAGTTCCCCGGACTAATCCAGTACTGCCACATCACCTCTTGACCGTTTTCGTCCCGTACTACGATGGTTTGCTGACGGACGTCGAAGGGCGGTTGATGCGGCGGGTAGTACCGCGTCGTACCCTCGGCAACCTCCACCACGTTCTGACACGGATGGAAGGGGAAGGCAGGTTGGCAGACGAAGCTCGCCGCGTCCGCACCGATGAAGACTCCGTACCTACCCTCCGGCGGGTTCGCAAATGCGAGAGCGGGCTCGGGGTGTTTGTCGTAACGACCGGCCCAAGTGGTCCCTTCGACCCCGAAGTGCATCACCTCGTGCTCTGAGGCTGCTGGCGGACTCCCGGTGGAATTGAGGCGATGCCACTCCCCGAAAAGGGGCTGGCCAACCGGTGGCGTCGCAGCCTGTGCCTGTGCCGTCGATCCCAGCAACAGCAGTAACGCTGACACGCCTAAGTAGTTCGCTAGTTCGAGACTTGACATGGTCTCTCCCCCGATGGTGTCGATGGCAATGAACGCTAGGGGATACGGGGGAACCCCGAGGACCGCAGCGCTGCGGAGGCTGCGAAGGGAATCCCGACTTAGCCCGTGACTACCTGAGCGGAATATCAATGAATTCAGGGTCGTTCGAAACCCAACTCGGGCGCCCGCTACCAACAATACTTGCGATGTTCCCGGCGGCTCTCATCAGAGCCGCCTCGACGAAGCCGCGCTCGCTGTAGAGCAGCATCTGCGTGGGCTCGGCCACGACGCGGATGGACCCGAGATACCCCTTCGGCTCCAGCCGGGCCAAGTCGACGTTCCCGGCCGCGAGCCGGCGCCGTGCCACGGAAAGGCGTGACTGCCGCCGTGGCAGCGGCACATCTTGAGGAGACCGCCGGCCCGGCCATCGACACCGGCCAGCGGGCCCGCCGCTGCAACTCGGGGAGCGATGCGCCCTCCTTCGGGCTTTCGGCTTCTGGCCTGAACGTGATGAGGTAGGCGGTCATCCGGCGACTCGGAGTCCTCGCAGCGTCGACACGCTTGGAGGTCACACTGTATATGGAAGGGGAATACTACGCGAAGACTCTCGAGCCTCCCAGACTCGCTCGCCAAGATCGACGGAGTGCGGTGTAGCGCGGAGCTCATCGATGCCCGCGGTCGACCCGTGCAGTCCGATGATCAGCCTGCGGGCCGCTGCTGATATGAACCGTCGTCGAAAGCGAAAAGCCATGCTCGCCGCGATCGTGGAACACGGCTTCGGCGTACAGGGCTGCGTAGGCGTCGTCCGGCGTGCGCGCCTCGCATTCGTAGAGACCGCCCGAGCGGCTGCATCGGCGAGAGGTCCAGCGTGCCTGACGAAAATCGCGCGTCGCGCTCAGCGCGCTCCACGCCAGCACACGCGCAGGCGTCCGATCGGTGCGCACGGTGAGCTCAAGCCGGCCGTTGCGCTGCGTGAAAGCTCCGGACACTTCTGGCAGCGCTTTGCCCTCCTCCGCATAGCGGTTCAGGGCGGCGAGGCTACCGATGAGGCGGTCGACATCCCGCAGGCCGTGCGTCTGATTGGGGAGATAAAGAACCCGCTTCGGTTCCGGCAGCCCATTCCAATAGACGTTCAGCGCATCGAGTGGCCAGTACGGATCGTTGGTTGCGAGCAGAATGAGCTTGGGCTGCAGCAGCCGGTCACGGTAGCTGTACGGGTCGACTATCGCCACCAGCTCCCGCCCGGTCGGCGAATCGATGCGCTCGGGGAGCCGAATCTCCTCATAATCCTTGATTTCCTCAGACAGCCCGCCGAACGTCTGCCGCTGCAGCTCGATCTGCGCCTTCATGTTGAGCATGTCGATGACCATCGGAGCTACGCCCGCCACGCGGGGATCGACGGCCGCGGTGAGCCACGATGTCCAGCCGCGCTTGGATGCGCCGGTCACCGTGAACCTCGCGATCGCGAGTCCCCACTGCTCCCGGGCGAGCCGCTGGACGGCATCCATCGCGCGTGAAGCACTCTTCACCATCGGCAGCAGCAACGGCCAGTCCG
>VBMV01000011.1:4827-5391 GCA_005878835.1 Gammaproteobacteria bacterium | reverse complement strand
AGCACCCTGCCGTCATGTCGCGACTCCGTTAGCCGCACCCGCCATCACACGCCCGAAAACCAGTCATAGCCTTGATTTTCCCAAAATCCGCCCGCGAAGATCCGAGTCACCTCGATCGCCTGCAAGTTCTTGGCGCTTTTGAATCCGAGCTTGGTGGGGATTCGCAGCCGAACAGGGGCACCCCACTCGGGCGCCAGCGGCTGCCCATCAAAATGAAGTGCGGACAGTCAAAGTCTCGGGCGTGACAGACAGGATCGTGCCCCGAACGTGCTGATCAAGAGGAGCGGCGGGCACCGCCGCGCAATACAAAGTCGCTATTACTGCAGAAACAATAAGCCGTTTCATCGTCCTCTCCATTCGCGTGATTGGTCGCACATTCGCCGATCTACGTTCAAACCAGCTTCGCGTCCAGTGTGATCTCGGCCCTGAGCACCCTGGAAACCGGGCAATTCTGCTCGGCGTCGTGCGCCAACCGAGCGAACGTGTCCTGATCCAGATTCGGTACGCTCGCGCGCAGTGTCAGAGCGGAGAGACTGATACGGAACCCCTCCTTGTTCTGTTCGA
>VBMV01000011.1:4162-4742 GCA_005878835.1 Gammaproteobacteria bacterium | reverse complement strand
CGTGAAGCACCCTGCGTGCGCGGCGGCGATCAACTCCTCAGGGTTGGTTCCCTTCTCGTTCTCGAATCGAGTTCTGAATGAATACGGCGTGTTTGCAAGCACGCCGGAGTCGGACGAAAGGTCGCCGTTTCCGGCACGGCCGCTGCCGCGCCAAACAGCTCTTGCTTTGCGAATCATGGAAAACTCTCCCGTATCAAATGCGGGTGCCGAACACTCCGGGGGAATGTGCTGTGTCAGCAGCCGGCGAAAGCCGCTGACAAGCCGCACGACATCAACCCCCGAGCTACCCTAGAAACTTCACCAGCTCAGAGTTGACCTGCTCCGCATGAGTCCACAGCACGCCATGCGGGCCACCCTTGAGCTCCACGAACTTGACATTCTTGATCATCTTCGCTTGTCTTCTGGATGAAGCATCTAGCGGCAGGATGCGATCGGCGTCGCCGTGCAGAATGAGCGTCGGTACGGTGTTGCGAGGGATGTCCTGGCGGAAGTCCTCAATCCATGCATCGACGCACGCTAGCGTGCCGATCGCAGACGCGCCGGCGGCCACGTTCCAGTTGTCCTCAAGGACGCGCTCGCT
>VBMV01000011.1:0-3892 GCA_005878835.1 Gammaproteobacteria bacterium | reverse complement strand
GATCGGCCGCAAACGTGTCGTAGTTGTAGCCGACGGCGGGTTTGCTGGAGCTGCCGAAACCTCTGCGGTCATACGTGATAACGCGATGACCCGCGGCAAGCAGTGCCGCTGTCTGCTTTTCCCACGACGCGCCGCTCAGAGGCCAGCCGTGGATGAGGACCACCGGCGATCCGGAGCCGTGGTCCTCGTAATAGACTTCAATAGGCGTTGAGTTTTCCTGGCCAACTTTGATGTAGCTGCTCATGGGCTCTCCCCTGCTCTTCGGGTGCGTGGACTGTGACGATTCGCCAAGTGTCTTGGCTCGAGACGTATGCGACAGAAACGATGCTGCCATCCCCGCCGCGACGAGCTTGAGCCCATCCCGGCGGCTAACGTGGCCCCCGGAACTGGCCGCTGGAGCTGTTGCAACATCTTTCTCGCTCATACAAGTTCAGTCACCAATTTCGAAGATGCTCTCGAGCACGACGCAGACCCCTACCGGGAGGCTCGCCATGCCGAAGACCAGGCGAGTCGATGTCTTGTCAGCTCCGAATACACTGACCAGTAGTTCCGATGCGGCGTCCGCGACCTTTGGGTGCTCACGGAACTCGGGAGTCGTGACGAGTGAAACCCCGAGACGGACTACGCGCGTCACCCTGTCCAGCGACCCTAAATGCTCCTTGACGAGCGCAAGAGCGTTCAACGCGGCCAGGCGAGTCGCGCGCCGGCCGTCTTCGACGCTCAACTCACCTCCGATGCGTCCCACAAACTTCGGAGCTCCTCCCTCCACTGGCAGCGTGCCACTCAAAAAGAGCAAGCTCCCGGCCTGCACCGCTTCAACGTAGGCGCCGAGCGGGGTTGGGGGACAAGGCATGTTTATGCCAAGGTCTTTCAGCCGTTGCTCGGCGCTAGCGCTAGTTGTGTTCATAGACATTCCCGCTTCCCCATGGATATCACTCGAGGTCTCTTCCGGAGCCCGACAAGAGACGCCTGCCTGCGCTGTTCACCTGCGACTACATCACCACCGACCCAGATGCGCGCCGCCGTCAACGTGTAGCACCTCGCCGGTGACCTGGCTCGCCTCGGTGAGATAGAACACCGCCTCTGCGATGTCCTTGGCCTCCGAAATCTGCCCAAGAGGCGACAGTGTGCGCAGGAACTCCTTGGGACTGTTCCTGTGCAGCGGGGTATCCACAACGCCTGGAGCTACCACGTTCACGCGAATGCCCTGCGGCGCGTATTCCATCGCGAGACTCCGGGAGATCGCGTTGATACCGCCCTTGGTGATCATTGGGACGGACGCGGTGAAATCCGCAAGCGGATGATCGACGATTGAAGTCGTGATGCTCACCACACTGCCGCCACTCTTTTGCGAGAGCATCTGCTTCACGGCTAATTGCGTTGTATAGATAAAGCCATCCAAATTGGTGGACGACAACGCCCGGAAGTCCTCGGGCGTGTATTCGATGAACGGCTTCGAAAAGAAGATCCCCGCGTTGTTCACCAGAGCATCGACCGAGCCGAACCGCTTTACCGCGGTACCAACGATCATCTCGGCCGTCGAAGCCAGACCGATGTCGCCGTCCACGAGGGCCAGCCTGTCCGAGCGCTGCAGCTCGTTCTTATGACTAATTTTGCGCGAGTTACCCAGCACGTTGTAGCCGCGATCGAGGAACAGGTTAGCCACCGCGGCACCAATTCCCTGAGAGGCTCCCGTCACAATGATGGTCTTCTGTTTCGTAGTCACATGAATCTCCCGTCTTCGAGTGTGCCCGTCGGTCCTGGGGTTCCAATCACCCGGCTGTTGGGACGTATTGTCGGGCTGCCCACCGTGACTGATTAGATGGGAAACTCTGGAATTTAATTTCCAAAAACGGCAAAGTGACCTCCATGGCGAACCTCGACGACACCCTGATATTCGTCAAAGTGGCTCAGTTCGAGAGCATCAGCCGGGCAGCCCGCTCGTTGGGTATGCCGATCTCGACGGTGAGCCGGCGGCTATCGGTGCTGGAATCGAACCTCGGCGTGTCGCTCCTGAGGCGCACGACGCGACGGGTGACCCCGACTGCGCAGGGGCGCGAGTACTTCAATCAGTGTCGGGAGCCGCTGACCCTCTTGGAAGAGGCTGAGCGAGTTCTGACTCAAGGACAGAAGACGCCCGAAGGAATGTTAAGAATTTCCGTTCCGGTCATTTTGGGTCAGACGCCCTTCCTGAACTTCCTCTCGGGGTTCCTGAAAGCTCATGCGCGGATCCGGATCGATCTCTTCATCACGAATCTCTTCCTCGATCTGGTTGCCGAGAACCTTGACGTCGCGATTCGCTTCGGAGAGTTGGAGGACTCGAGCGTGGTCGCCACCCGCATCGGTAAGAGCATTCGCTATGTCGTGGCAGCCCCGGGATACCTGAAAGGCCGAAAGCTTCCTGTCGAGCCTGCGGACCTCGAGCTGCACGACTGTGTGATGCTCAACGCCAGGAATAACGAGACCGACTGGGACCTGGTCAGCGGTAGAAAAAAGGCACGCATCCATGTCTCGGGGCCGATATCGAGTCGCGACTTCGATTCGGTCAGCACCTTCGTGTACCGGGGCCACGGGATTGGACTACTGCCGTCAACCTACTGTGACGAAGCACTCGCGAGCGGTGCACTCATACGGCTGCTACCGAAGTTGGCTTCCGCGCAAATCCCCGTTTTCGCCGTTTACTCGAATCGGAAATTCCTACCTTTGAGGTTGAACGCCTTCCTGGAGGCGCTGGCAGCCTGGAAGAGTCCGCTGTGGCTCAGGGAATGAGACGCAGCACGAGTCACGGCACATGAGCTGGTTCAGGCGCGGCCGAGCCTCGCTCTGCCATCAAAACGGATTAGTGCGGACGCGAGCGAACGGCGCCGGAAGCTTGTGTTCCTTGACCCACTACGCGTTCAGCAAAAGAGCGCATTTAAGCCGGATTTGCCAGCGGGTAATCCAGGGGGTAAAACGTTCGCGCGATTTCCTAAGATGCTGAATCCCTTGCTGAAATCGTCAGTGTTAGGTTCCTCTCCCGGGCATTTTTTCATTAGTTTTAAATGTATTATGAGCTTGTATAAATGTCATTTCGAGTACCGTAAGACTCGCACTTCTGTTTGGCACTATAGAGGATCCGGGTACCGAGCACGTACCCAAACTCTTGCCGCAACTCCGCTGATTAGCGGTCTAGATCGCGGTGCTCTCGTAACTAACGCGGCGCCCTGCGCCGATCTGCCGCGCGCATGGATGGCCCACGTTTTCGACCTTATGCTCTAAGAGGCCTCGTATCCCCGACAGCTCTCCCCACGGCTGCCATGCGGAGCTGCCGTATATCGCCTGTACGCAAGCGTGGGAGGGAGTTGCTAGGCGGACTTCTGTTTCAGCCGCTCGACGAACCGCACCATGTCAATGACCATTCGCTCATGGGTGCCGGTGCCAATGCGCGCGACACCTCTGTCGCTTCGATCTTGAACTCAATGCGGCGACCATCGACCTTCGCCGCTCCTTAAGGAAGGGCTTGATCGCGTTGAGAGCAGCGTTCTGCATGGCCATGATCATGAGCGGTGTCGCCAATCCGGGTGGCAAAGTAGCGTCCTTGAAGCGATTGGCAAGGTGTTCAGCGGTTACCACCAGCGTGAATGAACCGTTGGGTCCTACCGGTATAGACGCCATGAGATTGTTCCCGTGGACTTGTCACGCCGCAACAACTGTGCACAACGAACCGTGCGCGGCGCCTCCTGCCAAGGCTGCGGGCTGCTTCCCGGAAGAGAACGCGCCGCTCATAAGCTAACCACGTGTTAATAGGCAATAGAAGACTGCGACGCCATGATGCGCCCGCGAGAAAGTCCCGCATTGTCATCGATGACAAGCGCGCAACGTGCAACGCCTGCGGGAGCCGCAGTCAGGCGGG
>VBMV01000081.1 GCA_005878835.1 Gammaproteobacteria bacterium | reverse complement strand
CGGGCTGCACGCGGGCTGGGTGTGGGTGATGCTGGTCGCGCACGAGCTGACACGGCCGGCGCGCGGCGCGCCGCTTGGCTTTCTGCTCAGCCGCTTCGATGGCTTCGTGGGCTGGCTGGTGCTGGCGTGGACCGCGGTGCTGGCGGTGCCGTTGTGGCGCTTCTACTCGACACGCGCCGCTCGGCAGCGCGGGTGAAGAAAACGGGAGCAGGCGTGAGCGCAAAACAGGAGTTTCGCGGGCGTGCGCGCCAGGGACGGCGCGCCCGCAGCCTACAGGGACGTACTTGCGGCGGCCGCGAAAGTCCTGTTTTGCGATCGGGGCCTGCGGCCTCCGACTAATTCAGCTGCACCGGCGCAAACCCGTCCTTGCGCAGCAGCTCGAGCAACCCTCCCTCACCCACCAGGTGCAACGCGCCCACGATCACCAGGCAGTTGCGCTCGCCGTGCAGGAGCTGCTCGATCTGCGGCAGCCAGCGCTGATTGCGCTGGGTCACCAGCGGGCGATAGAGCGCCGGGAAGGCGCGGTACTCGCGCGCCAGCAGGGCGGCGAGCCGGGCAGCGTCGCCGCGGCGCCAGGCGCTGAGCACCGCCTGCATCTCGCCGGCGGACTCCTTCAGCTCACTCAGCGTCTGGTCGAGCAGCCGCAATTGATCCTCGCGAGGCAGCGTCTCCAGACTGCCGAGCTCTTCGGACAGAGTCTCCAGGCCCGCGGTCGGCTTGCCGTCGGATTGCGCGCGCTGCACGAGCTGCGCCTCGACGCCCTGTTGCGGATCGAACCCCAGATGCAGGTACTGGAGGTCGGCGAGCTCGATCCCCACGACCCAGGGCGACTGGCCGTCGAGCAGCTCCATCGAGAGGCCGAGGTCGGCCGCCGCGGCACTGACACGCGTGTAGCGCGGCTCCCCGAGCACGCCACGCAGCGTGCTGCCGGCCGGCAGCGCGCCATGCTCGGTCATCCAGCCGGCCACCTGCAGCGGGTCGAGTTGGCCCAGATCGAGCTCCATCACGAGCTGGCCCGAATCCGCGTAGGCGCGGTCGAACGCCGACGGCAGCACTGCGTCCTGCGCCGGCAGCAAGTGCACGGAACCTGCCAGGTATACGGTGTTGTGTGCGCCGCGGACTGCCCACACCGGGCCGGCGGCGTGAGCGGTCAGGCTGCCGAGCAGGCCGAGCGCGAGGAACCACCGGCATGCCGTTCGACCCATACGACCTCCGTCAGCAGCGAGCCGTCGGCGCGCAGCTCGAGCGTGCGATAACCCGGCGGGCGGCGGTCCACCGCGAATTCGTCGGCGTTCGGCAGGAACTGCGCGCAGGTCGAAGGCGTCGCCAGCAGCCGCACGCCCTGGCGCAGGGCGTCGTAACTCTGATGTACATGGCCCCACACGATGGCGCGTACGTTACGATGCCCGTCGATGACATGCAGGAATTCGGCCGCATTCGTCAGCCCCACGCGATCGAGCCAGCGGCTGGCCATCGGCACCGGATGGTGGTGCAGGCACACCATGCAATGGCGCGTGCCGGCGCCGGCCAGGGCCTCCTCGAGCGCGGCGAGGGCCGGCGCGCTCAGGGCGCCGCTGGCCGAGCCCGGCAGGCAGCTGTCGAGCAGCACGATACGCCAGCGCCCCAGGTCGACGAAACCGCCGAGCACGAAGGGCTCTCCGGAGAGCTCGCGTTGCATGGCCTGGGGCTCGTCGTGATTGCCGGGCAGGCACAGCACCGGCAGCCCCAGCGCACCAAACAGGCGGCGGAAGTGCGGGTATCCCGCCGGGTCATCCTGCACGAGATCACCGGTCACCAGCAGCGCATCCGGTGGCCAGTCGCGCGCACGCGCGTGGGCCAGCGCCGCGGTCAGCGCCGGCAGCGTCGCCACTCCACGCAGCGATTCGTTTTCGTCGCCGTAGAGGTGCGGGTCGGTAAAGTGAGTCAGACGCACTGCGCTCATGACGGGAGCGTAGCAGAGCCCCTGTGGCGCAGGCAGTGAACCAGGTCGCCGCGCGAGGGGCGTCAGCCGCGTGCGACATGACCCCGTATCGCTCCCGTGTGCGCGTAATGTGAAACAGGCCCGCGCCCAAGTCGCGTCTGCGGGAACTTAAGTCGCCTCGGAGCGTACGCCGGCTTGGGACTTGGATTATGCCAGCCCGATTGAGCAACGGGCGCGACTGGTGGAGAATGCGCGCCCCTGCACCGTGTGCGCGCCTCGAGCCGAAGCGCGGCACCTGCCGTCGGAGACTGAGCAGGCGGCCGCGCGCCGCCCGAAGAGCCGCATGACTACACGCCGCGAACTCGCCAACGCCATCCGCGCACTGTCCATGGACGCGGTGGAACGCGCGAACTCCGGACACCCCGGCATGCCGATGGGAATGGCCGACATCGCCCAGGTCCTGTGGGGGGATTTTCTGCGGCACAACCCGGCAAATCCGCGCTGGGCGGACCGCGATCGCTTCGTGCTCTCGAACGGTCACGGCTCGATGCTGTTGTATTCGCTGCTGTATCTTACCGGCTACCCGCTCACCATCGAGGACCTGCAGCACTTCCGCCAGCTCGGCAGCAAAACGCCGGGCCACCCCGAATACGACCCGCACTGCGGTATCGAGACCACGACGGGGCCGCTGGGCCAGGGACTCGCCAACGCGGTCGGTATGGCGCTCGCGGAACGGCTGCTCGGAGCGCAGTTCAACCGTCCGGGCTTCAACCTGGTCGATCACTACACCTACGCCTTCTGCGGTGACGGCTGCCTGATGGAAGGGGTGTCCCACGAGGCCTGCTCGCTGGCCGGCACGCTCGGGCTGGGGAAACTCATTGTCTTCTACGACGACAACGGTATCTCGATCGACGGGAAGGTGAGCGGCTGGTTCACCGACAATACTCCGCAGCGCTTTGCCGGCTACGGCTGGCACGTGGTGCCCAACGTCGATGGACACGATGCCGGCGCGGTGAGCGGCGCGATCCAGGCGGCGCGCGCGGCGGGCGATCGTCCGTCGCTGATCTGCTGCAAGACCATCATCGGCTACGGCGCGCCTCACCGACAGGGCACCAAGGAGGCGCATGGCGAGGCGCTGGGCGCGGAGGAGGTGGCCGCGGCGCGCCTGCAGCTCGGCTGGCCCCATGCGCCGTTCGTGGTGCCGGAGGAGATTCGCGCCGCGTGGGATCAGCGCGTCAAGGGAGCGGCGCTCGAGGCAGCGTGGCGGGAGCTGTTGGCGCGCTACGCGCAGGCGTTCCCCGCGGAGGCGCGCGAGTTCGAGCGCCGCATGCGCGGGGATCTGCCGCGCAACTGGCAGCAGACCGCGGCGCAGACGCTCGAGACGCTGCTCAAGCAGGCGGCGCCCCAGGCCACGCGCCAGTCCGCGCAGGCGGTGCTCAACGTGCTCGCTCCCGCGCTGCCGGAGGTTATGGGCGGTTCCGCCGATCTCACCGGGTCGAACAACACGCTGTTCAAGGGCGCGCGCACCATCACGCCCGCGCAGGCAGCGGGCGACTACCTGCATTACGGCGTGCGCGAGTTCGGCATGACGGCGATCATGAACGGCGTGTCGCTGCACGGTGGCTTCATCGTCTACGGCGGCACGTTCCTGGTGTTCTCCGACTACGCCCGCAACGCCGTGCGGCTCGGCTGCCTGATGGGCCTGCGCGTCATCCTGGTGTACACGCATGACTCCATCGGCCTCGGCGAGGACGGGCCGACCCACCAGCCGATCGAGCACTTGAGCAGCCTGCGCGCCATGCCGCACATGAGTCTGTGGCGTCCGTGTGATGCGGCGGAGACCGCCGTCGCCTGGACGCTCGCCATCGAGCGCCAGGGCCCGACGGCGCTGGCGCTCACCCGCCAGCCGCTGCCGCAGCAGCCGCGCACGCCGGCGCAGCTCGCCGACATCCGCCGCGGCGGCTACGTTCTGCTCGATTGCAGCGGCACGCCTGAAGTCCTGGTGATCGCCACCGGTTCCGAGGTCGGCATCGCGGCGCAGGCGGTAGCGGCGGCGAACGCCGCCGGGCGGCGCGTGCGGCTGGTGTCGATGCCGGGGACCGAGACGTTCGCCGCGCAGGACGATGAGTACCGCGAGAGCGTCCTGCCGCGCGCCGTGACGCGCCGCCTGGCGGTGGAGGCGGGTGCGACCCAGAGCTGGTGGCGTTACGTGGGCAGCACCGGCCGGGTGCTCGGCATCGACCGTTTCGGCGCCTCGGGCAAGGCGGCCGACGTGTTCCCGCATTTTGGCTTCAGCGCCGATAATATCTCCCGACACATACGCCAACTGCTGGAGGAATGAGCGCATGGCAATCAAGGTCGGCATCAACGGTTATGGGCGCATCGGGCGCAACGTTCTGCGTGCGCTGTACGAGAGCAAGCGCACCGGGCAGCTGCAGATCGTGGCGCTCAACGACCTGTGCGACTCCAAGGCCAACGCGCACCTGACGCGCTACGACACCGTGCACGGCAGGTTCGACGGCCAGGTGCAGGTCGACGGCGACTACATGGTGGTGAACGGCGATCGCATCCGCGTGTATGCCGAGCGCGACCCCGCCAAGGTTCCCTGGGGCGAGGTGGGGGCGGACTACGTGCTCGAGTGCACGGGACTGTTCACCAGCAAGGCGAAGGCCGGCGCGCACCTCAAGGGAGGTGCGAAGAGGGTGGTGATCTCCGCCCCTGGTGGCGACGATGTCGATGCCACCATCGTGTTCGGCGTGAACCATAACGTGCTGAAGAGCGGCTACACCGTGATCTCCAACGCCTCCTGCACCACCAACTGCCTGGCACCCGTCGCCAAGGTGCTGCACGACAAGGTGGGTATCACGGCCGGCATCATGACCACCATTCACGCCTACACCAATGATCAGGTGCTGACGGACGTCTATCACCCCGACCTGCGGCGTGCCCGCTCGGCGACCATGTCGCAGATCCCGACCAAGACCGGCGCCGCCGCCGCCGTGGGCCTGGTGCTGCCCGAGCTCAAGGGTAGGCTCGATGGCTTCGCCGTACGGGTGCCGACCATCAACGTGTCGCTGGTGGATCTCACCTTCACCGCCCGGCGCGCCACGTCGGTGGAGGAAGTGAACAAGGCCCTGCAGCAGGCGGCGGCCGGTGCGCTGCAGGGGATCCTCGCCTACAACGACGCGCCGCTGGTGTCGATGGACTTCAACCACGATGCGCACTCCTCGGTGTTCGACGCGACGCTCACCAAGGTGATCGAGGGCACGCTGGTCAAGGTGTGCGCCTGGTATGACAATGAGTGGGGATTCTCCAACCGCATGATCGACACCACGCTGGCGTGGTCGCGCACCTCATGAAGGTTTTGCGCATGGCCGACACGGACCTGCGCAACAAGCGGGTCCTCATCAGGGAAGACCTGAACGTGCCGGTGCAGGACGGGGTGGTGACCAGCGATGCCCGAATCCGCGCAGCTCTGGCGACCATCCGCTACGCGCTCGACCAGCACGCCAGGGTGTTCGTCATCTCGCACCTCGGCCGGCCAAAGGAGGGACAGGCGACCGAAGCCCTCACACTCGCCCCGGTGGCGGTGCGCCTCTCGGAGCTGCTCGGCAAACCCGTGCCGCTGCGCAAGCACTGGCTGGACGGCGTCGATTGTGCCGCCGGCAGCGCCGTGCTGTGCGAGAACGTGCGCTTCAACAAGGGCGAGAAAGAGAACGACGAGCAGCTGTCGCGCCGCATGGCCGCCCTGTGCGAGGTGTTCGTGATGGACGCCTTCGGCACTGCCCACCGCGCCGAGGCGAGCACCCACGGCGTGGCCCGCTACGCGCCGCTGGCCTGCGCAGGTCCCCTGCTGGTGAGTGAGCTGGAAGCCCTGGAGCGCGCGCTGCAGAAGCCCGCGAGGCCCCTGGTGGCGATCGTCGGCGGCTCCAAGGTCTCCACCAAGCTGCTGGTGCTCGAGTCGCTGCTCGAGAAAGTCGACCAGCTGATCGTGGGCGGCGGCATCGCCAATACCTTTCTCGCCGCGACCGGCGTCGCCGTGGGCAAGTCCCTGTACGAGGCGGAGATGCTGGATGTCGCGCGCCGCCTGCTGGACAAGGCGCGCGCGCACGACACGCAGATCCTGCTGCCGACGGATGTCGTGGTCGGCAAGGAATTCGCCGCCACGGCGCACGCGGATGTGCGTGCGGCGAGCGAGGTGCGCGCCGACGACCTGATTCTCGACATCGGGCCGGACACTGCCGACCGCTGCAGCACGCTGCTGCAGGCCGCCGGCACCATCATCTGGAACGGACCGGTGGGGGTGTTCGAGTTCGTGCAGTTCGGCGAAGGTACGCGCGCCATCGCGCAGGCGATCGCGCGCGGCAAGGCCTTCTCGCTCGCCGGCGGCGGCGATACGCTCGCCGCCATCGAGAAATACGGGGTCGAGGACGGCATCTCCTACATCTCCACCGGCGGCGGCGCATTCCTCGAGTTCGTCGAAGGCAAGACACTGCCGGCGGTCGCCATTCTCGAGGAGCGCGCCCGCGCCTGAAGCGCACCCAAGCCATGTTGAGACGCACCAAGATCGTCGCCACGATGGGGCCGGCCACCGACTCACTCGAGGTGCTCACGGAAATGATGCACGCCGGTGTGGACGTTGCGCGCCTCAACGCCTCGCACGGCACGGTCGCGGACCGCCGGCGGCGCCTGGCGCTGGTGCGCGAGGCCGCGCAGCGCGCCGACAAGTGCGTCGGCGTGCTGCTGGACCTGGGGGGACCCAAGATCCGCATCGAGTGTTTTCGCGACGGCCCCGTGCAGCTCGCCGAAGGCGCCGCCTTCACGCTCGACACCGCGCTCGATCCCAAGGCCGGCACTGAAGCCAGGGTCGGCGTCGCCTACCAGGATCTGCCGCGTGACGTCGCCGCCGGCGATACCCTGCTGCTCAATGACGGGCAGATCGTGCTGGACGTCGAGCGTGTCGGCGACACGACGATCGACACCCGCGTGCGCGTCGGCGGCGAGCTCTCCGATCGCAAGGGGGTCAACCGTCAGGGCGGTGGCATCTCGGCGCCCGCGGTGTCGGCGCGCGACCACGAGGACATACAGTTCGTCGCCGAGGAGGGCGTGGATTACATGGCGGTATCGTTCGCGCGCGACGCTGCCGACATGGAGCAGGCGCGCGCGCTGCTGCGCACCGCCGGCGGCCAGGCACGCCTGGTGGCCAAGGTCGAGCGCCACGAAGCCGTCGAGAATCTCGCCGGCATCATCGAGGCGAGCGATGTGGTCATGGTGGCGCGCGGGGACCTGGGCGTGGAGATGGGTTACGCGGAGCTCACCGGCCTGCAGAAGACCATCATCCATCAGACCCGCACGCACAATCGCGTGGTGATCACCGCGACGCAGATGATGGAGTCCATGATCCAGAACCCGGTGCCGACGCGCGCCGAGGTGAGCGACGTCGCCAACGCGGTGATCGACGGCACCGATGCGGTGATGCTGTCCGCCGAGACCGCCGCCGGACGCTATCCCGTCAAGGCGGTGCAGGCGATGGCCCAGGTCATCGAAGGTGCCGAGAAGTATCAGCTCACCCACACCCGCCCCCGCCAGCGCATCAAGGAGGGCCAGTTCCAGGGCACCGAGGAAGCGATCGCCATGGCCGTCATGTACACGGCCAATCACATGAAGGTGCGCGCCATCGTGGCGCTGACCGAATCGGGCGCCACGCCCCTGTGGATGTCGCGCATCCGCTCCGACATCCCGGTGTACGCGTTCACGCGCCACGAAGCGACCCGCCGGCGCGTGACGCTCTACCGCGGCGTCTACCCGGTGATCTTCGACGTCACCTGCCCGGATAACTCCACCGAGAGCCTCTACCGCGCGCTGTTCACGCGGCTGCTCGAGCTGCAACTGGTGAAGAAGCGCGACCTGGTGATTCTCACCAAGGGTGAGCTCTCGGGAGTGCAGGGCGGCACCAACTCCATGCAGATCCTGAAGGTCACGCTGAACTGAAAGCCGCGCGCGCATGCGGACGCTGAAGTACCTCGGCGCCGCGGCTGCCGTGCTGCTGCTCGCGGCGCTCGCCCTCGGCTGGCTGTTGTTGCGGGCCTCGCTGCCGCGGCTGGAGGGGGCGCTCGCTGCGTCGGGCCTCACGGGTGCCGTGCGCATCACGCGCGATTCACGCGGCGTGCCCACCATCGAGGCCACCGACCGCGCCGACCTCGCGTACGCCACCGGTTTCGTGCACGCGCAGGACCGCTATTTCCAGATGGACCTCTCGCGGCGGCTCGCCGCCGGGGAGCTGGCGGAGCTGTTCGGCGGCGCGGCCCTCGAGCAGGACCGCAGGGCCCGCCTGTTCAGGTTTCGCTCGGTCGCCCGCGAGGTGCTCGCGCAGGCAGCCCCCGCCGAGCGCGCGCTGCTCGAGGCCTACGCGCGCGGCGTGAACGCCGGACTCGCAGACCTTGCCGGACGCCCGTGGGAGTACTGGGTGCTGGGCGCACCCCCGCTCCCGTGGCGCCCGGAGGACACGATCCTCATCGAGCACGCCATGTGGTGGGATCTGCAGGCGAACGGCCTGCGGCGCGAGATCCTGCGCCAGGAGATCAACGCGCGGCTCGGAGGCGCGCAGTGCGGCGCGCGCTGGAAGTGCGGCCTCGGCTTCCTGTACCCGGCCGGAACCAGCTGGGATGCGCCCGTGGCGCCTGCGCAGGGCGCGGTGAGCGCGGCGGAGGCTGCGGTGCCGCCCGCAGAGGTGCTGGATGTGCGCAACGGCCGCGCTGCGGCGGCCGTGTCCGGGAGCGTCCCGCGCGAGCCGGCCGCGGGCAGCAACAGCTGGGCGGTGGCGGGCCGCCTGACCGCGACCGGCGCCGCGCTCGTCGCCAACGACATGCACCTCGGGCTGCGGATCCCGCCGCTGTGGTATCACGCCCGCCTGCGGATCGCCTCCGGCGCCGCACAGGCCCTCGACCTGAACGGCGTCACGCTGCCCGGAGCGCCGCTGCTGGTCGCCGGGTCGAACGGACACATCGCCTGGGGCTTCACCAACAGTTACGGCACCTGGCTGGATGTCAGCCGCGTGCCGTGCACCGCGGTGGGGCAGCACGAGCTGACGACGCCCTCGGGCCCGGTGGCGCTGTCGGTGGTGCGCGAGGAGATCCGGGTGCACGGTCAGGCGGCGGTCGTGATGGAGGTGAAGTCCGCGCCCGCGGGCGTGTTGCTGCGCGCCGATGAGGCGCAGCACAGCTGTTGGTTCGGCGCCTGGCTGGCGCAGAACCCGGCGGCGACCAACTTGGGTCTCATGGCGCTCGAGCGCGCCACCTCGGTCGCCGAGGCGCTCGCGCTCGCCCCCGCCGTGGGCATTCCCCACCAGAACGTGGTGATCGGCGACGAGCAGGGCCACATCGGCTGGACCATCTACGGGCGCATCCCCGCGGACACCGGAGCGACGCGCGCCAGCGGCGGCGCCCCCTGGACCACCGTGGCGGATCACCCGCGGATCGTGGACCCGCCGCTGGGTCGCATCTGGACCGCCAATGCGCGCGTGGCCTCCGACGATCATCAGCTGCGACTCATCGGCGGGGACGTGGCGGCGCTCGGTGCGCAATACGATCTCGGGGCGCGCGCCGGCCAGATCCGCGACGATCTGCTGGCCTTGCAGGGCAACATCACCCCCGCCGACATGCTGCGTATCCAGCTCGATGACCGCGCCGTGTTCCTGGCGCGCTGGCGCACGCTGCTGCTGAGCGTGCTCGATGAGGAGGCGCTGCACGATCACCCGCGCCGCGCGGAACTTCGGCAGCTCATCGAGGGCTGGAACGCCCGGGCGAGCGTCGACTCGGTCGGCTACCGCCTGGTGCGCGCCTATCACGAGCGCACCCGGCAGGCGGTGTGGGACATGCTGCTCGCGGGGCTGGGCCTCGAGGCGGAGCAGGGCGCGGCGCCGCCGGCGCAGTTCGAAGGTCCGCTGTGGCAGCTCGTCAGCGCGCAGCCGCTGCATCTGCTGGCGAAGAGCTATCCCGGCTGGCCGCAGTTCCTGCGTGCACAGGTCGACGCCACCATCGCCGAGCTCGGCGCGAGCTGCCGCGAGCTCGCGCACTGCACCTGGGGTGCGCATAACCTGGTGCAGATCCGTCATCCGCTGTCGCGTGTCCTGCCGTGGCTCGCCTCATTCCTCGACATGCCGACCCTGGAACTGCCGGGCGACCACGACATGCCGCGGGTGCAGGACGGCGCGATCTTCGGCGCCTCCGAGCGCTTTGCCGTCTCCCCCGGCCACGAGGAGCAGGGTTACCTGCAGCTGCCGGGCGGACAGAGCGGGCATCCGCTATCGCCGTATTACCACGCCGGGTTCATGCAGTGGGCGCGGGGTACGCCGCTGCCGTTTCTGCCGGGGCCGGCCGAGCACACGCTTATCCTGACGCCGAACTGAGCGCAGGTAGTTCCGCGCAGGTTCAGCTGTTGGCGGTTAGACTCGCGCTGTCATGAGTGAGCAGCGCTACACGGGCACCGACCAGTATGTTGCTACTTCCATCACACAGGCTCCGGCGCCGGCGGTTTCATAATAGCCGGCGGAGTGTATTCACCTATGGATGGCTTCGGCGACACTGCGATCAGACCCGACCTCCGCCCGACCGTCGGGCTGGTGCTGACCGGCGGCGGCGCGCGCTCGGCGTACCAGGTGGGCGTGCTGCGGGCGCTCGCCGAGCTGTTGCCGCGGGCGCGCAATCCGTTCCAGATCATCGTCGGCACCTCCGCGGGCGCAGTGGCGGCGGGCGTGCTGGCCGCCGAAGCGCATCACTGGCGGCGCGCGGTCGCGGGACTGGAGCAGGTGTGGGCGAACTTCCGCTCGAGCCAGGTCTTTCACGTGAACGCGCGGCACATGATGCGCGCCGGCGCCCACTGGGTGCTGGCGCTGGTCTCCGGCGGGCTGGTGCTCTCGCCCCCCAGATCGATGCTCGACAACACGCCGCTGCGCGAGCTGCTGGGCGTGCATGTGGACTGCAGCGGCATCCGCCGCAGCATCGCGCGCGGGCACCTGCGGGCGCTCGCGCTGTGCTCCACCAGCTACGCCACCGGCCGCTCGGTCGCCTTCTACGACGGCATCGACTCCATCGCCGACTGGGCCCGTGTGCAGCGCGTCGGCTGCCGCACCGAGATGACGGTCGATCACCTGATGGCGAGCGCCGCCATCCCGCTGCTGTTCCCGCCCATCAGGATCGGTGAGGAGTATTTCGGCGACGGCGCCATGCGCCAGATCCACCCGCTGAGCCCGGCGATCCATCTGGGGGCCGATCGCCTGCTGGTGATCGGCGTGCGCGCGCGGCGCGCCGCCGGCGTGACCGTCGACCGCCTGCACACCGTCATGCCGACGCCGGGCGAGATCTTCGGCTACATGCTCGACACGCTGTTCACCGACCAGATCTACGGCGATCTCGAGCAGCTCGAACGCATCAACACGCTGGTGCACAGCGCGCCGCAGGCCGCCCGCGGCGAACGGCCGATCGAGACGCTGATGCTGGCGCCGAGTGTCGATCCGCGCGAGATCGCCTCGCGCCACGTGCGCGAGATGCCGCAGGGGCTGCGGGTGCTGCTGCGGGTGATCGGCGGGCGCGACGAGTCCGGCTACCAGCTGGCGAGCTACCTCATGTTCGAGGCAGGCTACACGCGCGCGCTGATCGAGCTCGGCTACCGCGATGCCATGGAGGCGCGCTCGGCGCTGATGGCGTTCATGAGCGGCGAGAAGCTGCCGCAGGTGATGACAGCCGCCGGGGTCGCGCAGGCGACCTGAGCCGAAGGTCGGATCGGCTCGAGCGCTCTGAGGCCGCGCCCCCGGGCCAGGCGCAGCGCGGCTATTCCGTCGCGGCGTCCTGCGCCACCTGCGCGCCGCTCGCCGCCCGCGGGGGCGGCTGAAAGAGCTTGGCGCCCGGCAGGCCGCTGTGGCGCGCCGTGACGTTGCGGAATTCGCCGGCGAACTCCTCGGCCAGGCGGTCGACGATGTACACCGAGCGGTGCTGGCCGCCGGTGCACCCGACCGCCACCGTCAGGTAGCCGCGGTTGCTCGCCTGGTACTCCGGCACGCGGCCGCGCACGAAGCGCGCGATGTCCGCCACCAGCGTCGCCACGTTGGTGTGGGTCTCGAGGAAACGGATGACCTCCGGATCGCGGCCGGTGAGGTTGCGCAGGCCCGGCTCCCAGTAGGGGTTGGGGAGCGCCCGCGCGTCGAACACGAAATCGGCGTCACCGGGGATGCCGCGTTTGAAACCGAAGGACTCGAAGCTGATCGACAGCCGTCCGGCGCTGCGCTGCTCGACGCGCTTGTGTACGATGTCACGCAGGGCATGCACGCTCAGGCGCGAGGTGTCGATCAGCAGGTCGGCGACCGAGGCGATCGGCTCGAGGAGCGCGCGTTCCATGGTCATCGCCTCGCGCAGGCCGACGTCGCTGCGACTCATGGGATGCTTGCGGCGCGTTTCCGCGAAGCGCCGCAGCAGCTCGTCCTCGGCTGCGACCAGGAAGATCACCTCGCACTGCAGGCCGCTGCGTTTGAGCTCATCGACCAGCTGCGGCACGCTGGCCACCTCGGCGGCGGTATTGCGTGCGTCGAGCCCGATGGCGGTGCGCTCGTAGGTGGTCTCGGGCCTGCGCACCGTGTAGGAGACGAACGGCTTCAGCAGCGCCGCCGGGATATTGTCGATGCAGTAGAAGCCGAGGTCCTCGAGCATGTGCAGGGCCACGCTCTTGCCGGACCCGGACAGCCCGCTGAGGATGATGATGCGCACGCCTCAATGGTTATCCACGGGGCACTGCCGCCGCAAGTCCCGCGGCCGCGCTTGCCTGGCGCGGCTTACACCCGCAGCGCGCGGCGTCCCTCGGCGGCATGGTGGTCGGCGCGCTTTTCCTTGTGTTTCTTGATGCAGCGGTCCAGCTTGTCCGCGAGCAGATCGATGGCGGCGTACATGTCTTCTTCGGTGGCGTCCGCGTAGATGGCGCTGCCGCTCACGTGCAGCGTGGCTTCGGCCTTCTGTCGCAGCTTCTCTACCGTCAACACACAGTGCACGTCGATGACCTGATCAAAGTGTCTGCCGATGCGCTCGAGCTTCTTCTCCACATAGCCCCGCAACGACGGGGTGACTTCGACGTGGTGTCCGGTGACGCTGAGCTGCATGGTCCGTCTCCTGTGTGCTGTCTTGAGGCGCTTGCGCATGGGCTCACATCTGTTTCAGCCCCGCTCGCCGGCGCTCGTTGGAGGCCGCGATGCCCATCGCTTCGCGGTACTTGGCGACCGTGCGACGCGCCACCGGAATGCCCTCGGCCGAGAGCAGTTCCGCGATGCGCCCGTCGCTCAAGGGGGTGTCCGCGTCCTCTTCCTTGACGAGCTTGCGGATCTTGGCGCGGATGGCGGTGGAGGAGGTGCCGGAGCCGTCGGCGCCTTCCACCTGGCTCGAGAAGAAGTAGCGCAGCTCGAAGACCCCGCGCGGCGTGTGCATGTACTTGCCGGAGGTGACGCGCGAGACCGTCGATTCGTGCATCGCGACCGCTTCGGCGATGTCCTTGAGAATCATCGGCCGCATGTGCTCCTCGCCCTGCTCGAGGAACGCCGTCTGGCGCTCGACGATGGAGCGGGCGACTTTCATGAGGGTCTCGTGGCGGATCTCCAGGCTCTTGAGCAGCCAGCGCGCCTCCTGCAGCTGCGCGCGCATGCTGGCGTGGCTGGCGTTGCGGCCGATGAGGCTGGCGTAGCCCTGATTGAGCCGCACGCGTGGCAGCGTCGCCGGGTTGATCTCCACGCCCCAGCCGTGCTCGGTGCGGCGCACGAACACATCCGGGACCACGTACTGCGCACTGCCGGCGCTCACGGTGGCCCCGGGGCGCGGGTGGCAGGAGCGCACCAGGGCGAGCGCCGCACCGAGCTCCTCCTCGGTGGCGCGCAGCTCGCGGCGCAGCAGCGTCAGCTCGCGCTGCGCCACCAGCTCGAGGTGCGCGCGCGCGATCTGCAGCGCGGTGCCGAAGCCCGGGGTGGCCGGGTCCAGTTGCCGCAGCTGCAGCTCGATGCACTCGGCCACCGAGCGCGCGCCGATGCCCGGGGGGTCGAGGGTCTGTACCCGGGCGAGCACCCCGTGCACTTCCTCGGTCGAGCACTCGAGCTCCGGGCGCAGCGTGTGGGCGATTTCGGCGAGCGATTCGGTGAGATAGCCGTCGTCGCTGATGGCGTCGACGATGGCGCGCGCCACCGCGAACTCCCGCGGCGCCAGGCCTGCGAGCTCCAGCTGCCACATCAGGTGATCCTGCAGCGACTTGCCGCTCTCGTCGACGTATTCCTGGTGGCGCTCGTCCTCGTCGCCGCTCCAGGGGGTCTCGGCGGGTCCGACGCTGTGATCACCCCAGCCCTCTTCGAGCACCTCGACCGTGCTCTCCGTAGCGCGCTCCGGGGGCTTGGGCTGCTCGGCGGCGGTCACCGCCACCTCGAACGTGCCGCTGGCCTCGGCCTCGTCGGGCTCGAGCATCACGTTCGTCTCGAGGAGCTCGCGGATGTGTGCCTGCAGCTCGAGCGCCGGCAGCTGCAGGAGCCGGATCGCCTGCTGCAGCTGCGGGGTCATGGTCAGTTGTTGACCCAGCTTCAGCTGCAGAGAGGGTTTCAGCATGATGGAACTATTTGAAAAACAAGGGATTTGGCTTTAAACAATCCGAAGAGCTCACAGCCGGAACGACTCACCCAAGTACACCTCACGGACTTGGGGGTTGGCAAGGACTTCTTCCGCACTCCCGGAGGCGATGACCGTGCCCTGATTGACGATGTAGGCCCGGGCGCACACGCCCAGGGTTTCGCGCACATTATGGTCAGTGATCAGGACGCCGATGCCGCGGTGCGTCAGCTCGCGGATGATGCGCTGGATATCGAGCACGGACAGCGGATCCACGCCCGCAAACGGCTCGTCCAGGAGCATGAAGCGCGGCTCGGCCGCGAGCGCGCGGGCGATCTCGACGCGCCGCCGCTCCCCGCCCGAGAGCGCCATGCCGAGGGTTCTGCGCACGTGGCCGATGCGCAGCTCCTCGAGCAGCTGCTCGAGGCGCTGCTGGCGCGCCGCGCGCTCCAGGTCCGGCCGGGTCTCGAGAATGGCCAGCACATTGTTTTCCACCGTCAGCTTGCGGAACACCGAGGCCTCCTGCGGCAGGTAGCCGAGGCCGAGCTGCGCGCGGCGGTGCATCGGCAGCAGCGTGATGTCGGTGTCGTCCAGGCGGATGCGGCCCGCGTCGCACGGCACGAGCCCGACGATCATGTAGAAGGCGGTGGTCTTGCCGGCACCATTGGGCCCGAGCAGTCCCACGACCTCACCGCGCTCGAGCTCGAGCGACAGGTCGCGCACGACTTGACGGGACCGGTAGCTCTTGGCGAGTCCCGTAGCCTGCAGGGCGCTCATGGCTGCCCGGTCGGGTGCGGTGGCGGTTTCACCGGCTCGATCTTGCCCGGCCCCGGCACGACGCGTGGCGCGATGGTGATGTGCACACGCTGATCGGTGCCGGGCGATGCGGCGGCCTGCACGCGCTGCGCGCGGATGTTGTACACCAGCAGGGGGCCCGAGATCTCGTTCTGTCCGTCCGTCAGCCAGGCGTCGTCGCTCAAGCGCACGGTTCCGTCGTTCAGGTCATAGACGATCTCGCCGGCGTGACCGCGCGCCAGCTGCCCGGAGTCGGTGCGCTGCTGCTCGAACTCGGCGGGTTTGCCGGTGACCGTGGCGCGCGCAATGCGGTTGTCCCTGAATTCGATCGTCGCCTGGTCGGAGCGCAGGCTGCCATGCTGCTCCGCGTCGATGCGCACCTTGCCGTCGAACGTCCAGCGGCTGTTGGCGAAGTTCAGTCCGGTGGCATGCGCGTGCTCCGCCTGCACCCGGGTGGCTCCCTGCGATATGACGACATCGCTGAATGCCAGCGTGTTGGTGCGGCCGTCGACCTCGGTGGAAGCCGCGTCCAGGTTGATCGGCTGCTGGGCGGGGGGCGGCGCAGGCGGTGGCGCCGGCGCCGCGGCCGCGCCGCTGGCGAGCGCCGCGGCCAGCAGCAGTTTACGGCAGGAACGAGCCATGCACGGCCGATTCTAACTGCACGCGACGCTCCTTCAACCTGGCGATCAGCCCTTGCGCGTGCAGCTCTCGTCCCGACACGAGCAGCGTGACCGGATCGAGCGTCGTGACGATCTGCGATCGGGTGTCGAACGCGAGGCGCTCGGTGGAGATCGCGGCGGGCTCGCCCATGTCCGGCAGCACGCCGGCGAGCCGCACGCCACCCTCGAGCTGCACCACGCCGCTCTCCTGGGCGAGCTCGCCACGATCGGCGCGCGCGGTCCATTCAGTGCCGCTGGTGTCGCGAAATCCGAGCTGCACCTGTTGCAGGTCCACCGTTCCCTGGTTCGGCTGCTGTTGAATCTGCGCAGCGTCGAGTGTGTACAGCGCTCGTCCGTCGGAGCCGGTCTGGATGAGGCGCGCCCTGCGGACGGCATAACCCGGGTCGTGCAGCGGCCCGACGGTGGCGGGCGCCGCACTCTCGCGCTGCGCTCCGGAGAGCACCACGACACCGACGATCAGCGCCACCAGCGCGAGCATCGCCAGCAGGCGATAGATCATCGCGCGCGCGCCCGGCGCGCCTCGAGCGCGAGCAGGTGATCGCACACCTCGCGCACCGCGCCGCGCCCGCCGCCCCGCCGGGTCACGACATCGGCGGCGCGCCGTACCTCGCGGTGCGCATCCGCGACCGCGAAGCTGAGCCTGACTGCGCGCATCAGCGGCACGTCCGGCAGGTCATCGCCGACACAGGCGCACGCGGCGGGCTGCAGGCCCAGGCGCGCGCACAGGCGCGTCAGGGCGGTGCGCTTGTCCGCCACCCCCTGCAGCACATGGCGCACGCCCAGCTCGCGGCAGCGCGCGGCCACCATGGGCGAGCGCCTGCCCGAGATCACCGCCACCTGCACCCCGGCGCGACGCAGTTGCGCGATGCCCTGTCCGTCGTGCACGTGAAACACCTTGAGGGCCTCGCCACGTGGGCCGAAGTACAGCCGCCCGTCGGTGAGCACGCCGTCCACGTCCAGCACCAGCAGGCTGATGGCGTTCGGCATGGACGAGCCGGCCGAGCGCTTCACACGACGCCGGCGCGCATCAGATCGTGCACGTTGAGCGCGCCGATGAGGCGGCCGTTGGCGTCGCTGACCGGCAGCGCCGTGATCCGGTGCACTTCCATGAGGTGCACGGCTTCGGCCGCGAGCTCGCGCGGGCCGATGGTCCGGGCGTGCGCGGTCATCACCGTACTCATCGCCGTGGCGTGCACATCGATCTGCCGGTCGAGCGCGCGGCGCAGGTCCCCGTCGGTGAACACCCCGAGGATGCGCTCCTCGGGATCGACCACCACCGTCATTCCCAGACCCTTGGCCGACATCTCCATCAGGCCCTCGCTCAAGGGGGCGTCGGGCGCGATGCGCGGCACGGCCGTGCCGGTACGCATCAGGTCCTCGACGTGCAGCAGCAGCTTTCTACCGAGCGCGCCGCCGGGGTGGGAGCGCGCGAAGTCCTGCCGGGTGAAGCCGCGCGCCTCGAGCACCGCCACCGCGAGCGCATCGCCCATGGCGAGCGTGGCGGTGGTGCTGGCGGTGGGCGCGAGATTCAGCGGGCAGGCTTCCTCCGGCACGCCGACATCGAGCGTCACGCTCGCGGCGCGAGCGAGGGTCGAATCGGTCCTGCCACTCATCACGATGAGCGGCACGGCGAGGCGCTTGAGGTGCGGCAGCAGCAGCACCAGCTCCGGGGTCTCGCCGGAGTTGGACAGCGCCAGCACCGCATCCCCGCGGGTGATCATGCCGAGGTCGCCGTGCCCGGCTTCCGCGGGGTGCAGAAAAAAGGCCGGTGTGCCGGTACTGGCAAGCGTCGCCGCGATCTTGCCGGCGACATGCCCGCTCTTGCCCATGCCGGTGACCACGACGCGGCCGTGGCAGGCGAGGCACACGCGGCAGGCCTGCGCGAACGCGGTCCCGAGCCTTGCGGTGAGCGCCTCGACCGCGCGCGCCTCGATGGCGAGCGCGCGCCGCGCGGAAGCGAGCAGCTGCTCATCGTCGGGTGTCGCGTCAGGGGTGGCTGCGGCCGCCGGGTGCAGATCCATGACGCTCATTATGGCACCGGGTGGATCGGCGTGCGCGGCGCGACCGCGGAGGCGAGATTGACATCGGTCTTACGTCGTCTTACCATCATTTCCGATGGAAACCACCAAGCTCTCTTCGAAGGGGCAGATCGTGTTGCCGAAGGCCATCCGGCAATCCCGCCGCTGGCCACCGGGCACGGAATTTCTCGTCGAAAATACCCCGCGCGGGATCCTGCTGCGCCCGAGGAAGCCCTTTGGAAGCACCGAGCCGGCGGAGGTCTTCGGCCGCCTGAAAGCCGGCGGTGGAGCGCGCACCGTCAAGCAGATGGATGAGGGTCTGCGGCAGGCGTTCAGGTCTCGGCGTCGCTGACGCGTTCGCGGGTCTGGACATGTTCGCCATTGATACGAACGTCGTCATCCGTTACCTCGTCAACGACGATGCGGCCCAGGGGGCGCGGGCGCGCGCGCTGGTAGATCGGGAAAATGTGTGGGTCTCGAGGACCGTGGTGCTCGAGTCCGCCTGGGTACTCGAGGCTGTGTACGACTTTTCGCGCAAGGACGTCATCGCCGCTCTCGAAGCCTTCTTCGGGCTTGCGACCGTACAGGTGGAGGACGAGGCCGTCGTGGCTCGAGCGCTGGCAAGCGCACGTGCCGGTATGGACGTCGCAGACGCACTGCATGTCGCCGGCACGCCAGCCGAGGCCGAGGCGTTCCTGACATTTGATCGCTCGCTCATTCGGACGCGGCCCAAAGTACCGCGTGTGCAGTTCGTCCCCTAGCCGGTCATCATAGGCGCGCCCGTGAGCAGCCTTAAGCGGAGGGTGTTACGCCCATGAACCCTGAAGACATCGCGCGGCTGATCCGCGCAGGCCTCCCCGGAAGCTCGGTGCGCGTGCAATCGGATGACAACACCCATTTTGCCGCGCGCGTGGTGGCACAAGAGTTCGAGGGCAAGAAGAGTCTCGCGCGCCACCAGCTCGTGTACCGCACGCTGGGGGAGCTCATGGGTCGCGAGATACACGCCCTGTCGATCGAGGCGCTGACGCCCGAAGAATCCGCGCAGGGCTGACATGGACAAGCTGCAGATCCAGGGTGGCGTACCCCTCGAGGGCGAAGTGCGCATCTCCGGCGCCAAGAATGCGACGCTGCCGATCCTCGCCGCCGCGCTGCTCGCAGAGGACCCGGTGGTGGTCGCGAACGTGCCGCATCTGAAGGACGTGACCACCACGGTGGAGCTGCTCGGCAGGATGGGTGCCACCGTCACCATCGACGAGCGCATGCGCATCGAGGTGGACGGCTCCACCGTGCGCGAGTGCTTCGCGCCCTACGACCTGGTGAAGACCATGCGCGCCTCCATCCTGGTGCTCGGACCCCTGGTGGCGCGCCACGGGCACGCCGACGTGTCCTTGCCCGGGGGCTGCGCGATCGGCGCACGCCCGGTGAACATCCACGTCGCGGGGCTGCAGGCGATGGGCGCCGACATCACCATCGAGGGCGGCTACATCCGCGCCCGCGCCGCACGCCTCAAAGGGGCGCGGCTGGTGCTCGACACCGTGACGGTCACCGGCACCGAGAATCTGATGATGGCGGCGACCCTCGCCGAGGGCGAGACGATCATCGAGAACGCCGCGCGCGAGCCCGAGGTGGTGGACCTCGCCAACTTCCTCATCGCGATGGGCGCCAACATCCACGGCGCGGGCAGCGACAAGATCGTCGTGCAGGGCGTGAAGCGGCTGCGCGGCACGACTTACGAAGTGCTGCCGGATCGCATCGAGAGCGGCACCTATCTGGTCGCGGGCGCGATCACCCGCGGTCACGTGCGCATCAAGAGCACGCGGCCCGAGCACCTGGATGCGGTGCTGGCCAAGCTCGAGGAGGCGGGCGCCAGGGTGGGCGTGGGCGAGAACTGGGTCGAGGTGGACATGCGCGGGCGGCGGCTTAAGGCGGTCGACGTGCGCACCGCCCCGTACCCCGCGTTCCCGACCGACATGCAGGCGCAGTTCGCCGCGCTCAACACGGTGGCCTCCGGTGTCGGCACCATCACCGAGACGATCTTCGAGAACCGCTTCATGCACATGCTGGAGATGCGACGCCTGGGAGCGGAGATTCGCCTGGAAGGCAACACCGCCATCATTCGCGGTGTGGAGAAGCTCACCGCGGCTCCGGTGATGGCGACCGATCTGCGCGCCTCGGCGAGCCTGGTGCTCGCCGGGCTCATCGCCGAAGGGCGTACCGACGTCGAGCGCATCTACCACATCGATCGCGGCTACGAGGCGATCGAGGAGAAGCTGGCGCAGCTGGGCGCCCAGATCCGGCGGGTGCCGAACTGACACGGCCCGTTGCCGCAAGGATGCGCGCCGCGCCGTTCGCTCAAGGAGTCGACAATGCGCATAGGAATGATCGGGCTCGGGCGCATGGGCGCCAGCATGGTGCGGCGCCTGCTGCAGGGTGGCCACGAGTGCGTGGCCTACGATCCGAAGGCCGAGGCGGTGCGCGCGGCTGCGGCATCGGGCGCGCGCTCGGCGCGCTCGCTCGAGGAGCTGGTGCGGCTGCTGCCGCCGCCGCGGGCGGTGTGGATCATGGTGCCGGCCGCGATCGTGGATGCGGTGATCGGCGAGCTGCGGCCGCTCCTCAGCGCGGGCGATGTCCTCGTCGACGGGGGCAATTCCAACTATCACGACGACATCCGCCGCGCCGGGGAGCTCGCGGCCGCGGGCATCCGCTACCTGGACGTCGGCACCAGCGGCGGGGTGCTCGGGTTCGAGCACGGCTACTGCCTGATGATCGGGGGCGAGCCGGAGGCGGTCGCGCTGCTCGAGCCGGCGCTGGCGACGCTCGCGCCGGGTGGCAGGCTCCCGTCCCCACCGGCGGGCAACGCCGCCACCGGCCGCGCCGGTGGCCGGGCCGCGAGTGCCGCGGCGGCCGCGCTCGGCTACCTGCACTGCGGAGCGCATGGCGCCGGCCACTTCGTGAAAATGGTTCACAACGGCATCGAGTACGGGCTGATGGCCGCGTACGCGGAGGGCCTGAACATTCTGGCCCATGCGGATGCCGGCCTGCGCACCGCGGGGGCCGATGCGGAGACCGCGCCGCTTAGCGATCCGCGTTTCTTCCAGTACCGGCTCGACCTGGCCGCCATCGCGGAACTGTGGCGCCACGGCAGCATCATCGCCTCGCGGCTGCTCGATCTCACCGCGGCCGCCCTGGCGCAGGACGGTGAGCTCGCCGGGTTCGGCGGGCACGTGGCGGACTCGGGGGAGGGGCGCTGGACCGTGGAGGCGGCGGTCGAAACCGGCGTGCCCGCCCCGGTGCTGAGCGCGGCACTGTATGCGCGCTTCGAGTCACGCGGGCAGGCCGAGTTCGCCAACAAGGTCCTGTCGGCGATGCGCCTCGGGTTCGGAGGTCACGTCGAGGGAAACCATGGAACGCCGTGACTGTGATGCCGTGGTGCTGTTCGGGGCCACCGGCGATCTGTGCTATCGCAAGATCTACCCCGCGCTCTATCAGCTCGTGCGCCGCAGTCTCCTGAGCGTGCCGGTGATCGGGGTCGCGCGCCAGGGCTGGAACGCCGCGCAGCTCGCGGCGCGCGTGCGCGAGAGCCTGAAGGCCTTCGTGCCGGCAGCGGAGGAGGCGGTGGTGGCACGCTTTACGGGCCTGCTGCGCTACGTGGACGGCGAGTACCACGAGCGCGCCACGTTCGATGCGCTGCGCCAGGCCCTCGGCGAGGCGCAGCGGCCGCTGCACTATCTCGCCATACCGGCGAGCATGTTCCCGGTGGTCATCGAGCACCTGAGCGGCTCGGGCAGCGCGCAGGGAGCACGCGTGGTGGTCGAGAAGCCCTTCGGGCGCGACCTGCCTTCCGCGCGCGCGCTCAACCGGACGCTGCACGCGCATTTCCCCGAAGCCAGCATCTTTCGCATCGACCATTACCTCGGCAAGGAGGCGGTGCAGAACATCCTGTATTTCCGCTTCGCCAATTCCTTTCTCGAGCCGGTGTGGAACCGCAACTTCGTCGCCAGCGTGCAGATCACCATGGCCGAGAGGCTCGGGATCGCCGGGCGCGGCCGCTTCTACGAGGAAACCGGCGCGGTCCGCGACGTCATCCAGAACCATCTGCTGCAGATCATGGCGCTGCTCACCATGGAACCGCCGGTCAACACCGAGGGGGAGGCGCTGCGCGATGAGAAGGTGAAGGTGCTGAAAGCGGTGCGCCCGGTGATGCCCGCGCAACTGGTGCGCGGACAGTTCACCGGCTACCGCAGCGAGCCGGGCGTGGCCGCCGACTCGCACGTCGAGACCTACGCCGCGCTGGCCCTGCAGATCGACTCCTGGCGCTGGAGCGGCGTGCCCTTCTACCTGCGCGCCGGCAAATGCCTGCCGGTGACGGCCACCGAGGTGGTCGTGGACCTGGGGCCCCCGCCCGTCAACGTGTTCGGCGACTTGGGCCCCGACCGGCCCAATCACCTGCGCTTTCGCGTCGGCCCCGACGTCGCGATCGCGCTCGGCGCCCACACCAAGAGACCCGGGCCGGCCATGACGGGGCGGCCGGTGGAGCTGTTCGTCGCGCAGCAGCAGGGGGACGACATGGATGCCTATGAGGTGCTCATCAGCGCCGCGCTCATCGGCGACACCTCGCACTTTGCGCGCGAGGACGAGGTGGAAGCCGCCTGGGCGATCGTCGATCAGGTGCTGAGTGCCGGCGCGCCGCCCGTGGAATACATCCCGGGCAGCTGGGGACCGCAGCAGGCGGAGGCGCTGCTCAGGGGTCCGTGCGGCTGGCACAACCCGGGCGCAAAGCCACAGGACTGGACGCGCTCGTGCTCGCCACCGTCGGCGCAGTAACGCCCTCGGCACACGCGTGTGAGTGCGTGGCTGCGGGCGCTGCAGCGGCGGGTGGCACGGCGCGCTCGGCCGTCCGCGCCGGCCTCATCGCGGCCTGGCCGCTGGCGCTGCTGCTGGCCGCGCCGCTCACCGCACGCGCCGCAACCGGCACCGAACGGGTCGAGCGGGTTCTCGCGCAGACGCCGCTCATCGACGGGCACAACGATCTGCCGTGGGAGATCCGCGCGCGCTTTGGGGGTGATCTGGCAAAGATCGATCTCGCCGCCTCCACCGCCGCGCTGCCGGCCCCGCCCGATGGCGCGCCACTCATGACCGACATTCCCCGCTTGCGCGCCGGCCGCGTCGGGGCGCAATTCTGGTCGGTGTGGATCCCGGCAGCGACCCGGGGACCGGAGGCGGTGCAGATGACGCTCGAACAGATCGACCTGGTCAAGGCGCTGTGCGCGCGCTATCCGGCGGACCTGGCCATGGCGTACACCGCGGCGGACATCGTCCGTGTGCACAAGGCGCACCGCATCGGCGCGCTGATCGGCGTCGAGGGCGGTCACCAGATCAACAACTCGCTCGCGGTGCTGCGCGCCTATTACGAGGGCGGCGCGCGCTACATGACGCTCACGCACTCCTCCAATACCGACTGGGCGGATTCCGCCACCGACACACCCGCGCACCACGGGCTCACGCCCTTCGGGCGCGAGGTGGTGCGGGAAATGAACCGGCTCGGCATGCTCGTGGATCTCGCCCACGTCTCGGCCGACACCATGCGTGCGGCGCTCACCGTGACCGAGGCGCCGGTGATCTTCTCGCACTCCTCCGCCCGCGCCCTGGTCGATCACCCGCGCGACGTGCCCGATGACGTGTTGGAGCTGGTGGCGAAGAACGGCGGCGTTGTGATGGTCAATTTCTTTCCCGGCTACGTCTCCGAGGCGCGCCGGCGCTGGGATGCGGATCGCGCCGCGGAACAGGCGCGTTACAGCAGCCCGCCGTTCGGCGGTCTGTACATCGGGCAGCCCGAACGCATCGCGGCCGCGCTGAGAGCCTGGGAGCAGGCTCACCCGAAGCCACCGGTCGCGCTCGCAGACGTCGCCGATCACATCGAGCACATCCGCAAAGTCGCGGGGGTTGATCATGTGGGTATAGGCTCAGACTTCGACGGTATCCCCGAAGCGCCTGTCGGGCTCGAGGGCGTCGACAGGTTTCCGGCGCTGCTCGCGGAGCTGGGCCGTCGCGGCTGGAGCGATGCGCAGCTGGCGAAGGTCGCGGGCGCAAACCTGCTGCGGGTGATGGGACAGGCGGAAGCAGTCAGTGCGCGGTTGCGTGCGGCGCGAGCGCCGTCGGGCGCCACGTTTGCGACGCTCGACCAGACGCCTGCGCTCCCGGGGCCCGGGGCGCGCTAGAGTCGAGGTCGCTCACGGTCGACTGTCGTATCCGAACTTGCGGACCCACGGCTCCAGGATCGGGAGCACGGACGCCAGCTGCGGCGCGTAGTGGCGCCACTGGCCGACGGTTGCCGAGTCGACACCGCGCACCAGCTGCGCCGTGCTGGGCGTCACAACCGCCCGCTTGCTCGATCGTTGATCGACAGCGCGTATGGCGTCGGTCCAGTCCAGCCCGATCCAGGTGCAAATCGCGGTCAGTTCGGAGCGAAAGTCGCCGACGATCATTTCATGTTGCGCCACGCGCAACTCCAGCTTGAGCCTCTCCTGGAACACCTCCGCCGCCCTCATGGTCGTGTCATAAAAGCGCGCCGCGCCGTCGAGGCTCAACAGCTGGAACATGGGAGCATTCATGCGAAATCTGCGACGAAAGCAGCTCAGCACGACATCGCGCGGGTCGCGACGTGCCAGCAGGATCTTCGCATCCGGAAACAGACGGGCGATCAGCGGGAGTTTCAAGGTGTTCAGCGGGTACTTGTCCACGAAGACTCTGTTCGCCAGGTCGATTCCTGCGTCACGAACGCGCCGCCAGTAGGCGTCGCGAAAACCTTGCAGCTCGGAATTACTGGCGGCCGCCAGGCGGTGAACGTACTCCGGTCGCCCGAGGTAAGCGCCAACCGAGTCAATCATCAGCTCCTGCTCTTCCAGGCTTTGAATCGCCGGATGACCCTCGAGAGCCGCCTCGAGCAGAGTCGTGCCGCTGCGCGGGAAGCCGATCAGGAAAACATGGCGGACGGCACCCGTTGCCCCCTTCCCGGGCGCGCATGGCGCCCACCGGTGTGGCGGGACGTTCTGAAACTGCTCGGTCAGGAGCCGGGTGAATTCCAGTGCCGTCTCGCCCCCGGCGTACTGAGATGAGTAGATCGTGGTCAGTTGTTCATTTGATTCGGTGTAGGCCGCGAATGCCTCGGCATAGCGGTGCTGCGCGTCCAGCACATCACCCAACATCGACAGTGCGTGGGCGCGGTCGACCGGAGCCACACGGCGGTCCGCCAGAAGCTCGCGCAGGCCGCGCGCTGCCTCTTGCGGTTGCTCCGCTGCCAGATCCGCGGCGGCGATGCTCATCACGGCATCGGGATAGTTGGGCTCGACCTTGAGGACCTTTTCAGCAAGTTGGCGCGCCTGGGAATGATCGCCGCGAAACGTGGCGATTGCGGCGAGTCCGGCGAGCGCAGCGACGTTCGATTCGTGTTCCAGGGCTTTGTGGAAACTGCCGTGCGCCTCTTCAATTCGCCCCAGCGCCAGTAGCGCCCGACCGCGGTTTGCATGGCCAAACGCCGCCTGCGGAGCGAGGGCGATGACGGCGTCAAAGTGCGCCAGGCCTTCAGCGTCCCGATTCAGGCTCTGCAGGCAGAGCCCCAGGGCATTGCGCGCACCAATATCCTGCGGCGCAAGCTCGATCGCGCGCCGCAGGTAGCGGCATGCGTCCTCGAACCTGCCTTCGCGCTCCAGCTGCAGCGCGGCCACATTGAGCAGCAGCGGATGCTCCAACCCGGCACCCAATGCGGCAAGCGCCGCGGCGGCCGCGCCGGTTAAATCGCCCGCGGAAGCCAGCCGATGCACCTCGCGGACCGTTTCGCGATCGGCGGACGGGTCGCGCGCTGCGCTGTTCATGGCTTGGGCCAGCTGCGCCGGTGGACGAAAGCGAGTCTGGCCAGCCCGAGGCTGGGCGCCGTCGGAGCGCGGGCGCGGTGCTCGCCCGGTGACATGACTTTTTTATTTGCGCACGTCAAAATCATGCTGTGATGAGGCAGGGGCCATTGCCAAACGGAGCGGCGCACACGCCTGCCGGGCTCGAGCATGCAGTCGAATAGACAGGAGGGCAAGCATGACGAGCAGTTGCGTGAGCTCGTGGTAGAAGCCGAACGCGCGCTGGCCAGGAGGGAGTTCGCGCTGGCCACGCAGCTGCTGGCAAAAGCCGAGACGATCACACCCGAGCACCCGCTGATTTTGAACGCTCGCGGCATGCAGAAGCTGCACGAGGGTCAGCTGCAGGCGGCCAAGGAGCTCGCGGAACGAGCCGTCGCGCGCGATGCGACCAACCCCGCGTTCTGGATCAATCTCGCGACGATCCAGCGCGCCCTCAAGGCGCCCGAGGCCGAGATGCAGGCGCTCGAGCGCGCGCTCACGCTCGAGCCGCGTCACCTGCTGGCGCTGTTGCAGAAGGCCTCCTTGCTCGAGCTGCTCGAGCGGCCGCGGGCGGCCGCCAAGGTCTACCGGGCCGCGCTGCAGACCATCGCGCCGGGGACTGCGGTGCCGCCGCTGCTGCAGAAGCCCGTTCAGCGGGCACTGGCAGCCGTGAAGGCGAATGATGCGGCGCTCGAAGAGTACCTGGGGCAGAAGCTGCAAGGCCTGCGGTCAGCGCGCGGATCCTCGACGCAGCGACGCTTCGATCATTGTCTCGATACCTTTCTCGGCAAGCGCGCGATCTACCGGCCACAGCCGACCTTCATGTACTTCCCCAGCCTGCCCGATTGGGAGTTTCACGATCGCGATGCCTTCCCCTGGCTTGAGGAGTTTGAAGCCTCCAGCCAGGAGGTGCGGCGAGAAGTGGAAGGTGTGCTGCGCGATGAGCAAAGTGAGCTGGTGCCTTACATTGCTCATGCGGATGGGCTGCCCCTGGATCAATGGGCGCAGCTCAATCGCTCGCGGCGTTGGAGCGCGTATTTCCTGTGGAAGGAGGGGAGCAGAATTGAAGCGCACATCGCGCGCTGCCCCGTCACGAGCGCCCTGCTTTCAAGGACGCCACAAGTCGACATAGCGGGGCATGGGCCCAATGCCTTCTTCTCGATACTCGATGCCAGGACCCGTATCCCGCCTCATACCGGCGAGACCAATACGCGACTCATCGTGCATGTCCCGCTCGTCGTGCCTGAGGGCTGTGGCTTTCGCGTGGGCTCCGAAACGCGCCAGTGGCGAGTTGGCGAAGCATGGGTCTTCGACGACACGTTCGAACACGAGGCCTGGAACGAGAGCGACCGGGCGCGCGCGATCCTGATCTTCGATGTCTGGAATCCGCACCTGACCGAGACGGAGCGCGCGCTGGTGCGCAGCGCGACGCAGGGTATCCGGGAGTTCTACGACGGCGAGTCCGGCAGGGCGCCCCCCGCGTGAAGGCCGTGGGCGCTCGCGGCGGCAAGTCCAGGTGGCGGCGGGCGGTTGCGATTCATCTGCTGTTCGCGCCGGAGTGTCTCGTAGTGCCGGGACTCGTGCCGGCGGGCGAGCCGGAGGGCAACACGCTGGCCGATGAGGTGCGTGTGTGCGCGACGCTCGGCAGCGATTCCGAGCGACTCCTGTGCTACGACCGCCTCGCGGCCACCCTCGCACCGGGTCCTGATGCCGGACCCGCGCGGGAAGCTGCCCCGGTTTCTGCGCAACGAATGTTCGGCTTGCGCCGATCCGCGCCCGAGCAGCCGCCGGCAGGCAGCGCCCATGCGGTCAGGCTGGATTCCATCACGGCGCGGGTGAGCGCGCTGAGCGTAAGCGGAGGCTCACCGGTCCTCGAGCTCGACAATGGACAGGTCTGGCGCGTTCTCGAGGGCGAGCAATGGCTGGTGCGCGCGGGCGATGCGGTCGTTATTTCGCGCGCGGCCTTCGGATCCTTCCGGATCCGTGCTCCCGGCGGCCGCGTGGCCAAAGTCGAGCGGCTGCGCTGAAAGGATCGCCTTGTGCTGGAAAGGATCTTACGGGCCGAAAGGGTTTGCGGCTAAGACGAGGCCGGCGGGTCCGCCGCTAAGCGGAACCAGGCATTGAAGGAAACCGTGATGCGCTCGCCGTCCCCGGTGAACGGGGTGACTTCGTGCAGAATCCATGACGGAAACAGCACCAACTGCCCCGGCTCGAGCCGCAGGCTCCGGACGCCGTGCGCATACGGTCCCTGTAGCTGGCTATTGGCGGCATCCAGGAACATGCTGGAGGTGAGCATGGGACTCACGAAGCTCAGCAGGCCGCTGTCGGGGTGCTGTACGTCCTGGCCCCCTGGGTCCACACAGTAGACTCCGGACCAGGAGGCCATGGGGTGGTTGTGTAACGCAAAAAAACCGCCACGCCGGGTGATGTGAAACCACGAGTCCGCGTACAGCAGAAGTTGCGCGCGAACCTTGTCGTCATAACGGTTCAGCTCGCAGACCCAGCGGATGAGCTCCCTCCAGCAGAACTCCTTCAGGTGCTGGACCGGCGCCTCGGGCCAGCGAAAGAGGTCGAAGCGGCTCTCATAGACCTGCTGATTGCGGCGCGTGATGGGTCGCGGATTGGCATAGGCCGCCCCAAGGGCGGCGCGTTGCAGGAAGGTTTCGCGCAGCTGCTCATTCAACGGCGCACAGTCATCCAGCCGTGCGAACCCGAACGGGACCGCAAAGAACGGCGCGATCTCAGCCATCGTCTGGATGATACGCGCCTTCGGCTGGCGAAAAAAAATACGGCGGGCTCGCGCCCGCCGTATCCGAGTCGTGCTTGCCTTCTACCTTCTAGAACTCGGCGGAGACATTGAAGAAGATGAACCGCCCGGTCGCGTCATAGAACGTCGGCCAGGTATTGCCGTTGCAGGGACCCGTCGGACAGGCGTTGCCGCCGTTGATCGGTGGATCCTTGTCGAGCAGGTTGTTGACGCCGAACCGCGCCCTGAGCTTCTCCGTCACGTTCATGCTCGCCGACAGGTCCAGGTAACTCCGGCTGCCGAGGCGCAGGTCCGTCGCCGGGAGACCGACGATTGCTCCGATCTGTGACAGGAACGGGTTGGACCCGGACGTTTCCAGCTTCACCGAGCTCATGTAGCGCACCGCGAGACCCACGTCCAGGCCGCGGTACGGGGTCTGCCAGTGCGCTCCGAGGGTGAAGCGATCCTCCGGTGTCGGCACACCGGTTCCGCTGCCGGTGCTGGAACATACCGGTCCATAAAGTCCCACGCAGTCGTAGGTAATGCCGACCTGAGGCGTGACTTCGTATTTATTCAGGTGCGTGGCGATCAGCGAAAACGCGAGATTGCCGAAGCGGCCGATGCCGAACCGATAGCCGGCGTCGAAATCGATTCCGCGCGTCCGGAGCTGGCCGATGTTGGTGAACAGGTCCTGAATGTACCCGGTCTGAGTCAGGATGCTGCCGTTGGCATCGCGATGGACACGGCCGCAGGCGGTCGGATCGCCCGTGACGCCGCACTCGATAAGGGTGAAGTCGGCCTGAGGCTGCTGAACGGCATTGTCGACCTTGATGTCGAACCAGTCGACCAGGAAGCGCAGCCCCGGGACCGCGCGCGGCTGCAGGGCGACGCCGAACGAGATGGTGTCGGCCTTTTCCGGCTGCAGATTCGGATTGCCGCCGATGAAGCCGTTGTACTGATTCGCCGGATTGTTATCGACGAGGCCGTACTGCGCGGCCGTCACGTGGGTTCGGGCGCATTGCGCCGGCGAGAAGGCGGGTGTCGGTCCCGAGCAGGGGTCGATGGTTCCGTCTAACGCCACCTCCTGCGGCGAATAGAGCTCATTCACGTTCGGCACGCGCGTGGCCCGCTGGAAGCTGCCGCGCAACCTCAGATCATGGATCGGTATCCATTCGAGCCCGAACTTATAGGTACTGGCGTTGAAGGTCTGCTTGGCCGAGCCGTTGTCCGACTGCGCCTGGCTGTAGTCGGAGTAGCGGTAGCCGAATTCAGCGCCGAACACCTCAGCCCCCGGATGGTCTTCGACGATGGGGAGTTTCCCCTCGAGGAAGAGCTCACGAGCCGTGACGCTGCCACCCGCCGGCAAAGTCGCAGACCCCTGCCCGGCTCCCTGAGCCGTCTGGAATGCGAAGTCCGGCTGAAAATGCAGTGTGGTCTGATTCCAGTCGACGCCGATATTCACGTTCAACCCGTTCCGCGCCGTCGGCAGCTGCACGTTGTATTTGCCGAGGTCCCCGGTCACGCTCGCTTCGCCCACGCGCAACAGCGTGCTGCCGCGCTCGAGCAGCGGTATGGCCAGATAGTTGGCGGCAGCCGGCGTCACACCGCCGACGTGGAAGATATTCCACGGCACGCAGGCCGGATCGGTCCCGTTGATGACCGACGTGCAGGTTGGCACACCGCCGACATTTTGCACCAGCAGGGAGTTCTGGATCTTGGTCCAGGAGAGATCGTTCAGATAGATGCTGCTGAGGGTGGTGTTGCCCTGCAGGCCGTATACGTCGTAACTCCAGGCCTCGTTGATATCCCCCCTGACACCGATCACGGCCCGGTAGTCGCTGAAGGTAAAGTCCTGCTGACGGCCTCCGCCTTCCACATTGCGGCGGCCGATGACGAGCAGCGCCTCCGTCAGCCCGTTCTGCGTGATCGTGCTGCCCGGCGCGCACCAGGTGCTCACCATCGCCGCGCTGAGGAGCGGATTATCGCAATTGACGAAGAGTCCGCCGCCGGGATTGATCGGGTTTCCAAGTGAGAACGCGCCGCTCGGTGCGATCTGCGAGACGTTCCGATCGTTCATGTACATGAGCTCGGAATAGACCTTGGCGTGCTCGGCCACGTCGTAGTGAACGAACGCGCCGAGCGTGTAGCGCTCGTCGGGGCGGGCGTAGTAGTTGAGCGGACCGAAATTGTAGGCTTGTGCTGCCGCGAACGCCGTGGTGCTCGGAAATGTCTGCAGCGACCCATCGGCACGGAACGTGGCATTCGGCCCGATCGGTGCTCCGCTCGTCGGATCGAGCGGTCGGAATCGCCCGTTCGAAAACGGCGGTGCAGTGGTCGTCGAGCCACCGCAGCTGAAGGTATCGCCGGAGTTCAGGGTGCAGGCGCTGTAATCGAACGATGCCTGGAGAATCGGGTCGGCGGTCCGGTAGGTCGCGTAAAAGGTCGCATTGCCCTTATCGTTCGGGGTGTTCATGCCCATCAAAAAAGAGAAATCCCTGTTGTAGCCGACGTTCACGCTGCTGGGCGGTAAGGTGTAGTTCGGCAGCGCAGTGACCGTCGAGTCGATGCCATTGCTGTTGTGATGGTTGTAAAACCCATATTCCGCGGTGAACTTCACGCCCTGGTATTTGTCGTTCAGGATGAAGTTGACGACACCGCCCACCGCGTCGGCGCCGTAGGTCGAAGAGGCGCCGCCGGTGAGAATCTCCACGCGTTGGATCAATTCTGCCGGGATGAAGTCCAGGTCGACGGCCGGCGTTCCGCCCGAGGGGCTGCCCGGCTGCACGCGCCGCCCGTTGACCAGCACGACCGTGCGCTGCGAACCGAGTCCGCGCAGGTTGACCGTCGCAATGCCGTTCGAGCCATTGGAGACCTGGGCCCCCTGGGCGGCGAAGATCTGCGGCATGGAGTTGAGGATGTCCTCCACGCGCGTCTTGCCGGTCTGCTCGATGTCGGCGCTGGAGATCGTCGACACCGGGCTTATGCTCTGCAGGTTGGGTACCACGATGCGCGAACCGGTGATGACGATTTCCTCCACCGGCTTCTCTGGAGCAGCCGGCGGCGGGGCTGCCTGACCGTGAGCCAGCGGGATTGCCCCAGCCGTCGCGCACGCCGCGAGAGCGATGCGAACCGCCGACCGCACATTGCGACTCGTGTTCATTCCGTAAACTCCCCTCAAGTGGACGTGAATGCGCGCGCCGTGGGCGCGCGAGCAAGTGCAGAAATACTACACGGCACGACTAGCCCTGCAAAGTGCAATTCAAGACTTCACAAGATTTTGTAGCGCTGAAGCAACACACAGCACGGGGGGCTTGCACAGCGTCACCGCAGGCTCGGCAGGTGAAGCGGCGCGTGCTACGTGAGCGCTCGCCCACCTGGGCGCCCACCTGGGCGCACATCTCGAACACGCCCGGTCCCCCGCAGCACGATGCTGGTCGCGGCCGGTACCGCTGACGAGCGAGTGGGAACGCTCACACCAACCAGCAGTTGCTCGCGACGGTAATGCGCGCATCGCGCCCGTAGAAGGGCGCGACTTCATGGAAGAGGTAGGAAGAGAAGACGACCACCCGGCCCTCTTCTAGCCGCATTTCGCGGTCCTTCAGTGCAAACGGCGCGCGCAGCCGGCGGTTGGTCGTGTCGAGGTAGCCGTCTGTGGCCGGGGCGGGTATCCATGAACCGCAGAATCCCGCTCTCGGGCCGGTCGGCGATGCGCTCGCCCGCGCGACACAGTCGACCGCGCAGGTCTACCGCCACGACCGAGGTCGCGTCCGGTCGGACGGAACTTGCCCCCACCATCGCATCGACTGCGGCCCGGTCAAGCTGTCGGGTTGAGGCTCGCGGGCGCTCGCGGACGCCAGGATCACTCCACGAACACGTCGTCGGGCCTCAGGCCCGCATGGTGCCGCCGGTAGATCTCCATGTAGCCCGTCTCGAGATGGCGGGTCAGGAGTCCAGTATCGAACAAGCGCGTCGTCAGTCGATTGCCCGCCAGGCGACTCCTGATGGCCCGCAGCCGCGGCGGGTCGGTCGCAAGCGTGATCGCCAACGCCTCATAGTCCTCTTGAGCGGAGGTTATCAGCTCGGGCAGTCCGATCGCTGTCAGGAGGCTGGCGGCTACCCTCGCCGCCAGCGATTCTCCGCTGCGGGTGAGAACCGGCAGTCCCACCCAGAGGGCGTCGCACGCGGTCGTGTGCGCACCGCAGGGGTGGGTATCGAGAAACAGGTCGGCCGCGCGATACCGCGGCAGATGCTGCGCCAACGGTACGGGTGGCGCGAACAGCAGCCGCGCTCCATCGATGCCGAATCTCTCGGCCTCCACGCGCAGGTTGCGAGCGGCCGTCGCATTATCGGTCAGCAGCCACAACACGCTTCCGGAGACAGATTCGAGGATCCGCATCCAGCTCGCGAAGGTGCCGGGGATGATCTTGTACGTGCTGTTGAAGCAACAGAAAACGAACGCCGCCGCCGGCAGGCCCAGCTCGGATCGCGAGGGCTGCGCATCCGCCGCAGGCGGCCCGTTGTTGTTGATGCGGTAGCTGTTAGGAAAATAACTGTTGGGCAGATAGATAATCCTTTCGGAGTAGTAGTGGCGCGACTGCGGCGGGATCACGGTCCGATCCGCGACGATGTAGTCGATGTAGGGTGCACCCATCGTCCCCGCGTAACCGAGATAGCTCACCTGCAGGGGCGCTGCGCAGTGCGCAAAGACCCCGGGACGCGAGTTCTGCGTATAGCCCATGAGGTCGACCGCTATGTCGATCTCGAGCTCCCGGGACACTTGCGCCACTTCACGGTCCGACCTGGAGCGGACATCGAGGAATCGATCGAACGCCCCGCGCAGTCGTTCGGTCATCCGATCCGGCTCGTGCGAGCCGAAGGCGAACGCGGTGAGCTCGACGCGCCGGCGATCATGAAGCTCGAACACCCCTGCCATCAGTTGTGCCATGGCATGGTTGCGGAAATCCGCCGAGTAGTAACCGACCCGGATGATCGGGCGCGGGGCCCGCGGTGCCAGAGCGGGCAGCGCTCGGCTCACTCGAGTGGTTTCCTCCGCGGAGATCTCCGCCGCCCGACGCTGGACGGCCAGCGCATCGCTCACGGCCAGCACGGTGAACGGTCGGGTCGCCTTCTGGCCTCGCGTGATCCTGGCCGCGAGCGTCGCGATGCCCCTCCAATCGCACAGCAGCAGCCTGACATGAAGCCACGCGCCGAACAGCCAAGGCATTTGCGGGTTGAGCTGCAGTGCCCGTTCAAAACTCGCCAGCGCCTCCTCCGGATGCCTGAGCAGCTGCAGCACGTTGCCACGATTGTGGTGAGCATCTGGCAGCGCCGCGTTCAGTTGCAGAGCGCGCTCATAATCCTGCAGGGCTTCGTGCCGGCGTCCGAGCTCCAGAAACACGTTGCCGCGATTGTTGTGTGCCTCGGCAGTCGGCGTGATCTGCAGGGCCCTGCCGTAGCTGTGCAGCGCTTCCTTCAGGCGTCCGAGTTCGTGCAGCGCGATGCCCTGATTGTAGAGCGCTTGGGCAGACCCGGGACTGAGCCGGAGCGCGCGCCCATAGCACTCCAACCCATCCTCCAGGCGTCCGAGATCGTGAAGCGTCACACCCCGGTTGTAGTGCGCTTCGGCATAGGTTGGGCGCAGGGCGATCGCATGCTCGTAGCTCGCGAGCGCGGCGTCGAGGCGGCCTAGCGCCCTGAGCGCGCCACCGCGGTTGTTGCAGGCCTCAGGATAGTCGGGCTCGAGCGCGAGTGCGCGATCGTAGTGTTCCAGCGCCTCATGGAAGCGCCCGAGGTCTCCCAGAACGTTGGCGTAGTTGTTGTGCGTGGTCGCATTGCCGGGACGCACTGCCACGGCGTGTTCCAGCAACGCCGCCGCCTCCTGCGAGCGGCGTGTCTGCGCCTTGATGACTCCCAGCAGGTTGAGCGCCTCGAAATGCTCTGGGTAATGGGCGAGGATCCCGCTGCACAGCCACTCGGCGAGAGCGAAGTTCCCGACCTCATGCGCACGGACCGCTCGCTGCATCGCGTCGGCTGGGGACAGCACGGAGTGGTCGCGACCGGACATGGGGCAGGGGCTGACTAAGTCACACCCTTTGCGCGGGCGTCGCGCCAGTCCGCAAGTGCGGCCGCCACGCGCTCGAACAGCTCGGGCCAGTCCCCCGCGACGCGCTGACGGAAGAGTCGCATGGTCGGGTACCAGGGGCTGTCTTCGCGCCCGATGAGCCAGCGCCAGTCCGGCACCGCTTGCAGGACCACCCACACGCGCGCGCCGAGCGCACCGGCCAGGTGGGCAAGGGCCGTGTCGCAGGTGATCACCACATCGAGCCCCATGATGATCGCCGCGGTTTCTGCCGCGAGCTCTTCGGCCCCCATGTGATGCGGATCGGCCAGTTGCATGAGCTGGCTGCCGAAAGCCACCTCGGCGAGTTGCGCGGCGCCCGCGCCCTTCTGCAGCGACACGAGACTCACGTCCCGGACGCCCGCCAGCGCTGCTGCCGCGGTGAGCGGAAACGAGCGCGCCTCGAGGGCAGCCACCTTCTCCGCCTCGGGATTGCCGCACCAGTTGAGCCCGACCTTCAAGCCAGGCAAAGCGGCCAGCCGCTCGCCCCACCAGCGTATTGCGGCCGGGTGGACGCGCAGGTAGGGAACACCGCCGGGAATGCTGTCGAGCTCGGCGCGCACGGCAAGCGGGACGCTCAGCAGCGGGATGTGCAGGTCGAACTCCGGCAGCGCCTCGCCGCGGCCGACGAGCCTGCCGCGCATGCCGAGGGAGCGCAGCAGCAGCGTGAGGGCCGGCTGCACCTCGAACACGACGTTCGCGCCCAGTGCCTCGAGCATCGGGATATAGCGGCACAACTGCAGCGTGTCCCCGAGTCCCTGATCGGCGTAAACGAGCAGCGTCCTGCCGGCAAGCGGCTCGGTGCCGGTCCAACGTGTTCCCGGCAGCGTGCGCTGCAGCTGGCGCGCATGCGGCAGTTGCGCGCGCGACTCGTACAGTGGCCACCCTTCGCGGAACTCCCCGAGGGCGAGGTGCAGCAATGCCTTCATCCAGGCGGCGGTCGGATCTTCCGGCCGGATCGAGAGCGCGCGGTCGAGATCGTCGAGCGCCTCCCGGTAACGCCCGAGGCCGCGCCGGGCGATGCCGGCATTGAGAAAAGCATCGGCGTAGTCGGGCTTGAGCACGACAGCGCGGGCAAAGTCCGGCAGCGCCTCGGCGGGACGGAACAGCCGCACCAGCACCGCGCCACGGTTGCCGACCGCTTCCGCAGAGTCTGGGTTGAGAATCACAGCCGTCGAGAAGCTCGCGAGGGATTCGTCGTAGCGCTCGAGCAGAACTGCTGCGGCGCCAGCTGCGCCGCCCGGTCGAAGCTCGCGAGCGCCTCGGCAGGCCGGCCGAGCTTCAGACACATCTTTCCCCGCCACAGGTGAGTCGAAGTAGCCTCCGGTGCCAGCGCGAGCGCGCGCTCGAAGCTCGCGAGGGCCTCGGCGTGCCGCCCGAGGCTCGCCAGCGCGAGCCCGCGGTTGTGGTGCGGGGCGGCTCCGGCACCCGAACTGCCGACCGCCCGGTCGAAACTCTCGACCGCCTCGGCAGGCCGGCCCAGGGCGAGCAACTCGGTACCGCGGTTGGTGTGCAGTGCCGGATGAAGCGGTTGCAAAGCGAGCGCGCGCTCGATGTGCATCAGCGCCTCCGCGTGCCGACCCGCCGCGGCTTCGATGAGGCTGAGGTTATGGTGTGCGTCGACATTGGCCGGATTGAGCGTGATCGCTCGGCTGAAGCACTGCCGCGCTTCGTCAGGGCGACTGAGACGCTCGAGTGCCACGCCCAGGGCGTTGAGCGCCTGATGGTCGCTGGGTGCCAGCCGCAGCGCCTCGCGGAAACTCGCCTGAGCGGCTTCGGGTTGACCCAAGGCCAGGAGCGCGGCGCCGCGGCCGCGGTATGCCCGCGCCAAATCGGGCTGCAGGGCGAGCGCGCGGTCGTAGCACGGTAGAGCTTCCGCGTGGCTGCCGCTGGCGCTGAGGGCATTGGCGAGGTCGGCGTGCGCCGCGGCGTTGGAGGGTTGCAGCTGCACCGCCGCACCGATCAACCGCACGGCCTCCTGCGTCTGCCCGAGTCTCGCCACGGCGACGCCCAGGAGATGCAGCGCATCCCCATCGAGAGGCTCGCGGGCGAGCAGCTCGCGATACATCGCCACGGCCTCGGCGACGCGGCCCTCGTTTTGCAGCGTAAGCGCCCGTGCGAGCGTGGCTGTGCTGGTCATCCGCGCGCGGACTCAGGTCGCAGTGCGAGGGAAGCTCGGGTAACGTTCCACCAGATCGCCGAGCGCCTCCCGTAGCGGGCCGAGCCACGCTTCATAGTGGCGCCATTGATCCACACTCTCGGTGTAAATCGGCTGGCGGACCTGTTCCGAGCTGATCGTGTGCACGACTCGCGGATTCTCGTAGAACCGCAGGCACTGCTCTTCGAACGGTAGCCCGCAGTAGTCGAGCAGCTTTCGCAACTCACCCTCAGGATCGGAAATGAGCTGTTCGTAGTGCACGCGGTGCACCGGGCGCGGAAGAACCGAATCGAAATGCTCCATGAGCGTAATGTAATCGCGATAGTAAAGCCCCAACTCCCGCAAGTCGTAGCTGAATTTCTGGCCGCGGATGAAGAGCTGCTTATAGCAGGAAAAGCCGCAGGCGAGCGGGTGACGCCGCACGTCAATGATCGCCGCGTGTGGAAACATCAGGTGGATGAAACCGATATGGCCGAAGTTTCCAAGCATCTTATCGACGAAGTGGGGTCTGCCCAGAGGTCGGTACGGCTGAGTACGCGACAGGTAACCCGCGGCGCACGCCTCGATCCCCCGCTGATCGAGCGCAGCAACCGGCTGCGGGTAGTTCAGCCGCTCGGCGCCACTACTATCGCTCCACAGCTGGAACGCGATTGCGGCGATGTCCGACAACTCGTGCGTGCCTTCGACCTGCGAGTGGCTGGCCAGCATCTGCTCGAGCAGGGTCGATCCCGAGCGCGGCACGCCGACGATGAAAATCGGCTGCCGCTGCAGGCTTCCCCAGCCGCGACGCTCGGCAAAGAAACCGGCCGTGTAGAGGGCCACATGCCGGTGGATTTCCGCTGTTACCGCCCGCGGATCGTAGAAGATGAGCGCGCGCTGGAGTGCATTGCCGCGAGCATAGTGCTCGAAAGACGCTGCGAACTCGCCGGCATCTTCGAGCGCTTTGCCCAGTGCGAACTCGGTATGCAGCCGATCCTCGTCATCCATGGCACTGCGCGCAAGCTCATCGCGCATCGCCTGGATATCGCCTCTGTCGAAACGGAAGGTTTTAAGATTTGCGAGGCTTGCATACGCGCGACCGCACCCGGGTCGTGCCACGAGCGCCCGCTGATACATGGCGATCGCCCTTGTCTGCTGGCCGACCTCGCGCAGTAAATTGCCGAAGAGAACCCACGCCTGATCATTGTCAGGGTGGGTCGCGACGACCCCTTCCATGAGCGCAATGGCCTCGTCGTTGCGGCCGACAAGTCGCAGCGCCGCTGCCTTGAAGCTGAGGTATTCAACGTTGTCGGGCTGTGATGCGAGCAGCCGCTCCACCATCGGCAGCAACTCGACGATCCGCTGCTGGGCATACAGCACGTGCGCCAGATCAAGGCGCGCAGCGGCATAGCCCGGCGCGAGCGCGAGACACTTCCTCAGGCACCGTTCAGCTTCGTCCTGGTCTTCCCGCCTAAGCAGTACATCTGCGAGCATCCGGAGTGCCACTTCGTCATGCGGCGCGCTCAGCAGATGGCGGCGCAGGATTGTCTCGGCCGCTTGCAGGCGCTTGTTCGCCAGCGCGACGCGGGCATCGCCGAGCTCGGGTGGCTCGCGTACCAGGCTGCGGTAGCGCGCGTCGGCGCGGTCACCCTCGGAAATCTCGCCGGCGGCGAACAGCTGCGCTGCAAACTCCCGCCACGCATCGGCGAGCTCTGCATCGAGCGCGACCGCACGCCGCAGTGCCGCCAGCGCCGCGGCGTTGCAGCCGTCAGCCGCATAGGCCCGCGCCAGCTCGAGCTGCATGAATGCCGACTCGGGTTGGTCCCGTGCCAGGGGTTCGAGCAGGCGAGCCGCGGCGGCCGGGTCACCGGCCTTGCGATGGGCGGTGGCGAGCAGCAGGCTCGCCTCGGTGTGGCGCGGTGAACGTGCGAGAATGTCGGTCGCCCGTTGCGCGGCCCCTGCCGGGTCGGAATCGAGCAGCAGCGACGCACGCATCAGCTCGAGGTCGGCATGGGCACTCGCTGTCAATTGAGCACTCCGGGAACGACAGGATGGCAGAGCGCCCGCCGCGCGCTGCACGGGAGGTGCGCGGGTGCGCTCGCGCGGCGGGCAACCTATCTAAGCTGACCCGTCCAAGTCAGTCAACGTCACCGGCGAGTCCCATCGAGCCGTCAGCGATCCACGCGTGAGCCGGCGTGGCCACTGAGACTACAATCACCGCGAGAACCTCGAGGGCTCTCCGGGGACAACCGTGAACACCGCACTACCTGCACCGTTGGACGACGCGACCATCACGCGGATCCTGCAAGCGTCCCGGGCGGAAGCCGCGGCCGGGCGAGCCGCGGAATCCGAGCAGCTGCTGGTCCGCCTGGCGCACCAGGCTCCGAACCATCCCGGCGTGCTCAACGAGCTCGGGGTGCTCATGCTCGGCCGTGGAGCGGCGGAGCAGGCGTACGCGTTGTTCGTGCGGGCGACGGATGCGGACCCCAGGCACCCGTCGCTGTGGGCCAACCTGGCGAGCAGTCTCAACGCGCTGGGGCGGCGCGCCGAGGAGATGGACGCCCTCGAGAAGGCGCTGCAACTCGAGCCACGCCACCTCAGCGCACTCCTGCAGAAGGGCGCTTACCTCGAGCAGTCGGGCGATGTGCGCGGCGCGGCGCGCACCTACCAGAACGCACTCGCCTGCATCCCGTCCGGCGCCGAAGCTGCGCCCGCCGTCCGCGAGGCGTTGAGCCACGCCAAGGCGCTGGTCGAGGCCGACTACGCGGCGCTCGCCGCCGAGCTCGAAGGGCCGCTGGCGGCGGTCCGCGAGCGACACGGTGGTGGGCGCCAGCGACGGGTTGACCTGTGCCTCGAAGCGCTGCTGGGCAGACGGTCGATCTTTTATTCGCAGCCGACCTGGATGTATTTTCCGGAACTGCCGGCGATCGAATTCTTTGAGCGCGCGGACTTTCCGTGGCTGGAAGCGGTCGAGGCGGCCGCCGATCAGATCCGTGCCGAGCTGCTGCGCGTGCTGGCCGCAGACCGTGAAGGGCTCCAACCCTATATCGATTTTCCGCCCGACATGCCGCTCGATCAGTTTCGCGAGCTCAACCGCTCGCGCCGCTGGAGCGCCTATTTCCTGTGGAACCAGAGTCAGCCCCATGCCGGTCACATCGCACGCTGCCCGGTGACCGCACGGGTGCTCGAGGCGGTACCGCTGCGAGCGCGCATCGAGGCGCGCGCACCGACGGCGTTCTTCTCGATCCTTGATGCCAATACCCGAATTCCGCCCCACACCGGCGTCACGAACACACGCCTCACGGTGCATCTGCCGCTCATCGTGCCGCCCGGCTGCGGCTTTCGGGTCGGGGCGACGACCAGAGAGTGGCTGCCGGGGCAGGCGTGGGTGTTCGATGACACGATCCAGCACGAGGCGTGGAATCTGTCGGACACACCGCGCGCGATCCTGATCTTCGACATCTGGAACCCGCTGCTCAGTGCCGCCGAGCGTGAACTGGTACAGACCGCAACCGAAATCCACGTGCGTCACTACGCGCTGCCAGCGGCGAAGACCCTATGAGCGGCAACCCGCGCGCCTCGCGCGTCTTCCTGTGGATTAATAGCCTGGCCGTCGGGGTTCCGGGGCTCGGCTGCGCCGCGCCGCCGGGCAGTGCGAACGACATGGCGCGCTGCGCCGTGATCACGGCGGCCGACGAGCGACTCGCTTGCTACGACGCGTTGTTCTGCGCCCGCATCGCGGCGTCCGACGAGCGGCTCGCCTGCTACGACGCGCGGGCGAAGCCTAAGTCGCCGGAGCCGCAGGGTGCCCCAGCCGTGGCCGCGCGCCCCGCGAGCAAGCCGGACGACGCGGCGAGCTTCGGAGTGATCAGGCGCACGCTTGTCAGCGAGCCGGGTCCGCAGCAGATCAGCGCGGTGGTGACCGGGCTCAGCGTGGATCGCCAGGGGAGCGTCCTGGTATCGCTCGATAACGGGCAGTCCTGGACCGTCAAGGACGCGGATGCGCGCCTGAATGCCGGTGACGCGGTGACGATCCGGCGCGCCGCGCTTGGCTCATTCCTGATGACGACGCCCTCACGTCACACCTACCGCGTGCAACGCACGAAATAGACGCTGGCGCTCAGCGCCAAAAGCCGCCGGCCGTCCCCGCCCCGCGCGCCTCGCCGCCGCTTCAGCCATCGCGTTCCAGCCGCTTGATCCAGCGCCCGAGCACCGGCTGAACCCACTCGAGCGGCGCCTGGTAGTGTCGCCAGTGTCCGACTCCGGACGGATCGAGACCGCGCGCGAGCTGCGCGGTGCTCGGAGTCGCTCGCTGGGTCGCCTGCGCGCGCGCGGCGAAGTCCTGCATGGCAGGGCTCCACTCGAGCCCGAGAAAACTGCAGACGGCACGCATCTCGGCAGCAAGATCAGCCATCAGCCGCTCGTAGCGCACCTCGTGCCACTCGAGGCCGAGCAGCGGCCTGGCACGCTCGGCAAAGTCCATGACCGCGTCGTATAAACGAGCCGCACCGCCCAGAGTGAGCATCTGGTACATCGCCGGGTTCATCCTGAAGCGCCGTCGGAAACAGCTCAGCACCACGTCGCGCGGGTCGCGCCAGGCGAACAGGATCCTGGCGCGCGGAAAAAGACGCGCAATGAGCGGCAGCTTCAATGTATTCATCGGATACTTGTCGACGAATATCTTGCCCGCGATCTGGACCCCAGCGAGGCGCACCCGCTCCCA
>VBMV01000138.1 GCA_005878835.1 Gammaproteobacteria bacterium | reverse complement strand
ACAACCCGGTGGGCACCTACAACCTGGCCTGGGCGCCTGTTATCAAATCTGCCCCTTCCGTGATCAGCTCCGGAGGGTCCTATGTCGTTTCCGGATATCGATTCAACGGCATGTCTCAGGCTTCTGCTTACGGGGATGATTTCCAGTCGGCGACCAACTATCCGCTCGTGCGCATCACCAACAACAGAACTAGGCACGTCTTCTATAGCCGAACCCACGACCACAGCAGCATGGCAGTTGCCTCGACTAGCCTCGTATCAACTCATTTCGAGGTGCCGCGAACTCAGGAGCGCGGCGTTAGCCGATTGGAGGTGGTCGCGAACGGGATCGCATCCGCCTCCACCGAGGTAAGGGTGGAATAAAGTACGGGTGGAGTGGTGGCGCGGCTGCAGGCCGAGGCGTGCCCCGCAGCCATCCGGGCATCGACACGGAATTGACCTAAAAAGAGACCCCGCCGAGGCGGGGTCTCCTGTGCGATCGCGCAAGCAAATCAGAGGCTGATCGTCACCGCTTTAGTGGCCAGATAATTGTCGAGAACTGCCTCTCCCATCTCACGGCCCCAGCCAGACTGTTTGTATCCGCCAAATGGCAACGCCGCATCGAAGATGTTGTAGCAGTTGATCCATACCGTCCCGGACTTGAGGCGTGCAGCCAGCGCATGCGCTTTGCTGACATCGCGGGTCCAGATTCCGGCCGCCAGACCATAAATCGTGTCGTTGGCCTCGTGGACCAGGGCATCGCCCGCTTCCACAAACGGTGTCACAGTCACCACCGGACCAAAGATCTCCTCCCTGACGATTTTCATGCCGGGCTTGGTATCGACGAACACGGTCGGTTCGACGAAGTACCCTGACCCCTCGCGCGCCTTGCCGCCAGTCACCGCCCTGGCACCCTCTTGCTTGCCGAGTTCGAGGTAACTGCAGACGCGATCGCGCTGGATCTCGGATACCATCGGGCCCATCTGCGTGGCGGGATCGAGGCCCGAGCCGAGCTTGATCGTCTTGGCTTGATCCGACACTCCGGCGACGACTCTGTCGAACAGCCGCTCGTGCACGTATAGCCGCGAGCCCGCGCAGCAGCACTGACCATGGTTGAAGAAGATCGCGCTTGCGGCGCCCGGGATAGCGACGTCGAGATCCGCATCCTCGAGGATAATGTTTGGCGACTTGCCGCCGAGCTCCAACGATACGTGTTTCAGGTCGCGCGCCGCAGCCTGCACGATCAGTCGACCTACCTCGGTGGATCCGGTGAAGGCAACTTTGTCCACGCCGGGGTGAGCTGCGAGCGCAGCCCCCGCCGTTTCGCCAAAGCCCGTGATGATGTTCACCACACCGGGCGGTAACCCGGCCTCCTGCATGATCTCACCCAAACGCAGGGCGGTGAGCGGCGTCTCTTCCGCCACCTTGAGTACCACGGTGCAGCCAGTGGCAAGGGCGGGCGCGAGTTTCCAGGCCGCCATCAGCAGCGGGAAGTTCCAGGGAATGATCTGTCCGACCACACCGATGGGTTCGGGCCGCGTGTAGGAGTGATACTGCACCCCCGGCGTATAGAGCACCGAGAGCGGGATGGTCTTGCCCTCGATCTTCGTGCACCAGCCCGCCATGTACTGAAAAATGTCGGCGGCCAGCGGTACGTCCGCTACCCGCGCCACAGCCACTGGCTTGCCGTTGTCGAGCGACTCGAGCTCGGCGAGCTCGTCGGTGTATTTCGAGATGAGATCGCCGATGCGCCACACGATCTTGCTGCGTTCGGAGGGCGTCATCGCCGGCCAGGGTCCCGACTCGAACGCTCGACGCGCTGCGCGCACCGCCGCGTCGACATCCAGCTTGTCACCCTCGGCAGCGCGGGCGATGGTCGCTCCACTCGCCGGATTCTTCACCTCGAAGGTCGCTTCAGAAACGGCAGGTAGCCACTTGCCGTCAATCAGCAGTTTCTTAGGACTGCCGATAAACTGCGCGACGGGACGGGATATCTGGGGTTCTTTCATTACAGCGCTCATCGTAGATTCTCCTCATCGTCAGACGGGCTCGACTCAGGGTGCTCCGCCCACCACCCGTGCCTTTGTCAGTTGAAGTTCTGTCCAGATCTTCGTAACACATTTGATGCGCGTCTCTCATCGTGCGCAATACGTACGGACGTAGGCTACGGCGGTGCCTTTCGCGTCGTGCTGTTGACGACGCAGCCGGACCAGCCGCACGCTCAACCCCAATTGACGGCACCGCCAACGAGTGCGGCGCTCGGCAGGCATCGTCCCGTGTGAGTCCGGGGCTGTTGTTGCAGCGCGGCTCGTCGCCGAAATCTGAGTCAAATCAAGTGGTCCGGAGCCGGTAATTGCGACTCACCGGCTCTGGCCCTGGCTACCGTAATTTCCGTCTGTTCGGGACATCCATTCCACCAAACGGCCGTGTGCGGCCACGAACACTAGCGTTGCCGTGGCTCAATGCAACTTGACATGCGGCTCAGTGCGCCGGGTGATAAGCCGCGCTACCGTGTCGAGCGCCACCTTCGTGCATCCATGCAGCGCAAGCTCATGCATCTTGTAGAGTGACAAGTACATCAGCCGAGCGATGTAGCCCTCGATTACCAGGCTGCCGCCAACCAGGGCTCCCATCAGGTTGCCGACGGTGGTGTACTCGCCAAGCGAAACCAGCGAACCGAAGTCACGGTAGCGATAAGGCAACAGTCGTTTACCCGCAAATCGGTTTGCGATCTGTTTGACCATGTGGATCGACTGCTGATGCGCGGCCTGTGCACGCGGGGGCACGTTCGCATCCTTTCCCGTCCACGGACAGGCGGCGCAGTCGCCGATGGCGAAGATGTTCTCGTCCCGTGTTGTCTGCAGCGTCGGCCTCACGATCAACTGGTTAGCGCGGTTCGTCTCGAGTCCGTCCAGGTCCTTGAGGAACTCCGGAGCCTTCACGCCCGCTGCCCACACGACCAATTCCGCTGGAATGATTTGCCCACTCGAAAGTCTGACACCATTCGGCAAGACCTCGGCGACGCGCGCGGACGTCCGGACCCGCACACCTTTGCTCTGCAGGAGCTTGGTCGCGGCGTCAGAAAGACGCTGCGGTAACGCTGGCAGGATCCGATCGGCCGCCTCAATCACGTTAAGCTTGATGTCCCGGTCCGGATCGATCCGATCGAGCCCATACGCCACCAGTTCGCGTGTTGTGTTGTGCAGCTCGGCGGCCAGCTCGACGCCGGTGGCTCCGCCACCGATGATCGCCACCTGCAACTGCTCTGGCCGAAACGGTTCTGGCTGCGCATGTGCGCGCATGAGGGCGTTGACAAGCCGACGATGAAAGCGCTTTGCCTCGCTGGATGTCTCAAGCGCAATCGCGTGCTCCTTGACGCCGGGAGTACCAAAATCGTTGGTGAGACTGCCGATTGCGAACACCAGCGTGTCGTAATGGAACGCACGCTGCGGTGTGATCTCGCTGCCCTCCTCATCGACGACGGGCGCTACCTGCACCTCGCGCCGTTCTCTGTTGAGGTCGATCATCTCTCCAAGGCGGAAGCGGAAATGATGCCAGTACGACTGGGCCAGATAATCGAGCTCGTGCACACCCAAATCCATGCTTCCGGCCGCGATCTCGTGCAGCAGCGGCTTCCACAGGTGCGTACGGCTCTTGTCGATCAGCTCGATCTGCGCCCTGCCGCGTTTGCCAAGACTGTTGCCGAGCCTGGTGGCGAGCTCCAAGCCTCCCGCCCCTCCGCCGACGATGAGGATCTGCTCCAGCGCCCGGTTGTGAGCGGTGGGTCGACGACTGTTCACTGCCCTACTCCGCGCATTCTTCAGGTTCAGGCCGGCAGGGTGCGCTAAGTATGCCATGGTCAGCACAGCAGGGTGCACGGCTCATCCTCGTCCGCATCAAGTCCGAATGACTGGTGTGGGCTGCGCTTTCGGCACGCTGCTCGCCGCTTCCCGGGACCCGCGCAAATTCTGTTCGGGCGATGAAGCCGCCCAACGGCGTGCGGCCCCGATCCGAACCTAACAGGCCTGTGCACGATCCCCTTGAGAATCGCCCGTCGGCCTACGCCGACAGTCGCTGCTTTGCCTTCACGACCGCAGCGTGCGTCGGATCGTCGTCTCGATTCCGCGACGTCTCGAATGAAAGGAACTTCACAACTACACTCGTCCGCAGAAAACCTAACTGTTTGGTGCAGGCTGCATTATGACAAGGGACATCGGTTTCACCGCGGCCGCTGGTGATTCAGGAAGCGAGCTCGCACTGAAGCCGTATCGTCGGGACATCTGCGCGACCTACGTGATGCTGACGCTAACCACAGCTGCGTTGGTGCTTGCATTTCGGCAGCTCGGGGGTTCACTGGTCCACGAGCTGGCTGCTCATCAGTGGTCCATTGCCATCGGACAGCTGGCATTCATGCTGGTTGTCGCACTGCTGCTCTGGGGTAACTTCGTTTATCAGCTGACGCGCTTGGGACATGTGTACCGCTGCGCGACACATCGGCCGGCGTTGCGCGAGGACTTGGAACGTACTTACGACGACCATGCGCAACCGCTGGCGATCCTGGTGCCCTCGTACAAGGAAGAAATCGGTGTCGTGCGCTGCGCTCTGCTCTCGGCAGCTCTGCAGGAGTACCCCGGCCGTCGGGTCGCTCTGCTGATCGACGATCCTCCACATCCCCAGCATGCCGGGAGCATTGCGGCCTTGAGGGCACTTCGGGAGCTGCCGCACCAGCTGCAAGCCCTGTTCGATGCCGCTACGACGGATTTCGTCGAGGCAGAGCACGCATATCATTCGCGCCGCTCGCGAACCGGGCTTATTGAGCGACAGGAGCTCGACACGCTGGCGCACCTGTACCGACAGGCTTCATACCGTGTGAACCAATGGCGATCGGTGGTCAACGGACGGACCGCGGCGGGACGCTTGCTGATGGTGAGAGTGTTGAGTCCTCTCGCGGAATCCCACCGTCTCCGCTCACAGCAGCTTGCGAGCATGACTGGATGTGATTTGCAGCGGCTGGCGCGCGAATATCGACGCCTTGCGACACTGTTCTCGGTGCGCTTCACGCTCTTCGAGCGCAAGCGCTACGAGAATATGTCGCATGAGCCGAACAAGGCGATGAACCTGAACAGTTACCTAGCGTTGCTGGGTGGCCGATTCAACGAGATCCAGCGCGGTGCAAAATGGTTCCTGGCCCGTGCCGGTGAGGGCCCCACCTCGCTCACGGTACCAGCGGCCGAGTTCGTCATTACGCTCGATGCCGACAGCATACTCATGCCCGGGTATGCATTGCGCCTGGTGCACGAGATGCGACTCCCCGGAAACGAACGCCTGGCGGTGGTGCAGACCCCCTATAGCTCGATCCCGGCTGCCCGCGGTTCCCTCGAGTACGTGGCCGGAGCGACCACGGATATTCAGTATCTCATCCATCAAGGCTTCACCGCCTTCGGCGCGACGTTCTGGGTCGGGGCAAACGCGCTGCTGCGGGTCGCAGCCTTGAACGACATCAGGACACACGACCGCGAGCGCGGATATCCGATCACCCGTTACATCCAGGACCGCACACTCATCGAGGACACCGAGTCCTCAATCGACCTCATCGAACGCGGCTGGATCTTGCATAACTATCCCGAGCGACTCGCCTACAGCGCGACGCCACCGGATTTTGGGGCGTTGCTGATCCAGCGGCGGCGCTGGGCCAACGGGGGCCTGGTTATCCTGCCGAAATTCATTCGCCACCTGTTGCGTGAGCTCCGCTGGACGAAACTCACGGAAGCCTACTTTCGCTGTCACTATCTCGCCTCGATCGCAGTGGTCAATCTCGGACTGCTGCTCACCGTGTCATTCCCGTTCGGTGATCGTGTGAATAGCGCATGGCTCCCCGCGACGGCACTGCCCTACTTCGTGCTGTACGGCCGCGACCTGGTGCGGATCGGGTACCGGTGGCGCGACCTAGCCTCGGTCTACGCGCTCAACCTTTTGCTGATTCCCATCAACCTGGGCGGGGTCTTCAAGTCGATCCAACAGTCGATGACGCGCAAGAAACTCCCGTTTGGCCGCACCCCGAAGGTGTCGAACCGAACGGCAGCACCGGCGCTTTACCTGCTGGCCGAGTACGGCATGTTCCTCTGCTGGTCGTTGGGGGCCATGAGGGACCTCGCTGCGCATCGTTGGACGCACGCCGCATTCGCCGCTTTCAACTGCGCATTCCTCGGGTGGGCCATCTATTCGTACATCGGGTGGTCGGCGACGGTCGAAGACCTGCGCTCAGCTTGGCGCAACAGACTGCGTTCCACAGTCTCCGCGGATCATCTGTCGCAGCCGCCAATCCTTTCCACGGGTAACACGGAGTGGACCACGCTTGAAGTCGCGCCTACCGCGCTTGACCGCGCCCGAGCCGCCTGAGACCTGCGGGCGCTCCGGCCTTTGACCACGCGCTATGCGCACGCGCCTTGATTATCGCGTCGCCCTGGCTCTTCTCTTGGGGCTCGCGCTCTTCGTCAGGGTCTTTCCGCTGAGTTACTCGCATTTCTGGGATGAGACCGTCTTCTTGCAGGATGCGAAGGTCATCGTCGATGGTCGCGCCAACTATGACGAGTTTTTCGAGCGCCCGCCCTTGCTCTCAGCCGCCTACGCGCTGGGGTTTGCCCTTTGGGACAACATCTATGTCGCCAACGTTGTGCAGGGTTTGTGGACCGTCTCGGCGGTGCTGTTTGCGTTGCTCTATGTGCGCAAGACCTTCGGGCTGATAGCGGGTCTCTGCGCAGCATTCCTGCTGGCGTTTGGCCCATATTTCGTGGAGACCTCGCACGAGCTCCTGACGGACATGCCGGCCGTAGCCCTGATGCTTGCGGCCATGTGGCTGTTCGACCAGAGCGGTGCGCCCTGCGCGCTGCTGGCGGGGGTGGCTTACGCGCTCGCGATCGAGACCCGATTCACCTCGCTGTTTCTCATGCTCTATTTCCTGCTCGAGGTCGCCTTCACGCCGAAGAAGCTGCGGCAGTTAGTCCTCTGCGGGGTCGGAGCTGCCGCATCCATGGCTCCTTACCTGATCTGGCTCAAATTGAAGTACCAGTCCTTCTTCTATCCATTCGTCCTGGCCAGGCGGATCGTACAAGAATGGACGGCGCCGGTTCCAGCGGGATTCTACTTCGAGGGAGTGCGGGGAATTTTTCCCCTCAGCCTGTGGGCGTTGCTGGCACTGGCACTCGTATCACTCGTCTCGCACTGGATCACACTGGCCCGAAGGCAAGGTTCGGCGGCGTCCGCTGAGAACGCCGAGTCTTTTGATCAGATGAAACGCCAGAGCACGCTGCTGATCTGGGGAGCCGCCTTCTTCGCCTACATGCTGTCGATTCCGCACAAGGAGATCCGTTACCTGCTGCCGCTCGCGATCCCCGCCGTCGTCATCGCGGCCGTGGGTGCCACAGGAGCGTACTCGTGGCTGGCGCGGCAGGCGAGTCCGCTGAGGCTGGCCGGCCTGCTCCTCGGTGTCTTGGTCGCCGCAGCCGATTACGGAAGCCCGGCTCTGAAACTCGCCGGCCCGCTGACGGACCGCTCGGAGTGGGCAGAAGTGCAGATCGCCCGATACCTGCGTGAGCATTCGACACCCGCCGATACCATCTATGCCGCGCACAACTTCCCGGTACTGGCGTTCTATTCGGAGCGCCACACCGTTTCGCTGTTGCCGATTCAGGAGGATTTCGACCGCGACTGGCGCGACTTCATGTCCTACCCCGGATACTTTGTTTATTTCCTGCCAGAGCGCATCGGAGAAATACACGCCTTGCATCCGGCGCTGAAGCCGGACCGGCAATTTCTCGCGACTCACCTGAATTTCGTAGAGGTGAAGGCATTCCCGATCGCGACGGTCTACCGCTACACGCCGCCGCATTGACCGGCGCCGCGGTTGCTGGTGCCGCAGCCGCGGACTTACTTAGACGGAGTCGCTGACGCCGGCCGACGGCGCTCACGGCTGGGGGCATAAGTCGGGAAAGCCTACGCTTATTCCCTACCCTCTCCGAAAATCAGCCTCATTGGAACCGCCATTCAAGGCGAGTAGCTTGCTAAAAAAATGACCCGAACGATCTGCCACCACTGCCAGCACACTGCAAACCTGATGCTCAGGGAAGAGTTTCGCCGCACTGCAGGCGGCCACACGGAACCGGACGGAAAGACGGTGGTTTGCCAGGGGTGTGGAGATAGCTGGCACTTCCGCGACCGGGGGCAGCTACCGGAGTGGCTGCGACAGGAACTGAGAGACAGGGGGCTCTGACCACGCCGTCCGGCACCGCGAGCGATCCGATGACGGAACTCGCGCGCCACGCTTGCGCGATCGTCATAGCTCGCTCGCGGACCCGAATTTCGTCCTATTGCTGGGCGGTGATGTCAGTGCCGGTGCCCGTCTGGCCGCTGCTCCACGTGTAGCCGCTGCTCCAGGTGTAGCCGCTGCTCCAGGTGTAGCCGTTACTCCAGGTGTAGCCACTGCTCCAGGTGTAGCCACTGCTCCATGTGTAGCCGCTGCCCGACGTGTACGACCCATTCCAGAACAGGCCGTCCAGCAGCAACGGGACGATGGAAAGCACATCCTTCACCACGCACACCAAACCACCGATCAAACCCCCTAGCAGACCGCCACCACTCGAACAGGTGGTGGTTTGCTGGTCGGACATGATGTAGTAGTTGCCGTTAGAATCCCGATTCGCCCGCCCGCCGAAGTGCTGGGTCCCCGCGAGATCGCTCGCCACGTTCAGTCCCTGATTGGCGCAGTTCGTGGCGGTGCCGTAGACGGCGTCGTGCGCATTCACCAGACCCGCGCCCTGCTGGAACACCGTGTAGGCCAGCGTCCCTTTGGAGTTCACGGCCGGATGGGCCCCGGACATCAATCGGCACTTGACCTGATCGGGAGTCAGGTACGGATTTACCTGGAGCATCAGCGCGACCACACCGCTCACCACGGCGGTGGCTTGCGACGTGCCCGACATCGTGAAGTCATCGTACGGTCCGACCCACTGCGGAAACTCTGAAGCCAGCGTGCCGTTGTTGGGCGCGTAAGCGAGGATGTGACCGCCCATCCCCACGATTTCCGGCTTCACGAAACCCTCGTACGTCGGGCCGGCGGAGGAGAAGCTGGCGAGCTGGTATTGCAACGGCTGCATCGGGTGATAGGCGTCGGTTACCGCACCCACGGTGATGACGTACGGGACGTTCCCGGGCGCGTTGATGGTCATCGGTTGCGGTCCCCGATTGCCGGCCGCTGCCACGACCACAATCCCGGCGCCCCAGGCGGCCATCACCGCTTGGTCGAGGGGATCGTCCCAGTACGGCGACTGCGGCGGCGCGCCCAGCGACAGATTGATCACGCGAATGTTGTAGCGGGACTTTTCCTTGACGACCCACCCGATACCGGCGATGACATCGAAGTACCGGCCGGCGCCTGTGCTGTCCAGCACGCGTACGGAGACCAGATTACCGCCGGGTGCGACGCCCTGATAGTTGCCGGTCGTGGCCACGCCACTGCTCGCGATGATCGACGAGATGTGTGTGCCGTGACCGAACAAGTCGTTGATGCTTTGACTGTAGTTCTGCTGTGCGGCGGTCTGGCTATAAGTCGGCTGCTGGCGCGCCTGAATCACGTCGTACTGCGCAAGCACGTGCGGGGTCTGGTACGGTGTCGTCTGCAGAGGGCCCAAGGTGCTCCACACGCCGGAGTCGAGCACCGCGACCGTGACGCCCCGTCCGGTCACCCCACCGACATGCAGCTTGCTGGCGGCGACCTCCGACGGGTAGTTGGTTTCCGGCAGATGACCGGAGCTGGCCTGCACCGGCGAGTCCTCGAAAATGCGTAGACGCGGGACATCTGAGGCCCGCAGCGCCTCGAGCTCCCGGTCATCCAGTGCAGCACCCACTGCGCGGATAATGGAAAGATCGCCGGTCACCACGCCGCCGACGCGCGCGACAGCGCTGCGCGCGACTTCGACGCTCTCGGCCTGCACGATGTAGTCCTGCCGCACGCCCACCGGTTCAACTCGGGAAGGTGGTGTCGTCCGCGCCCGCGCCGGCGCAGCCGCGACGGGGATCCGGGCTGCCGGCCGAGACGCGGCGGTCATCGGCGATGGCGACGGTGATTCGCTTCGGGACATCACTGCCCACAGGGCCAGCAAGACAGTCGCGATGAACCCTGCAAATAACCAGCGCCTGGACCAGGTCTTCGTTGTCATGAAGGCGTTCTCGTTTCTTGGTATGCGGAGTACTCGCTCCGACCTTCGTTTTACAGGAACAGCATCGCCACGTAGTGACAGCGCTCGGTGCCCCAGGCGCGCAAGGTGTGACGCATCCCGCATATGCGCCGGTAAAGTCGCTGCGTTCTACGAGCTTATGTTGACATAACCGCCAACCCTCCAAGGAGACTGCGCAACACTGGCTTGATGAGCGCCTCTCGTCAGGAAGTTGTCCCCTGCTCGGCGGGACGGTCGCTGTGCAGTACCGCCTCGGCAGAGCGCCGGGAAACCGACACCGCGACAAAGCGAGTACTTCGCTCGGTGTGCATCAGGCAAAGGGCTTGCTGCGCTTGCCACTTGAGAGTGAACGCCTTTTCCCGGCCGCGCACGTAGCCCATGCCCGCTGCCACTACCGCACACACCAGGACGAACCCCACGGTCTGGACACGTGTGAGTGCAGCGATCACGTAGCCACCGGTAGCGCCTACCAACGTCGCCACGACGGTGGACTGCATCACCACTCTATCGGCCTCGGCATAGAGCCGGTCGGCGAACTTCTGGATCAGTTGCGAATCGTACTTGACATGATCCTCGCTCATAGGGTTATCCCTTTCTCCCCTCGTCCCAGCCACATCGACCCGCGCCAATGTCCGGACTGTAGCAAACGCGGCGCCGGGTTTGAGCAGCCGGTCAATGGCCGGTCCCGGTCTTGAGCCAGACCAGACCCGGCCGAGGCGTCCGTGGAATTTGCTGCGCGTGCGCCGCCCGCCCTCACTGCCGCCGAACGGTCGGTAGGTTGGGGCGCGCCGCGAGGACGGACTGCTTGAGAGTCCGAGCGTCGAGTGCTGAAATCCGCTAAGACACGACACAGAGGTGCAACCGTGACGCAGACCTATTCCGGCGGCTGTCAGTGCGGGAAGGTGCGCTATGAGGTCAGTCTGGACATCACCGAGGTTATCGCCTGCAACTGCTCGCGATGCCGGCGGCTGGGCTCGTTGCTGGCCTTCGCACCGGTAACACAGTTCAAGCTCCTCTCCGGCGATGCTGACCTGACGAGCTACGCATTCAACCGGCACACGATCCATCACAAGTTCTGTTCTACCTGTGGCATCCAGTCCTTCGCGATTGGAAAGAATCCCAAAACGGGGGCGGAGATGGCGGCCATCAACGTCCGCTGCTTGGACGACGCCGATGCCGATACCTTCAGGGTGAGAAAGGTGGACGGCAAGAGCTTTTAGCACTGCCGGCTGACTCACCGTAACAGCCGCCGCGGCGATGCGGGTGCAACGCCGGCTCCCGCCGCATAGCGGAGGGCTATCTGCCCGAATCACCCGCGCGGATGCGCCGTGCACATTCGCGCTGCCAGATCACGTAGCATGCGAAATGAAAGATCAGCTGATCGGCATTGCGTGGGTCGACGACGTCGTACTTGACTTT
>VBMV01000080.1 GCA_005878835.1 Gammaproteobacteria bacterium | reverse complement strand
TCCTCTCTCAACGCCTTCCTCAGGATCTTTCCCACATTGGTCTTCGGCAGCTCGGCTCTGAAGTACACATGCTTCGGCACCTTGTATGCCGAAAGTGATTTACGGCAGTGGTCGATGAGGTCCTTCGCGGTGAGCGACGGGTCCTTGCGCACCACGAACAGCGCCACGACTTCGCCGGAGCGCTCGTCGGGCTGCGCCACCGCGGCGGCTTCGAGGACCCCGGGGTGCGTGGCGGCGACGGCTTCCACTTCGTTCGGATAGACGTTGAAGCCCGAGACCAGGATCATGTCCTTCTTGCGGTCCTCGAGATACACGAACCCGCGCGCGTCGATGCGGCCGACGTCACCGGTGCGCAGCCAGCCCCCCGGCAGCATCACCTTGGCGGTCTCATCGGCGCGATTCCAGTAACCGCGCATCACCTGAGGGCCGCGCACGCAGATCTCGCCGGGCTGGCCCAGTGCGAGGTCGTTGCCGGCGTCGTCCTTGATGGCGATCTCGGTCGATGAGATGGGTAGGCCGATCGAGCCGTTGAACGGCTCGTCCGGGGGATTGATGCACGCGGCCGGTGAGGTCTCGGTGAGGCCCCACGCCTGTGTCAGGGTGTTGCCGGTTACCTCCTTCCAGCGTTGCGCGACGCTGGCCTGCACGGCCATGCCGCCGCCGAGCGTGACCTTCAAGCGGCTGAAGTCGAGCTTGTCGAACCCCGGCGCGTGCAGCAGCGCATTGAACAGCGTGTTGACGCCGCTGATGAAGGTGCAGGGGTACCTGCGCATGTCGGCGATGAGCGCCGACAGGTCGCGCGGATTGATGATGAGCACGTTCTTCCAGCCGAGGCGTGCGAACAGCATGCAGTTCGCCGACAGGGCGAATATGTGGTAGAGCGGAATCGCCGTGATCAGCGCCGCGGGCTCCTGGAAGCGCTTCCCGAGCCACGCTTCGGCCTGCAGCACGTTGGTGCTCACGTTGCCGTGCGACAGCATGGCGCCCTTGGCGACTCCGGTCGTGCCGCCGGTGTACTGCAGGAAGGCCAGATCGTCGGGACCGACCTCCACCGGTGCGAGCGGCTGCTTCAGGCCGGCCGTGACCGCCGCCTTGAACGAGGTCGCGCCGGGGATGTTCCAGCGCGGCACCTGCCGGCGCACGTGGCGCACGACGTAATTCACGATCAGTGACTTGGGGAACCCGAGGAAATCGCCCACCGCGGTCACCAGCACCCGCTTCACCCGGGTGCCGGGCAGCACTTGCTGCAGGACGTGCGCGAAATTCTCCAGCACCAGGATCGCCGTGGCGCCGGAGTCGGAGAGCTGGTGGAGCAACTCCGGCGCGGTGTACAGCGGATTGGTGTTGACGACGATCAGGCCGGCGCGCAGCGCGCCGAACATCGCGATCGGATACTGCAGCGTATTGGGCAGCATGATGGCGAGGCGATCACCCTTGCCGAACCCCTGCTGCTGCAGCCACGCGGCGAAGGCCCGCGTGAGCTCATCGAGCTGCCGGTAGGTGAGCTGTGCACCCATCTGGATGAAGGCGACGCGCTCGGCGTGCCGGGCACAGGTTTCCTCCAGCAGCAGCTTCAGCGAGCGCAGCAGTGTGGGGTCGACTTCCGCGGGCACGTGGGGCGGATACGACTTCAGCCAGATTCTGTCCATCAACGACCCCCGCTTTGAGGATTCTTCTTGAGGAGTGGCTTCAGGTACGGCCAGAGTGTATCGAGAACCGGTGGCTCGCCCAGGGCGTTGGGGTGCATGCCGTCCGGCTGCATGCGCCTCGGATCGAGGGCCACCTTCTCCAGCAGGAACGGCACCAGTGGCAGATGATATTGGTTTGCGAGCTCCGGGAACACGCGCGCGAACTGTTCCGTGTAGCGCGGCCCGTAGTTGGGTGGAATGCGCATGCCGACCAGCAGCACCTGGGCGCCGGCCGCCTGCGACAGGCGCACGATGCGCGCGAGATTCTCGCGCGTCTCGCTCACCGGTAACCCGCGCAGCCCGTCGTTGGCGCCCAGCTCCAGGATGACGGTTCCCGGCTGGTGCAGCTGCAGCGCCCGCGGCAGGCGCTCGAGGCCGCCGCTGGTGGTCTCGCCGCTCACGCTGGCGTTGACGATCTGGTACCCGTACCCTTGTGCCCGAAGTCGCTGCGCGAGCAGCGCAACCCAACCCTGCTCCGGCCGGATTCCGAGTGCGGCGCTCAGGCTGTCGCCCAGCACAAGGATGGTGTGGTCGGAGGCCACCGCGTTCTGGAGCGCGATGAACACCAACCCCAAGCCCAGCGCCCAGGCGCCGATGATCCGCAACCGCGTACTCCAGGCGGAAAACCTCTGCAAGCAGGTTAGCAGTCCGGAAGGTTCGCTGACCATTGTCGATGAGGTGTCGCTCGGTATCCTGGCGGGCGAGTCGGTCGCGGTGACCGGGCCCTCGGGTGCGGGTAAATCGACGCTGCTGGCGCTGCTGGCCGGACTCGACGTGCCGACCCGCGGGCGCGTGCTGCTCGAGGGGCAGGATCTGACGCAGCTCGATGAGGACGGCCGGGCGCGCCTGCGGGCGCAGCGCGTCGGGTTCGTGTTTCAGTCCTTCCACCTGATCCCGGCGCTCACCGCGCTCGAGAACGTGATGTTGCCGCTGGAGCTGGCGGGACGGGGTGATGCGCGGCGCGCGGCCGCCGAGACCCTGCGGCGCGTCGGCCTCGGCGAGCGCACCGGCCACTACCCGCGCCAGCTCTCGGGCGGGGAGCAGCAACGCGTGGCGCTGGCCCGGGCGTTCGTGACCCAGCCGGCGGTGCTGTTCGCGGACGAGCCGACCGGCAATCTCGACACCGTCACGGGCGCGCGGGTCGGCGAGCTGCTGTTCGAGCTCAACGCCAACGCCCATACGACGCTGGTCCTGGTCACGCACGATCGCGAGCTCGCCGCACGCTGTGCCCGCATGGTGCAGATGGAAGCGGGGCGGGTGCTGTGAAAGCGCTGCGGCTCGCGCTGCGTACGCTGGCGCGCGAGTGGCGCTCGGGGGAGCTGGGCGTGCTGCTGCTCGCGCTCACCGTGGCGGTCGCAGCCCTCACGGGCGTCGGCTTTCTGGTCAGCCGCATCAGCGCCGCGGTGGCCCTGCAGGCGAGCGCGGTGCTGGCGGCGGACATCCGCCTCGGTTCACCGCAACCGCTGCCCGAGGCGTACTTCACGGAAGCCGCTCGGCGCGGGCTGCGCTGCGCGCGCAGCACCAATCTGCTCTCGGTGGTGTTCAATGGCGAGGCGAGCCAGCTCACCAACGTGGCGGCGGTGAGCGCCGGCTATCCGTTGCGCGGCCGCGTATTGGTCGCCGGCGAGCCCTTCGCGCGCGGCTCACCCGCGGCGGGCATTCCCGCTCCGGGGGAGGCGTGGCCGGGCTCGAAGCTGCTCGCGGCCGTCGGCGGGCAGGTGGGCTCGCAGCTCTCGATCGGGGCGGCGAGCCTGCGCGTGACCCGGGTGCTGATCGCCCGGCCCGACCAGGGCGGCACCTTTGCCGAGCTGGCGCCGAACCTCATCATGAATGCGGCCGACCTGCCGGCCACGCGCCTCATCCAGCCCGGCAGCCGCGTGAGCTACGGCGCGCTGTTCGCCGGCGAGCGCACGCGCATCGATGCCTTCAAGGCCTGGCTCATCGCCCACAAGGGCCCCGGTGAGCGCCTGCGGGACATCACCGAGGCGAGCCCCCAGATCCGCAACGCCGTGGAGCGCGCCGGCCGCTTCCTGAGCCTGGCGAGCCTGGTGAGCGTGCTGCTGTGCGCGATCGCGGTGGCGATGACCGCGCGCCGCTACGTGCACCGGCACCTGGATGCCGTGGCACTGCTCAAGACCCTCGGCGCGACGCGGGCCTTCACGCTGGCGGTGTCGGTGCTGCAGCTGCTCTCGCTCGCGCTGCTCGCGGCCGTGGCGGGCGCGGCGCTCGGGTTCCTCGCCCAGGAGTGGCTGCTGCGCACCATCCGCGGGCTCCTGGCGGTCACCGATCTGCCGGCGGCGAGTCTCAGCCCGCTCGCCATCGGCTTCGTGACCGCGATCGCGCTGCTGGCGGGGTTCGCACTGCCCCCGCTCCTGCAGCTCGCGCGCGTGCCGGCGCTGCGGGTGCTGCGCCGCGACGTCGGCCCGCCGCCGCCGCTGGTGCTGCTGGCGTTCGGTCCGGCGATAGCCGTGGTGCTGCTGCTCATTTACTGGGTGGTGCCGGAGAGGAAACTGTTCCTGTCCTTCACCGCCGCGCTCGCGGCCTTCGTGCTGGTGCTGACGCTCGCCGGACTGCTGCTGGTGTATCTCGCGGGGCGCCTGCGCGGCCGGGTCGGTGTCGCCTGGCGCTTCGGGGTCGCCAACTTGAGCCGGCGCCGCGCCGAGAGCGTCGTGCAGCTGGTGGCCTTCGGCACCGGCATCATGGTGCTGCTGCTGCTGGGGATCCTGCGTGACGATCTGAACGGCGACTGGCAACGGACGCTGCCGCCGAATCTTCCCAACTACTTCTTCATCAACATCCCGCCGGCGGTGCGCGGGGATTTCGTGCGCGCGCTGCAGGCGCAGGGCGCGCGCACCACGCGCGTGCTGCCGATGATCCGCGGGCGCCTGACCAGCATCAACGGCCACGCCGTCGAGAGCCTGCGCGCGGCGCGCACCGGCGAGGATAGCTTCGCGACCCGCGAGCAGAACCTCACCTGGGCCTCCGAGCTGGCGGCGGACAACCGCATCATCGCCGGCCGCTGGTGGACGGCGGAGGATTTCGGCAAACCGCTGGTGTCTCTGGCCACCGAGTTCCAGGAATCCCTCGGCCTGCGGCTCGGTGATCGCCTCTCCTTCGACATCGCCGGCGAAGCCCTCGAGGTCACGGTCGCGAGCATCCGCAAGGTGAAGTGGGACACCTTTCAGCCGAACTTCTTCATCGTGTTTCCCCCCGGCGTGCTGGAAGGCGCCGCGGGTACCTACATGACGAGCGCCTATTTCACGCCCGGCAGCGCCCGTTCGCTCGCGCAGCTCGTGCGGCGCTTTCCCAGCGTGTCGATATTCGACATCGATGAGCTGCTCACGCAGGTGCGTGGGGTGCTCGACAAGGCGGCGTTCGCGGTGCAGAGCGTGTTCGTGTTCACGCTGTTCGCGGGACTGACGGTGCTGCTGGCGGCGGTGCAGTCCAGTCGCGACGAGCGCCGTTACGAGAGCGCCATGTTGCGCACCCTGGGCGCGAGCCGCCGCACCGTGGTGCAGGGGGTGCTCGCGGAGTTCGCAACCTTGGGGAGCCTGTCGGGGCTGCTCGCCGCGGTGGGCGCGTCCGTGGGCGCCTATTTCCTCACCACGCAGTGGCTCGACCTGCGGTACGCGTTCGGGCTCATGCCCTGGGTGGAAGGCGTCGCGGGCGGTGCGCTGCTGATGGCGGCCGGCGGCTGGCTCGCCACCCGCAGCGTCGTGAATCAGCCGCCCCTCACCACGCTGCGTGCGTGACTCGCCGGCCGCAGCCTGAGCCGGCTAGCGCACGATGCCGATCGTGATCCAGGAGTCCGGCTCCGGATCGGCGCGCCAGTTGAGCCCCTCGATCGTCAGCTGGTAGTTGCCCGGACCCAGCGCGGAGCTGTTGAGCGCAATGCGCAGATGACCGTTGGAGTCCTTCGCCAGGTTCGTGATCACGCCCACGCGTCCCTGATCGATGCGATCGATGGTCACGCGGAACGAGTGATACGGCGAGCGTGACTCGTCGATCTTGAAGTCCGCCAGCTGCGTGCTGCCGCCGCCGATGGTGATCGCCGGCGTGTTGGATGCCCCCGAGCGGCTCGGCAGGAGGCGAATCTCGCGCGTGCTGGTGGCCGGATCGAGCGCCCGTTCGAACGCCTGTTTCTGCAAAGCGGTGATCCGCTGACTCTTGGCGACGCTGCCGAGGGCGACCATGGCGAGCGCCGCCCCGAGCACGAGCACCGCGGCGGCGAGCCCGGGGATCACCCGCGGCCTCTGCCACAGCGGCCGCGCGGCCTCCTGCCACGGCTCGGGCTTGCCACTCGCCTCGAGCAGCCGCACCCCGGCGTGCACTCTCTCGGTGAGACCGATCTCGTCCAGGAGCTCGGGATGCTGGTGACAGAAACGCTCGAAATCGGTCGCGCCCTTGAGCGGCAGCCGTCCCGACAGATAGCGCTCGACCACCTGATTGCGGGCGATGAAGTCCAGCCCCATGGGCGCAGACACCGCACCGGCCCCGGTGGGCGGCGCAGCGGGTTGCACGGGGGAAGGTGGCGCCGAGGCCGGCGCTGCGGCTCTGGGGGCCGCGCTCCTCAGGGGTACCGTAGATGTCGCGGCCGGTGCCGCGGCTGCCGGTGCCATCGAGGCCGGCCGCATCCTGGACGCCGGTGCCGGGGCTGCCGCTGCCACCGGGGCGGGTCTCGGCGCCGCGGCGGCCCGGGCGCTTGCCCAGCTGGCCAAGCCCGGTGCCGCGACCCGGGGGGTCTCCCCACGAGGGGCCGGTTTGGGTGGCCCGGCGGCAGTGCTGGGCGGCGCAGCACGCGCGGCGGCTTGGGCCCAGCCAGGGGATCTTTGCGGGTGGGCCGCGCTCGCGGCGGCGAGCTTGGCGGCCGCCGCGGTCAGGGCGGCGGTCTTGGCGATCGGCGCGCGCGTCGATGCACGCGCCTGCGCGTCGTTCGGGGCGGCCCTGGGTGCGCCACGCGCGGACCCCGCTTCAGGCTGCGCAGCCGCGGCCGGCGATGTCGGGGTCAGGATCACTGGCGGGGCTGCAGCGGCAGGGGGCGCCGGCGCGGGTGGCGGCGGCGGTGAGCTCAGCAGCTCGTCCACGATCGGGTCCTGCAGCTCGAGTTCTGCACCGGGGTGCTCGACAGGGGCCGCCGCCTGGGGGGCAAACGGGAGCGCCCCAGACGGGTCATCGGGCGGCAGGAACAGCTCGGGGTCCATGAAATGCAGGTCCGTCTGTTCCGGATCCTTGGCAGGCCGTGCCGTCGAGGCCGGCGCAGGTACCGGTGGCGCCGGCGCTAGCGTCGGCGGCTCCCTCTTGGGCGGTGCGAGGGCATCCAGTGGCTCCTCGAGGGGCAGGTCCACGAGGAGCTCCGGCGACGGGCGAGGCGCGGCTTCCATACGCACGCATCTAAGCAACGCCTCGGCGGCGCGGCCTCGTTATGGCTCACAGATCGGAGGCGCCCCCTTCCGGTTCGTGACGCCGGTCACACTTGGCCGGATGAGGTCCCGCCGGCGGTACTGCGTCACGCACTGCGGCGGCAACTCGTGGGTCATTTCGGCCATCGAAACCCCTTCGGTCCTGGAGCGGTTGCGACACGGGTTTACCGGTATTGCAGGCGCAACGGCACCCGCGTAGATGTGACGCTGCCATCCGGGGGAACACAACTACAGTGACACGCGAACTTGCGAAACAGCGGGGTGTCGCAGCCTGCGATCTGCATCCCGGCGCGTCAGGGTCTAACGATTCCGCTGCCTCCCGGGCAAGAAAAATTTGGAGATGACTATGGTTCCGAAATCATTTGCGTCGAAATGCTGGTTAATCGCACGAGCTGCCGCGGCGCTGGGCCTGGCATTCGGTTTACTCGCACTGACGAATCCTCCCCGAGCCCTGGCGGCGAACGATCGCTTTCGCGCCACGATTCCCGATGGCGGCGCCGGCGAGTCGGACCTGTTACGCACTCCACTGCAGTTTGAGCAGGCAGCGAGCGGCCATCCGCAGAGCGCGACCCAGTCGTTATTCTCGCGCTGCCGTCGTCCGCCGTTCAGCGGCACCGTGAGCCTTTACAGCCCGATAACTGCGCCGGTATTCGATGCGATCGTGAACGACACGGCGTTTGGCTTCGCGGACGGCTCCAGCTGTTACAACCCGCAGAACGAACAGAACATCGTGATCAATCCTGCCAATGCGCAGAACGTTGTCACCTCCTCCAACGAGTATCGCGACAATGTGCATGCCGTCTATTACTCACGCGATGGCGGACAGACCTGGAACAACGTGTTTCTTCCCGGCTGGACGAGATCGTCAGGCGGAGCGGGCACTTTTTCTCATCTCGACTCCTGCGGCGATCCGGTGCTCGCCTTTTCACCCGACGGTCAGCGGCTCTACTACAGTGGGCTGGTGTGCAATTTCGACAAGTTTCCCCGCACCCTGTCCGGGGTAGCGGTCGCGGTGTCGACCAACGGCGGCGCCAGCTGGTCGGCTCCGACGATGGTCGACTATCGAGCCAGCGGCGACTTCTTCAATGACAAGGAATGGGTTACCGCCGGGCCCGGGAACACGGTGTATTTGACGTGGACCAAGTTCTACCAGGGACCGCGCGGCCTGGGCTATCTTCGCTCGCCGATCGTCATGGCGAGTTCCTCCGATGGCGGTAAGACCTGGTCATCGGTCAAGGCGGTCTCTGATGCTGCACACCCGTTCAACCAGGGATCGCAGGTGGCGGTTGCGCCCGACGGGGCCCTGTATGTCGCCTACGAGGGATCCGACCCGGCGACCGGATACGCGACCGATCAGTTGGTGGTCGCGCGCTCGACCAATGGCGGCACTTCATTCCTCAACAGCCAGGTTGCGCGCGTGTGGGATGATCTCGACTGCTACCCGCTGCAGCTGCCGGGCGCGCAAGGTCGCCAAACGCTCACCAACGAGCAGTTTCGCATCAACAGCTTCCCATCCATGTCGATCGACCCCACGACCGGCGGCATAGCCATCGTGTGGGCGGACGATCAGGGCGCGGGTAATTGCGGTAGCGGCAGTGCCACGTTCAGTGGCGTGAGCTCGAACCAGGTCAAACTCGTTAGATCCGCCGATGGAGTCCACTGGACGGCTCCCCGCACGATCACTGCGGGTGCCGCCGATAAGGTGTATGCGTCGGTCGGCGCCCATGCCGGACGTGTGGTCATTGGCTATTACACGCGGGCCTATTCGCCGGCGCCGACCGCGACCGATCGCAGCTGCGGCATCGCGGAACTTGATTCGACGACCGGGAATGTCGTGCTACCCACCGATGCCGGTCGGGCCAACGCGGCGGTGTGCCTGGATTGGGCGGTTCGATCGTCGAGCGATAACTTCGCCACCGAGAAACGGGTGACGACGCAATCGTCGAATCCGTACATCACTTTCGCAGGCTCGTTCATTGGCGATTACACCGGCACAGCGGTGGGCGCCGATGGCAAAGCGGTTACCGTGTGGACCGACTTTCGTGGCAATCCTGGCCTGACGCCTGCCAACCAGGATGCCCTGGTCGGCACAGGGTTTTGAGTGAATCCACCACCCTCGAAGCGTTTGGGCGCGGCGAATCTCAGCTCGCCGAGCCGCTGAGGAAATACTCGATCTTGCCCCGGTAGGTCCGCGAGAGCTTGAGCTCGTGGCCGCCCTCGAGGGTGAGGAAGTACTCGCCGTTCATGTGGGCACGCAGACTCCTGACCAGGCGCAGGTTGACGATGGTCGAGCGGTGCACGCGCTGGAAGAGTTTCGGGTCGAGGATTTCCTCGAGCTCCTTCATCGTGCCGCGCAGGATGTGGGTGTCGCCGGTGGCGTGGATGCACATGTAGTCCCCCGCGGCGTCGATCCACTCGATCGATGCCACCGGGACGCGCACCGTCTCGCGTCCCTGCCGGATAGGCAGCACCTCGGGGCGCCGCCCGTCGATCGCCTGGCGGCCGCGTTCGAGCAGCTCATCGAGGGCGAGCTCCCCGCAGCCGGTGATCTCGGCGATGATCTGCAGCAGTCGGTCGCGCTGATCGGCGGCGGTCCGGGCACGCACGTGCTCGCGCACCCGCGTGAGCGTCGCGGTGAAGCGCGCATCGTCGATGGGTTTGAGCAGGTAGTCGACCGCACGCGCTTCGAACGCCTGGATGGCGTACTGGTCGTAGGCGGTGACGAACACCACCACCGGCAGCGACTCCTGCGGCAGGTGCGCCAGCACTTCGAACCCCGACATGCCGGGCATCTGGATATCCAGGAACACCAGGTCCGGCTTGTACTGCTGGATGGCCGCGAGCGCCTCACGGCCGCTGGCGCACTGCGCGAGGATCTCGAAATCGGGCGCCGCGCGCAGGCGCAGCTCGACCCCGCGGCGCGACAGCCCCTCGTCATCGACGATGAGGGTGCGGATTTTCATGCGTGCGCCCCGCGCGCGGCTCCGGCGGGTACCGCCTGTGGCTTCGCCGCGGCCTGTGGGCCGGCCGCGGCGGACTCGAGCGGCAGCGCCATCTCGATCCGCAGCCCCGGCTGGCGGCTGAGCACCGCGAAGCGGTGGTTCTCGCCGTACAGCACCGCCAGGCGCTCGCGGGTGTTGGAGAGGCCCACACCGCGCCGCTCACCGGAGCCGGCGCCCTCGCGCAGACCCGGGCCGTCATCGATGACCGACAGCTCCAGCAGCCCCTCGCGGGTGCGGCCCTCGATGCGCACCAGGCCCCCCTGCTCGCGCGCGGACACCGCGTACTTCAGCGAGTTTTCCAGCAGCGGCTGCAGCAGCAGGCTCGGCACCAGGGCCTCGAGCGCCGACTCCTCGATCGCGTACTCGAGCCGCAGCCGCTCGCCGAAGCGCAGCCGCTCGGTGCCCAGGTACAGATCCAGCGCCTCGATTTCCTGGCGCAGCGTGACCTTCTTCATCGGGTCCTGATCGAGGGTGTAGCGCAGGAACTCCGACAGGCGCGTCACCGCGTGGTTTGCCTTGCGGTTCTGGTTGTCGAGGATGAGCGTCGAGATGGCATTGAGTGTGTTGAACAGGAAGTGCGGGTTGAGCTGGTAGCGCAGCATTTTCAGCTGCGCCTCCTGCGCCAGCGCCACCGCCTTGAGCATCGCCTGTTCCTGCTTGCGCTGCGACTCGTAGGACTTGATGCCGAAGTACAGCACGCTCCAGCACAGCAGCAGGTAGGTCGTGGAGAGCGCGCCGCCGAACAGCTCGAACAGCGTCTGCGCGTGCCAGTCCGGCTCGACGAACTGCTTGTAGGACAGGTTGATCACGATGCGCAGCGCGAGCGCGGTGATGTAGCAGGTCACGAGCGCGCCGGTGATCATGAGGCGCGGCGGCCGGCCCCACAGGCGCCGGTAGATGAAGCGCATCGGCATCGACAGCAGGAACCCCGAGACCGCCGCTACCGCGATCACGCGCGCGTAGCTGGAGGGCTTCTCGTACAGCAACGCCCCGAAGTACTGCGTGATGCCGTAGGCGGCCCAGCCGGCGGCGTGCAGGCTCCAGAACAGCACGTTGCGGTTGGTGCGGAATTGCTCGAGCGTCGGCATTTTCATGCCATGAAAGCTTAGGGCATCCGGCCGCTGGCCGGGCTCCTCAGTGACCGCGCAGCCGGCTCGCTTCGTCGCAGCTCAAGCGGCGCGCACGACGCTCGCGCCCACCCGCCGGGCGCAACTCATTAACTCGTTGATTATTAAAGCTCGGGCTTACATCGACCGGATGGCGGCGACGCGGCTGGTCGGATCGGGGACGTTCGCGAGCGCCTCCAGAGGCTGCGCCGCTGAGAGCGCCGCACCCTGCGCGAAGTCGCAGCCGATGGCGGTCAGCCACTGCAGCGCCGCCTGCGAGTCGACTCGCTTGGCGGAGCAGTGGATCCCCATCACCTTGGCCGCCTGCACGGTGGCGACCACGAGCGCCTGGGAGAGCTTGTCCTTGAGCGCGGATGAGGTGAGCTTCGGGTCGAGCTTCACCATCCGCACCGCCGTGGAGCGCAGCAGCGGCAGCACCTGGGAATCGAAGGAGAAGTCCTCGATCACCACCCAGGAGCCGAGCTTCTCGCACTGGGTGATGAAACGCTCGACCTGCGCACGGTGTTGCGTGCACAGGGCCTCCGCGATCTCGAAGCCGAGCGTCTCGGCGGCGATGGCATGTTCATTGAGCGCCTCGGCGATCTTGTGCACGAAGCGCTCGTCCTCGAGCGTCGCGATCGACAGGTTGACGGTGAAGCTGGTGGGCTGCGAGTTCCACACCGCGCGATGCGCGGCGAGCCATCCCAACAGCCGCTGCAGGGTGAGCGCGTCCAGTGCCGCGTGAAGGCGCTGCGGCGTACGGGTCGGGCTGCGTGCCAGGATTTGAAAGCGGCGCGTTTGTCCGCCCGCGCGCAGCTTCGCGAAAGGCAGCACTTCGAGTATCAGATTCACATCGCTCACCGGGGCCTCCGCTACCGTAGGGGCCGCCGGCGCCGCCGCTGCGGCGGGCATGGCGGGGGCTGTGCGCGGGCGTGCCGCCCGTGGCGGCTTGGGCGGCGCCGCCGGTGCGGCGGGCATGGCCGGCGCGTGGTCAATGAGCTCGAGCCTCGGCAGGCGCGAGGACGATTCGCCGTGCCCCGCATGCGCCGGCGGGATCTCTGCGGGCAGGAGCTCCAGCTCGAGCATGTCGTTCACCTGCTCGGGCGAGATGGCCGTGGCCGCGGCGGGCGCCGCGGCTGCAGGCGCGCGGGCCCGAGCCGTGGGCGGCGCCGATACGATGACCGATTCGCCGGCGAGCTCGAGCACCGGGATCGCGCCGCTCCCCCCCGCGTGGGTGTCGCCTGACCTTCGAGCGGGCTTCAGCAGCACGGCGAGGCGCTGCATGATGGCGCGCACCGGCGCGGCGGTCACGCGCTCTACGGTGTCGTCCCCCGCCGACTTGCAGTCGGCGAGGATCAGGGCGATGCCCAGGAGAGTGCCCATCGGCGCGCGCAGCGGCAGAAACAGCGCGTGCCGGCCATCCTCGAGACCGGTCTCATGGCAGTCGATCGAGGTGTCGGCGGCGAGGATCTCGAGAGCCTCGACGATTACGCTGTGCTCATCGGGTCCGAGCGCACCTTCGCTCAGCCACAGCACGTTCGCTTCGCGGTCGCACAGGGACACCGAGTGCAGACGTCGCGGCGGCAACACCTCGCGTAACTGCTGACCGAGTGAGGACAGCGTGAAGGTCCCGGCCGCCGCCGCGGGCACGGCTGCGAAAGCCGGTGAATGCGCGGGCGGGCGTGCCGTGGCTTTCTGTGACAAGGAAGTTTTCCCTCTCCGCGACTGAGCACGGGCACGCTCGGTGCGCGCCTTTCGTACCAGCGTGGCAGCCCGGCGCCGCGGGCGCCGTGATTGCCTTCGCGTTCTGTTCGCAAATAGCGACGGTCGCACCCGTCGCCATTTGTCATATTGGTTGTATGGCCTCAGGGGCCGAGGAAGTCGCGCTTGCCGAGCTCCACGCCGTTGTGACGCAGGATCGCGTAGGCAGTCGTGACGTGGAAGAACACGTTGGGAATCGCCCAGCGCTGCAGAAAAGCCAGTCCCTTGAACTCGAAGGTGCGCTCCCCGGCGGGCACCTTGATGTCGCGCGTCTCCGCCCCTTCGAGCGCACTCGCCGGCACGCTCTTCAGGTAGTCGATGACGCGCGCGATGCGGGTGCGCAGCTGCTCGATGGAGGTCTCGTTGTCCTCGAAGCGCGGCGGCTCCTGGGCGGCGAGACGGGCGACCGAATTCTTCGCGAGGTCGCAGGCGATCTGCACCTGGCGCGTCAGCGGCAACATGTCCGGCGCCAGGCGCGCGGCGAGCAGCACGCCCGGGTCGAACTTGCGCTGCGTGGCGTGGGCGAGTCCCTTCTCCAGGACCCGCGACAGATTGCCCAGGGTGTTCGCGAACACCTCCACCGAGAGCGCGTGCATCGAGATTTTCATGACTGTTCCTTTCGCGTCGCTGCGTCGGAGCGCTTGACCGACCAAGCTTACACAGCGGCCCGGGTCTTGCTCACCCGTGCGGGCGCGGCGGCGGGTACGGGTGCAGCGGGCACTGGCGTGCCCGCGTCTCCGGTGAAACAATGCCCAATCCTGAAACGGGGATTGAGGCTGCCATGAACCTGATCTGGACCCCGGCGCAACTGGCCATGTTGGCCAAGGTGGTGGATCTCAATGGCTTCTCGGCCGCCGCGCGGGCGCTGGCGGTCCCAAAAGCCGCGGTCAGCCGCGCCGTCGCCGACCTGGAAAAGACCCTCGGCGTGCGCGTGCTCGAGCGCACCACGCGGCGTATTTCACTCACTTCCGCGGGGCGTCTGCTGTACCCGCACGCCAGGCGTGTCGGCGAGGAAACCGACGCCGCGCGCAGCGCGATCGCGAAGCTGCAGTCGCCCGAGGCGAGGCCGCTGCGCGTGGTGGCCGATCCCACCTATGGGCGGGTGCTGCTCTCGCCACTGGTGCCGCGCTTTCTCGAGGCGTTCGCGCACGTGCCGCTGGAAGTGGCGCTCGATGCGCAGCAGTTGGCCGCAGGTGCCTGGGACGTCGCGATCCGCACCCGTCCGCCCGCGGACGGCAGCGTCACGCAGCGCCTGTTGGGCGCCCCTCCGGCGCTGCTGTGCGCCACACCCGCCTATCTGCAGCAGCGCGGCATGCCCGCGCGCCCCGATGACCTGCGCAGCCACGACCTGCTCACACCCGATGCCGCCGAGCTGCCGGAGTTTCGCCTGCTGCTCGAGCGCGGGGCGCAGCGCGCCGAAGTGCCTTTGACGCCGAAACTCGCGGTCGATGACCCGGCGGTGCTGCACGCGGCCACCGCCGCGGGACTGGGCATCGGGTTGTTGCCTGAGTTCCTGTGTCGCCAGGGACTGGCCACCGGGCGCCTGAAGCCGGTGCTGTCCGAATGGGCCGTGCCGGCGGCGGCGGCCTTGTATGCCCTGTATCCCACGGCGCTCGAGTCCGATCCGCGGGCGCAGCAGTTCGTGGATTTCCTGGCCGCGAACATCGTCCCGGCGCTGGCGCCGCCCGCGCCGGCGCGTGCACCTGCAGCGCACCCCGGGGCGGTCGGCCACCGATAGGTGGCGGCGGACCCGCTACACTAGCCGTGCCGGCTGCTGAGCTGACCTTCCGCCGGCGCTCAAGTCGCGGGCAACAACGGGGGAATCGACGGTGTACCGAGCGCCTCTGCGCGAAATGCGCTTCGTGCTCGAGGAGCTGCTGGGCGCGGGCAGCCTGGGCGCACATCCGCTGCTCGCCGACTATTCGGATGAGCTGGCGCGCTCGGTGCTCGAGGAGGCGGCGCGCTTTGCGGAAGGCGTGCTCGAGCCTCTCAACCGTCCCGGCGACACCCACGGGGCGCGCTGGACCGCGGACGGGGTGGTCACGGCACCGGGCTTTCGCGAGGCCTACAGGCAGTTCGTGGCGGGCGGCTGGCCCGGCCTGGGCGCTGCGCCGCAGTTCGGCGGCCAGCGCGTGCCGCGCGTGCTGGTGAGCGCGGCGGGGGAGTTCTGGGGCTCTGCCTGCCTCGCCTTCAAGTTAGGTCCGATGCTCACACACGGCGCCGCGCACGCGCTCGAGCTGTGCGGCTCGGCGGCGCAGAAGCAGCAGTACCTGCCCCGGATGGTCAGCGGCGAGTGGACCGGCACCATGGTGCTCACCGAGGCGCAGGCGGGCTCGGATCTCGGGCAGGTGCGTACGCGCGCCGTGCCGGATGGCGATCACTACCGGCTGTTCGGACAGAAGATCTTCATCACCTGGGGCGATCACGATCTCACCGCGAACACCCTGCACATGGTGCTCGGGCGCATCGAGGGCGCGCCCGCCGGGGTGAAGGGCATCTCGCTGTTCATCGTGCCGAAGGTGCTGGTGAACGCCGACGGCTCTCTCGGTGCGCGCAACGACGTGCGCTGCCTGTCGATCGAGCACAAGCTCGGCATCCACGCGAGCCCGACGTGCGTGCTCGCCTTTGGCGAGAAGAACGGCGCGCTCGGCGATCTCGTGGGCGAGCCCGGCCGCGGCCTCGAATACATGTTCGTCATGATGAACAGCGCGCGCCTCTCGGTGGGGAGCGAGGGCTACGCCGTCGGCGAGCGCGCCTTGCAGCGCGCGACCGAGTGGGCGCGCACGCGCGTGCAGGGCAAGCCGCCGGTGGCGCGGCGCGCAGGCCCGGCGCCGATCATCAATCACCCCGACGTGAAGCGCATGCTGCTCGTGATGAAGTCGCAGACCGAGGCCGCGCGTGCCCTCACCCTCTATGCCGCCTTGCAGTTTGACCTGGCCGCCTACGGCGCGGACGAGAAGGTGCGCCGCGCCGCCGGCAGCCGCGGCGAGCTCCTCACGCCGATCGTCAAGGGCTGGTGCACGGAAATCGGCAACGAGGTCGCCGGCCTCGGCGTGCAGGTTCACGGCGGCATGGGCTACATCGAGGAGACCGGCGCCGCCCAGTACCTGCGCGATGTGCGCATCACGACCATCTACGAAGGCACTACCGGTATCCAGTCGAACGATCTCATCGGCCGCAAGCTCGGCCGCGATCGCGGCGCCGCGATGGGCGCACTGATCGGCGACATGGAGCGGGAGCTGCGGGCGATCGCCGCCACCGACGCCTCGGTCGAGGCCACCCGCAAGGCGGCGCTGGAGGCGGTTGCGGCGCTGAAAAGCGCCACCCAGGCGCTGCTCGGGACGCTGGCCTCACGTCCCGACGCAGCTATGGCGGTATCGGTGCCGTACCTCAAGCTGTCCGGCTACGTGACCTGCGGCTGGCTGCTGGCGAAGTCGGCGGCGATCGCTGCGGCAAAGCCCGCCGGCCCCGACGGCGAGTTCTACGCGGCCAAGATCCGCACCGCGCGCTTTTACGCCGCGCAGGTGTTGCCGGGCGCGGCGGCGCTCGCGCGCGTGGTCGAAGGCGGCGGGATGAGCGTGGTCGAGACCGACGCGGCGCTCATTTAGTCGGCCTCCCGCGCAAGACACGCGCCGCAGGCGCGTGCGAACATCACTTCATGCCGGCGGAGCAAGCGATGAACCGACGTGAGCTGCTCGCCGGAGGAGCCCAGCTGATGGCCGCGGCCGCCCTCAGCTCACGGGCCGGCGCCGCGAACCCGGGCGATGCGCCGCTCCTGCGCAAGATCCCCGCGAGCGGCGAAGAGCTGCCGCTGATCGGCCTGGGCACCTCGCGCACCTTCGAAGTCGGCGAGTCCTCCGCCGAGCGCGCCCCGCTCAAGGAAGTGCTGGAGGGGTTCTTCGCCGCCGGCGCGCGCCTGATCGATACCTCGCCGATGTACGGCAGCGCGGAAGCGGTGCTGGGAGAGCTCATGACGCCGGACATGCACCGGCGGGCGTTCCTCGCCACCAAGGTGTGGACACGCGGCGCGCGTTCCGGGATCGAGCAGATGACGCACTCGGCACAGCTGCTGCAGAGTGCGCGGCTCGATCTCATCCAGGTGCACAACCTCCTGGATCTCGACACGCATCTGAAGACGCTGCATGAGTGGCAGGAGTCCGGGCGGGTACGTTACATCGGTGTCACGCACTACACGGTCAGCGCACACGCCGAGCTGGCGCGCGTGCTGGCACGCGAGCAGCTGGACTTCGTGCAATTCAACTACTCGCCCGTTACGCGCGACGCGGAGAAGGAATTGCTGCCGCTGGCCGCGGAGCGCGGCGTCGCGGTGCTTGTCAATCGCCCCTTCGAGGACGGCGCGTTGTTCCAGGCGGTGCGCGGCAAGCCCCTGCCCGCGTGGGCGGCAGAACTGGACGCCGCGAGCTGGGGGCAGCTGGCACTGAAGTACATCGCCGCGCATCCCGCGGTCACCTGCATCATTCCCGCCACCGGCAAGCTCGCGCACCTGCAGGACAACCTCGCCGCCGGCCGCGGGCGGCTGCCGGGCGCGCGCCAGCGTGCAGCGATCGTCCAGGCGTTCGCGCCATGACTCAACGGTGAGCCGGCCGCCGCGGCTGGCGCCAGGGAATGCTCGGCCGGCGACCTGCCGCCAGTCAGGGCTCCTTGTTGTATTGCGGGCTGTATGGCCCGTAAGGCAGACCGGCGTTCCCCGCTGCGAAGAGCTTCGCGTTGGCCAGCCGACTCACCTTGTGTGCCGGATCGGTCTTGGAATTGACCGCCTGCACGATCGCCGCCGCGATCAAATCGGCCAGGAGGTTCCCCGATCCTGATGAGCTCTGCTCGGCCTCGCTGCGGCCTTCCCACAGCAGTGTCTGGGTGCGGGTGTCCACCAGTTTCACCCGCACTTTCACGATCGCCGTGCTGTTCAGCACGCGATACTTGCTGCCGTATTGCTCGAGCGTGACGAACAGGACGGCGTCGGCGCCGGTGATCTCCGCCACCCTGTTCAGCGGCACCTGGTGCATCTCACCTGCTGTTGGCATGCCGTTTTCCTTGAGGAATCTGTCGACGACTTCGACCGGGAAAACGTAGTACCCGTGTTCCGCGACCGGCAGCGTTACCGTAGACAGGTAGCCATAGGTGCCTTCGAGAGCCGTGCTCTCGTTCAGTGGCGGAAGTATGAGAATGGAGCGGGGCGGATGCGCACGAAAGTTGGTGTAGTCGTAGGGCTTGGTCGTCTGGCAGCCGCCGAGCGCCGACAATGCGGCCACGCACAGCGCCACAGGTACGGGTGTGCGGGCGTTCATGGTTTGTGCACATTCGCCAGCAGGCGATCCATGAAGACTGCGGACTCCGGGAACTCCGCCTTCTCGGTCGACAATTCGCGTCGCGCCTCATCCGGCTTACCCAGCTGGTAATAGAGATAGCCCAGGTGCGCGTGCCAGCCCGGCGGCATGCGTTTGTTGGTGGCGCGGGATTGCTGATAGTCCTTCTCGAGGATCTCCACCTGACTTTCCGGCGGCAATTTGTCCGGCGTGACGTACGAAGCGTAGATCAATTCCTCGTAGTTTCCCCACGTATACAGAGTGCGTGGCGTGGCGCACCCGGCAACTGCGGCCGTGGTTGCAACGAGCCAGATGAGCCACTTCATTGACGCTGGCCGGCTGGCGTCCAGCTTCCCTTGTCCAGGCCTTCCGCCAGGCGGTCGACCGCCTCGCGGACCGCAAGGTCGAGTACCTTGCCGTTGAGCGTGGAGTCGTAGCCGGCAGTACCGCCGAAACCGATGACCTCCCGATTGCTCAACGCATATTCTCCGGCTCCGGAAACCGAATACACGACTCGCGATGTGATCACGTCGACGACGTTCAGGGTAACCTTGGAGTAGGCAACCTGCTGCTTGCCGCTTCCGAGGATACCGAACAGCTGCTCGTCGCCGGTTTCCTTACGCCCGAATTCCACCACATCTCCCGTGATGATCACCGCAGCACCTTGAAGTCGCTGTTGCTTACCCGACAGCTGTGCCTCGCGCGCGTTTTCCTCCATGTTGTCGCGATCCAGCACGTCGAACCGGCCGGTCTTCTGCAGGTGACCGACGAGAATGGTCTTCGCCTGACCGCCGAGGCGGTCTATGCCGTCGGAGAACAGCCCGCGCATGTAAGTGGAGCGGTTGTCAAACTTGCCCACGGCGATGGCGCTCCTGGGGCCCGAGTAGGCGATCGAGGCAGCGGCGGGCTTCTCGACCTGCACCGCCTGATGGGACTCGGTGGCACAGCCGGCCAGACCGAGGACGAGGGCTGCGACTGTGGCGACGCCGATGAGTGAGCGAGAGTGCGCGCGTGTCATACGTTCCCTTCAGCTTGATCCTGGCAGCCGGAACGGTAGCCGTGGAGGCGGCGCAAAGTAAAGGGACTTCACGCCCGGATGCCCCATTTTGTGACCCGATCGCACCGGGAGTGAATCGCACCGGAAAAACAAAGCCGGCGCAACCCGCGAGGGTCGCGCCGGCTTCAGTGCAGCGTGTCGATCGACGGCTGTGCGCTAGCGCTCCTTTACAGGATCGATGATCGCCACGCTGGCCGTCACCGTGCTGCCGCTCGCAGTGCCACGTACGTCCACGATCTGCCCCACCGCCTGGGTGAAAAACTCACCAGCGGTCAAGCTCTGGCCTCTCGTTCCGAACAACTTGGCACTCGTCGCATCGATGGTGATGCCGAGTATCTTGAATTGCGGCGCGGTGGTCGCCGTGAACGGCCCACGGACCCCGACGTTCATCATCGGTAACGGCGGTAGCCGCACCAGCCTGGTCGCCAGGACCATGCCACTGCCCGCCGGATTTTCGTAGCCGAGCACCAACACCGTGTCGCCGACCTTGACATCCGCCAGGCTGAACATGTGTACGTGCGCGTTGCTCACATCCTCGAGGCGGGTGTTGGTATCCACGCTGATCGTCACGCCGAGCACGGTCAGAGTATTGGTCGTCACGGCCGAGACGGTCGCCGCCAGACCGATCACCGCGATGCGCTCGATCTCCACCACATCCGCCACCAGCACCTTGTTCGCATCCAGCGTGCCGCGCACCTCCACGCGAACATTGAGCGCCAGATCCGCGGCCGTGCCATTCTTGAATACGGTGGACGCCGTGGTCGTCACCTTCTCGCCCGCGACGTCAAAATCCGTCGCCGACGCGAAGCGCGTGATCAGGCCCTCCTCCTCCACCATTCCACCCTCTGCCTGGTCGTCGCGATCCGTATCCGCCTTTCGCAGCGTGGTCGCGGTCAGCTTCCCGGCGGTGGCATCGAAGACCCTGCCGCGCACGATCACCAGATCGCCGGCCGCCGGTTCGCCGGAAGCAAAGCCGATCAGGTTCGCCGCGGAGAAGTCCACCGTCAGGGCGTTGATCATGAGGGTATGAGCGGCGGTGTCCACCGTGCTGGCCGTGCCCATTGCCTGCATGGGTTCATTGCCCTCGGTGCGTCCGATGCGCGTGGCCATGATGAGCCCGCCGGTACCCGCAAGACCGCTCACTTCGATGCCGTCACCCATTTTCAGGCCGGTGAGATCCGCCGGCGTGATGCCCGGGCCGAAGGAAGTGCTGGCGGTGACGCTGATCGTCTGACCGAGCACGGTGAGTTGGCCCCCGGCGGCATCGATCGTCGTAATCGGGCCGACCACGCGGTCCTCGACGTCGACGCTATCGGCCGCGCCCTGGCCGCTTTGCGCATCCTCGCGACCGCGTACCAGAGCGACCTCGCCGACCGAGAGTGCGGACTGCGCAACCGAGGTGTCGTTCTTGGTCAGACTGGCGGCGGATACGTCATAGCGCACGCCGTTGACGAATATGCTGCCAAAGGCCGTGATCGTTCCGGAAGTGACTACCGGCTGCATGCCGGCCTGAGGCATGGAACCGGTTGAACCGCCCCCGCAGGCCACCAGCACCGCCAGCGCCCCTGCTGCCGCTAAGGTCGTCTTCATGAGAGCACTCCCTTGTTGCCGGACGCGGCGTTATCAGAACAAGGAGTGAGGTGGCCGACAACGTGTCGTAGCGCAGCGACGCGCAGAGCAACATTACCCGATCGCGTTCCCGCGCACGCTGAAGCACGCCCGCCGGGCGCGCGTGGCCGAGATCCAGGTCAAGATGGCTGCGTCAACCGTGTCCGCGCCGCGCGCGGCGTGGCGCGCCCGGCACGCGCAGTTTGAAGTGCGGCGGCTCGTTCAGAGTCTGCAGGAACAGGCGCCGCTCCTCTGGGGCGAGCGCGGCCCAGTCCACCTTGTGGGCGTGGCTGCGGCGCAGTTGCCGATCGCTCACCTGCGTGCAGGCGCGGCTGCCGCTGAGCCACTTGCCGGGCAGGCGCGTCGTCGCACCCCGCCGCAGCATGTCCACCACCGCCGCGGCCACGAGCGGATCGCGTGTCAGGTCGCTGTGCGCCACGCGCGCGTAAGCGCTGCGCACGCCCGCGAGCACGGCGCTCGCCGCCGGCACGGTGCCGTCGCCGTGGCGCGTGAGCGTGTAGAGGAAGTCGTCGTTGCGCCGCGCCACCGCGGTGACGGTCTCCTGACCCACCCCGACGATGTTGATGAACCGCTCATCCGGCGCCGCGAGGCGCTGTCGCGCCGCGAGCGCCGCCTGCAGCAGCGCCGCGCGGGGCTGCGGACCCGCGGCGGGCCAGGCGCGCTCATCGAACAGATCCGTGGCGCCGCCACCGGCGGGCAAGAGCTCATACAGGCTCGGAAAGCTGCTGAAGACCTCGGCGGCGAGACACTCGGCGGATGCCTGGCCCGCGAGCCGTGCCACCTTGCGCACCACGGCGTAGGTGCCGCGCAGGGCTTGCACGGCGGCGAACGAGCCGCAATGAGGCGTGCCCAGCAGCACCAGCCGCTCGACGTTGCCGGTACCTGCGAGGGCCAGCGCCGCGCGCGCGACGAGTCCCCCCAGGCTGTGCGCCACGATCGCCACGCGGCTGCCGGCCGCGCGCACGCGCTCGGCCAGCGCGCCGCCAAGCTGTGCGACCGGCAGCCGCCAGTCATAGTCATGAAACTCGGCCGCCAGGCCCTGCGCGCGCAGATATAACTTCAGCCGCAGGTAGGAAAACAGCACCACGCCGAGCGACACGATGGGCGCCGGTCCCGGAAAGCGCAGCGTCGCCAGGCGCCCCAGCTGGATGTCGATGGGATCGAGCCACACGATGTCATGCGGCAGCGGCGGCGGGCGCAGCAGCCCCAGCTGCGAGCCCATGATGCCCGGCACCACCAGCACCCGCAGCGCAGCGTCGGCCGCCGGCGCGCTCCGCGCACGGCGCGCCAGCGCCGCGAGCGCGCGATACTCGGCGGCGCCGAAGTAGGCGGACAGCTCCCGCTGGCGCTCCCCGCTCGCGAGCCACAGCTCGATCTGCTCATCGCTCCATGCGAAGCGGTCGTAGGGCGTGACGTGATCGAGCGGTGAGTCGGGAGAAATCACGCGAAGGCTGCGGCGGCGATCCTGTGCGCGCCGGCGTCGAGGTCGCGCGGGGCAATTATGCCAGACGGGTCCGGGCACCACCGACTATGATGCGCAGTCCGCAAACATCCCATGCCGGCCCGCCACGACGCGTCCGAGGTTCCCGCACTCATTGCGCTGTTTGCCGGTGCGCTGGCGATCGGCAGCTCGGGCATTTTCGTGCGGCTGTCGGAAACCGGACCGACGGCGACGGCGTTCTGGCGCGGCGCCTTTGCGCTGCCGCTGCTGGCCGTGTGGGCGGCGCTGGAAGCGCGCGCCCGCGCCGCCGCGCCGCCACCCGCCGGGAGGCCACCCGCCGCGCCGCCACCCGCCGCAACGCCCACGGAACGCAGCTGGCGCGATCCGATGTTCTTCTGGGCCGGAGTGTTCTTCGCCGGCGATCTTGCCTTGTGGCACGCCTCGCTCCTGCTCACTTCGGTCGCCGCCTCGACGCTGGAGGCGAACTGCGCGCCCATGGTCGTGACGCTCGGGGCGTGGGCGCTGTGGGGCGAGCGCCCGCGGCCGAGCTTCCTGCTGGCGCTGGCGCTCGCCTCCGTCGGGTTGCTGTTGATCGTGAGCACGAAATTCGCGCACGGGCCGCCCGCCCTCGCCGGCGACCTGCTGGGGCTGGGGACGGCGTGCTTCTATGGCTTCTACATCCTCGCGGTGGCGCGTCTGCGCACCCGCTACGGCGCCGGCATCGTCATGTTCAACAGCACGCTGGTGTTCACGCTGCTGCTGCTGCCGCTGGCGCTCACGCAGAAGTTCCTGCCCGCCACGCCGCACGGCTGGCTGCTGCTCGCAGGCTGCGCGCTGTCGGCGCAGGTGCTCGGCCAGGGCCTGGTGGCGTATGCGCTGGCGCACCTGCCCGCCACCTTCAGCTCCGTGGGACTGTATCTGCAATCGATCGCCGCGACCGCCTACGCGTGGCTGCTGCTGCAGGAGCGGCTCACGCCATGGCAGATTGCCGGCGGGTGCATAGTGCTGGGCGCGATCGCACTCGCGCGCACCGCGCGCCGCGCCCCGCTCCCGGACCTGGAGACGCTGCCGGCGCCTCGGCTGCCGCGCGCGTCCCTGCGGTCGAGCGCGCCGCGCCACAGCAAGTCGCGGTGACGCTTGGCGAACAAGCCCCTTACATTCCCTGACCGCGGGTGTTCTGCCCTATCAAATAGAAGTTGTTCCTGTACACCGGGCACTCGGCGTGCTGCCAATTGAAGTGCGGCAGTGTCTGCTGCAGCGAGGTGAAGTACTGAACGTTGTCGTAGCTGCCGAAGGTCCGCTGATAGGCGCATAGGATGTAGCTGAAGAGGCCCACGACCGCTGCGATCCCGCTGCGCACGGTCGGCGGCGTTTCGCTGAGGGACCAGGTAGCGACGAACAGCGAGGGGCTGTGCTGCGCTGCCTCCTGTCTCAATCCCCCATAATCATCATTCGCCCACCACTGCAGATTGGCCGGGGGCTGTGCGCCCGGCTCGGTTGGAAACACGTTGCGCAGATAGAACCGCTGCAGGGCACACATGACCGGCAGATCACAGATGACGTACCTGTTGCGGTAGCCCAGGTTGCGCAGCAGGCGAAAGAAACTGCCATAGCCGCCGCCAAACTCCACCACCAGTCGCAGCCTCGACAGGTCAAAGTCCGTGGACTCGAGCAATCGTGTCAGGTGATACCCGTGCTGTACGAGCAACGGGCTGCTCAAGGGGTAGTGCGGATTCACCAGCGGCTTGCCGACCGGGGATTCCGTGAGGGCCTTGTGTATGGTCGGGCTGAACCGCTTGGATGCCAGCAGGTAGGTCAAGTACCGTCGCGTGTGACTGCGCTGGCGGGAGTGCAGAGTCTTGGCTATGGGCGGCAGCCGCAAGAACTGCTCGGTGCCGTTGCGTCGCAGTGCATTGCTGATCTCGGCGGCGAACCGGGCCCACTCACTGCCCGCCGGCCCGAACCGGGTTGCGGCCTCCAGCTCCGCAAGCAGCTCCTCCGAGCAGCCCAGGGTCGGAGGAGTGTAGTCATTGAGGATGTTGGCTGCGGCGCGCCGCACGAGTAGCTGTAGTTTGTTCTTCACAACGCATGCTCCGTGATCAGCTTCGCGAGCGCATCGATCGCCGGCCGGCGCGCCGTGCTCTTGCGCCACAGGGCACCGATGCGCCGCTGCGGCGCGGGCTTCGCGAACGGACGCAGCACCACCCCGCGGGCGTTGCGGTAGGCGCCGCGGCCGGCGAGCTCCGGCAGCAGCGTCACGCCCGCACCGGTCGCCACCATCTGCCGCAGGGTCTCGAGGCTGGTGGCGCGAAAGTCCTGCGAGTCGCGCACGCCGGCGCGGCTGCAGACTTCCAGCGCCTGCTCGCGCAGGCAGTGACCGTCTTCGAGCAGCAGCAGCGTCTCGCCCCTGAGGTCGGCCACGCGCAGCGTGTCGTGCGCGGCGAGCGGATGGCGTTCGGGAAGCGCCACGGTGAAGGGCTCGCGGTACAGCTCGCGCGCCTCGAGGCCGGCCATCTCGACCGGCAGGGCGAGAATGCCCACATCGAGCTCCCCGCCGTGCAGCTTCTCGAGCATCGGCGCGGTCTGGTACTCGTACAGGCGCAACTGCAGGCGCGGCAGGCTCCTGCGGATCGCGGGTGCGACCTGCGGCAGCAGGTACGGTCCGATGGTCGGCAGCAGCGCCACCCGCAGCTTGCCGGCGAGCGGATCGCGCTGGCTGCGCGCCAGCGCGACGACCTCGTCGCTCGCCTCCAGGATGCGCCGCGCGCGCGCCACGATCTCTTCCCCGGCCGCGGTGAGCGAGACGTTGTTGGGTGCCCGTTCGATCAGCTGCACCCCGAGGGCCTGCTCGAGTTTTTTCAGCTGCGCCGACAGCGTCGGCTGGCTGACGAAGCAGCGCGCGGCCGCGCGGCCGAAGTGCCGGTGATCGGCCACGGCCACCAGGTAGCGCAGGTCCTTGAGCTTCAGCTCCATGACAGAGATATACGGAATCTATCAAGAAGATAAAATCAATCGATTGGAATGATAGCAGATCCGCTGGCATGATGGCGCCGTTTCCGCTACGGGCCTCGAGCGCCCATCGCAGTCAAGGAGTCCCGTCTATGTCAGGCGTCGGCCAGCGTTTTCCGCAGTTCTCGCTCACGGGCGTGGTGTCGAGCGATGTCACCCACGCGTTCCAGTCCTTCACCCAGGACAGCTTCCCCGGCAAGTGGCGGGTGGTGTTCTTCTGGCCCAAGGACTTCACCTTCGTGTGCCCCACCGAGATCGCCGCCTTCGGCAGGCTCGAGAAGGAGTTCCGCGCGCGCGATGCGCAGCTGCTGGGCGCCAGCATCGACAACGAGTACGTGCACCTCGCCTGGCGGCGCGCGAAGGAGGAGCTCAAGGAGCTGCCCTTCCCGATGCTCGCGGACGTCAAGCGCGAGCTCGCCGGGGCGCTGGGAATCCTCGATCCGGAAGCGGGCGTGGCGCAGCGCGCGACCTTCATCGTGGATCCTCAGGGTGTGATCCGCTTCGTCTACGTCACCGACCTCAACGTGGGCCGCAGCCCCGAGGAAGTGCTGCGCGTGCTGGACGCCCTGCAGACCGATGAGCTGTGCCCCTGCAACTGGCAGAAGGGCGAAGACACGCTCAAGGCGGCCTGAGGTGAGCACTCTGGAGGACATTCGTGAGGCGCTGCCGGGCTACGCGCGCGACCTGCAGCTGAACCTCGGCACGGTACTCACGCCGGCCGGAGCGCCCGGCCTCAGCGAGCGGCAGATCTGGGCGGTGGCGCTCGCCGCGGCCGCCGCCTCGCGTAACCCGGCCTTCAGCTTACGATTCCAGGCGCTGGCGGCACGGCACCTCGACGCCGCGCACGTGAGCGCCGCGCACGCCGCCGCCGCCATCATGGCCATGAACAACGTCTACTACCGCTTCCTGCACCTGGTGGAGGATCCGGAGTACGCGAAGCTTCCGGCGCGCCTGCGCATGAACGTCATCGGCGCACCCGGCATCGCCACGGCGGACTTCGAGCTGCTCTCGCTCGCGGTATCGGCGATCAATGGCTGCGGAAGTTGCGTCGCCTCGCACGAACGGCAACTGCGCCAGCACGGGCTGGCGCGTGAGGCGGTGCAGAGCGCGGTGCGCATCGCGGCGACGGTGCATGCCGTGGCGCGGGTGCTGGAGAGCGTGAGCGGGGAGAGCATGGGCAAGGCGGTGGCGGCCTGAAGGCCCTGGGCCTTGCCGCGGGTCTCTCGCGCTGGCGCGGGAAATTGCGGACCATGGCGACCGGTCATGTGCACACCGGTTGGACGTTTGTCGATTGCCATCAGATCGTTGGCTGTCCTGGCGCTGACGCTGTGTCTCGGGCTCGGTGTCGGGCCTGCGTCCGCGGCACACACCGTGTCGGACGACTCGGGTCGCCAGGTCACGGTTCGCGAGCCCCCGCTGCGCATCGTGAGCCTCACGCCCGGCGCCACCGAGATGCTGTTCGCCGCGGGCGCGGGCGGGGAGCTGATCGCAACCGTCGAGTATTCCGATGAGCCGCCGGCGGCGCGGCGCGTGCTGCGCATCGGGGATGTGGCCGCGGTCGACATGGAGCGTCTGGTCGCGCTGCGGCCAGACGTGGTGGTGGCGTGGCCGGCGGGCGGCAATCCCGCGCAGCGCGAGAAAATCGCACGACTCCACATCCCGGTCTACGAACAGCAGGTGGTGCGGCTGGCGGACCTGCCGGTCTCGGTGCGACGCCTGGGCGCGCTCGCCGGCACCGCGGCCGCGGCCGAGCGCGCCGCGCACGACATCGAAACGCGCTTCGCCGCGCTGAAGCGCACCTACGGCGCGGCCGGCGCCGGCAGAGCGCCGGCCGTGCTGCTGCAGGTCTGGAATCGCCCCATCTACACGGTGGGCGGTCGGCACCTCATGAGCGATGCGCTCGAGATCTGCGGCGCGCGCAACGTGTTCGCCGACCTGCCGGAAGCCGGCCCGCTGGTGGATACCGAGGCGGTCATCGCCCGCGATCCCGACATCATCATCGCGGCGGCGCCGCCGGGGGAAGGCGCGGCGTGGCTCGCCGACTGGAAGCGATTCGCGACTCTGACGGCGGTGCGCAGCGGGCGGCTGGTGGTGTTCGAGGACCAGGCACTGAGCCGCCTGGGACCGAGCGTCGTCGACGCGACCGAGGCGCTGTGCCGCACCCTCGCGCGGGTGCGTGATGGCGGCGTGCGCCGTGGCGATTAGCGTGCGGCAAATCCGCACGATCGCGCTGCTTTTTGCCGCTGTCCTCCAGCATAGGGCTCTGTAAGCTCGCCGCCGAAGTCCATCGAGGCTATGCTGGATGGCCGTGCAAGCCGCATCGCTCGAAATCCTGGACAAGGCCGCCGTCCCGCCCGCGCAGGCGCGCGCCATCGTGCAGGCGATCGAGATCGAGATCGCCGGGGCGAAGGACACCCTCGCCACCAAGCAGGACATCCTGATCCTGCGGCATGAGATCGCGGAGCTGCGCACCGAACTGAAGTCGGAGATGACGGGGCTGCGTCACGAGGTCGAGGGGAAGCTGAGCCAAAGCGATTTTCACGCCGCCATGACCAGCAGCGTGCGCCACATGTACGGGGCGATCATGGGGCAGTTCGCGCTGCTCCTCGGGGTCGCGTATTTCTTTGTGAGCCACGTGCAGCGCTGACCGCAGCGCTGCACGCGCGGCGCGACACTATCAGTCGCGGAAATTGTTGAACTGCAGCGGCACGTCGAGCTTCGCGCCGCGCAGCAGCGCGATCGCCGCCTGCAGCTCATCGCGCTGCTTGCCGCTGATGCGCACCTTGTCGCCCTGCAGACTCGCCTGCACCTTGAGCTTGGAGTCCTTGACGAGGCGCATGATCGTTCTGCCGGTGTCCTGATCGATGCCGTGCCGCAGCACCACTTCCTGGTGCGCGGCCGAGAGGCTGGTCTGCGGCTCCTTCACCTCGAGGCACGCGAGGTCGACGCCGCGCTTGGAGAGGCGCAGCTTGAGGATCTCCAGCATCTGCTTGAGCTGAAAGTCCACCTGCGCGTGCAGGGTTACGGTGAGCTCCTGCAACTCGAAGCGCGCGCCCGTGTCCTTGAAGTCGAAGCGCTGCGCCAGCTCGCGGTTTGCCTGGTCGAGCGCGTTGGCGACCTCGTGGGCGTTGAGCTCGGAAACGGTGTCGAAGGAGGGCATCGGGGACCTCAGCTGCGGCGCCGCCCTGGCTTTGCGGCCTTGCGCGCCGGCTTCGCGCGCCTCGCGGGACCCGTCCGCGGTTCGAGCTCGCGGCGATGCTTGCGCGCGAGCTCCATGAAGCGCGGTGTGGGGCCGGCGTCCTCGTAAACCGGATCGCCCTGCTCGTCGGTGGCGATCACCCGCTTACCCGCGACGTAGGGCATCGCGGCGGCGATTTCCCTGAGAGCCGCGCCCAGCAGCTCGGTGATGAGCTGCTCGGGCGCGCGCCCGGGAAACATCTCCGCGAGCGCCGCGAGCCGCGCGGCATCATCCACCGGCAGCCGCACGGCGTAGACCTTGGCGGTGCGCGGCGCGGCCGCCCGCTCGCGCCAGCTGTCGAGCAACTCCTTGAAACTCACCTGCAGACCACCCCGCCGGCCTCAAGGGCCCGGGCGCGCATTCTAGCGGAAAGCGTGCGCGCCCCGGCGCGGTTGTGACGGCGCGCCCACGCGCGGTAGCATCGAACGACCGGGTGGTGGGGCCAGGAGGGTTTCATGTTCGATCACATCGGTTTGAGGGTGAAGGATCTGGATGCCAGCGTGCGCTTCTACACCATGGCTCTGGCGCCGCTTGGCTACGAGGCCACCTCGCAGGACGAGTCGACCGCGGCCTTCGGCTCCCGCGGCAACTCGTCGCTGTGGCTGTATGCGGACGCGAAGCTCGCCCACTCGCTGGTGCACCTGGCGTTCACGGCCGGCAGCCGTGCGGCGGTCGATGCGTTCCATCGCGAAGGGCTCAAGGCGCGCGGGCGCGACAACGGCGCGCCGGGTATGCGGCGGGACTACAGCCCGACCTACTACGCCGCGTTCCTGTTTGATCCGGACGGCAACAACGTCGAAGCCGTGTGCCTGAAGTAGCGGTTCCAGGGCGGTCGCGCGAGGCGACGATTCGCAACTGCAGCTCGAGGTCGGGGCGCCGTGCATCGGCGCCTCGCCCGAGGCTCTCTGCGCCTCCCGCGGCGCGCGCCGGGATCGGCGGCCGCGTGGGGACGGTTCACCGCTCGCCGAGATACGTGTAAGGGTCGGTCTGAGTCAGGTCGACGATGAGGGCTCGCGCCACCGCCGCGCACGGCGCGCAGCGTTTCGCTTGACGTCCCAACCGCCCGACGGTGATACTCGGAGCCATGTCGCAGCAGCCCGTCAGCGCTTCGCGTTCCTGGTGGTGGCGCCCCTCATAACGGAGTGGGCTGACGGCTGGTTTGTTTCTCGCGACTTAAAGAACTCTTTTACGGCACCAGAAACCCATCTCCGGATGACCCCGGGATGGGTTTTTTGTTGTTCCGATCCACGTTTGGAGTCCTGCAGCGTTGCAACCACCCTTCGACATAACCGGTGATCTCGACACGCCGGTGTCGGCGTTCATGAAGCTCGCCGCCTTCGCGCCGCGCTTCCTCCTCGAGAGCGTCGAGGGCGGCGAGCGGCTGGCGCGTTACTCGTTCATCGGTTTCGGCGACGGCATGGAGGTGCGGCTCGATGGCGCAGGGCTCACGATCGGCGACGAGCGCCGGCCGGCTCCCGCCTCCGGCGCCGAGCTGCTCGCGGCGTTGCGGGCGGCGCTCGGACGGGCACCCAGGCCGCAGCCCGATATCGCCGGCGTACCGCTCGCGGGGGGACTCGTCGGCTATGCAGCCTACGACGTGGTGCGCTACTTCGAGCGCCTGCCGGCGCGCGCGGCGGGTGTCGGCGGCGCGCCGGCGCTGCACTACGTGGCGCCGCGCTCGGTGCTGGTGTTCGATCACCTGACGCGCGGCATCGCGCTGCTTCATGCCGGCGCGGAAGCCGAGCGCCGCTCGCTGCGCCAGGAAGTGGTGCGCGCGCTGCGCGGCGCGCTGCCCAACGGCCGGCGCCGCGGCCGTTACGCCCCGCCGACCACGGCCTACGCACGCGCCGAGTACATGGCCGGCGTGCGGCGCACCCAGGAGTACATTGCCGCGGGCGATGTCTACCAGCTGGTGCTGGCGAGCCGCTTCTCGGGCCGCCACGAGCTCGATCCGTTCCAGGCGTATCGCGCGCTGCGGCTGATCAATCCCTCCCCTTACATGTACTACTGCGCGCTCGGGGAGGTGGCGGTGGTGGGCTCCTCTCCTGAGGCGCTGGTGAAGCTCAACGGGCGCTGCGCGCAGCTGCGGCCCATCGCCGGCACCCGGCCGCGCTCGCCCGATGCCGCCACCGACCGCGCGCGCGAAGCGCAGCTGCTCGCCGATCCCAAGGAGAACGCCGAGCACGTGATGCTGGTGGACCTGGCGCGCAACGACCTCGGGCGCGTGGCGCGCGCCGGCAGCGTGCGCGTGGAGCCTTACCGCTCGATCGAGCGCTACAGTCACGTGATGCACATGGTGAGCGGCGTGCACGGCGAGCTGGCCGCCGATCGCGATGCCTTCGATCTGTTCGCCGCGGCCTTTCCGGCCGGCACACTGGTGGGTGCGCCCAAGGTGCGCGCCATGCAGATCATCGATGAGCTCGAGCCGGTGAATCGCGGCCTGTATGGCGGCACGGTGGGCTACTTCGGCGCCCGCGGCGACATGGATCACGCCATCACCATCCGCACCCTGGTGTTCTCGGGCGACGAGTACAGCTACCAGGCCGGCGCCGGCATCGTCGCCGACAGCGTGCCCGAGAGCGAGCACGAAGAGGTGCTGGCCAAGAGCGCGGCCCTGGTGCGCGCGCTCGAGCTCGCCGGGGAGGGCTTGTGAAGCCGCGCCTGCTGCTGATCGACAACTACGACTCCTTCACCTACAACCTGGTGCAGGCGTTCCTGGTCCTGGGAGCTGAGGTGAGCGTCTACCGCAACGACGCGCTCACCCCGCAGGAGGCGTGCTCGCTCGCACCCTCGCACCTGTGCATCTCGCCCGGTCCCGGGACGCCGTACGATGCGGGCGTGTCCATGGACATGATCCGCGCCTTCGCCGGCCGTATCCCGGTGCTGGGTGTTTGCCTCGGACACCAGGCCATCGTGGAAGTGTTCGGTGGCAAGGTCGTGCGGGCCGATCGGCTCATGCACGGCAAGACCTCGCTCATCCGTCACGATCAGCGCACGCTGTTCGAGGGTCTGCCGCAGCCGTGCGAGGTGGGGCGCTACCATTCATTGATCGCCGCTCCCGGGAGGCTGCCCGCGCAGCTCGAGGTGAGTGCGCAGACCGCGGAAGCGGAGATCATGGCGGTGCGCCACCGCACGCTGGTGGTGGAGGGCGTGCAGTTTCATCCCGAGAGCATCCTCACGCCCGAGGGTCCACGGCTGCTGGGCAATTTCCTGAAGTACACCGCCGGCGAGCGCGCCGCGCACGCCGCGCCCGGAGCAGGCAATGGCGCTCGCGCGTGAGCTGCTGCAGCAGCTCCTCGAGCGCCGCGACCTGTCGCAGGCGCAGGCCGAGGAGCTGCTCGCTCACCTGACCGACCCGCAGCTGCCGCCCGCGATGGCGGGGGCGTTGCTCGCGGCGCTCTCGACCAAGGGCCTGGTGGCCGATGAAGTGCGGGGCTTCGCGCAGGCGATGCGCCGCCTGGCGCACCGGCCCGAGCTGCCCGCGGGCCTGCGCGCCCTCGACATCGTCGGCACCGGCGGTGATGCCTCCGGAAGCTTCAACATCTCCACCGGCACCGCGCTCCTGACCGCCGCCTGCGGCGTGCCGGTGGTCAAGCACGGCAACCGCTCGGTCTCGAGCCGCTGCGGCAGCGCGGACGTGCTCGAAGCCCTGGGGCTGGCGATTCCGCCCGATGCGCCGGCCGCGCTGGCCTGTCTCGAGGCCACCGGCTTCACTTTCCTGTTTGCGCCTCACTACCATCCGGCCACCAGGGCGATCGCCCCGATTCGCGCCGCGCTCGGCGTGCGCACCGTGTTCAACATCCTCGGCCCCCTGGTCAATCCCGCGCAGCCCCCGCTGCATCTGGTGGGCGCGTTCAGTGTGGAGGTCGCGCGGCTCATCGCCGACACGTTCCAGGGTCTGCCCATGGAGCGCGCCTTCGTCGTGCACGGCGCGCTCGGGTGGGATGAGCCCACGCCCGCAGGTCCGTTCACGCTGTTCGATGTGCGCCCCGGGCGCGTCGAGATGCAGGTGCGCGCGCCGTCGCAGTACGGACTCGCTCCCTGCAGCGCGAGTGATCTGGCCGGAGGCGACGCCGCGCACAATGCGCGCGCGCTCGCGGCGGTGCTGTACGGCGAGGATCGCGGCGCGCATCGCGATTGTCTGCTGTTGGGTACCGCGCTGGCGCTCGAGCTTGCCGGGGAGACGCGTGCGCCCCGCGAGGGCCTGGCGCGCGCCGCCGCCGCCATCGACTCCGGCGCCGCGCGCCGCTTGCTCGAGGCGCTCAAAGCACGGCGGCCCGACGGGGAGCGCAAGCCGTGAGGGGCGCGTTTCTTGATGAGATGGCGGAGGCCAGCCGCGAGCGGGTGCGGGCGGCGAAGCAGACCCGCTCGGAAAGCGCGCTCGAGGCCGCGGCCCGGGAGAGCCCCGCGCCGCCACCCTTGCGCCTCGACCGTTCCGGCTTCGATCTCATCGCGGAAGTGAAACTGCGCTCGCCGGGCTCGGGGCGGCTGGGTCCGCGGGCCGAGGACGTGGCGGCACGCGTCACGGCGTACGCGCGCGCCGGGGCGGCCGCGATCTCGGTACTCACCGAGCCGAGCCGCTTCGATGGCTCACTCGAGCATCTGGCGAGCGCCGCGCGGGCGCTGGCGCCGCACGCGGTTCCCGCCATGCGCAAGGACTTTCTGGTGGATCCCTACCAGGTGCTGGAGGCGCGCGCCGCGGGCGCGGGCGGGGTACTGGTGATCGTGCGCATGTTGTCGCGCAGCGCGATCGATGCGCTGCTCGCCTGCGCCCGTGCGCTCGGACTGTTCGTGCTGCTGGAAGCCTTCGACGCGCGCGACCTCGAGCTCGTGTGCGAGCTGATCGAGGCGCACGCGGGCGCGAACCGGTTGCTCGCGGGCGTGAATTGCCGCGACCTCGCGACGATGCAGGTGCTGCCGCAGCGGCTGCTCGAGCTCGCGCCGCTCCTGCCCACGGGCACGCCACGGGTCGCGGAAAGCGGCGTGGCGACGGCTGCGGATGCGCGGCAGCTCGTTGCGGCCGGCTACCAGCTGGCGCTCGTCGGCGGCGCGCTGATGCAGGCCGAGGATCCGCAGGGGCTCGCCGCGGCGGTGCTGGCGGCGGGACGAGCGGCGGCCAAGGTCAAGATCTGCGGCATGACCACTCCCGAGGCGGTGAGCGCGGCGCTCGAGGCGGGCGTGGATGCCATCGGATTCGTGTTCGCCGAGTCGTCGCGGCGGCTGACGCCGCAGCGTGCCGCGCGCCTGGCGCAGGCCGCGCGCGGGCGGGTGCGCTGCGTGGCGGTGACCCGGCATCCGGCCCAGGCCGCGGTGGATGAGATCCTGAAGGTGTTCAGCCCGGACCTGTTGCAGACGGACCTGTCCGATCTCGCGCGGCTGCAACTGCCGGCCGGCCTGGGTCTGCTGCCGGTGGTGCGTGATGGGGATGATGCGCCCGCAACCCTGCCGGGCCGGATCCTCTTTGAAGGGCCCGTGAGCGGCACCGGCGTGGCGGGCGACTGGGCCGCCGCCCGCCGTCTCGCGCGTTGCACGCAGCTGGTGCTCGCGGGTGGTCTCAACAGCGGCAACGTGGCCGCCGCCATCGGCGCCGTGCAGCCCTTCGGGGTCGACGTGTCGAGCGGTGTCGAGGTGCGCCCCGGGGTGAAGAGTCCGGAGCAGATCGTGAGCTTTGCATCGGCCGCGCG